>NZ_AUJH01000012.1:0-217065 GCF_000424125.1 Butyrivibrio sp. FC2001
CACTCTTACACCATGCAATAACATCATCACGAGTAGGCCCATGATCCTTTAATAGTTCTGATAGAGTGCCGAGTTTGCGAACAGTAGCAGTTGTGCTCTTGCCCGAATTATCGATATAGGATTTTGAAATATAAAACGATTCTGAGTTTTTGGACTTTGAGATTGTAAGCTTCATAATAATTATCCCCCAGCCCTTATTATAACACATATCGCTATATATTACTATATATTAAGAATATAAATTTGACAAAAAAATACAGACCAGCTGTGGCCTGTAAGTACTTCTGATATAATTTAACTGTCAAACTCCCGAGAAGTTAAATTTTTTTCAAAAAAGGCTTGCAATTATTCCGGAAATATAATAGTATAAACAAGCTGTCGCAAGACAAGCAAACAAAAATATGGCTCGTTGGTCAAGCGGCTAAGACGCTGCCCTCTCACGGCAGAATCAGCGGTTCGATTCCGCTACGAGCTACTGACTGTGTAAACAGCCCAACCCTATATCCCAAGTCACAATTGTGATTTGGGTTTTTTATTATAAAAAATCATTTAAAAAGAGAAGTCACGACGACTTCTCTTTTTATGTTGAAGAGGTTATCCCCCATCTTTTCGTTATTCAATGGAAAATTCAAATTCTACATCCTTTGCTTTACTTGAAGAAATATAGAATTCTATGTACAAAACATTTCTTTTATGACAGGAAACAACTACATTTCGTTTCTTATGAGCCAGCCCACTGTTCCTTGTGCCGAACATATTGCTGTTTGCTACTCGCTCTGAATACAAATGGCCATCAAGTTCCTGTCGTTTTTGCAAAACATTGAAGTATCCATTTGCATGGATTTTCTTTTGCTTTTCTGATTTTTCTTTATTTCATGCTAGGAGAGCTTAAGAGAAAAAACTATTAACTTTATATAAAAAATCATGGAAAAAAATATAAGAAATAAAGATATATAATTTATTAAAATAAAGATAATCCCAAATCACAATTGTGATTTGGGATTCAGTAGCTCGTAGCGGAATCGAACCGCTGATTCTGCCGTGAGAGGGCAGCGTCTTAGCCGCTTGACCAACGAGCCATATAGTGTTTTGTTTCGCCTTTCGTTTGGCGACTTGATTATATTATTACAAGTCGAGAATAAATGCAAGTACTTTTTGAAAAAAATTTATGATATAATATCTATGCAGCTTAAAACCCGTGTTTTTTTCGCAGAAATAGCGCTTTTTTAGACATAAGGAGCTTGTAAAAATGCTTAAGAAACGGGAAAAAGTTCTACTCTACTTAATAGCATTTTCATTCGCAGTGTACTTTATCAGTACTCTTCTTAAGAACGCATTTTTAATAGATCTGTTCTCTCCCATTACTGTAGGCTTAGTACTCATATTACTGATATCCGAGTTAAAAAGACTCGGGCAATTCATGTGGTCCTCTGTTGCTATGGCCCTTGGAATATTCCTATGGTTTGTCGGAGATATTCTATTTCTTTTAAATGATTTCGTTTTTCCGGATTCTGAATTACTATCAGCTACCACAGAATTCATCTACATGCTGCCTAACGGATGCCTTGCTGCATGTATTACCATATATATGCTGTATAAGCTCTCTAATTCCAGGATAGAGATGGCATTTCTTCTTGCTAACTCCCTCTGCTTTGCTATTTCTTTTTTTGTTCTCATTTTAAGGCTCCACCTCTATGCTTCGGATGACACCCATGATCACATTCACTGGACTCAGCTCATTTTCTTTTTCGTGAGCTTTTTCGTTATGATGATGTGCTTTGAACTCGCCATCCATATCGGTATAAAAAACATCTTCAAAGGTCCATTCATTACAAATATTGGCGTTTTCTGCTACTCTGCCCTGGATATAAGATATAACTTCCTTCTGGCGCAGGGCATTGATGCAGAAAGTGATTTCACAAATCTTCTCTATATTGTTTTCATAATTTTCATGGGAGTAGGTACTACCTTCCAGATCATCAAGAACTACGATTTTGAATTCAGGAAAAGAGACTTCTCAAAAAAGGCCACAAGGAGCAGGTTTGTATTTATCCTGTGCATGATACTTGTAGATATTATCATGATCTCAACAAGCTTTTTGCCCCAGTCCTTGGGAATGTATATCCTGATCACGCTGCTCTCATATCTCATAACCAATTACGCCCTTCATTCCCAGTACCTGAACGAAGAGCTTATAAACAGCCAGAAGGAGCAGAATGCCAAGCTTGAGGAGCGTATAAAGGAAAAGACTCAGGACCTCGAGTCAGCAAATGATCAGCTTCATGTTCTATCCTCCACAGATGCGCTCACAGGACTTCTAAACAGACGCTCTGCCACTGAATATATAGAAAAAATGATTGGCGAAAATGCTTCTTCCAATGAGAAATTTGCTGTTTTTTGCACGGATCTTAATCACTTTAAGCCTGTTAACGACACCTATGGTCATGAGATGGGTGATGAAGTGTTAAAGGAAATAGGAAAAAGGCTTGGCCGACTTCCTTCTGATTACAGAGCATTCCGAATGGGCGGCGATGAATTCCTGATTATTTTAAATGGAATCAGTGATATTTCAGAAGCAGAGAATGCTGCCGATTCTATAAGAAAACTGTTTAATACACCTATCATTTTTGATAATTATATCTTCAATCTCTCAGCCAGCATCGGTGTTGCCATTTATCCGGACGATGCTACAACCTTAGGACTCCTTCTTAATTACGCCGATAATGCCATGTATATGGTAAAAAAGAGCGGAAATAAAGATGGCTGCAAATTCTTTGATGTAAAAATGAGTGAGCAGATATCCAGAAAGCAGCTCATAAGAAAGACTGTGGAGAATGCAGCTCCCGATAAGGACTATGTGCTTCATTATCAGCCTCAGGTGGACGCAGACTCCGGAGAAATATTAGGAGTTGAGGTTTTCCCGCACCTTAAGGGTGATATGGAAAACGTATCTCCTGCCGACCTCATTCCTGTGGCAGAGGAATGCGGTGTTTTATCAGCCCTTGGAATATGGATTGTACGGGATTCCTTTGAAACCGTATCAAAATGGAATAAAAAATACGGCACCAACATCGCTCTTACAATAAATCTTGCGGCGCAGCAAATGATCGACGCGGAATTTATTGAGGCATTAGAGCGCCTTAGTGCCGAATTCGAACTTGATGTAAAAAAGATTATCCTGGATATTTCCACGGATATCATGATGGAATCCTCCAGCTCTTCAAGAGATACGCTGGAAGCCTTCCATCACTATGGCTTTAAGCTCAGCCTCAACGATTTTGGAGGCAGCAGTATAAATCTTGCTTATGTTATGACCTGCGGTGTCAACTACATAAAACTGTCCAGAAATCTCATCTCCTCCGCCGAAACGGATGAGACCATGAGAATCCTTATTGAGTCCATAACAGGTCTCGCATCTGCCATGGGCATAACCATCGCCGCAGTAGGTGTAGAGAACGAGGCCCAGTACCAGCTGCTTAGGCAGATGGGAATAAAGAAGATGCAGGGATATCTCTTCAGCAGACCAGTACGTGCAGAAGAGCTGGATCCCATTCTTCAAAAGGGCATAATCCCATTTATCCCTTCATAAAATCAAATATACTGATCTGGTTGGATTCCGGAATATCTCCAAGAAGTCCCATATCAGCCATTTTATCAACAACAGCCTGAGGGCATTTTGTCCTCTGCTTAAAGTCGTCCTTTGAAATAAAGGCGCCATCCTTACATGCTTCAACTATCTGGTCGGCAGCTTTTTCACCAAGGCCATCTATGCTAAGAAGGCTGGGCATTATCTTATCTCCAAATACCTGGAAGGATCTGGATGCAGCCTTGAAGATATCAATAGGCATAACCTCTATGCCACGCTCATACATCTCCTCAGCAAGTCTCATTGCGGCAAGCTCGTTTTGCTCCGCGTTGGTCATCTCATCTCCCTTGGCGCGGTATGTGTTCATCCACATCTTAAGGGTGCCCTCTCCCTGGAACATGTGCTCATAGTTAAGAGCCTTAGCTCTAATTGAGAACCATGCAGCGTAAAACGCCTGAGGCACATAAACCTTGAAATATGCTATACGCCACGCCATCATAACGTAAGCGGCAGCATGGGCCTTAGGGAACATGTACTTGATCTTCTTGCAGGACCAGATGTACCAGTCGGGAACTCCAACCTCTATCATGGCTGATTCCATCTCGGGCTTTAAGCCCTTACCCTTACGAACTGACTCCATGGTCTTGAAGGAAAGTGATTTATCCATTCCCTTCTGAATAAGATATATCATGATGTCATCTCGACAACAGATACAGGTATCGATCGTAGCCTTGCCCTCCTGGATGAGCGTCTGGGCATTACCCAGCCACACGTCGGTTCCGTGGGACAGACCTGAAATTCTGATAAGATGCGACAGCGATGTGGGCTGCGCATCGATAACCATCTGCATAGCGAAATCAGTACCAAACTCAGGAAGTCCAAGACAGCCAAGCTTCGTACCACCAATCTGGTCAGGACTGATATTAAGAGACTTGGTACTCATGAAAAGCTCCATAACATTATGGTCATCAAGAGGCACCGTCTTGGGATCAAGTCCGGTACAATCCTGAAGAAATCTGATCATGGTAGGATCATCATGTCCCAGAATATCAAGCTTTAGCAGGTTATGATCGATTGAGTGATAATCGTAGTGTGTTGTTATGGTTGCGGTAGTCATATCGTTTGCAGGATGCTGAACCGGAGTAAAGGAGTTAATATCCTCACCCACAGGAAGAACTATGATACCACCGGGGTGCTGACCTGTACCTCTTCTGATACCGATGCAGCCCTGCGTAATTCTATCGATCTCGCATCTTCTTTTTCCAACACCGAGACCGTCATAGTATTTCTTAACAAAGCCGTAGGCAGTCTTATCCGCAAGACCCGCTATGGTTCCCGCACGGAAGGTCTGACCGTAACCGAAAATAACCTCCGTATACTTATGAGCCTTTGACTGATACTCACCGGAGAAGTTAAGGTCGATATCAGGCTCCTTATCACCCTTAAATCCAAGGAAGGTCTCGAAAGGAATGTCGAAGCCATCCTTATTCATCATATGTCCGCACTTGGGGCATCTCTTATCAGGCATGTCGCAGCCTGAATTACCGCCGTATGCCAGAACCTCCTCGGAATCAAAATCGCTGTATTTACACTTCGGGCATACATAGTGAGGTGAAAGTGAATTAACCTCGGTAATACCTGAAGCGAAGGCAACGAAGGAAGATCCTACGGAACCACGGGATCCAACCAGGTACCCGTCCTCCACGGACTTCCAAACCAGCTTCTGAGCAATGATATACATAACGGCGAAACCATTTTTAATAATTGAGTTAAGCTCTCTCTCAAGTCTCTCCTCAACTATCTCGGGAAGTTTCTCACCGTAGATTTCATGAGCCTTGTCGTAACAGATTCTTGTGAGAATTCCGTCACTGTCCTCGATGACAGGAGGGCATTTATCAGGGCGCACAGGAGAAATACTGTCGCACCTTCTGAGGATATCTCTGGTGTTCTCTATTACAACCTCGTTGGCCTTGGCAGCACCAAGGTAATCAAACTCAGCAAGCATCTCCGCAGTAGTACGCACAAAAAGCGGCGCCGGCTCTTCCTCGTTCATACCCTTACCTGCCATGATAACGGTTCTGTATATCTCATCATCAGGATTTAAGAAGTGAGCGTCACAGGTAGCAACAACAGGCTTGCCATACTGCTCTCCCAGCTTGACGATCCTCTTATTGATCTCCCTGATATCATCATCGGAATTGATATCCTCATAGCGCTCTGAGTCCACCATGAAGTGGTTGTTTGCAACAGGCTGAATCTCAAGATAGTCGTAGAAATCAACAATTTTTGCTATCTCGTCCTCTGCTCTTCCCTCAACCACAGCGCCGTAGAGCTCACCTGCACAGCAAGCAGAGCCTATGATAAGGCCCTCTCTGTATTTTATAAGCTCACTCTTAGGTATTCTCGGGAATCTGCTGAAGTAATCCACATGGGATTTACTTACAAGGGTATAGAGATTCACGCGGCCAACTGTATTCTTCGCAAGAAGAATGATATGGTGAGTCCTTAAGTGCTTAACAATCTCAGGATTGGAGGCTCCGAGGGCATTCACCTTGTTGAGGTCATCTGCGCCTTCCTCCTCCAGCATAGGCATGAACTTCTGGAAAATCTTGGCAGTACACTCAGCATCATCAACCGCACGGTGATGGTGCTCATTTACGACGCCCAGAGTCTTACACAGTGCATCCAGATTGTGCTTAGCCTGTCTCGGGAAAAATGCACGGGAAAGTCCCATGGTATCGACCGTAGTGTAATCCACGTCTATACCGAGCTGCTTGCAGTTTTCATTTATAAAGCTGATATCGAAGCCTACGTTATGGCCTACCAAAATAGCATCGCCGCAGAACTCCACGAACCTCGGGATTATCTCATCCCTTGTGGGACATCCCATTACCATGTCATCAGTGATGCTGGTAAGTCTTGTGATTCTGAAGGGAATAGGCTCCTTGGGATCAATGAACTCTGAAAAACGGTCAGTGATAACACCGTCCGTCATCTTAACGGCACCGATCTCTATGATCTTATTATTAACTGGAGAAAAGCCAGTGGTCTCTATATCGAATACTACAAAGGTAGAGCCTGCAACCTTCTGCCCCTTGTTATTTATTACTATCTCCTTAAGGTCATCGACAAGATAACCCTCGACGCCCTGAATAACCTTGAAAAAGTCCTGCCTGTCAGGATTCTTATCACCGGCCTCCTTGCGTCTTGATTTTTCCTCCTTCCAGAGATCCTCCCAGGCGTGGTTGGCATCAGTAAGGGCCTGAACTACGCCGTGGTCTGTAATGGCAACACCGGGCATTCCCCATTTGTATGCCTGCTTAACAATGTCCTTAACCTCAGATACACCGTCCATATCGGACATCTTGGTGTGGCAGTGGAGCTCGACTCTCTTGAACTCTGCCTCGTCCACACGCTTGGTGGTAAAGTCAGGTATCTTGCGGATTCCCGCAACACTCTGGATTGTAACCTCATGGTCAAACTTATCGACCATGGCAATTCCGCGCACCTTAAGAAATGCCCCTTTCCTGATGTCCTGTTCAAGCTCGGGAACATTCTCCTGCTTTGCAAATACCTTACAGGTTATGGTATCGGTAAAGTCAGTCATTGAGAAGATAAGGATTGCCTTCTCATTTCTGATGTCTCGTCTTTCGTAGCTTATTACCTGACCTCTGACGGTAACTTCACCCATCTCACCAACAATTTCTTCGATGTTGATGGTATCATCCTCGAAATCTCTTCCGTAGATGATATTGGGATCGTCTGAGCGCTTAAAGCTGCTTGCGGAGCCCTTCTTAAAGAATTTGCTTCCTCCGCCTGCACCGGCTTTACCTCTGTTTCCAAACTTACTCTCTGAGCCTGCGGGCTTTGCAGCAGCCTTCTCTGCGGGCTTACTCTCCGTCTTGGCTGCACCTGCTTCAGCTGCCTTGGCAGCATCCTTCTCTCTGTGCTTCTGCTCTGACTGTTCCTCCGCAGCTTCGAGCTTTCTTGCAAGCTTGGTTGTTTCCTTGGAATAGTCAACTTCCTTCTTCTTTGTCGTTGCCTTTTTATAGGAGACATCCATTTTTACAGCAAAACCGCAGCGGTCATTTAGAATCTTCTCTAAAATGCGCTGGATGTCGCTGCTTTTTTTCTCAGCAATAACAGACTCCTCAAGAACCAGTTCAACTCTGTCTGATTCCGGAAATGAGAAGTCTGCGGATTTTAAAATCGTATATTCTATTGGATCGTAGTTTTTGAATTCAAGAAGAATACTGTCCTTGTACATATCCAACAGGTTCTGTGGAGTGTACTGGGCAGAAAGGTAAAATCGCTCGTAAATCTTAACCGTAAGGTTGGTCTCCTTAAAGAGCTGGTTTTTGATTTCCTTCTCTGCCTTTACAACATCTGCCTTATCGATAAGGCGATTACTGGATAGATATATGCGTACGAGATCCTTTTTCTCCGTTGTGGATATCTTCTCGACCTGCACATCTGACAGTTCTTCTTTTGTGTGTGGGTCCAGTTTTAATGTCTGAAACACCTCAAGAAATGGTTTTCTCATACCGTTTTAACCCTCATCCGTCGGCTACGCCGACACCTTCTCCCTGAGGGAGGAGGCTATTTTACTTCCAATTTACTAATTCTTCCCGGAGGGCATTGATAAGCTCTGCCTCGGGAACCTTTTTAATAACTTCGCCGTGCTTAATAAGGAGTCCTTCTCCGATTCCGCCTGCGACGCCTATATCTGCTTCTCTTGCTTCACCGGGTCCGTTTACAGCGCAGCCCATAACTGCAACCTTGATATCAAGCGGGAATTCCTGAACCATCTTCTCAACATCATTGGCAAGGCCGATGAGATTGATCTTGGTTCTTCCGCAGGTAGGACAGGAAACAACTTCGATTCCGCCCTTTCTAAGACCAAGGGTCTTAAGTATCATCTTGGCTGTTCTGATCTCCTCTGTAGGATCGCCTGACAGAGATACACGGATGGTATCACCTATACCTTCATTTAAGATAATTCCAAGTCCGATTGAGGATTTGATATTACCACCATAAAGAGTTCCTGCCTCTGTAATACCTACATGAAGCGGATAGTTGGTCTTCTCTGCAAGCTTTTTATGTGCATCAAAGCACAGCATAACGTTGGAGGATTTGATACTGATAACAAGATTGTCATAGCCAAAATCCTCGATGATATGCACCTTATCAAGAGCGCTCTCAACAAGACCCTCGGCTGTAACTCCGCCGTACTTTTCAAGAAGGTCCTTCTCAAGAGATCCGCTGTTAACGCCTACTCTGATAGGAATATTTCTCTCCTTGGCAGTCTTAACAACTGCCTCGATTCTATCCTTTGATCCGATATTGCCGGGATTGATTCTGATCTTGTCAGCACCGTTCTCCATTGCGGCAATAGCCATCTTGTAGTCAAAATGAATGTCCGCAACAAGCGGAATATGGATTCTGCTCTTTATACTCTTGATAGCATCAGCAGCTTCCTGGTTAGGAACAGTGCATCTGACGATGTCACAGCCTGCTGCCTCAAGTGCAAGAATCTGGGATACGGTTTTCTCCACATCCTCAGTAGGTGTGTTAGTCATTGACTGAATCATGATAGGATTGCCGCCACCGATGACCTTATCCCCAATATGAACAACCTTAGTATTATCCCTATATGCCATAATACGCTCCTTAATTCATAAACTTAGAAATATCACTTATAACAACTACAAGCATAAATGCCATTAGTACTACCATTCCAACAAGGTGAACCATTCCTTCCTTTTCTCTGGGAACCGGTTTACCTCTTACTACCTCAATAAACTGGAATACCAGTCTTCCGCCGTCAAGTGCCGGGAAGGGAAGAAGGTTCATAACTCCCAGGTTCACAGACAGAAGTATCATAAGCTCCAGCATGGTGAGAACCACTGATGAGATACCATAAGGACTGACTGCCTCGTAGGTATCATCAACTATTTTCACCATTCCAACAGGGCCTGAAACATCTCTCATTGAGAGTCTTCCCTGAATAAGAAGTGCAAGGCTTCTGTAGGTGCTCTTAAAGTAGAAAAGTACGTCATGGAAAGCATAAGGAATTATCTTAAGTCCTGTAATTCTCTCGTATTTTCCTATGTACACTCCCATGAAATAGCGGCCCTGCTCCTCATCATAATGAGGTGTAAGCTCTGTGTGCATAAGCTCGCCATCACGCTCAAAGTCGATCTTCATGACTCCGCCCTGGCTGAACTGTGATATCACAGAAACCTCGGAAGCAAGATAAATCTTCTCGCCATCCACAGAGACGATGAGGTCTCCCTCCTGAAGTCCTGCCTCAGCTGCAGCGGAATTCTCTTCAGTAAGTCCAGAAACCACCGGAAAATCCCAGGGTGCATTGGCAACTACGATTATCGCAAGAATCATCGCAGTAATGAAATTAAAGAAGGGGCCTCCGAAAAGGACTGCTATTCTGGCCCAGACATTGGCATTGGGGAAGGATCTCTCGTCATAGCTGTGATCCTCTCCGTCGATATCATCCTCGCCTTCAAATCTGCAGGCTCCGCCGATGGGCAGGAGTCTTATGCTGTAAAGAGTTTCCCCCTTTTGCTTTTTAAAAAGTATGGGTCCCATTCCTATAAAGAACTCAAGGACTCTTATGCCGTTTGCCTTGGCTATAAGGAAGTGTCCCAGCTCATGGGTCGTAACAAGTACCCCGAAAATTATAAAAAACAAAATAACGCTTACTAACATTTACGTTCCTCACATTTGTGATTTATCATTTATTTCCGAGATACTCATAGGTCTCAGCTTCTGCTCTGAGTATCTCTTCAAGATTAGGATTATCAATCCTTGTGTGATGAGCCATAGCTCCAGAGATCATATCGTATATCTCAAGGAACTTGATCTCTCTGTTGATGAATTTCTTAACTGCCATCTCATTAGCCGCATTGAAAACTGTAGGCATACTTCCTCCTGCTCTTGCAGCGTCATAAGCAAGCTTAAGTCCCATAAATGTATCTGTGTCGGGCTTTTCAAAGGTGATCTGTGAAAGCTCAAAGAAATCAAGTCTCTCCTCGCTCATAGGCATTCTGTCAGGATAGAAAAGCGCATACTGAATAGGCAGCTTCATATCCGGCACGCCAAGCTGAGCCATAACAGCGCCGTCCACAAACTGAACCATTGAATGGATTATACTCTGGGGCTGTATTACAACCTGGATCTGATCAAGTGAAACGTCAAAGAGCCATCTTGCCTCCATGACCTCAAGTCCCTTATTTACTAAAGATGCGGAATCTATTGTTACCTTAGGTCCCATATCCCAGTTGGGGTGCTTAAGTGCATCATCAACTGTCATATTAGCGAGCTCATCGCGCTTTTTACCTCTGAAAGGGCCACCTGATGCTGTAAGAAGGATCTTCTCAAGCTTGTTCCTGGGCTCACCGTTAAGTGACTGGAAAATAGCACTGTGCTCACTGTCTACAGGAAGAATGCTTACGTTCATCTTAGCAGCAAGGGGCATGATGATATGACCTGCAGTAACAAGGGTCTCCTTGTTTGCAAGCGCAATATCCTTACCGCTCTCAATTGCAGCCATGGTAGGTCTGATACCGATCATACCTACAACTGCTGTAAGAACTGTATCTGCATCGGGAACCTGCGTAATCTCTACAAGTCCCTCCATTCCTGAAAAGATCTTAACCGGAAGGTCTGCAAGCTTTACCTTAAGCTCCTTTGCTGCCTCCTCGTCGTACATGGCAACATATTTGGGCTTGAATTCCCTTACCTGCTGCTCCAACTTATCGACGCTCTTATTGGCAGCGATACCAACAATCTTAAGATCGTCAGGGTTAGCCCTTGCAACGTCAAGGGTCTGAGTACCTATTGAACCGGTTGATCCAAGAAGAATTATTTTTCTTTTCATAAATAAAACCTCACATATTTACTGTAAGAACAGTAGTGATAAAAAATATATAGCCGGTGTAATGAAGATTACACTGTCAAATCTATCCATTATTCCGCCGTGTCCGGGGATAAGATTACCATAATCCTTAATGCCATGTTCTCTCTTGATACCGGAAGCGATAAGATCTCCAATCTGGGATATAATGCCAGCCACAAGAGTCATAACCGCAAAGCTGATAATAGCCTTCTTAACATCCATTCCCGGATCAGCATAGGTTGCATATACATATCCGAAAAGAACACCTGCAAGAACGCTTCCTACAACTCCTCCGACTGCTCCCTCAATGGTCTTCTTGGGAGAAAGTATAGGGCAAAGCTTGTGCTTTCCGAATGCAACGCCTGTGAAGTATGCAAAGGTGTCACAAATCCATGCTATGAATGGAAGCCATGCAAGATACTTTCCTGTCGGGAACATCCTAAGAAGATAGATAAAGGAAAGCATCATGGGTGCATAAATAAATGAAAATACAGAGCCTATCAGCTGATGGGATTTGTATTCAGGATACTTAAACACAAAGGCTGCCGCCTCAGCTACAAATAATCCCATTATCACAGCTACAAAAAAGGTCATGTTAGAGCCGATGGTCATCATTACAAGATAATGAGCACAGACTGCCACGAGCCCCAGCAGCTCAGGAAGATTTGTCTTTTTATCCTCGCCGCAGACCCCCAGGGCAAATGAGAGCTCTCTATATCCTATAATCGATACTAAAAAGAGTACTCCTCCCGTTATCAGACCGCCGGTTACAAGTGTCAATACAAGCAAAACTACAAGGACGGCACCACTCATTACTCTAGTCTTCATATTTTATCCTCTCATATAAGGAATTAGTTTTTATTCAGCGTCATTAAGACCGCCATATTTACGGTTACGATTGCCATAAGCATCAACCGCCATCTGAAGCTGCGCCTCATCAAAATCAGGCCATGCAACATCTGTATAGTAAAACTCAGTATAAGCACACTGCCACAGAAGGAAATTACTGAGGCGCTGCTCACCACAGGTGCGAATAAGAAGATCAGGATCAGGAAGATTAGCTGTATCAAGATTCTGATTGATCAGATCCTCAGTTATCTCTTCAGCGCTTATCTCGCCTGCTTTACATTTATCTGCAACCTTTCTTACGGCGCGAACTATCTCATCACGGCTTCCGTAATTGATCGCAATTGTAAATGTAAGTCCTGTATTACCTGCAGTAGCTGTCTCAAGCTCATCAATTGCCGCATTGATATCATCGGAAAGTCTGCTTCTCTCTCCGATAACCTGGCAGCGCACATTGTTCTTCATGGACTTCTTGATACTGCTCTTAAGATATGTTCTGAGGATCATCATAAGAGCTGAAACTTCAGTCTCGGGTCTGTTCCAGTTCTCTGTGGAGAACGCGTAAACAGTAAGGTACTTTATTCCCATATCTCTTGCTACTACAAGGATGTCCTCTACAGCCTTAGCGCCCTGCTTGTGGCCGTAGTTTCTGGGAAGTCCCTTGGCTTTTGCCCATCTTCCGTTACCGTCAAGAATAATAGCTACATGCTGTGGTATTTTTTTATTCTCTTCCAAATTGCACCTCCTAAGTGCTTTTCTCTAATGCATACTTGTTAATAATTTCAGGTGTCAATACACCCGACTAGCGAACGAAATTCCAGTACACTATTGGGAATAATTCAGTAAATCAATTTCGTTCGGTAGTATAATTAGAGCCTGTGCTATGACCCACAGGCTCTTAATTTTTGACATTTTCACAAGGTAGTTCTGCTCTCGGGCTATGCCCTCGCCAGGTGATTACTTTATACAGTCATGATCTCTTTGCTCTTTTCTTCTACTGCTTCGTCAATCTTCTTAACGAACTTATCTGTCATCTTCTGAAGATCTTCCTCAAGTTCAGCAATCTCATCCTCTGACACGTCAGTTCCCTTAAGCTTCTTAAAGGAATCATTACCGTCTCTGCGGATATTTCTTACAGCAACCTTAGCGTCCTCGCCTTTTTTCTTGATATCCTTAGCGAGCTGCTTTCTGCGCTCCTCAGTAAGCTCAGGAAAAATAAGTCTGATAACACTACCGTCGTTGCTGGGTGTGATACCGATGTCTGAAGCAAGGATAGCTTTCTCGATGTCCTTTATAAGGCTCTTATCCCAAGGTGCTATCTGGATCATACGAGCTTCAGGTATTGAAACATTACCAACCTGCTGAAGAGGTGTGGGTGTTCCGTAATAATCAACCTTGAGCTTATCAAGAACATGCGGATTAGCACGTCCTGCACGTATTGATGCAAGCTCGCTGGCAAGAAAGTCAAAAGCTTTGGTCATTTTTTCTTCATAAGGCTTTACTTTTTCATTCATACACTCATCCTCCGGATTATAGTTTAAGCTGTAACAGTGGTTCCGTTGAAGTCACCACTCGCTGCCTTTATTATACTATTTTCTTCCTGAAGTGCGAATACCCTCATCGGAATATGGTTCTCTTTTACCATTATTGAAGCAGTCATGTCGACAACCTGAAGGTTCTGAGCTACAACCTCATCAATGCTGATGGTGTCATATCTCTTTGCATTAGGATTGGTAGCAGGATCGCTGTCGTATACTCCGTCTACTGCCTTAGCAAGAAGGATTGTATCTGCCTCGATCTCAATAGCACGAAGTGTAGCACCTGTATCTGTTGAGAAATAAGGATGTCCTGTACCACCTGCAAAGAACACTACCATGCCCTTTTCAAAATACTTGTTGGCTCTGTCCTTGGAAAACAGCTTGGTGAAAGAGCCACACTCAAAGGGTGTAAGTATGTTGGTCATCATTCCTACGCTTCTGAAAATCTCTGAAACGTAGATGCAGTTCATAATAGTTGCAAGCATACCGATCTGGTCTGCCTTAACTCTGTCGATATTCTCGCTTGTGCGACCTCTCCAGAAGTTACCGCCACCAATAACGATACCTACCTGTGTTCCATCGTCAACAAGCTTCTTTACCTGCAAAGCCACGCCGCGAACTGTGTCCTCGTGAAAACCGGTTTTGTTCGGGCCTGCAAGTGCTTCGCCACTTAATTTTAAAAGTATTCTCATTATCTCTGTCCTTTAAGTCCGTCAAAGAATGCAGAAGGATTAACCTCAGCGTAAGACTGTGAGCAATTACCTTCGATAACGGCACCATTGTTAATCTGTACTGACTGTGATTTGATGTTACCCATAACGATAGCAGTTGTATCAAGAACTACAGGGCCGGGAACATCGATGTCACCCTTTACAGCGCCTGCGATAACAGCGCTTGTAGCAAAGATGTTACCGATAACTACTGTACTCTGACCAATCTTAACACTTCCGTTACTTCTGACTTCACCTGTGATTCTTGCTGCCTCAGCGTAAATCTCTGCTGCCTTTGAATCACCCTCGATCTCGCCTGTTACATTGAGCTTACCGAGGCATGTAACGTTACCTGTAATCTTACCAATAAGATCAAGTGATCCTGTTGTCTCAAGATTACCAACAATCCTCATACCCTCTGTTATGCTGGCTGTCTCATCTGTAGGTGTCTGCTGCTGAATATCCATTGTATCAAATCCCCCATTGTTATTATAATTTGTAGTATGTCTTTCTTCATACACAGGAGCCTCCTCAGCCTTTACCTTAGCGATTGACTCAATTGCGCTAAGAGAAGCTGCAAGGTCAGCTACTGTATCCTCTGTATCTTCCTCCTCGAAGCTGGCTTCCTCTTCCACATCCTCTTCAGGTTCAGGAATTACTACAGGAGCCTCCTCCTTAACTACGGGAGTCTCAGGAATTACAGGCTTAGCAGGCTGTTCAACTGCCACTTCCTCAACCTTCTCTTCCTTAACTTCCTCTTCAACTACTTCCGGCTCCTTAGCCGCTTCTTCTGCCCCACCTTCGTCGAGCTTGATTTCATCAAGGTGATCAAGCATCTCATTAAGGTCCTTCTTTACCTCAGCCTCTGTCTTCGGCTTAACAACTGCTTCTTTTACGGCAGCTTCCCCAAGGATCTTAGCATCATCACCTTCCTCAGGCAAAATTGTCTTTGCAGCCTGAGAGAGATCACTTTTCAGCTCTGAAAAAAATCCCATTTTCTCTTCCTCCCGTTTATATATTTACTGAGAATTGCTGATATGTTGAACCGGTAACGTATCCTCCGTTATCGGAACTATCACTGTGTTATCCATCGCCTGTATCTGTTCGATAATCTCAGGCAAGGCTTCTACCGTGGCCTGTTTATCCTGCGCATCATGCAGAAGTATTATCGCCTCATGAAACTTGGGCACTCCCGTCATGACATTGGCCACTATTATGTCCTTATTGATTCCGGCTCTGTCATCACTGCTGGCTACATTCCAGTCAAAGTAAGAAATATTCTCAAGCTCCAGATATTTTATCAGCTCATCCATCGGAACATTGCTGACTGTGTTGGAGCTTCCGCCCGGAAATCTGTAATACTTCGACCAGACTCCTGTCGTCTCATACAAAAATGTCTGTAATTTATGAAGATCAGCAGAAAAACTTCCCAGCGATTCATAAAGCTCGCTGTACTTGTGACTGTAGGAGTGCATTCCTATCGTATGTCCGCTGCTGGCAATACGCTTGTACACCTCAGCGTACTCGCTGCCTTCCTTACCTGTCACAAAGAATGTTGCCTTCACACCGTACTGGTCGAGTATATCTAGTATTGTATTTGTTGATGTGCTGGGCCCGTCATCAAAGGTTATGTATACTCTTCTTGTTCCGTCCCATTCATCCGGTCCTTCTGCGATGGCTGTATCTCCGGCCGTAACCTGCCCCGCGCCACCTGTGACCTCTGCTTCTGCCATTGGCTCTCCGTCTTCTGTATCCGGAGCCTCCACCTGGTCATTTCCTTTTGTAGCTTCAGAGCCGTTCTCTTTGGGCTTTATCGGATCATCGATCTCACCGCCTGCTAAAAGCTCCTCCCCATAATGTTCTTCGTACCAGGACAACTCCTCCTTTGCTTTATTAAGCATTCTACTGGTATGTCCGTTTCGAATGACAAGGAAAATACAGATGCACGTAGGAATAAGGCACGAAACTGCAATAGATACGAGGATCAACCTCCTCAAAAAGCGGATTCGCCTGGAACGATCCACGCCTGATCCCTGACCCTCCGTGTTCGTTGCCATATAAATTACCACATTTCCAACTTGCTGTTATGTCTAAAAAGACACCTGGCTATCCACATAGCCAAACTAGATTATAGCATATATTAAGAACTACAAAAAGCAAAAAAATAGTTTCGTACTGTCAATACTTAAAATGTACCAAAATATTCCAAAAAATTTTGGAGGCCAAAAACCCTCCAGTATATAGATTTTTTAGATTTGCTTTACGATATATTTATTGTCGTCTGATATTCTAAATACACCAAAGCAACAGGAGGTGTCCGGTATGAGGAGAATCTACAGTCTAATCATTGCAATCGCTGTTATTATCAGCATGTTCACAAGTTCAGCAATAATTTCATACGCCGCAAATCAAACTGCAGATGGTATTAAGATCGAGGGTGAATACCTCATTTCCGATATCGACGGGATTCATACCAGATATGTAGTTGTAGCTAAGAACGTTTCAGACAAGGATCTGTCTGTAATTGCGAAGTTTTACGCCCTTAAGGCAAACGGTAATCCCGTAAAATCCGTAACTGACGGTGCTTCTGCCGTTAAAAAGGGTCAGTCCTTCATGCTTTACGGCCAGTTTAAAAACAGTGATATCGAAGAAGCAACAGAATTCTCCTACGAAATAACCGTGAAAGAAACAGATAACTGCAGATATGATGCAGTAGGCTTTGATGTTGAAGCAGGCATAGACAGCGCCCTCGCAGTAACAGGAACAAACTATTCCTCTGAGGATGTTGGCTGCATCAACGTAAGAAGCATCTTCTTTAAGAACGGCGAAGCAGTTGCTTTTGATACAGTAAATATCGGAGATTATGGCTACTCCTTAAGAAGCGGCAGCTCAAACACTCAGGAAATCGGTATGCTCCTTCCTGAATATGATGACTACCTCGTTACTTACTCAGTAGCATCTGATTTATAATAACCGACATAGGAAAACAGAGCAGCGACGAGCTGCTCTGTTTTTTAGTAATCAACCTTCATGAGACAAAGGCCTTGCGGCGGTGCCGTGGGGCCTGCTTTTTGTCTGTCACAGGCTTCTATTATGGCTCCGATCTCTTCCGGTTTTATGTTGCCATAGCCAACCTCCAGAAGAGTTCCGGTCATTATCCTTACCATGTTCTGCAAAAAGCCGTTTCCGTGGAAATACAGCCTAATCTGGGGGCCGCTCTCCTCTATTTTGATGTTGTCCACACAGCGAACGGTGGACTTTTTCATCCTGGTATTTCCGCAAAAGCTCTTAAAATCGTGGGTTCCGATTATATACTCGGCACCCTTTCTCATAAGCTCCGCATCAGGCTTCTGATCCAGAACCGTAACATATTTCCTGTCGAAAACAGGCTTTGTATTGCCATAATAGCAGGTATATCTGTAGGTCTTACCAAGGGCGTTGTATCTGCTGTGGAATCTGTCTGAGCAGGCTCTCACATCATTTATACTTATGTCCTCGGGAAGATAGGTGTTCATGTAGTTCTGAATCTCCTCCTCAGTCATGTCCGTATCCAGCATGGCGTTGGCAGTCATTGCTCTTGCATGAACTCCGGCATCAGTTCTGCCGGCTCCTATGACCTGTACGGATTCGCCCTCAGGAAGTCCCACCATTCTTGTGAGAACCGACTCCAGCTTACCCTGTATGGTCATATCCTTATTTGGCTGTCTCTCCCATCCATAGAATCTGGTTCCGTCGTAACTGAGAGTGAATTTGTAATTCCGTTTCATCAATAATCTCCTGAAAGATTTTTATTACTTTTTAAGCTGTTCCTTAATAGCACCAAGAAGCTCATCATAGCTCTCAAATGCAGGGAACTGAGGATAATCCTTCTTTATCTGATCAGTTGTTCTGAACAGGAAGCCTGCCTTACTTGCCTCGATCATACCAAGGTCGTTAAAGCTGTCACCGCTGGCGATGGTATCAAAGCCAATGCTCTGAAGAGCCTTTACTGTTGTGAGCTTACCCTTGTCACAGCGCATCTTAAAGCCTGTGATCTCACCGTTATCTGCAACCTCAAGACTGTTACAGAAAATTGTAGGCCAGCCAAGCTTCTTCATAAGAGGTGTAGCAAACTGGGTAAATGTATCACTCAGAATGAGAACCTGTGTGATAGAACGAAGCTCATCAAGGAACTCCTTAGCGCCCGGCAGGGGATCGATAGTAGCAATAGTGTCCTGAATCTCCTTAAGACCAAGGCCGTGCTCCTTAAGGATATCGATTCTGAACTTCATGAGCTTGTCATAATCAGGCTCATCTCTTGTTGTTCTCTTAAGCTCCGGGATTCCTGTTGCCTCAGCAAAAGCGATCCAGATCTCGGGAACAAGCACACCTTCCAGGTCCAAACATGTAACGTACATTTTTTCATCCTCCTCTTACAGCAATATTCCGTTTAACACAATTGCTAGTAGTTTACCATATTTTGAATAAAAATAAAGTAATTATTCAGGCTGATATTTTTCCCAGGTCATTCCGCTAAAGGACGTAAACTTTCGGCTTTCTTCCATGGGCTCCGGTTTTCCGAAGTGATATCCCTGTGCCTTATCACAGCCGATGGTCTTTAAAAATTCGAAGTGCTCCTCGGTCTCAACACCCTCTGTCAGCGTCACATGGCCCATAGTGTGGGCAGCCTGAACGATAAATCCAAGCACCGCTCCTGATCTGGGATTCTTGTCGTACTGACGAAGGAAGGCCAGGTCGATCTTCAATGTATCGAATTTATAATTAAGTATATTTGTAAGAGAAGAATATCCTGTTCCGAAATCATCGATCCATACCTGATAGCCAAGCTCTCTGAACTGATCTATTTCCCTTTTTATAAGGGCATCATCATCTGTCAGCGCACTCTCTGTAATCTCGATGTCTATCATGTTTACAGGCATGTCGACGGCTTTCCTGCATTTTTCAACCTCATCAATTACATTGCACAGATTGAAATCAAGTCTGGAAAGATTGATAGAAACGGGAACCAGCATCTCTCCCCTGTCACGGAGCATTGCATAGTCCTCGCACACCTTCTTCAGCACAAAAAGATCAAGCTTGTGAATCTGTCTGTGCTCCTCCAGGATATCAATAAAGCTTGCAGGAGAAATAAGCCCCTTTTCAGGGTCCTTCCATCTTGCAAGGGCCTCATAGCCGCATATTTCACCGGTTCTTGTGCGAACTACCGGCTGGTAGAAAACCTTGATATTTTCATGCTCGACCGCGTCGTCTATATTATCAAGAACGAACTGCTGCATCTGGAGCTTTGAATGAATGGCCTCATTATAGAAAATGTAAGGCGTATCATATCTGGTCTTAATGCTCTTGCAGGCAAGTCTTGCGTGGTCGCAGGCAAGCCCTATATCGTTGCAGTCCTCTTCCACTCTGTAGATTCCGGCCTTTATCTCAAGCTTTGCACCGGGTACAAGCTTTGCGATGTCCTCGTGGATCTTAAGGACTATCGGCTCCACTTCCCTGGTGAGAGTGCATACTACAAAATGATCCTCTGAAAATCTTGCAACCATGCGCTCTAAGAAGGAATGCCAGAGCCTCCTTGCAATTTCATACAAAAGCTCGTCACCCTTCTTGAAACCATATTTTTCATTAAAAAGCTTGAAATGATTAAGATCAAAATAAATGACAGTTATTCCCTGAGCTCTTATGTCAGGATCCGCCATTTTTTCCTGAACAACCCTGTAAAAATGCGCCTGATTCCACATTCCCGTAAGAGTATCGGTCTCCTGGTTCATCTCAAGGATCTGAGACTCGGCATAGCTGTTCTTATTCTGATTGTAGAATTCATTCTGATCTATATCCACTATATAGACATAGTAATAGCTGACCCCGTTCTCACCGTGAACAAGGTGTCCGAAGTCCTCCACATATCTGATATTATCCTTCTTTGTTTTTATACGATAGCGCACATAATCGTGGCGCATGGCACCAAATACTGTCTGTTTGCTGATCTCGCCATCTATTGCACTGTAGTCCTCAGGATAGACCATTCCCTTAAAGGAATTGCCTGTAAACTTTCTGAAGTCCTCAAAGGAGTCACATTCGTACAATTTAACAATGTTTTCATCAGCAAAAACTATCTCACCATCGCCGTCTGCACAATATATAAAAAATCCACCGGGAATACCCTTTGGAATACTTCCAATTTCATACTTTGCTTTTTTTGGGCCAGTTTTCTTCACTTGGTTTGGCATAGGTTTCCCTCGCGCATTCTCTGAATTTTTGCATAAAAATAAGGCATAGTATACTTTTCCACTATGCCTTAATTCTATCCCATGTCGTTATTTAAAAATATTAACTTGTAATAAAAAATCAATAATCATTTTCTGTATAGGAATTTTCTGGCAAAAGCTATAGCTATCTTATACGGCAAAGGCCTTAAATCCCTGTCTGCTTTTTTCAGCTCTTCTATGATATGAATGTGCTGTGGACAATGACTTTCGCATTTTCCGCAGGCTACGCACTGGGATGGAAGTCCTGTGTCCTTCCTCAGGCCAACAACTCTAAGGTACTCTTCTCTACCTGATTTCTTATCATCCATGTACATTGCATTGTAGCACCTGAAGGTACTTGGAATATCAACACCTCTCGGGCAGGGCATGCAGTATCCGCAGCCGGTGCAGCCCACCTTCAAATGCTCATTTATGCTGTTTTTTATACCTTCTATAAGCTGAAAGTCCTTTTCTGTGAACTCTCCTACCTCTGCCTCTGATGCAACGCGGCAGTTTTCCTCCACCATCTCTACTGAATTCATTCCGGAAAGGACGCAGGTTACCTGGGGCTGATCCCACAGCCACCTGAAAGCAAGTTCAGGAGCTGTTCTTTTCTTTTCATCCTCTGCAATAAGCTTCTTTGCTTTTTCAGGGAGCTGATCCACCAGCTTTCCACCTCTAAGAGGCTCCATGATGATTACGGGAATACCCTTTTCTCCTGCTGCCTCAAGGCCTTTCCTTCCAGCCTGTGACACCTCATCGAGATAGTTGTACTGTATCTGACAGAAATCCCAGTCGTAGGCATTTAGTATCTCAATGAAAATCTCGGTATTTCCATGAAAAGAGAATCCGATGTGCCTTATCTCACCCGATGCCTTCTTTTCCTTTATCCATTCCTCGATTCCCAGCTTCTTAAGCTTGTTCCAGGCCTCTATATCTGTAAGCATGTGCATCAGATAATAGTCGATATAATTGGTGCGGAGCCTTGATAGCTGCTCAGCAAAATATTTATCTATGGCAGCTCTGCTTGCAATGAGATATTGGGGAAGCTTTGTGGCAATCTGGATCTTGTCACGGATATTATTTTTCTCAAGGATTTCTCCGACTGCTGCTTCACTTCCGGGATAGATGTAGGCCGTATCGTAGTAATTTACTCCCATCTCATAAGCCTTCATCATTTCCTTCTCGGCTTTGGCAATATCTATAGCGCCTGTAGCTGTTTTGGTAAAACGCATACAACCGTATCCCAGAATAGATATGTCTCCGCCCTGCCTGTTTTTCCTATACTTCATAAGATATCTCCCTGTAAAAACCTTTCATCCGTTTTTAAAACCACTAAAGAGAAACAGTGGCCTGTTGCTACTGTTTCTCTTAAAAGAGGGGAATATGAAACTACAAAAATTCAGATAAGCTTTTCAACACACGCAGCAACATTCTCCATCTTCTCGGTGGGCTCGAATCTTGCTACTACTTCACCGTTTCTGTCTACGACAAACTTGGTGAAATTCCACTTGATATCAGGATTGTTCTTATAATCCTTGTCAATTTTCTTAAGCATAACTCCCATTGCAAGGGCTGAAGGTCCTTTACCAAAGCCCTCGAAGCCTTTCTGCTCCTTTAAATATTTAAAGAGCGGAAGCTGATCTTCGCCGTTGACATCAGACTTCTTCATCTGGGGAAACTTTGTATTGTAATGAAGCTGGCAGAACTCGTGGATCTCATCGTCAGTTCCGGGTGTCTGGCCTGCGAACTGATTGCAGGGAACATCAAGTACCTCAAAGCCCTGATCGTGGAACTTCTCGTACATATCCTCGATATCCTTGTAGTGAGGTGTGAAACCGCATCCTGTTGCAGTATTTACAACAAGTACAACCTTGCCCTTATAGTTCTCCATTGAAAACTCTTCACCTTTAGCAGTAGTTACAGAATAATCATAAAATCCCATTGTAGACCTCCAAATATATTTTATAAAAATGATTTTGTTTACGTGCCATAGGCATTTGATTTATCTTGATTATATTGCGCACAATGCATCATGTCAAGATATTATTTTAAAATATATCTGAAACTGCTTTTTACCTGATTTTAAGGCTTCTAAGATAGTCCTTCTGCTCCGGAGTAATCCTGTAGCTTTCAACAGATTTCTGGATCGCCTTATTGTGAGTCCAGGTATCAAGCTTCTTTCCCTCAATAAACGGAAGTATGGTCTCGTACTGCTTAGCAAGAGCCGTCGCAAAATACCATGCGATCATCATGTTCACATAGTATTCCTCGCTCCTTACACCAGCTACCATCTCGGGATAGGCTACGTCAAAGTCCTCATCCATAAAATGCTGCATGAGCATTCCGATTGAGAACCTTATTGTATAGGTCTTATCCGACTTTATCCATTCCGTTATTGCTTCAAGTAATTCTGTTTTATGTTTTTTGAAAATTTTGGGCGACATCTGATCGCAGGTTGCCCAGTTATCTACGTAAGGAAGGAACTTCTCTGTTTCCTCCATGCATTTTCCGTAGTCCTTCATTTCAGAAATTATGAAGGCATGAAGCTGATCCTCATCAAAATATTTATGAGGAAGGTTATTTAAAAAATCTTCAATTTTGTCGTTCTTTCCTAGAGTCTTTGCGTATTTTCTTAAATCCGGAGTCCGGACACCGATCATTGTATCGGTGTCCTTCCCGGGAATCAGCTTTACCTGAAAATCGCGATATTTTTCATCCTGAAGCTTAAAAAGCTCCTCCCTTATCTCTTCTACGATATCAGCCATAATCCTAATCCTCCCCTTGGATCAAAGCTTTATAAGCTCATACTCCCTTGTTCCAAGTCCGATCTTCTCGCCATGCTCAAGAGTTTCCTTCCACTTGATGTTGGGGTTGGAATCAAGGAAATGATCGTGGTGATGATGCCAGCCCTCCTTAGCAAGGTTATCTCCCAGCTGGCTGTTACGAATAGGCTCAGCCTTCTGGCAAAGATCAGCGCATGCCTGATCGAGAGCAACCGGATCAAAGGAAGCGAGCATTCCTATATTAGGAAGAATAGGTGCATCATTCTCTCCGTGGCAGTCACAGTTAGGTGACACATCCATGATAAGTGTTATATGGAAGCAGGGCTTTCCATTGCAGATAGCTGCTGTGTATTCAGCCATCTTGCAGCAAAGTGACTCAAGAGCAGTTCCGCTCTGATTGCTGATAGCATCAAAAGCGCAGGCGCCGATACAGCGGCCACAGCCCTTACAAAGATCCTGATTTATCACTGCCTTACCTGTCTCGTAAGAAATGGCATCAGAGCCGCATTCTCTTGCGCACAGCTTACAGCTTCTGCAAAGGTCGGGATTAACTATAGGCTTGCCATCATTGTGCTGGATCATTTTTCCTGCACGGCTTCCGCCGCCCATTCCGATGTTCTTGATAGCACCGCCAAAGCCTGTCATCTCATGTCCCTTAAAGTGCGAAAGGGAAATGATTACATCAGCATCATACAGAGCTCTTCCGATGTAAGCCTCCTTGCAGTACTCGCCGTTTGGCACCTCTACGGTTGCTTCATCCGTGCCCTTAAGTCCGTCTGCTATGATTACGTAGCAGCCTGTTGTCACACTGTTAAAGCCATTTACCTCTGCGTTGTAGAGGTGATCAACAGCGTTCTTGCGGCTTCCGGGATATAAGGTGTTGCAGTCTGTAAGGAACGGTTTGCCGCCCAGCTCCTTAATAAGGTCTGCCACTGCCTTTACATAGTTTGGTCTTATGTATGAAAAGTTTCCAAGCTCACCAAAGTGCATCTTGATGGCTACAAACTTTCCTTCAAAATCAATATCTCCTATTCCAGCTTTTCTGCATAACTTCTGCAGCTTGACTCCCTGACTCTGCTCCAGAACCGTTCTGAAATCAGTAAAATAAACCTTAGAATTCTCCATTTGTAACCTCCTACCTTAGTTAAAATATCATGTTTATGCTTTCTCCCATTTGTCTACAATATATGTGCAAACAGCAGTGCTCGTTCTGCTCTAAACTCGAAATTCCCTACCGGTCGTTCTCGTTAAAAGAACGACTGTTTCACATGACCTTGTAAAAGGAAACATATCAACAGGAATAATTCTGTCTGCCTTATATCCGTTCTTTGTTAAGTACTCGAGATCTCTTGCAAGCGAGTCGGGACTGCAGGAAATATATACCACGCGGTCAGGATTCAGCTTGAACATTGAGTCCATAAAAATCTCGGTAGAGCCTGCACGAGGCGGGTCCATGAAGACAACATCGGCGTGGTCTCCGGCTTCTGCCATCTGGACCATAAAGCGGCTGGCGTCATTTTCATAGATGGTTATATTCTTAATTTCGTTCATTTTTGCATTGATTCTCGCATCACGAACGGCATCCTTATTAAGCTCAACTCCGATAACTTCGCCTGCGTGAGGACTTGCGATGATACCGATTGTTCCAACACCGCAGTAGCAGTCGAGGACTGTCTCTTTTCCTGTAAGTCCTGCCAGCTCAACAGCCTTGGAATAAAGCTTCTCTGTCTGAACAGGGTTTACCTGATAGAAGGACTTCGGAGATATCTTAAACTTCATTCCGCAGACAGTATCATATATAAATCCAGGACCGTAGATAGCCTTCTCCTTGTCGCCAAGGATCATACTGGTGCGCTTATCATTGACGTTTATAACGATTGTTGTTATCTCAGGGTGCTCCCCTAGAAGCGCCTTAACAAAGTTATTCTTGGAAGGAAGAATCGGTGAAGTAAGGACAAGCACAACCATGATCTCACCTGTGTTGTGTCCAACTCTTATCAGGACATGACGGAAAAGACCATAGCCATTGTCCTCATCAAAGGTCTTTATCTTAAAGGACTTAAGCATTCCACGGATAGTTGCGATGATCGCATCTGCCTTTTCATTCTCAAGATAACATTCATTAACCGGAACAACGTCATGGGTTCCTTCTTTATATATGCCTGATATGGGGTTGCCCTTTCTGTCATGGGTAAACACCGCATGCACCTTGCATCTGTAGTGCTCAGGCTTATCCATCTCAATGAAGGGCTCGACCTTGCCAAATTTGCCCACAAGCTCCTCCACTCTCTTGTGCTTGCGCTTTATCTGCTCCTTGTAGGGAACGTCGATCATCTGGCAGCCGCCGCACTTCTTGGATACAGGACAGATTCCGGCCTTCTTATCATCAGCCTTCTTCACATTTTTTCTGGCTCCGACTCCTCTGGCATTAGGTACCTTTTTAGCATCAGCAGTTTTCTTAGCTCCTGCTTTTCCTGTCATTCCAGACTTCTTAGCTCCTGTAGCTCTGGGTGCTCTTGTTGTTTCTTTCTTTGGTGATGAACCTTCTTTTCTCATATATCACATTTCCTTTAGTCTCAAAAACCTCCGGTCAAAGCCGGAGGTCATTATTATTTCTTGGGTTTATTCTTGCCGTTCTTACTGTTCTTACTGTTTTTGCTGCTTTTAGCCTTCCCGCTAAAATCTCTTATTTTCACATCCTCAAGACCCTGAACAAGATCTCTCGCACGATCAACATCAGCTCTGTTTATGCGGACAGTACATAAGATTTTATCCTTGTCGCCGCCGAAAATACGCTGAAAAAAGCTCTTATCATGCCAGTCAATATAATAAGAGATACGATTCGCCAGGAAACGCTCTTCTAATATTTTCTTACTTTCCTTGCTATAAACCTTGCAAAAGGAAACTTCGTTATTAAAAACCTGATCACTTTGAATTATTGATGACATAAAACCTTCATAGCCTCTTTCTATATTAGATATTCACTTCATTTTACACTAGCAAGATGATATTTGTAAACTGTTTATATAGACTACGAAAGTCGCAAAAGCGCACATTTTTACACATTCTTAATACTGTTAATGGTCTTTTCATTTGAATATTTGCACTTTTAGAGGTAATAATTAATTAGAGATATTATACATACAGCACGGATGCTGTTTTCCAGGGAATACATTCCCGAAGATCAAAGGAGTGATTTGTATGGGAATAAATGTAAATATGGACTATTCCAGCTTGTTCAGCAGTCTGCCGGGAGCAAGCTCTTCAAACAACATCATGTCAGGCTTATCCAGTATGCTATCCGATTATTCTTCCATTAGAAACGGAAGCTATGGCAAGCTTGTATCAGCATATTATAAAAAAATAGGAAATGAAAACTCTGATTCCTCCGAAAAGACGGATAAGAGTTCAAGAACAAATACAGAGACCACAACAGAGAAGTCAAAAGCAGCTGAGAAAAAGCAGTACTCCGCTATTTCTTCAGGTGCCAAGACCGTTACCTCTGACATAGACAAGCTGACCAAGACCGGTGATGATTCCGTTTATTCCAAATCCTGGCAGACAGTTAAGGACGAGGACGGAAATGAATCAAAGGTTTACGATTACAATACTTCCAAGATCGCCAGTGCTGTTTCCAGTTTTATAAAGGACTACAACAGTCTTCTGGATTCATCCTCAGGTGTATCGGATGTGACTACCAGTACAAGAGCCGACTATCTTGGCAAGGTAACAAGCTCCTATAAGAGCGAGCTTTCATCCATTGGAATTACTGTAAAGGACAACGGCAAGCTTTCCCTTGATAAGGACAAGCTCCAGGCAGCAGGTGCGGAAGCAATACAGAATGTATTTACTCAGAAAGCAGGCTTTGGCTACAAGGTATCTCAGGCAGCAACCAGCCTTGAAACCTCTGCTTCAAGAGCAGCTTCCTCCTCATCCACCTACTCTAAGACAGGATTTACAAACACAGACTTTTCATCAATAATGGATTCCTTTATTTGATGAAGAGTGAACGTCCGCCGAAAGGCGTACTTAAGAATAGCCGCCGCAATCAGTACTTTACTGATGCGGCGGCACTTTTATGTATAGGAAGGAGCTTTCCTATATTTATTCATTTGTTATCTCATCAACTCTTCCGGCATATTTTACTCTATAAATACGCTTTAAAGATTCGTTAATTCTGTCCTCTGAAATGGTTCCGTTCTGTACTGCTGCAAGAACACCCTGATAGCTCTCTACGAAGTCGGCAGGAATGAAGATCATGTCTGCACCTGCCTGGATTGCTGCTACTGCTGCATCAGCAGATGAATATCTGTCAGCCAAATCTGAAAGAGAATCGGTGATAATGATTCCGTCGTATCCGAGCTGTCCACGAAGTACATCCTGAATAACTGTAGGACTGAGGCATGAAGGTGTATCATCTCCTGTAAGTCCCATAGAAGGTGCTGTACATACCATTATCATGCTTGCTCCTGCATCGATACCTGCCTTAAAGGGTGCAAGTACATCAGCAAGTCCCTCTGCATCATTACCACTGTTAATGGTCTCCGGGAAATACTGAAGGCAAGCGGAAACTCCGAATGTCTGTAAGCCCTCAACGGTCTTGGCAACCATTGATGAAACCACCTGAGAATCTGTTCCGAAGGAGTTGCCCCCATCTGCAAGATTCGCATTAACACCGAGGTTCATATTGAAGCCGTAGCCCTCAAGATAATCAGCCACCTTAGAAGCTGTATTGTATGCTTCATCGGGATTACCTGATGCGCCAAGCTCTGAAGGTGATGCTACTGCACCAAGTGAAAGAGCATTAGCTACGATACTCTTCTCTCCTCCAACCTCTACTGTTGAAATAAATAACGGATACTTACTCATAGATGCTGTAGAACTGAGCATATCCTTGATCTGAGCTTCATCCTTGATGTTCTTGGATACATAGAACAGACCGCCTACAGCGTATGTGGAAAGTGCGTCCTGAGTAGTATTACCCGCCTTAATAACAGCATCAGAGCCGGTAAGCTGTTCCGGAGTGATCATGAAAAGTCCGGCAACCTTATCCTCCAAAGGCATCTCTGATATGCAGGTATCAACGATGTGATCCAGCATGCTGTCATTACTCATAACCTCAGAATCAGTTATATTCTCATCAGGAGAAGCCACTGCTGCGGGCTCGACATCCACCTCTCTGGCTTCAGCCACTGTCTCCTCTACCTGCGCATTATATGCTTTTACGGCATGAACGATCTTAGAAACCGTAAAAAATGCGCCGGATACAACTGATATTCCTAAAACACCTGTTATGGCATAAGCGGTAATCTGTGCCTTGATCCTGCGCTGTCTTCTAAGTTCTCTGCGAGTATTTCTCTCAGAGCCAACATTATTATTCATTTTATCTTCCATACATCCTCCCCATGGAAAATCCCCTTAAAACTTGTATTTATTATAACATACAAATCACACAAGTTCTACCAAAAAGAGAGAATGAAACCACAATATTTTGTGTTTTTCAAGAAGTGCGTCATAGAGCCAAAAAACAATATTTTGATTATAAAATTCCAGATATTAAGCCTCTTTTGACATACAAATCAATGAACAACCGCAATATGTCTACACAAAGTATAAGGGCGAATGCATCTCATCTATACATTCGCCCTTACACATGTTCAAATTGTGATTCGTTGTCCAATGGACTTACCTCCAATTTCTCAACTCTGCCCTTTCCATTAACCTTTGCACTCGTATGCTGTGACGGCTAGTTCGACGGCTAGTTCTTCGCCACTATGTCATGTACTTAAGCTCGTTGTGTTGGAAATTCACTATTGTTTGTGGTGTTAACTAAATAGTTCGGCGGACTATACCTTCCTTTCCGAAAAATTTTGTAAAACTAAGATTTAGAGTAAAAACTTAAGTTCCCTTTGGACCATACCTCCATTTCTTTCAGCCTCGATGCTGAAGTCTTTGAAAGAAGTTCTCTCTTTCTCTTATCTTTAATCGCATTATACACATGTATTTTTTAATTGTCAATACATTTTTTAAATTTTATTTTTGTAATTAGATTATTCCGAAGATTAATTTCGGTTTTCTGATAAATTGTTTGCAAAAGTCATAATATTCGCACAATTCAAAATACCGTTTTTTCTTCTCGAAATAAAGTATAAAAAAAGCTGGCCTAAATTATAAACAATTTTAGGCCAGCTCTTCCTTTTTATAAATTTTTTAAATTAAAGGATATTTTGCAGTTAATTCCTTGATGATTGCTCTTGCCTCATCGTTCTTTTCACCCTTACCCTTGATAACAATGGAAATTGCCTCTGCAATTTTATCCATATCATCTTCGTTCATTCCGCGGGTTGTAACAGCAGGAGTACCAAGTCTGATTCCGCTTGTAACGAAGGGTGACTGCTTCTCGTTAGGAATTGTGTTCTTGTTAGCTGTGATGTGTGCATCGTCAAGCCATGCCTCAACATCCTTTCCTGTGAGATCGAAGTTAGTCAGGTCGATGAGCATAAGGTGGTTATCTGTTCCGCCTGAAACGATCTGAACTCCTCTCTTCATAAGGCCTTCGCTGAGTGCCTTTGCGTTCTTAACGATCTGCTTCTGATATTCAACGAATGAAGGATCAAGTGCTTCCTTGAAGCATACAGCCTTAGCTGCAACCACGTGCTCAAGAGGACCGCCCTGGATTCCGGGGAATACAGCCTTGTTGAACTTGTACTTATCCTGTGCAGCCTGGTTCCAGAGAATAAGTCCTCCTCTGGGTCCTCTGAGAGTCTTGTGAGTTGTTGTTGTAACAACATCTGCATAAGGGAACGGGCTGGGATGAACACCTGCAGCAACAAGTCCTGCAATGTGAGCGATATCAGCCATAAGTACAGCGCCACAGGCATCTGCTGCCTCTCTGAACTTGGCAAAATCAATTGTTCTGCAGTAAGCTGAAGCACCTGCAATGATAAGCTTGGGCTGGTGCTCCTTAGCAAGTCTGATAACCTCGTCGTAGTCGATGAAACCATTTTCATCAACACCATATGCTACTACATTATAATAAGTACCGGAAATATTAGCCGGGCTTCCGTGTGAAAGGTGTCCGCCCTGACTGAGGTTCATGCCGAGAATAGTGTCGCCGGGCTTAAGGAGTGCGAACTGAACCGCAAGGTTAGCCTGCGCACCTGAATGAGGCTGAACATTTGCATAATCACAATGGAAAAGTTCCTTAGCTCTGTCTCTTGCAATGTTCTCAACCTTATCAACTACCTGACATCCACCATAATAACGCTTTCCGGGAAGTCCCTCTGCGTACTTGTTTGTAAGGGGGCTACCCATAGCTGCCATAACAGCCTTACTAACCCAGTTCTCTGATGCGATCAGCTCAATATGATCGTTCTGACGCTGCATCTCTTCTACAATAAGGTCAGCGATATCAGGATCAACATTTTTTACTTCATCTAATGAATACATACCGGCATTTTCCTCCACTTCGATAATTTGACGTTTTAATGTGCTAAAGCAATTGTGATGTATCATAGCACATAATAATATAGGTGTCAAAGCTTATGCTATAATACAAGAAAGAATTTCGCTTGCGAAATTCTCGCGCCGAGCGCGGTTGCAGAATGCAACATATTCCATTCGCGCGAGTGCGCATCCACGCGGAGCGTTTTAATATCATAGGAAAGCAATTTCCTATGATATTAAAAAAGTTTTTATGGGAGTCTGAAATCCATGTTTTATTGCATAGTAAATCCCTCTGCAAGATCAGGTCACGGGAAGAATATTTACAATATGTTTGAGGAAAAATGCCGTCTTTCTGGTATTCCCTATAAGGTAGTTTTCACCAAGGGACCGGGCCATGCCATGAGCGTTGTAAAGCGCCTCACTGAAAAGTCTGCCTCCGAAGGGGATAAACCTTCAGAGCCTGTAAACCTTGTTGTTATGGGCGGCGATGGAACCTTAAATGAGGTAGTATCGGGAATCCAGGATTTTGACAATGTCCGCCTGGGTGTTGTCCCCCTTGGTTCCGGCAATGATTTCGTAAGGGATCTGGGATTCCCCAGGAAAACCGAGGAGCTTATCGATCAGATTCTAAAGGGTGAGATTGTAAGAAAGCTGGACATAGGTAATGTTCACTACGACCATATGACCAAAACTTTGTCGAGACTCCACGATGAGCGCATAGAATCAGACAGACGCTTTGACGTAAGTGCAGGTATCGGCTTCGATGCTGCCGTGTGTGAGGAGGCCCTGTCCTCAAAGACAAAAAACACTCTTAATAAAATAGGTCTTGGAAAAGCAACCTACGGCATTGTCGCAGTAAGACAGATACTTCACGCTGATCAGCCCGCATGTGACATTGAGACAGATGACGGCCAGAAGCTTCACTTTGATCACCTGATATTTGCAGCAGCCATGATCCATCACTACGAGGGTGGCGGATTTAACTTTGCTCCCGATGCGGATCTTCAGGATGGGTATTTCGACCTTATAGCAGGTGGTGATATGTCTACAGGACAAATCTTCAAAGCTCTACCCATGGCTTATTTTGGTAAACACTACGGACAGCCCGGCATATATCACATAAGAGCTAAAGAAATAAAGATAACCACTGCTCTTCCGCTCTGGGTACACACCGATGGAGAAGTGCTTCTTAAGTCCGACTCCATTACCCTTAGCTGTTATAAACAAAAACTAAACCTCTTATCGTGAAAAACGCACAGAAATTTATACTTTTTTTATGATTTTTGTACAGTTTTTAATTTGAAAAATGTCACTCCTTGCGATATATTAGAAGTCGATAGTACAAACACTGCTTAGCGTAATAAGGTGAAAAGTTATATGAAAAAAAGAACATCAAAATGGTTTGACAAGCCTTGGACCAAAGAACGACTTGAAGATACCATCAGATGCCTTATCCCGGTAATCATTTATGGTTTTGTTTATCTAACATGGTTTTTCCACTTGGAAGGTACCAAGGAGTTGCATTACACAGTTATTCATTCCACCTTGGATGATAAGATTCCCTTCCTTGAGATATTTATCATTCCTTATTTAGGGTGGTTTGCATATTGTGCATTCTTCTTTTTCCTGTTCCTTCTCATGTACGACATGGAGGACTTCTTTAAGAATGCAGCATTCTTCTTTACGGGAATGACACTGTTTTTGATAATATCGTCCATTTGGCCTAACATACAGTACTTAAGGCCCACGGTTATGCCCAGAGACAATATCTTTACTCATCTGGTTGCTAACCTGTATAAGACCGATACACCCACTAATCTATGGCCCAGTATCCACGTGTATAACGCGATCGGAACACACCTGGCAGTTACCAATTCCAAGCGTTTTAGCAAGTGGCTCAAGGGCGGATCACTTATTTTCTGCATATCGGTCATCCTTTCAACTATGTTTTTGAAGCAGCACTCAGTAATCGATGTGCTGGGCGGAATTATCTTTGCAGTAGCAACTAACCTTGTGGTTTACAAGAGTGAGCTTGTTGTAAATGCTTATCACCGTCATAATGAAAGAATTAAAACCGGAAAGGTATTACTATAAAAAAAGTGCTTTTTAGCACTTTTTTTATTTTTATTTTTTTATTAAAAAAGGCTAAACTCCGCCATTCCACCTTTTATATACACTATAATCATTGTATGTAGGCATTAACGAAATAACGAAAGGTGGTAATCAATGAAATTCAAACGCGTTATAAGTTGTATCTTATCTATTGCTATGATATCATCTGCCATTGCCTGCAGCAGTCCAGCTGCAAACAGTGCGTCCACTACTGATTCCGATGCTGACACCAAGTCTGTTTCTGCTTCAGCAGAATCCTCCTCAGAGGAAACTGTTGCCAAAGAGCCCTCCACAAAAAAGGATGCTCCGGAAGAGACCACTTCTGAGGCAGATACAAAGGAAGAAGAAAACAAAGAAACTAAAGAAGAAACACAAAAAGCCGAAGCAGCTCCTGAAATAAAAGGAGGTGCAGAGGAAGATGTGCCCTCCGGAGATATTACTCTGCTTTGGGAAGACAGCAGAGTTTACACAGGCACCAGTCTTGGTCAGTATTACATAATGCCGACCTATTCTGTCAAAGGCTTTGAGGATGTGCCCTTTGTTAAAGCATCCGATTATGTGCATATCGTATTCGAAAAAAAGGCTTATTTATCTTTTGAAGACGGAGTTCTTTATATTACACGTAATGACACAAAGGCTTCCATAGATCCTGCTTCAGATACTGTTTATATTGAAAACCCTTCCAGATTCCGATCTGACAGTCTGGTTGATGGTGCTATCTTAGAGGTTGAAGAGATGAATGTGGTTACCACATCTCTTAAAAACAAATCTACACAAACAGCCCCTGAGCCAATCACCATTTCACTGGATGATTATAATATGCCCGTAATGCCATTTGAGGATGACGTTCTTATGCCGTTTTTGGCACTTCAGAATACCTTAGGAGCCATCTGCTGGAGCAATGTTCTTGTTTACAATGGTAAGGACTATTACAACGTCTCTGCCATTTCCTCATATACTATGACACATGAGAATGTGGATCTGGAAACCCTGCCCTACGCAAACGCACTATATACCGGACCTTTTAGCGAAAAAGGTACTCCTACGCAGGATTATGCAAACTATAACTATTATTCCATCTGTCTTTTACTGGATTTATATTTTGGTCACAAGGAAGAGAGAAACATCACCACTTTTGATGAGTACTTTACCAGAATCAATGCGAAAGAATCCCTATGCTCTACAGATTTTTCCTCAGTAGCAGTAGCTGAAACTCTTGTATTCTTCTACCTTTTCGATTCAGGTCATGATGCATTTTTAGGAATCAAAAACGTTTTTGGCGATGTAGCAGAAGCAGACAGTTCACAGGCTGAAGAAATAATTAACAATGTGAAGGATTCAGAAGAAGGAAATAAGTTATTCGATGATGACGAGGATAGTGGGAACGAAGAACCGGATGCTCTTGGCAATGCTCTCATGGGAGCTCTTATCGAAAAAGGCTTCAAAATCCCGGAAATCGCTCCTACAATGGCATGGTCAACGTATTTCAGTAAGACGCTTCCTGAAAATTATGGTCATGAACGACTGGATTATGTTGATGATACTGCAGTTATCTACTTTGACGTCTTCAAAGATAATCCTAAAAGAGATCCATCCTTCTATCTTGATCCCATGACAGAGGATGATATAGCCGAAAACAATTTTGTATTTTTCTATAACTGCTTTGAGGATATCAAAACTCATAAGGACGTTAAAAATGTAGTCATCAATCTATCAAACAATGGCGGCGGAGCAGCCTCTGCACTGATTACTATCCTTGGCTTCCTCTCTAAGGATGGCGAGGTAAAGATCACTAACCTTGATCTTGTATCAAAATCCTACCGTGAGGAATGTTACCACGTTGATACCAATCTTGATGGTATCGCAGATGATAATGATGGATATGGCGGTCAATATGACTTCTTTATTATGACAAGTCCTTCCTCCTATTCCTGCGGAAATGCCCTTCCATATTTTGCACAGCAATACGATCTTGCAAAAATTATCGGAACAAGACCCGGCGGAGGCGACTGTGTTGTAGGTAACTACGTCGATGCCTATGGATATAATGGCTCATTTTCAGGAATGCTCAAGCTCGGTAAAATGGAGAATGGTCAGTTCATCTCCAATGAAACAGCAACAGTACCTGATCTTAATATGATGACGTCACTTCTGGATTTTAACAGCGTTCCCTGGTTTGATCCCGAAGGTATTACTGATGCTGTTCACCAGTACAAGGATGGCAAAACAGAAATTGATTATGAGGGTAATAAGTTAGATTCATTGGCGAATGCACTTATATCCATTTTGACTTCTGATGAGGAAGAGGAGTAACCTGTTGCAGACTCGGAATCAAAGATTCCTCGTTTTGGGGCTACCGCCCCTTAAAAACATCAAAAAAACCTCATGGCTTTGTGCAAGCACAGCCATGAGGTTTTTTGATGTTTTTGCCCTGCAATAGGTTAATTAAAGTTGTAAAGCTTCTGTGCAATCTTATATCCGGTAAGTGTGATCTTTCTTCCGCCCTTTCCGGGAAGGTATACGAATACCCCCTCGATTCTGTAGCGAAGCTTAGCGTACAACAAAAAGCTTCTGTTCTTAATATATTTCATAAGTTCCTTACGCTTCTCAAGATTTTCCTTGGTTCCTGATGCGAGCATAAGGATTGTTGAAATCGCTGTAATGATTTCCAGGTAATTGAACATGTAGCGGTAACGCTTTTTATTGGATCTGATCATTCCGATATTCTCAACGTAATAATCAACCATAAGCTTATTTACACGTACCTGCTGATCAAGTCTTGAGATCATGATCTCCTGGTTTACAGACTGATCTGCTCTTCCGATGTAGTAGTAATAGAAGTTTACATCCAGGTAGTACATGGTCTTAACGAAGGGCAGCGGATTAAATACGTAAATATTGTCCACATAGAAGGTGTGCTCCGGAAGCTTAAGACCGCAGTCACGAAGGAGCTTGGTTCTGAAAATTACTGAGTGCATAAGAAGATAATGACCAATGGTGATCTTCTTTACATCATTCCAGGTGAAGAGCTCCTCGATGGGGAACATTCTGTTGTAGCGCATTACCTTATGACGCTGCTCACCTTCCTTGTTATATACAAAGTTGCTGATAAGAAGGTCAAGTCTCTCACTTCCTGCAACAAAGTCCTCAAGAGTTGTAAGTATTTTTCTGTAAGCGATCTCCTTTACCCAGTCGTCACTGTCGACAACCTTGAAGTACAGACCTGTAGCGTTCTCAAGACCTGTATTAACCGCTGAACCGTGTCCACCGTTCTTTTTATGAATAGCTTTGCAGATGGTGGGATATTTCTCGGCATACTCATCAGCGATTGCTGCTGTGTTGTCCTTTGAACCATCATCAACTATAAGGATCTCAACGTCCTCTCCACCAACAAGAAGTGAATCTATACATTTTCTCATATAATCCTGCGAATTATAACAGGGTACTGTTATGCTAAGTAACTTCATCTTTTTCCATTTCTCCTTAAAAATTCATATTACAGTCCACGAAGTCTGGTAACTTCAAACTTCTGCTTTGTCAGCAGGAATTCCTTTAATTCACTGCATCTTAAATCCGGGTCATCTCCGGGAATCTCTGTATCCATGGCCATTGCCATAATGTCGATCATGTCATTTGTAACAACAGGTCTGATCTGACTGAGGACTTCAATTCTCTCTCCTGAATTGCTGGCGTCAAGGAACTTTACAACAAGAGGATTCATGCCAAAGCTCTCTGCCTCTTCCTCAATGGTACGATTCATGTAATTCTCGTTAATCTCAGCCTTTTCCTCATCCTCAGAGGTCTCAGGCTTTTTATCTGTCTCCGGCGTAACCTTCTTTTCTGTTTCGAACAGTGGAGACTTCTTGAAGGTCTCAGAAAGAGAAGACTTTCTCTCTGTCTCGGAAGGTGCCGGCTTTTTCTCTGCATCTGTAAATGCAGGCTTTTTATCAGCCTCGGCGTGCACCTTGGCTTCCCCTGCTGCCTCAGTCTCATCGGGAGTAAACAGCTCAAATCTCATTCTCTGATCAGGGCCCGGATATCTCTCCCTGTCAACCTCAGATGTGAATTCCTTAAGAGATCTGCAATATATAGTATAGTCGCCGTAAAGAGCCTGATATACCACCTGCTCTTCACCTGTATCAGCATCCCTTGCGATAGTGATGATCTGATACTTTCCGCCTTTAAAATGTCTGTATAATTCCTGCGGTTTTGGTCTGTTCAAAACAAAATCCTCCTAAATACAAGATAGAATGTCGCTTGCGACATTCTCGCGCCGTTGCAAGATGTCCGGGGGACATCTGCTTTGCAACGACCGAAGTGGAACGTAGACGCGGTTGCTGAAGGCAACATATTCCTATCGCGCGAGTGCGCATCCATAGCGGAGCGCTTCTTATGATATAGGAATTTCGGAGAAATTTCCTATATCATAAGAAACTCGCTTCTCGATTATACCATAAAAAGCCCTGCTTGGCGCATGGTATTACTATCTTGACGAGGCTTTTACTATAATCATCTCGACACTTATGATCCTGTCGAGGCGTCCTGTCTTAACCGCCTCATCACTTTCAAGGCACATGTTAAGCGAGTCCTTTAAATCCTTCATGGAATAGCTCCTGGTCCATCCCATAATCTTATCCGCAACAAAGGGCGGAACACCAAGCTTTGACGCTGCAACACCTTTACCAACGCCAAGATCAGCCATCTCCTTGGCTGACAAAAGCTGATTAAACTGTCTCATGATAAGGGCGAGAATCTGCTCAGGCGCAGTCTTTAAAGCAAGAAGCTCATAATATATATTCATGGCCTTTGCCTGATTTTTCATTACGATGGCATCCGTCATCTCGAAGATCCTGCTGGTAAGCCAGTTTGCGCAGACAGCATCCACGTCCTTCTCAGTGATCTCTGTCCTTCCAAGACAGTAGCTCACAAGCTTTTCCATCTCATGGACCATGTTGGACATGTCGGTTCCGACACGGCTTATGAAGTAGGAAATTGTTCTTGCGGATATTGCAAAGCCTTCGCTTTTCATTTTCATGGCAACCCACTTGTAGAGCTGCTGCTCATCAGGGGTCTCGCAGTTTATATCAAGTCCTGTCTTCGTAACAGCCTTGTACATATCCTTGCGCTTATCAACAGCGGATTCCACAAACAGGAAAACCGTGGTCTCTGACTGATGCTTAAGATAGTCAGCAAGTTCAGGGCATCCGTTTTTAAAAAAGCCGCTGTCCTCAATAACTATCACTCGGCGCTCGGCAAAGAACGGCAAGGTCTCTGCCATATCGATAACCTCTAAGGGATTGATGCCCGCACCTTCATAATGCTGCATATTCATGGCATCTCCGCTTCCAAGAAGGGCGACCTTAAGCTTATCCCTGTTCTGTTTTCTCAGATACGCCTCGTCCCCATATACAAGATATGCCGGTCTGAAGGTCCCTGTCTGGATATCCTGTTTTATCTTTTCAGCCTTTACTTTGTAGTCTGATGTTTTACTAGCTGCCATATTCTTCCCTTGCCCCGTTATTACAATATGTTGTATATTATAACATGATATAGACGTTAAAAGTCATAAATGTGTGCATGCTCGCATGCTAATCGTTTTATACAAAGTTTTGTGGGAGGATAAATTATGTTAAAACAGGTTTCTATCTACGCTGAAAACAAAAAAGGATGTTTTCAGAATATCACCGGCATTCTTAGAAAAAATGATATCAACATTCTCGGATCAGTAACTAATGATTCTGCAGAATACGGCATAATCAGAATGGTTGTTTCAGATCCTGAAAAATGTATAGCTGTACTTGGTGCAGAGGGTTATATCTGCAAGACCACTCATGTTCTTGGTATTGAGTGTCCCGATGCAGTTGGTGCTCTTGATAATATCCTTAAGTCATTATATGAGAGCAACATAAACGTCAATTATATTTATCTGTCCTTCAACCGTGAATCCGGACTTCCCATTATGGTAATGCACACTGACGATATTTACGCAGTTGAGAACATTCTTGTTAACAAAGGTTATAAATCAATAGAGATCATATAAAAAGCAAAAACGCGGACTCCCCTGTCCGCGTCTTTTAATATATATATATATAGATTTTCATACCTAGCTCATTTAACTTCAGCCCCATGACTAGCAGCTATAAGGCCTACTAAAAATGTTAGTGAGATAGCTATCTCTATACCGATGATGAATCGATCAGTCTGGTCTCTCTTCGCTCCGAGAACCTCAGCATCCTCTTCAACCTCTGTCTCATTTTCAGTTGTCGTTTCCAATTCCCCTGCCAACTCATAAGAAGCTGATTGATTTTCAGCCGTTGAAGCATATACCGTTTCGGTAGAACAAAATGCTTCTAGCAGAATCACGAATACAAGAATCGCGCCTGCAAAAATTTTTTTCATCCCTCACCTCTGTCTTTCCTCACATGTCTCATTATATAGTACGTCTGAAACCCTGTGTTTACGGGATATGCACGGTTCTGTTCAAAACTCGTACTTGACAAAGCCTCATTTTCTCGAACACTCCCCAAACCATTATGCATATCTCACTAATCTAGGCATGTTTTTACTTTTACTTTTTCCTGTTCAAAAAATGACATAATAGCGCCTTTTTCAGCGGTTACATATACCAAAGAGCCAGTATTTTCAAGTCTTTCCAGCAATTCCTTGTGTGGATGATTGTATTTATTATTGATTCCACAGCTTATTATCGAAATTCTTGGATTTATGATATTTAAAAATTCTTCGTCGGTTGTGTACCTGCTCCCATGGTGGGCAACCTTCAAAAGCGTTATGTCCTTGAATTCTTCTCTGTTTTCCTTCACATAGTCTCTTAGAAGCTCCTGTCCTTTACCATCCACATCCCCGGTAAAAAGCCCCTTAAAGCTGCCCTTTTTTATATAAAGTACTGTGGAATAGGCATTGGGTTCATCGGTGTACATATTCTTAACAGGCCCAATGCATGTGATATCTATGGCATCATTCCTTATCCTGTCTCCCCTGCTTATGTACGAAACCGGTATTCCCTGCTCAGCGGCTTTTCTTTCCAGAATTCTGTAATTGTCCCCTTTGGAATCTGCGCTTACCGCAGGAAGAATCAGTTTTCTTATCCTTATACTGCCTGCACTTTCCATCTCATCCATAAGCTCTATTATTCCGCTTATATGGTCCTCATCCTCGTGAGTTACAATCACCGCATCCAGTTTTCCTATACCTCTGTAGGATAAAAATGGTATGAGCTGATATTTGGCGATGTTCTTTTTAGAGGTGCTTCCGCCATCTATAAGGTAGTTGGCGGATCTGGTCTCAATGACTATTCCATCCCCCACCTCCAACACTATATATTGTGCTTATGTTTTATTTAAATACAATATATAGCATGAAACAAATATTTATCTTATGCCCCTATTAAATGTGCGATAGTATAAAAAATACCCTCAGATTACTCCAAGGGTATTGATTTCATTTAATATATAATGTTCTGAATTGTATGTCAAATTTAGAATATTTTGCTTGTTTTTTTATTTTTTCGCATTTACCAAACATCTCTCAGAAACATAGCCATTTTGATAATTATAAATACTATGGTTCCAGAGTCAATAACAATTGATTCAGTTACATATTTCCAAGTAATTGCTGTAACACATGAAATTTGTCTTCGTTCTTTAATTCATCCCATGACGCAGAAAAGATATTCTTCGAATAATCATCCTTAGATGAAGTGACCCATATTCCCTCCTGAGATGCAATCGAAGAATATTTTGCTCCCATTATCTTCGCATAGCTTCTTGCCTGCGTCTTTGCTTCTTCCAGCTGTTTTTCTGTTGTTATACTTCGCTTGGCCTCAATAATAACATATCCAGAATAATGCCCCTTTGAAACAGATGGTGCCAGAACAAAATCTGGTATCAACGCATAGTTATGATTACCTATTTCAATATATATTTGTTGTCTATATTCGTTTTCATCATAACCCAACATTTTAATAATAGGCTTTATTAAAGCGTCTTCAACGGCTTTTTCACTGGCATATTCACTGGTACTCACTTCAAAAACACTCTCAAGTTTAGGCACATTCGCCTTTGTTTTCTCTACAATATAGTTATAATCAGATGGCTTAATTTCCACACCATTTATTCCCTGCATATTCTTTTTAACTATCGGTAATTCCTTTAAAACCTTATCTTTTTTTATCTTATCTATCGGTATTCGCTTTACTTTTACAGGGTTACCAATATATGTGCATCTATAATACCAGAAGAACGGATCTATAAAACCTACCGATCTAGCTCTCCAAATTGATGATATAGCGCTGATCGGAGTACGAAGATACATTACAATCATGTCTCCTGCACGTGTATCTGGGCTGCATTGCCATCGTATAACATTATTCTCGTCTTCCTCTGCTACACTATCCTGATTGTTTCCATCACCACCAATAAAGTATGCTCCCCTTGGCTCAGGAAGATCATCAATTATATAGCTTTTTTGGCCACCTATATATTTAGGAGCAAAATCATAAATAAAAGCACATAATTCATACACCGAAAGGTTGTTTTCTTTTCTGAAGTTATTTAAACTCTTGCACAATTCGACATAGTGCCACATCCTTCCTTTAATATCAGTTTTCAATGGTATTTCAGGAAGCGTAATGTCAAATGTTTCAGCTATCTTGGTTAACACATTATAATTAAATAAAAAATAATAAGGTACAAATAATCCTGGCCACATAATTGCTAAGCGAGTGGTTTCATACTCAATAGTATTTATAAAATATAGAAATGTATCTTTTTCATCTTTTTCAAATATTTGATTATAAAAATCAGTAAAACACTCATCTATATCTTCACCAGCAATGTATAAGTCCACATCTTCATTTGTTTTTTCAACTGAACTATCATATCGTATATTTTGTTTTAACCTTGAGAGATCTGCTTTTGCAACTTCAACAGCACTAGAATTCGCACAGTAATACTCTCGCAAATTACTAATGGTATCAATATACTCATCTGAAATCTTGCTATATAAGCACTCACGAAAAATATCGATTACTTTCTTTCCCTCAGCATTCTTATATAATTCCCATATATATGGATTTATCATGCCATTGCCCTCTTTATTGTTATCTACTATATTTTTTTATCGCTTCCCTAATTCTTGGAATTACTATTATATCCGCCGGAAGCCAATCCACACTGTAAACCTCATCCGCACTTAGCCACTTCGCTGCTTCGTGTTCCTTAAGTTCCAGCGTACCTGCTTTTATTTCGCATAAAAAACACTGCATGTCTAAGTGAAACTTCGGATAATCGTACTCTACGTCTCCAATAAACCGCCCAACCGTAATATCCGTATTGAGCTCCTCTTTTATTTCTCTTACAAGAGCCTGCTCCGGTGTTTCACCTTCTTCTATCTTTCCGCCAGGAAACTCCCATCCATCCTTAAACTCACCGTAGCCTCGCTGCGTCGCATATACTTTTCCTTCCTTATAAATAACTGCGGCTACTACTTTAACTGTTTTCACTTAAACTCCCCCCTCAATCTTCTTATGGCCAATCCTGCTCATAAGGAATTCTCAACTGCCCTTCCTCTATTTCATGCTTCAATAGTACAACATGCAAAAGGACTGACAAAATTGCAACCAAACGGATATACCCCAACCAAAATATTATAATATCAGCATGCTCTCCAATAAAGCTTTTTAAAACGAAATCAATATACGCCATAGAAAATCCCCCTTGACTCTGTCAAACTATACACCATTATAACAACTATACAAATTATAGCATTTTTGGTGGTATAGTTATTGGACACCATTTTGAGTATTATCTAGTTATGAGTTTTGTAGTTGTCTTAAAAAATGAAGGGAGATCGTTATTATGAATCCAGATATTAGTGAACTTGCAAATCTGACATATCTGCAAGTTCCAAGCCAAAACAAAGACTTTTCAAATGGTTACGGTAAAATGCGGATCGATGAAAAGAATTGGGCCAGATGTCGCAGATGCGGCCACAAGTTATATGAGATTGCTGGTGAAAACGGAGACATCCGCATAAAGTGCCATTCTTGTAAACTTATAAACGTATCATAAATTCAACAGTCATTTCTTTTACCTAGATAAGCTCTCAGAGTTCCTGCTGACAAACTCTGAGAGCTATTATATTTCCTATATATCCTGGATCGTTGATTCAATCCTAGACATAAGATTTCCCAAGCTGGCTTCTATATTTGCTACGTCAACAAAGAACAGTCTAACGTATGTATCATCCCCGCTGTCAAACTCAATTGGGGCATGAGCTCTCATATCTTCATTTATAGGATATAGCAGCCAAATATCAGGAGTTTTATACTTTTTTGAATACGCATACATCTGATACATGTCAGCCTGGGATATTCCGTAGTTGATACGCTCATTGTTATAGAGCCTTTTCCATTTTGTATCCAGAATAATCTTGTGACCATCTTTCTCAATTACTATATCCGGCCTAAGTGCAAACTGCTTTCTAGGCTGCATAAAGAGATAATGCCCTTTATCCTGACTAGAAACATCCCACCCAGCAGGTCCAAACACTTTCTTCATCTGCTGAGCAACATAACTCTCATAAACAGATTCCATTGGAAACAACAATGATCTTGAATTGGTACTTCCTGTAAAGGTAGCAAAGCTCTTATTCATCAGGAATACTTTTGACCACTGTACTAGCATTTCATATTTCTTTGTACTACGATTTATTACAATCTTAGAGAAATCCTTCTCATAATTGGTTGATGGCTCCACCATTTCAAATGCAGTAAGAAGCTGCCTTATCTCTTTTGAATTCTCTGTACTATTGGTCAATGATTGCAGCTTTAAAAGAGTCGCCTTAACAATGCGATTTTCAGAGCAATTAGGGTGGAATTCGTCAAACTCAACGTAAAAGCGCTCCTTATGAGCCAGATTTGCTTTTAAATGCTGACTTATCATCAACTTTCCTTTGTAATACCTAAGATTATCCTCTTGCCGAACATAATTAGATCTGATCCCGCGCTTTACAAGTTGTCGAACTTCCTGCAGATACATATTAATAAATATCTCATAAAGATTCATGCGATCAATCTTCAGAGATGCATCATTGAAAACCTTGCAAGGAAAATCCTTCATGCTCCGGAGCATTTTAAGAAATACTTTCTTTGTTTTCGCTGAACTATCTTCGCCATATCCAAAGTCAATCTTAGGAAGCACCTGAACCTGGAATCCATTCTTCATCTGGATAAGCCCAACATAATTCTTTATGGTTACTACATCTCCAACATTACGCTTATAGCCTATCCTCATAAATTCCAAAGCATCAGAATTCTCATCATCCCCAGCATACTCGTGGATAAAGCTGACAAGTCCCTCAAATACCTTTTTATCAAGGTACTTATAATTATCATAATCTTTATAATCTTCATTTCCTATGATGGAGTCAAACTCCCTAACTTCTAACAGCTTATCCATTGAGTCACCACTTTTTACATAATTTCTTTGTAGCTCTGAAGCTCCATAAATGCTTCCGTATTAATTACATACTTTTTCTCTGGAAGATCAATGACATCATCTACGCTTCCTTTGAATATATTTTTAGCAACAACAGTCACATCCTGAATAAATTTATACTTATCCTCTGACTTTGCATTATCTCCAAGAACAAACTGTATCTTCTGATAATCCTCATAGAAATATTCCTGTAGTAGAGGTATTACTGATCTTTGGAAGATACTTGCCAGCTTTTCAACAGTAGGATCATCTTTTAATCCGGTAAAGAAAGCATGGCCTATTGTGTGTTCCCTATCATATAGGAAGGAAATGCGTTCGTTAATCTTTTCAAGCATAGCTGCAACATCCAGGTCTTCCACCTTATCTGCACCAATATCACGAAGTACCTGCGCGTTAGGCATCATCTCCTCAAATTGGAATCTACGCCTAAGAGCGGTGTCCATTAAAGCTATAGACCTATCTGCCGTATTCATGGTTCCAAGAATATATACATTATTAGGAACACTGAAAGGCTCATTTGAGTATGGAAGTATTGCTTCCATAGCTTCATCTGCACCAGCACGCTTAGTATCCTCAATCAATGTAATTAGTTCACCGAATATCTTTGAAATATTGCCTCGGTTTATCTCATCAATAATAAATACGTAAGGTCCTTTTACTTCCTCTTCTGCTTCTACTTCATCAAGATCGTAAAGATTAACATTCTCTACTACAGAAACAAGATCCTCAACTTTCATATGTGGAACTCTTGCTACAGTCATTCGATGAAGAATTTTATCTGAATTTATCCCAACAATATTTTCATCTATATCCTTTGCAATCCATTTAACATCCCTGGTCAACTTATCAGATTCTGTTTTGAGCATGTATGCTTCTTCGCCGACAACCTTAGCAATGCCATTTATCGTAGATCTTGAGCCATCAGTCGTAATAATAATATCCCCAACTTCAATATCATTTACAAATCCAGCTGCGTTTATATCATCTATATTATAGTCAACACGTACGTAGTCATTGTCAAAGCAGTCTTTCTTCACATTTGATCTAACAGTGACCTTCCAGATTTTTTCATTCATGCTAAATATAGTATTTCCCACGCTTACCCACTTTGTGGAAGCATTCTTACAAAACTTTTTGAATAAGCCTGGTACCACATCATATTTTATTTCCTTTGAATCATCAGCTTCTTCTGTCGCACTAAGTACAGGCTTTATTCCCTCAATAAATTCTTCATACCCATATGACTGATGGAATGTAGTAAACGCAATTCTCCCCTGGGTTTTAAACCACTCATACTTTTCGAGTATTTCAGAATAATCCATGTCATCATAATTGGACAGCGGCTGTTCCTCACATATAGCTACAGCATATTTAACTGTGTTGTATGTCTTTCCTGTCCCGGGCGGGCCATACAAAATTGTATTTAGGCTAAAGTTTTTTTCCTCTGAATTCATATTGTTTTCACCTTCTATTTCAGGAATCTCTATTTGAGTAAGTGCGTTTTTGAGCTCTTCTCGCAATTTCCACACATAACTTCCTTTTTCATTTTCTGCAGCATACCTACCCACATAAAGAATTGGCCACCATTTAGCATTTTCATTAATTCTTTCCGGTGGAAGCGGACATCCTGTTTTATCAGCGACCTTCTTAGCAAGTGATGCTGACCCAGCATTAAAGAAATTCTTGGTTTTCCCGAATCTTTCAGCAAATTGTGTGCATGTAGCCGGCTTCCCATAGGCAAGCATCATGGATAACATTTGCAAATTATTTTCCGAAACCACTGTCGAATCTCTAAGAAGATCAATCCACTGTTCTGTTGTAATACCCGGATCATACTCTTCTTTACTTGGCCAATACTGCTCGTTTTCACCGCTGGTCACATGCTCGTAATATGGTATTAGCGCCTCTACACCTTCCAGAATCAACCGCTCATAGTCCTCATTAGAATAATCCGAATTCTGGTTAATCACCTTGCAGTACTGTACTTTTTTATATGTACCATCTTCAATTTTTTCTTTTATTGTATCCAGATCATCGTCAATAATTTCAACGTAACCGGCTTCATTACTTCCTGCACCATAGGAAAGCTCATGCGTAATATCAGGATCCATATCAAGATAGCTATGATATTTTTTCATCATAGCCAAGTCTGAATCCTTATTCATAGTTTCAAGACTAATACGATACCTTGGCTGTAATGTCTCTGCATTTTTATCAACAAATATTGAAATAGATATGGGGTTGTCTAGCCTATCGGCATATTTCATTTGCCCCCATAAATAATGTTTTGTTTTGGTATTGCTTCCATCAAGCCACTTAACTTGTGCAGCTCTCTTCAATTTGAAACTCTTATCACATAGCTCAATTACCTTGTTCATCTGGGCAACAGCATTTTGAGCACTTACCCGCAAGGCTGATATCCTTACTTTTTCTTCTTCTGTTGTAATCTTATCAGGACCCGAATATGCTTCTTTAGCATGTAGGTCAATATACTCAAGCGGCGCATTATAATCGATATCCGTCTTTTGTATCACCTGATCTGCCATATCTGAATACTCCTTATGAACAAAATCAAATAATTGCTGTAATGAAACATCACCTGCTGAAGTTTGAATAGTTTTTGACATATCCAAACCGCTGGGCTCTGATGCTTCCCCTGCAAATTCATTATGGAAAGACAATCTACGCTTTGAATCAACCGCTCTTAAATAAGCATGTGAATGGTTGTCATGATCTCCGCAGCACCACTGACTTGCTCTTGCCGCATCTACATTATCATCAGTATATTCGGAAGCACGCCTAATAATATCTGCCTGTGAAAAGGCATAGCCAGCAATACTTCTTGTACCTTCCACATGATACTTTTCATACGCTATAACAGCCGTAGCAATCCAAATTGCATCATTTACTGAAATCTTTTTCTGAAGCTCAGATCTTATGAAATTAATAACCGCTTTTAAAGAATCATCCGAATAAATATAAATATTATGCGGCCTGTATTCGCTTCCATTTTCTTCATCTGCAACGCAAAATATGAGATCAGGATTAAGCCTGGCTTGTTCCTCCATTTGACGCTCAGAAGCTCCACTTACATTGTCATTCAACTTGACTATATTTTTCTTTAATACCTCAGACTCTACTAAAGTCTTATAGTCCTCATAAGTAATATAAAGAACAAATCTTCTATTATCTTGCAAGTGGATCATTCTTGACTTGCTATTATCATCACCAAATGCAATCATATTAGGCTCAACAATATGATTTTTTATTGAAAAACTATTCAACAATTCAGTTATCTGCTTCGAATTAAATAAAGACACCTCTGTTAAATATGGCTCAACCGTCAGTCCTTCATATCCATTTTCAAAACGAGCAATCAATTTATCTGCTGGTTTCTTTTTCTTTGCAGCAAAAGCCTTTGAAAAATTAGCTGACCAAAAAATCCTCGTTCTCCCAAGTTCATGTGATTCCTTATTAATTCTGGCATCATAAATATTATCGCCAAACCTCAGCGCAATATTTTTATTCTGCCCAGGTGTCATTTCCTCAGCATCAAAAAACCACCTTATTTCAGCTGGTATTCCTGAACCATTATTCACAAAAAAAGACTTGTCACACTCTTTTTCAACATTTAATTCATTAACGACATTCCATGAATCAAATCTTCCCGTCTGATGCGCCATATGAAAACCTCTCAAAAATATAAATACAATAGAACTATTATAACAAATTCTCAATTGGCTTTTAATGAAGATTCCGGAAATAAAAAAAAGACCGAGGATTTTACTCCCCGGCCTTACATAACCTATTATCTTACACTTACATTTTTCACCGTTCCGTCCAAGAACCTCACTTCAAATACATACTTATCTCTGACGATAATCCTCTCCAATACATATATGACATGCTCGGGTATCACAATTCTAACCATACCTTCATCCATCATCATTTTCATCTGCTTAGCTCTTAATCTTTCCAGCGGATCACCCTTTTCTATGGCTTCATCCCACCTCTGTATATGTATATCCTTTTCTTGTACTATGCTGTTCCAGGCAATCTTAAAAGCCGCATTCAAACTCTCCTCTCGAACAAATGCCCCATTGCATACGTGGGCCCCATTATTCTTTTTATTAGAACAATACCAGGCTTTTTCTCCTTTAGTACCATAGTTCCTCCTAACATAGGTCTTCCCGCAGCAGCTACATACTACCTTCTGAGAAAATCCGCCTTGTCTTTCAGCAAGCTTAATTATCCCTACTTCATTTTTAAAATCGTCTCTTCGTTTTAATTCGAGCTGTACCGCTTTCCACTCATCTTTTGGAATTATTGCTTCATGGTCATCTTCAACAAAATACTGATCGACCTCACCGTTATTCTTGACCATTTTCTTAGTGAGGAAATCTTCGCAATATGTCTTTTGCATAAGTAGGTCTCCACAATACTTCTCATTGCTAAGAATGCTCTTAACAACCTGGTGTGCCCAATGACCTCCCATAATTCCCTTTATATGATCCTCTTCTAATTCCCTGCAGATTCTACCTATAGTCTGCCCCTCTATAAATCTTTGATATATTCTTTTTACTATTTTTGCCTCTTTGCGATTTACAATAAGTTTCCCATTCTTATCCTTGTCATATCCCCAAAAGCAAGTCGTGTTAAGAACTGGCTTACCATTTTTGAAGCCATGCCTTATGCCCCATTTACTATTCTCAGAAATATTCCTGGATTCTTCCTGGGCCAAAGAACTCAAAATTGTAAAAAGCAGCTCACCGGCTGCTTCTAGTGTGTTTATATTCTCTTTTTCAAAATAAATACCTATTCCCAAGCTCTTTAGATGCCTGGAATAAGAAAGGCAATCCTGCGTATTTCTGGCAAATCTTGAAATCGATTTTGTTATTACAAAGTCTATCTTCCCAGCATCGCAGTCTGCAATCATCCTATTAAATCCTTCACGTCTCCTGGTGCTTGTACCGGATATAGCCTCATCAGCATAAATGCCTGCAAGATCATAGTCTGGCTTATTACTAATATACTGTGTATAGTATTCCACCTGATTTTCAAAAGAATTGAGCTGTTCCTCATGTTCTGTAGAAACTCTGCAGTATGCTGCAACCCTGAGTTTTTTATTTCCTATCCGGCCTCTCTTTCCTGATTGGACGCTCCTCTTTGCAGGTATAACTGTAACGCTTTTCTTCACCTTTCTTCTCCTCCTTAATCAAGTAGTAGCCATCTACCTGTGGCAAGTTATCAAGCTTCTCTTTAGGAACATATATCCCTTTACAATATTCATTTCCAAAGTCTACATGTCCCCCACACCTAAAATGTACATTACCACCAGTATCTGTTGTTTTCCTCAGCATGCTTCCGCACTTATCACAAAAAATCCGTCTATAATAAAAACACTTTTCCCTTGTATAGTCTTCTGGTGGCACTTTTTCTATATGACCTTTTCTCCAAGTACTGCCTCTAACAAATTTGTATTGCTTATCTATGGGCTTTTCTTTATCAAAGCTGACATAGACCGGCTCATCTATCGTCCCCCAGGACTCTATTACCTTCTGCGGAACCGCCCTGTTATTACAAAAGTCGCTACCATATTTCCTACGATTTTGACATGTGTATGAATATTCCAATCCAGATTTCTTCTTAACCGCTTTCATTTTCCCGCCGCACTCAGCGCAATAAATCATATTTTTGTATGGGTAGTTGGTAGTAGTCATTGGCTTTACCACCAGCCTCTTATGGAGCTCACTACTTCTTTCATCTACACACCTTTTTGCGTCCTCCCACAACTTTCTTGAAACAATAGCTGGATGATTATTCTTTATATAATAGGATGGCACCACACCATTATTCCGACGTGATATCTTTTTATCATCTGTATAAGTTGACTGCATAATGTAGTCCCCTTTATACTGCACATTCCGGATTGTCTTTATTATGAATACCCTTGTAACCGGCTTCCCCATCGTGTTGGTTATCCCAGCTTCTTTGCATTTCTTTACTATTTCAACAGTCGAATAATTCTGTTTTACCCAGGTAAAGATTTGCTTCACATTCTTTGCTTCCTCTTTGTTAACAATGATGTTTTGCTTTCCATCCATGTCGAAGCCGAGAACATTTTTGATGTTATAAAAAGGCTTACACTCCTCAAATCTCCTACGGTATGTCATATCAGCCAGCTCTTTGTATGTATCTCTTTCACCCTGAGCAAAGGCAGCATAAACCGTAAGAAGAAATTCACCATCTTCTTTTAAGGTATTCATATTTTGAAGTTCAAAAAAAATACCGATGCCAAGTTTCTTAAGCTCTCTTGAAGCTTTCAAAACGGTATCGGTATTTCTTGCAAATCTTGTTATTGATTTTGTAATGATAAGATCGATCTTCCCTTGCCTGGCATCTTCCATCATCTGCTTAAAGCCTGGCCTGCGTTCTACATAGCCGGATATTCCTTGGTCTGTATATATGCCAGCAAATTCATATAATGGATTATTCTTTATAAGCTTAGTGTAATAATCGATCTGATTCTCGAGGGATGATTCCTGCTCATCAGTATCTGATGACACTCTGCAGTAGGCAGCAACCCTCAGCTTTTCATTGCTTTTCTTACTTTTAATTACTTGAATTCCCAATTGCGTTCCTCCTTGTAGTGTCACATGTTACCTCTAAGTCCAGGTACTATCAATAGAAATTTCGGGTATAAAAAAGGACTACGCGTCATCATGTGATATTCGTAGTCCTTATTATGTCTTTAGTAAAAATTTAAAATATTGAAGACAATCCTGCAATAATTACTAACAACACAATTATCAGAAGAACAATCATCCCCATTGCAATAGGTCCATCCCATTTGCTAGTTTCTTCAATATACTTATCTCTTCTTCTTTGCTCATGTTCCATTTCTATTTCATGGGCTCTTGTTACTCCTTCAGCCAGCGTTGCCAGCGCTGATTTTGATTTATGTATATGTTGTTCAACCTTCGCATTCTGCGGCACATTAACATGATTAGCTTGTTGTATATTAGTAACTCCACTAGTATTAGCATTATTGACATCAAACATATTGATGTTACCAGCATTAAGGTTTTGTATATTCCAATTTACAATTGCTTTTTCTACAATAAATGGACTTCCACAATACTGGCATATAGCAGCATCTTTTGATGAATCCACAGTTAGATTAGCTCCACAATACGGACACTTTCCACCCACAAGTCCCATAATTCCGTACCTCTTTTTTATTTAATCATCATCGATATAATTATTAAAACAATAATCAGTACAATAACATATGATACTACCAGTCTCGTTGCCGTTTCTTTTACTTCGTTTTTAAATCTTTCTCTTCTATAAGGTCTCATATAAGCTTCATTCTGAAGCCCATATGAAATGTATTTGGCCATTTTTGTTAACTTCGAATCAGGTTCATATATATGATGCTCTATATTACTCGTCTGGTCATACAAATTATTATTAACCCCATTGTAATTGGATTGATTATAATTAGTTCCGCTATTATATCTAACTCCATTTACTTTTACATAATTTGTCGACTTCGTATTTATGTTATCAGCATACATATTAGGGATATTCACATTAGTAGTAGAAATTGCTTTTTTGACAACAAACGGATTGCCACAATAATCGCATATGGCAGCATCTTGTGATGGATCAACAGATAAATTAGCCCCACAACATGGGCATTTCCCGGCCACAAATCCCATCTTCTTCCCCTCTCGAAAATGTTCTAAAGATAATAATAGTAAATGAACTTACTTTAATTTATTTTATCACTTATTCTCGAAAAAAGATTAAAAGCTGGAAGAAAAATAATTTTCCTATCCAGCTTTTATTACATATCATTTTTTTATTTGAAGACGATCCCCACAAAACGGGCAGAAATCTATTTTTTGCCTAAATATTTTGGCATCTTCTCCCGCATTGTTAATAGCAAGTTCTATCGCCTGCTCTTTTATATTGATCAGATTAAAGAGGGATATTTCTCCAAGAAAGCCCAAATCAATATCTTCATTGATAAAGGATTTCTCCTCATATGTTAGCCTCTCATCACCACTACAATACTTACACATTTCAAAAACCTCCTATTGTTTTTTTATATGTAAGCATATTATCGCGGTACGCGCATTTATAGGTTCCAGAATTCATCCGCATCAACAATATGTAGTTTATCTTCGTCAAGATCAAGAAAACTAAGGTTATTACGTGTTTCATTCTCTTTTTGTGGAGCTTCTTTTTTGTCCGAGCAGTAATAATAGCAATACCAATCTGCATCTGGCCTTATAACATTTTTGATCTCTTCAAAATATGGTTTATCAACATCTCCTATAGATAATCCTACAATATGAACCTCTTTTACATCTTTATATGAAGCAAAAACACTTGCATGAGCGGAAATTATGCTTGAAGTATCCTTAAATGTACTTTTATATATGCGATAGTTCGTATATATTACTGCAGCCCTCTTCCCATTGCCTCCACTTAGTAATTCACTTTCTCTCCTGTCATGTAATAGTCCAGACTTATTCCCATGTCCTATAATTACATCATTAGAATCTGCATCTCCATGCATATGACATATATCTTTAGAATTTATTTCATAAACTTTTTCTAACACCTTAGTATAATTAAATGTTAAGTATAGAGAATCCTTATTCTTCTTTGCTATTTTATCCGTTTTTTTCTTCACCAAATCAATATCAATAGTTCTTACCCATTCTGTTGTAAGTTCTTTAAGCTTTTCCATAAAATTGTAGTACTTAGCAAGCTCATTTTCTACAATATCTCTCAAAGTATCTCCATCACATATAGCTTCGCCATCAGCATTTACCAATGCATCTGCAATATCATCAGCATACATCCCCGTTATAAAATCATGATAGGTGTCGAAATAAAAATCTCCAGTCTCTTCATAAAAAGGCTCAATCTTTTCATCAAAAGACTCACTCCCTTCATCAAAAGACTCCCTCTTTTCATCATAAGTTCTGTACCTATTTCCTAGATGTTCCTCAAATTTTGACCACCAAAAATTCCTCTCTTTATCAGAATTATCAATAAGTCTACCAAATCTATCCTCTATCTGTTGCGGAACTTCATATAATTCTTCCATTACACTTAAAAATTCCGGATCTTTTTTTTCTAAATAATCCCTTAAGTCTGTGTATCGTGTATCAAGATAATGCCCCAGATCAAAGCCATTTCCAAATACAAATAATTTCGTTTTCATACCGCTCTCCTTCATTGATAAATGATCTCTCCTCATATGTTACACTCTCATCACCGCTACAGTACTTACACTTTTCAAAAACCTCCTATTGTTTTTTCTTTATATGTAAGCATATTACCTCAGTGCGCGCATTTATAGTTTCCAGAATTTATCCGCATCAACAATATGCAGTTTATCTTCATCAAGATCAAGAAAACTAAGTTTATCACGCTTATCCTTTACTTCTTGTGGAACCTGGTTTTTATCCGGGCAGTGATAATAGCAATACCAGTCTGCATCCGGCCTTATAACTCTTTTAATCTCTTTAAAATATGGTTTATCAACATCTCCTAAAGATAGTCCTACAAGATGAACCTCTTTTACACCTTTATATGAAGCAAAAACATCTGCATGATCAATAATTATACTTGAGGTATCCTTTAATGACGCATCATAAAATTCCTCAAAAGCACTTTCTATCTCAGCTTCATTTTTATCTAAATCCTTTAGTTCATAATATCTATTTCTATGATACTCTATTTTTTCATTATTACCGTGCCCTATAACTACCTTATATAAATCTACACTTCCATGTATGTGGCATATATTTTCCGAAGGAATGCCATATACTTTTTCCAATACCTTAGTGTAATTGAATGTTAAATAAAGCGAATCTATATCGGTTATAAACTTTGTACGCCTTTCCACATCTTCAAGGTTAACTGTTTTTATCCATTCTGCTGCAAGCTCCTTAAGCTCCTCCATAAAATCATAGTAATCCTTAAACGCTTCTCTAAGCGTATCCTCAATATCAGGCATAGACTCGCCATCATCATCCTTCATACCATCTATAATGGATTTAGCTGCATCCCGAAAATCTGATTCAAATAGATCAGCATCTCCTAAGTTATATTCAAAATCCTTCCACCATTTATCATCCACAACTATTTTAGGATTCTCATAATATCCAGGATTTTGGTAATCTTCTCCCGAATAGTAACTCGAACCATAAGCATTTTCCATCTTATTTAGGAAATCCGGATGATTATAATACAAATATTCTCTAAAATCTTTATATCTAGTTGGTAGACTCTTATGTGTACCATCTTCCCAAAACTCATGTTCATAATAATGACCGAGGTCAAAACCATTTCCAATAACAAATAATTTTGTCTCCATACCGTTCTCCCTGTAATAAAAGATTCACAAGAATTTATTTTATCACAAAAACGAAAAAAATCTGCCCAAATATTGAGCAGATTGTATTAATCATCATTTTTATTTACATAGTCTATAAAGTCTGCTATTTGCTTTGTTTTCCATCCTTTATCTTTTAAAGCTTTTGTTATATTCCTCACATGTTTTTCACTGAGCTTATCTTCTAAGCTTTCATCCCACAAAAACCATGTCTTTTCGATTATTTCAGCATATGTGTCATCACCAATATTGCGTAATTTCTTTATTCCTTCCTTACCATGATATTTCATATCATCAAGCGTATTTATATCATTTCTAAGTAACGCCCTCAAAGCTCTAGTGGAAAAATCAAGGTCCTCAACGGTTGTTGTAGCTATATACTCTTCGTAGCCAAAGATCATCCCAACAAAAGATGTTTTACACAGATTACTTAGAATTTTCTTTATGATCTGGCTCGCTCTTTGATATGAAAAATCATATTCCTCGGCCAACTCAGAATACTTCTTCCCGTCTTTATACCTTTCAAAAAGTATCGTTTTGTATCGAGGATTTCCTATACTGCTAATAACAAGTTCTATACCCTTTTTCTCATCATCAGTAATTGCATCAGGAAGAGGCTCCCGTTTTAAGGTATTACATAGATCACGATATAAATTTAAAGGAAATGGATATTCCATTACTGATGCTTTCATCACGATTTCCTTTCATATCAAAAAGCCTACGCATATTATTACGCATTCTTGTAAAAATCAGATGAATCCACGATAAAAATAAAATAAACATTTAGCCTGCTCCGTCAAGTCAGTATTTCTCCGCAAAACCAAAATATTAAATATCAGCAAGATGAAAAAGAGGCATCGTGATAAAAAATCCACCATGCCTCTTTCTATATATCACTTTGTTTTCACTGAGTGCTTAATCAATTTTTGTTGCCCTAATATAATCAGGTTTTATCAGCTTAACAAAATAGCCCTCTTTTACAGTCATTTCTATAGTCTCATCCACTTTTATCCTCTGTACCTCTCCATCAGACCATTCTTCCCAGCCTTCTTCCGTAGTATGTTTTTCATTTTTATAAATATTTATCTGAGTCGGATAATCTCCTAAATTGGTAAATTCATATTTTCCAGCAGGAATGAAATAGCCTAACATCCTATATTCATCTTCGCCGCGTCCCTCATTAAGAACTAATTCCTTACTATACTCATTTGGCTCTTCCGCAACTAGAAAAATAGTAAGAGCTTCATCATTTTCAATTACATCTCCTGTTTTTTCAGCTTCTTCCTCAAGCACTTCATCAACCTTGGTATCTTCTACTTCTGTCTCTTTATCTTCTTTAGCCTCTACTTCTTCCACCACTTCATTTTCTGCAGCTACTTCAACTGTGTCGTTTTCCCCTTCTACCGCAGGTCCTGAAGCTTTTGACGGATTGTTCCACATCAGTGCAATAGAAGCTATAAAACATACAAAAAATACCGAATATGCTATAAAAGCCAAATTTCTTGTACGCCTATGATCTTCTTTTCTGTGCTTTTCCCCAAGTGCTATAATAGATAAAGCAACAGCTGCTACAAAAGCAAACATCCATGACAAAATTAATACATCAGATATATTTCTCGAATCTAATAGTCCTGCTGCAATAAATGATGCACAAGAAATCAAATATGCAATAAAAGACATTCTTCTTACGGATTTGTAATCCTTGTTTTGTTTTCTTAACACCATCGAAATAACAAATAAAGCAATAGTTGAAATAAACGCCAATAACCATATGAGCGCTAATAATACTGACATACCATTTCCTCCCTTTTTTAAATACACACTATTTAATATATTAGCACTTTTATTATGATTTTTCTTCAAATATCATCTATTTAAGCTTACCTTTTATACATTTTACTTTCTATATATTATCTAACTTGAGGTCATAGTATAATTTCCGTTCACATAATTAAAGAATTACTACATCCTCTTATTAAAAAAACTCACCACAAAATGGACATTTTTCAATAGCCTTCTTCACTCTATAGTCGTCTCCTTTCTCGTTATATACGACCATTTCCAATACCTTTTCTTTCCTGCGAATACTCAATGATGAGCATATTTTTCCTACAAATCCACAGTCCACCCTGATATTAAATATCTCTCTACACATAATATCGATTTTGTCATTAGGGGTACAATAAATACACATATAAAACTCCTTAAATAAAAAATAGCTTGTTTCCTTCAGACGGCCGTCAGCAGGAATTACAGCTTATCAAATCTGCTGTCCTATAAACATTACACAGATGTCACAATATAACAGCAAGCTATTTCCTAATGTACTATTTAAGTTTGTCACGTGTAAGCACTCCAACAATCCCATCCGGATCAAGACCTACTGCCTTTTGGAACTGTACCACTGCAGCTTTTGTCTTATATCCGAAATCGCCATCGATTGCAAGGCTGTAACCTTTAGTACGCAGCTGAGCCTGGACCCATTTGACTGAATCACCTTTCATTCCAGTCTTAACATTGAATAAGGGCTCTTTGTATGGATTTTCAATGACATCTCCTGTCTCACTATCCCATGCAAAAAGCCCATATTTTTCGATTGTTTTTATAAGTGTCTTATCGTAATCCTTACCAGTAGCATATCCGTCTTTGTATACATTCTGGCAAGCGGTTCTGTAATCCCGGCATCCAACGAGATTACTGTATCTCTTAGATCGACGGAACAGCGCTGAATGATCAGCTATTGATTCTTTCCATGAAGGATATTTCCTGAACGGGGCTGCTATAGTAATGTACTTACCGTTCACATACTCCTTTGTATTCATGGTAATACTCTGGCCGTTGTAGTTGCCTTTAATTCCAAATAAATTGTTTGCCTTAACGGTCAGCCCGCTGTTTCCCCTGTTACTCTCAATGAAAGCCTGCGCCGCAGTAAGAGAAGCCAGTATACCGGTACTTTTTGCATCAGCAATTACAAAGGGCTTTATCTTCTGCAGAAACTCTTCTGCTGTATAACTCATTTTCCCTCCTTCCCGGAAGCATCAACATAAGCTTCACATGCTGCATAAATGGCAGCGGAAAGGACTGTGCACACAGTTCCGATTGCAGTAACAGTATTATTACCCGATTGGATACCTGCAGCGCTTGCTCCAATAGACGCAAGGAATGCTGCAAAACACAGCAAAAACTTTCTTGATGTTACTCTCTCCACAAACTCTCTCATTCTTCAAATCCTCCTCTGATCTTAAAAATGTTCTCAAGGCCACTCTTGACCATATATGCAAAAACGCAGTCCCGAAGAACCTGCGTATTACATTCAATAAAAGCTGATAAACTATCAAAATTTTCATACACGAGCATTACTGCCATTGAATAAAAATCCCCAATAACAAAAAGAGCAGTGCATATAAGCACCACTCTCTTTGAAAACTCCCACAGCCAACGTTTCTTATTCAGTTTTTTCTCCATAAGGTGTCCACCCTCTCTCCTGTCCCTGATTTGATAAAAATTCCTGCAGTTCTTTTTCTACTGCCCTACACTGGTCTATGTCATTGCCATTAATAGCGTGCCGGACGAGTGCAAACTGGGCTCTAATCGTTACAGCCATAGTTCTTTCAAGATACTCGATCCTACGCTTATCATTGTTTAGGTAGTGATCATAATGATCTGCTTTGTGTTCGAGTGCTGCTACTCTCTTATCAAGTTCGGATATAGGCCCCTTCGCCAGAGTTATTATTGATGTTATTTTTTCTATTAGCGTAATAAATGTAATAGCGGCCCCAATGAGACCGCATATAATAAGAATTGCCTGTTCAGTTGTAAAATTCATACTTTCCTCCCCTTAGATGCTATACTGTACGTCATATTTTCCCTTTACTTTTCCTGAAGCTCCTCCAGCTGCTATCTTTAGATAACTGGAGTTAAAGTCTACAGGTGCAAAAGAGAATGATTCCCCCGCCTTTGACAGTGTCTTTTTCATTGCTCCACATTCTATGGTGCAGAACGAAGCTCCTATTTCATTAAGCGTAATCTTGAAATAAGAGCAATATTTTACTGGAATCGTGATAGTACCATTTGTATCAAATTCATATCCCGAACCTCCATAAGTAGTATGAAATGACTCCTTTCCTTTCTGAAAAACCTTTCCTATATTTGTAGCTATAGTATCAGGGCTTGCGTTATCGGCTGTAGAAACGCCCTTATCCGTGCATGCTTTCGCTATTTTCTTACAGCCATCCTGAAAAGACTTTTGTAAATTGCTAACCATACCATCTGTCACATTCGTTTTCATCTGCAGTTTAAGTATGCTATCTTCCGCCCAGACAACTCCTTTTATAAACACAATATTTGCTGTTCCAGAGTATAACGTTGTTGATGAAAAAACCGCGTCATAAAACAAAAAACATCCCAGTAACTTTTCTTTATCATTACCGGATTCGGTAGGCATTTCATTTTTTATGCATGCACTCTTACTGCTATACTCCGCACCTTTAACCACCACAAATTCTGCATGTTCTTCACCCGTTTCAACATTCTCCAAGAGTTCAAGAACTATGCTGTCCCTTCTGTATGTATTGGCTTTTTCAAATTCTCCAAGTTGAAGCTCGACTGGTTCCGTTAGTCTAAAATACCTACCATTCATGAAGCCTTCTCCGGTACCTATTGTTATCTTCATGGAATCAAAGGTTATATCCATTCCATTACCAAAAACAACAAAATCGTTATCTGCCCCCATAAGGCCTCTGATCCTTGCAGCTTCATCTTCACTAGTTACATGTGCTCTTGCCTTATGGGCTGTTATCAAATCAAACATCCATCCTCCCTTCATCCCACATCGTAGGAAATCGTAGTAATACCTCGTTTTATCTTCACTGTTTTCTGTACTACTCTCGCCTTCGCTGAAAGCCCTGTTACTTCATCAGAAGCCCCGACAACATCATTGATGTCATATTCTCTTCCATCCGATAGTTCTATACCAAGCTCATCTTTCTCCTGGTACTCTGCTATCTTCTTAAGCGCCCCTTCAACAAGGGCTGCATAATGATCCTCAACCTTGGTATAAAATGCTCCTGAAGTCCAAGTCGGAAATAACTGATAAGTAACTGCCTCATAGAACTTTCCGACTTCAAAATATGGATACTCACCTTTTTCGTAGTACTTCCCACTAGTCCATTTAGGAACAGCCTTTGTCGCATAATAAAAAGAGCCCGATACAAATGCCGGAGCATATGTACCTGCGCTCTTTTTCCAGTAGTATTTATTTGGTGCCCACGCTGGAGCATCATAGACGGTATCTTTTCTATAAAATGTATTTGCCTTCCACTTAGGTCTTTTCTTATACAGTTCTGATAGCGGATATTTTTTGGTCTTTTTATTTACTGTCTTATTCTTATAATAGGATTTCCAGTTATCCTTCCAGTCAGATGGCTTTATTGTCATCTTCACATAGTCATCTCTTGGATTACCTGAAACTGACCTTTTCTCAATAGCCGTTCCAGTAGAATAATCATAGTAGTAATTACTAAAATTTATTCCCCAATCCGGTGGCTGTGTCTGCGTATAGAAATACTGTTCTCCCTGCCATACTCCCTGTACTCTGTTACCGTTAGCATAATAGTAATTGCCATAGCACTTCTCCCAGTCACCAGGGACAGATCCTAACTGTGTAAAAGTATCCACAAGTTCAGGATGCACATAGCTCGATCCGCTCTTTTCATAATATTTCTTGAAGTTCACATTCCAGTCCGAAGGTATTGCTGTAAGCGTATGATACACATCGCCTTTTGTGAGCTTCTCATATTTACCATTTTCAATCTGATAATAATCAGTAAAGACATGAGCCCAGTCCTGTGGCGACGAAAGAAGAAGATCATATCTTACTGCAGTTCCTGGATCATCTGTCTCCTTATATGCCGCTTCATTCTGATCTGTTTTATCTTCATTGATAACAAAATACTTCATGAAACCATATAGCTTCTCATCAGGATAGTAAGTCTCCCAATCAGACGGTTTTTCCATCTGAATAACATAATGATCTGTGACTCCGGCGCTCTTGTAATCATAAATATCTGCTATCTCATTTACTCCAGTCACCATATTTTCTGTTATGGTCTTATAGTTTTCTTTATCCTCAGCATTACTTGATTCCTTAAGCTTTCCTATATCAGAATAGTAATCACTGTCATAGATAGGATTTTCCCTGGCATACGGAAGAACTCCTCCGCCCTCATCAAGATAAATATCTATTGTATATCTTGATGAAAGTTCTCCTCCGCCCATACAGTGCAGATGATTAAGAGAATTATATTTTCTCTTTGCCCTGAACTGATCTGTCTGTGCAAGGAAGTCATAATCATTAGAATAATCTACAAGTGGCACGGCCTTTATTACCCCATCAATGATCACAGGCTTAGCATCATACTGATAGAGCATATCCCTTATAAGTGAATAACCCTTTGCATAATTTCCACCTTCTGAGCTCACACGATAGCCACTAATGATTATGCCAGAATCTTCCGTAGATGCCTTTATCACACCAGCATCTGGACGCCTTACAAGTTCATTCCCATTTCCCGGAGTTAGATTCATACGCTCAAGCATTGCTGCTATAACCTTATTTGCCTCTCCGCTGTAATAAAGGTAATCATCATTTGCAAATGGATATAGCACCTTATTCTCAAGAACTCCGTGCCACGTTCTTCCGCTATATACAAGCTTTCTGCTTGCAGTATCAACTTCGATATGATCTATTATTCCTCCAAACTCTGTACCTTCTATGTATATGACCTGATCTTCATAGAGTCTTGTCGCTCCATCAGGACAGGTTAAAGAGAAGTCGTTCTCACTCTTACCAAAGGAAAGATCAAAGAAATAATTGGAGAGGATTCCTAAATCCTTGATGGTGCCATCTTTTACATCTGCATATATCAGATCCATAGTGGCTCACTCCTCCTTTCAATGATGATAAGGTCAAAACTCACCTCCTGTTCAGAATAGACCACCACATCACCACTTGTTATCGGCTGGAAGATATAACTGTCCCTGTTCCTCGCATGAAGTACACTCATACTCTTTCCCGAAGGATAAGTGAGTATACATGACTTTTCCTGATCTGATTTTTCGAGGGAAGAAATTGTAAGGATACAATTCTCAGCTACATCCACCAACACCTCATATTTATGTCCATTTATCCTTATGCACGGATCCTTAATAGGGCCATAAATAACAAGCCTGAACTCAAGAGGTACTGTTGCATCCATCCCAGTATTAGCTCTGTATCCCGCAATACCATAATCAACGCTTCCATAATCAAACGGATAATCATATGCATCTATAAGTCCTGCCATTCCATGACTCTGAAAGGAGTACATTGTTTCTCGCATCCAAAAAGGATACGGACAGTATGCCGTAACGGTATTTACTGTTTCCGTATCCTTCTCATCATCTGGCTGAGTATCTGAAGAAATGAGAAAACATTCTATAGCATACTCACCAAACATCAGCTTTCCTCTTTTATTAACCATTATGTCGTGCTCGGCTGCATTGTGCAGATCCTGGATTCTCTGCTTACGCTCGATGGGATTACCTTTAACTGCAAATGTGAGCTCATATGAGATCGCACTCTTTGTAAAATCCTGTACCTGATCACCATACTTATATTCAACAGTTTCAGGAGTCCAAGAATACTTATGGAAATTCCCCTTTTTAAGACGTACCACGCTATCTGTATTAGAAAGCATAAATGTCTTTCCTTCAGAATTGATGTACTTTACTTCTGTCATACAAACGCCACTCCCATCTTTCTAAGACTTCTTCCCATCTCCCTGCTATCAAGGTTGATAATAATCTCAGCATTTGAAGCGCCTTCCCTTACAGCTTCATACATCATAGCTGGATTAATGCCACCTCCCGCAGCTTTTTCTATCATGGACATCAAAGAAGCTGTTCCAACTACTGTTTCACTTCCTGCTTCTCCTGCACCAAGGAACTTCCCTCCGGCATATCCAAAGATTGTGGGACTATTTAAGATCATTCCATTCCCCATAGCCTTCTTGTACCATTCAATCTCTATTCCCGGCATACCGTTCTTTACCCAGTCAACAGGATTTGGAGACCAGTTAGTAAACTTAAAATGAGGTGTCTTTATCTGAGGAAGCTCCAGGTGGAGATTCTTAAAGAATCCGCTGACCGCATTTAGGGCGGTACTGACAAGATTCTTTACTGCCTCCAGCTTTTCATTAAACTTCTGTCTTAAACTCTCAAGTGCCTCCTGAGCTTTCTGTGGTATCTGGCTAAGCTGATCCCTAAACTTATTTGTCATTTCCTGAAGCTTTCCGTGTGTAAGTGTATTTACTATTTGAAAGCCAGTCCTATACTTTTCAGTCATAACTGTCCAGATAGCAGCGGCTGTTCCTTTAATACCTCCACCATGTGACTCATAAGCGTTTTTTACTTCATTTAGTTTTCCCTTCACAACACCAACGATAAGGTTCTGTGCTGTTGAAGTTGCACTCTTCACATTCTCCCAGGCATTTGAACATTTCTCCTTTACGCTATTCATAGCACCAGATACGCTCTCCTTCACATGGTCAAATGCCTGCTTTGTAGCGTTCTTAATAGCATTCCACTTTTCAGAAAGCTTTGCTCCAAGCTCCTGTGCCTTAGCCTTTATCGTATCCCAGTTCATATAGAGTGCTATGCCAGCTGCCACAAGAGCTGCTATTACAGCCCCTACTATAAGCATTGGCGGAGAGAGCATTCCAATAGCACCAATAAGTGTTCCACCTACTGAGATGACAGTTCCTATAGCTGAAACAATACCACCAATACTCGATATCACAGTTCCTATAACAACAAGGATCGGACCTACCGCAGCTGCAATCGCTGCAATATGCACGATCATGCTCTGCTGCTCAGGTGAAAGTGCTGCCATCTTCGCTGCAAGGTCTTGCAAGAATCCAATTCCCTGCTGCAGGTACGGAAGAAGAATCTGTCCAAAGCTAATACCCACATTTACAAAGCCGCTTTTTAGCTGCTCAATCTGTGATGCTGTTGTTCCATATCTTTTCTCAGCTTCTGCTGATAAAGCACTGTTTTCCTGAAAAGCCGTGTTTGCTGTATTAACTGCCTGACCTGTCATGTCATAGGCAAGAGCAAGTGACTGCAACATGTTTGACTGTCTGATACCTGTCATACCAAGATCGTCTAATGCTACAAGAGCTGACTCACCGTTTTCACCCATAACACCAAGTGCTCTTATGAACTCTTCAGTAAGTTCTCCAGCACCACCTTCCTGCTTCCAAAGTTCCTGAAATCCTTCTGCCGTATATCCAGTAATATCCGCAATAGTCTGAAGTGAAGCTGCCCACTTACCATTTTCATCTCCAGCAGTACCTGCAAGTTCAACCGCCTTTGATATTGTTGTAAGTGTCTGGCTCATTGCTGTACCACCGGCTTCAGCATTTATACCTACAGAAGTCATAGCAGCAGATAGTCCAAGGATTTCAGTTTCAGAAAGGCCCGCAATTGTTCCCGCAGAAGCAAGCCTTGTTGCCATATTTACTATTTCAGACTCAGTAGTTGCATAGTTGTTACCAAGATCAACAATTACAGAACCAAGCCTATCAACATCATCAAGTGATGTTCCTGTTATATTTGCAAACCGGGCGAGTGCTGTTGCAGCTTCATCAGCTGACAAGTTTGTTGTATCGCCCAGCATAATCATCGTTTTTGTAAAATCTACGATGTTATCAGCACCTACACCGAGCTGCCCTGCTGCCTCCATTACTCCTGCAATCTCTGCCTGAGAAGAAGCTGTAACCGTTGCCATCTCCTGAATAGCTCTAGACAAATCTTCATAAGATGTAGTTGCTGTTTCATCTACTGTCTTTTTTACTCCGGTGAAAGCATCCTCAAAATCAATAGCGCTTTTTGCTGCAGCTGCTCCAAGTCCAAGTATCGGTGTAGTTACCTTCTTTGTAAGATCTCCGCCAACATCTTTTATCTTGTCGCCAGTTGCTTTTATCTTTTCACCGGAATCCTTGAGGCTATCCCCAAGGGCCTTCATTTTTTCACCCATAGCACTAAAAGAGGATGCCGAGGAATCAAGTGATCCCACAGCATCCTTTAGTTCATTGAGCTTTATTGTAGTAGCTTCAATTTCTCTTCTCAGGTTCTTTGCCTGATCAGAATTCTTATCAAAGCCATCTGTATTTTTAAGCTGCTCGTAGGCTTCTTTTTCAGCCTTCAGCTTTTCTTCTGTATCTGCTATTGCCTTTGACAGATACGACTGCTTCTGTGACAGAAGCTCCAAATTCCCAGGGTCCATCTTAAGGAGCTTATTGACATCCGTAAGGCACCCCTGGGTAGTCTTTATGCTTTTGTTTACACTCTCAAGTGCTTTTGAGAGCTTTGTGGTATCACCACCAATCTCGACAGTAATACCCTTTATTCTGTCTGCCATACACACTCCATTTAATGTATAAAAAATGAGCTATCAAAGATTGACCATTGATAGCTCATTATATTCATTCCATTATCCTTTTTTTATCTTAACTTTCTTTACTTTAGACCATTTTGAAACATGTATTCCATCATCCCCTGCTTTATATGTGCGGATTCTGAAATAATAAGTTTTTCCTTTTTTCAGTCCTTTAATCTTTTTACTTGTTGCAGATTTTTTTACATATTTTGTCTTTTTGCCGGATTCAAAAGACTTATCGGTAGAATACTGTATCTCCACCTTTGAAATCTTTTTCCGATTTTTTGAAGAAATTTTTTTCCATTTAACTGTAGCAGTTTTATCCTTAGCCTTAACTGAAGAAAGCTTTAGAGACGGAAGATCCTGAATCTCACTATTTTCTTTAACATTCTGTTTATTTGAAGCATTATCTTGCTTATCATCTGGCTTTTTTTTATCTTGCGAAGGAGCTTCTTTTTCATATGTAATAACACCACTCTCTCTTCTACCAGAAGATACCGTTTCATCTCCTCGATATACTTTGCCTTCTGAATTAGTAAATTTGCAATTTTTAAGTGTTGCATGCATTTTCACATCAGGATTAGCTGCCTGTACACCATATAACGAAAAAACTCCAGAAATCGACGCACCTTCTTTAAGCTCGATAGTACAATCAGACCAAGCCTCCACATCTATGTCCTTATTAGTTCCGCTAAAAACATATGTCCAATTTGAAGAACTTTGATCATATGAATAACCTAATGTAACTGTGGGATATATCAGAGTTCCATAACTGTTAGTAGTAGGATAACCAACAAGATTTGAAATATATATTTTCTTCTCAGAAGGCACGATTTTTATATCATCATATGTAAATGTTGTTCTTGTATCTATCCCCCCATCAGGAAAGAGCCATAATGCCACAATATTATGATTACGTGAACTACCCTCTGGATAGGTCCAGCCACCCGTAGCATTTTCAGAGTGAGTATAACATGCTCCATCCGGATACCATACACGCTCCTGGTGGTTTGTTAATGATTGAGCAGCTTTAACCACTATGTGATTGGATGGAATAGCTAAAACTACCGACATCGCTAATGCAGTAACCATTGATACAAATCGTATTCTCATTTAATCCCCCTTGAGTAAAATTAAAACGCGACATAAAAAAGCAACAAACACAGTTATATTATAGCAATTCTCATTTTGAGTGTACTATAAAATTTTTATTAAATTCGCAAAATAAAATAATTATGATTCATAAATCACATAGCTTATTTATAGTTTCAAAATCTATCGAAGTCCTCCTGCGTAGGAAGGAGGTCATATTCTTCATGATCGTTTGCGTTCTCAGTTATCATGTCAAACACCATACCAATATCGAGGTTATCAAGCTCAGATAGAGAAAGCCCCATCTGTACTACCCTAAGGAGGTAGATTGCAGTGTTCATGCATCTGCTTGTGGGGCGCTCTCTTTTTTTAGTTCTGAGTCTGTCTTGGTATTACCCATATATACATCAATAATATCCGATGCATTCTGAGGAATATCATTTGCATCAAACATCGAAAGCCACTCGTAATACTCCTCTTCTGTAAGCTTTGAAAGGTCACCACCTTTTGCCTGCATCGCCATAATAAATGAGAGCTCCATTACTGTCTCTGTGGCAAAGGCATCATCAACACCTTCCTTTGAAGCATTATCAAAAAACTTTAAAAGGTCTTTATGAAAGACCTGCTTATATCTAAGTGGAGTCGCACCATTAGCGCAAAACTCCACTACCATATCTCCTACCTTTACTGTTTTTCTCATGACTTACCCTTACCTCCCTCAGTAATTGCTGCAGGGAGATATACATCCGTATTCCAGCCTGCATATGCCTTCGAAGCCTTATCACCGCATTTTGCTTTGATGATGTTTTTCTGAAGAGTCTTATCATAGATTGCAGATGATGTGAGATTGATCGACTCAGTCTGCACATCAACTGACTCTTCTCTTGTCTTTGAACCAACAGAAGGTCTTGCCGCAGTACAGTTATAAAGCACATGCTTCACCTGAGATGCATCCCCTGTAAATTCAAAAATAAGAGCGAAGTGAACCGGTGTTGCATCAGAATCCTCAATAAGAACTCCGTTACCGTCTTCCACTTCGCCAAGGACATCTTTCCTGAATGAATCAGGAACAAGTGCACTTTCAAATGATCCGGTATATCCTGCATTACCTACTGTGGTATAAAAGCTGACATCATCTGCAAAGAACTTTGTCTGCTCACCTGCAGGATCCATTGAAAGGCTAACCGCTCCAGGCCATCTGACCGGAGCAGAATATGTAGCAGAATTATCATCTGCTATTGTGGCTAGAGCGTAAAACACGTTCTTTAATCCGAACTTTACTTTGTTTCCCATACACGCCTCCTTAGTTTGTGCCTTCTGAAAAGGCAAATATTATCTGGTACATCTTTTCGCTACTTATGTAGCTCTCGTATTTCTCATAAAAAATCCCAGCATCCGAAAGGTTTTTACTAACCTTCTTTTCAGATACTGGGTCTTTCTTTTCTGTATATAATTCGATTTCAATATTGCTGATGGGGAAGTATACGGTATCATCCGCCGAGAAGTTATCAGATGATGTATACCTATAGGTAATAAATGGAAGCCCTGGTGACTCCCCTTCAGCAAAGTGATCATAAGCACTTGGAATACCTATCTTCTTAATCAGCTTTTTTAGGTCTTTTTCTGTCATTGTGATAAGCTCCTATTTATCCTTGCCATGATATCCTTTTCTCCTTCAGCCTCTGCAGGTTTAATATGCGGAAAAGCTCTGGTCCTTCCACCATTTACTTTTGCATGGCCGTTTTCCAAAAGGTGAGTTAGCATATATTGGCTTGGAGAATATACAGTCACTTCGATAGAAGTCGAATCCTCCTTCGTGGTTTTTGTACGCCAGCTCTTTTTATAGCTACCGGGCTTTCCCTTACCATCAGCTCTTACCGGAGCTTTATCTTGGATACGCTTTTTTACAAACTTGGCCGTATCCTTCACATCCTTTTTCACTTCCTGCGTGGCAAGCTTTTCATATTCCTTAAGGTCCTCTGCTATAGCATTTGCAAGACCATTAACTTGAACTTTCTGCATGAGAGTCCTCCAATGACCAGTGTTTACACTTAAACTTTATGCTTTTTTTCCGGTATCCCTGGTAGTCAACAGATACTATGTTGTAGTACTTTCCCCGGAAAATGATCCTATACTCTTTACCACTTATGCACTCAGTTTCAGATGAATATCTGACTGTAAAGGATATGATTTCTTCATCCATAGTTACAGCATCTTCCTTTTCATCTCCTACCTGGGACGATACTGTGCAACTACAAGAAAAATAGTCATCGTAGCCCATAACATGGTTACCATATTCATCTTCGTGTGCACTTCCTTTCTGGAATATGACCTTTTCTGATAATCTTGAAATCTTCATTAGAACTCCGCCTTCCGTACTCCGCCAAGAAGTGCTCTGAGTGTCAACATAAGGTTACTATGATCTGCATCTTCCCTATGCTCATACAGGTAAGCAACTGTATAAAGCATTGCTAGCCTTACCTTTGCTCCCAATCCATCAAGTTCTTCATCAGAAAGCCTTCCCGTATCTTTTACTATTTCACGCGCTGAATCGATGAGCCCTGTTATGAGCTCATCATCATCACTCGTATCAACGCGGAGGTACGTTTTAGCTTCCTCAAGCGTTACCATAGGTTTCTACCTCAGGCTTTTGTCTTGATATCCAGGGTCTTTACTGCCTCAGAAAGAATGAGCTTACCATCAACTCTCTCAGAAGCAAGGAATCCAACCTGGCCGGTTGTAGCAAAGAGCTCATTGAGTCTCTTAAAGCTTCTGCCCTGTCTATCTGCGATCCAGTAATATGAATAGTCACCAAATGAAAGCACGCGGTTACCGGCTGCAATCTCCGGAATGAAGATTGATGTTCTGTAAGGACGATTAAGGATTCTGTCGGGCTCTCCTTCTCTTACAGAAGGCTGCCAGATATAATTGCCATTACCGTCCTTGAGCTTTCTGATGGCCTTAACAGTAGAATCGTTAAGAAGCCAAGATGCCTTATTTCTATAAGGAGCTCTAAGGCTGTAGTAAAGGTCCATGATATCGTCAAAGGTAATCGCCATTGATGCAGCAGTTACACCTGTCTCTGCTCCACCGGTCTTATTAAGAATACCGATGGGCTTACCCTTGCCATCACCAATAAAGAATGCTTCCTCTTCCTTGGTACCGATTCTTCTTGCAAACTCCTTAGAGATATAAGACTCGATATTGAATACAGAATCATTAAGGAGCTCATCAGACACCTTGATCATGGTAGCGAGCTTGTGTGCTCCTATAGATGTCTGTCCAAAGCTATCATCTGACTCGGGGAACTGGCCACCCTCATCAATCCAAGCAGCTTCACCCTTACTTGTTACGATAGGAATCTTTCTATCGCCGCTTGATGTTCTGATTACTGTAGCAAGGTTTCTGAAGAACACCTCATCCCCCAGAGCTTCAATCAGCTTCTTCTCGTACTCATCAGGAACGAGAAATCCACCCTCAGAATCTGTACCAATAGAAAGAGCATTCGTGATCTCAGGTGTGATTTTGTTTCTCATCTGATTCCAGAATGCTCTGTTATAGGTATCTGACGCTCTACCGGTCTTCTCTTCAATTGTCTGATCCGCTTTCGGATCGTTTGTGATAGGCTTTGATGTAGGCTTGGCGAGCATCGCATCAATCTCTGCCTGTCTTGTCAGCCTATCAATTTCCTTTCCAAGATTAATTACATCCGCTTCCATCTTGTCGTATGTAGCAGAATCCTCTGCTGAGAGGATACCGTCCTCTCCTCTTTTACTGTCGAGAAATGCCTTAGCTGCTTCCCAAGCCTTAGCTCTTTTCTCCATAAGCTTCATTACTTCGCTCATATAAAATTCCTCCCAAAATTAGTGGCGGAGAAGATTAAGTCTCTTCTCCAGGTCATCAATTCTTATTCCTTCCTTTTTCTCTTCCTGCTTCGGGATGAGCTTATTCATGAGAGAGTTTGTTACGGCACGTCTGCTAAAGATCATGGCGTCCTGAACAGTACTCTCTTCTCCTTCCGAAAACAGGATTTTATCTGCAAAGCCAAGCTCAACTGCCTTCTTAGCGTTAAACCAGCTCTCAGCATCCATAAGATTTGCTATCTTTGTTCTTCCAATACCTGTCTTTATTTCATAGGCATTGATAATGGACTCTTTGACTTCTGAAAGCATTTCTATTGCTTTCTCCATCTCCCTGCTATCCCCGATAGCAACTGTCGCAGGGTTGTGAATCATCATCATCGCAACAGGACTCATCTGCACCTCAGTACCTGCCATCGCAATAACCGATGCTGCTGATGCAGCAAGTCCGTCGATCTTTACTGTTACGTTGTGGGGATATTCCATTAGCATGTTGTAGATCTGGGCAGCCGCAAAAACATCTCCACCCGGTGAATTGATCCACACGGTTATATCTCCATCACCATCCATAAGTTCATCCTTAAAGACCTTTGGTGTTACTTCATCCCCATACCAAGTCTCTTCAGAGATTTCACCGCACAAAAAAAGAGTCCTACTTGGACTCTCTGCTGTTTCATCCTTTATCCAGTTCCAAAATTTTTTCATTCATCCTCCTTTGGCTGCGTTTGTTTTTGATACATCATTCCGGCATCTTCGAGCTTCATCATATTTCCGTTTACAAGATACAGATCGCCGCCTTCTTCGGCAGATATAGGATTTAAATTTTCTAAGCGCCTTATATCATTTGCGCTCATCCAACCATTCTGACGAGCTGTAGCATATCCATTCATGCGACTTTCATAATCACCGCGAAGAAGTCCGTCCACGTTAAACTTAATGAAATACTCTCGCTTTTCTTGTGGTAACAACAGCGCCATCATAAGAGCCTGCTCCCAGCGAGTAACCCACGGGGTTATGGTATACATCAAGAAACTAAGCGCTTCCTGTTCAATATTTGAGAAAGTAGCCTTGTCTAGATCTCCAACCAAATGTGGTGGAATTCTGTAACAACGCGCTATATCCTCAAGCTCATATTTCCTTGTCTCAAGAAACTGAGCTTCTTCCGGAGGAATTCCTATCTGCTGATATTTCATTCCTTCCTCAAGAACAGCTACTCTTCCCGCATTTGCACTACCTCCGTAAGTTGAATGCCAACTTTCTCTTACGCGACCAGGATCCTTTAATACCCCAGGGTGCTCAAGTACGCCTCCAGGTGTCGCACCATTTGCAAAAAAGCTCGCACCGTACTCCTCACAGGCAAGGCTCATACCAACAGCATTTCTTGCCATAGCTATTGGCGAATACCCTATAAGGCCATCAAACCCAAGCCCCGGAATATGCAATACTTCATCCTTTGTAAGAATGATTTCGCCATGCTCTTTAAAGGTCGGATTCTCCTCTGTATCTCGCCTGTAGATGTAATAGATTTCACCGCGATCATTACGGTTAACTTCCATCTTGTCCGGAAGAAGGGGATACAATGCAATAACCTCTCCCCGGCCATTTCTTATAATCTGTGCATAAGCGTTACCCCATATGAGAAGGTGGCTCATAAGTGTTTCTCTAAACACAAAGCTTGTCATCTCATCATTAGGGCTATCATGTAATAAAAAATACAGCGGATGATCAGTAACCATTTCTTTACCATCAGCTGTATATCTATAAACATGTAGTGGAAGCGATGCTATTGTCTCAGCAAGAACTCTTACACATGCATACACTGCTGTCGTTTGCATCGCAGTCTTTTCATTTACCCTTTTTCCGGCTGTACTATTTCCAAAGAAAAACGACAAGCTGCTTCCTGCCGCAACATTTCTGGGCTCATCTCTTGTTTTTGTAAAACCAAATAAACTTTTTATTCCCATAAATCCTCCCATTTCAAGGCATGAAAAAAGCACCGCCGTAGCGATGCTCTTCTTTGCTTTACTTTGTTTCTGCTGTTCTTATCCTCTCGCAGCCTTTAAGGAATCTCCTTCGTTCTGAGTTTGTAAGGTTCCTTATCGTGGTCCAAATAGGATCATCATCTTCTTCGCTTGTTAGGTATTTGCTTCCTGCGATCTCCTCAAGCAGGTCGTTTACTGCTGAATCTGTACGCATGTTTTTAAATGCAAGTTCCTCCCAAGCTTCGAGTGCGCTTTGTGTTGTAGGCTTCATTCTTGTTTCCTCCTTGTCTTTTGGTATGTACATATTCGCTCTACCTGGAGGATAAAGCCAGTATATTATTGATATATTATCGACAAATATTTTATGTTATTTCATGTATTTTTTCACATTATCTTCACACGTCTTTAATGTTGAATTAAGGCAAAGCAGCTATTATAAATACATCAAGAGAAACACATCTCTTGAGACATTTTTAAACTTTTCTTCATATACGGCCATTCAGATTTATTTCTGGATGGCGCCCCTCAAAAAACAATGCCGCTTTATGCGGCTTTATATATTTTAGAAAACAATAAGGTTACGGGTATCATACACAGATTCCTTTGAGCCTTCATTAACTACTGCTCTTCCCATAGCCATAATTAGTGCTACAATACCATCGATTTTTTCTATAGATTTTGCTTTTGTAGGTTTAATATTTCCCGCAGGATCCTGTTCCATAACTACGTTAGAAGCCATCCACTTAAGTACCGGATTGCCACCATGAATCACTTTCCCTTCCATAAGTAGCTTATACAATTCTTTTGCTGCAGGTGACATATCCTTATATCCCTGTCCGTAGGGAACCATTGTAAGCCCCTCATCTATCAGATTCTGAACAAGCATTGTTGCATTCCATCTGTCATATGCTATTTCCAGCACATGATATTTCTCGCAGGTCTTTTCAATAAAATCCTGAACAAATCTATAATCAATAACATTACCGGAAGTCACGTTTATATAGCCTTGCTGCTCCCAGACATCATACATAACATGATCTCTTTTACAGCGTAGTTCTAACGTATCCTCTGGAAGCCAGAAATAAGGTATAACTATATATTTCTCGTCTTCTGTTCTTGGTGGAAACACCAGTACAAAAGCAGTTATATCTGATGTGCTTGATAGATCAAGACCAGCGTAGCAGTCTCTATATCTAAGTGTCTCTTCATCGACAGGTTCATTTCCAAGGTCAAATATATGCTCTGGTATCCATTGCACTGAAGAAGATACCCACATATTTAACCTTAGCTGCTTGAACACGTTAAGCTCTGCTGGATTCTCTATGGCATTGATATAATCTTCTCTGAATCTCTCAATTGTTAGTGTATATCCAAGTGAAGGATTTGCTTTATACCAGTTAGCTTCCAATTCCCAATCATCCCCGTCTTCTAAACAAAATACTGCTGGATAGAACGAAGGATCATGCCTTTTACCATTCAAAATATCTAACGCTTTTGTATGCAGTTCATAACAAATAGATTCTTTATTATTACCTGCAGTCGTTATGCTTATAAAAAGTGGCTGGGTCCTGGCTGAGCCTGAATACTTTGTAAGCGTATCATATAGGTCTCTTGTCTTTTGAGCGTGAAGTTCGTCAAAAATCAGTCCTGAAATATTTAAACCGTGCTTACTGCCCGTCTCTGCTGAGAGCACCTGATAAAAGCCATCAGGATTATATGAGACGATCCTCTTTGTAGCTTTCATAACCTTGGACCGTTTAAGAAGCGCTGGACAAGCTGCTACCATCTTTTCTGCCTCGTTATATACAATAGATGCCTGATTTCGGTCACAGGCAGCACTATAAACCTCAGGAGAAGGCTCCCCATCGGCATATAAAAGATACAAACAGATGGCGCTACAGATAGTACTTTTTCCGTTTTTTTTACTTACAGTGATATAAGCATTTCTAAACTGCCTATATCCATCAACACCAATAATCCCAAATATATCTCGTATTATCTGCTCCTCCCATGGGAGAAGCTTAATCTTTTGTCCTGCCCATTTGCCCTTAGTATGCGATAGCTGCTGAATAAAGTTGACCGCATGATCAGCTTTTTTCTTATCATAATGAGATGTTGGAAGCATAAGTTGTGTTGGTACATATTTATAATTACTCACATCACACCTCCAAGAATCATTTCCATCTCATCAACCTGGCCATCCTTGCCAATACTCTCACCTGCAATAATTCTGCTTCTTGCAGATGGCGTAAGTCCGAACTCTGCAGCTGCCTTAATCATCATTGATTGGTTTGCTCTTGATATAGATATCTGAGGCACTTGCTGCCAATAGCCGCTCTTTGTTTTTACAATTGAACCATGCTGAGATATAAACTCCTCAGCCTCTTTCCATCTCGCATAAGCCTGGCAATATGATGCAAATGCAGCCATATCAAGTTCTGTCAAAAGTCCCAGATTATACATAGGAACAGCCAGTCTATTCCATTCATTTTTTGCCTCTTCCTCAAGCCAGTCTGGACATTCCGGCATCTTCTTTTCAGGATGAGGCTCTTTATAATTAAGAGGCCTCTTGCCGGGATTGCCTTCCAGAATCTTAAGCTCTGTAGGCTTTGGCTTTCTTCCTCTTGTAGCCAAATTTAAACTCCTCCTTTTGTGCAAAATAAAAGGACCTTTCGGTCCGTATACAACCAAAAGCCCCGGAGGGCTAATGGAAAAATTCTCTTTAGTTATATTCTTGTAAAATAATGCTGTAGGCTATCATGGTTGCTTCGTCGTTTTCGTCAGGCTCAATGTCCCAGCCTCTGTCGTAGGAAAGTGTTGTCTTTCCGCCTATCTTAATTGAAAGCTTTGAAATCCTACCTCCGTTTATTCCGTATTCTGAGCCTTCGTCATAGACCTTTGCCCACCAGTGTGCAACCTTGCCCTTGTTCTTTCCTTTTGGAAATCCGATGGTTCCTTCTTTGAAAAGCCTTTTGTATTCTTCCTGTTCTCTCTTTGTCATGGTGTTTACCTCCGTTTCTTTGGTTTTGTTGATTGTATATTCGCTCTATACTGCATATACATCAACAGATACATGTACCAAAGATACCGGAGCACTTATGTGTATATTAGATCTTCTTACAAACATCTATTCCGTATGCAATTCCCAAGCTGCTTCCACAATCCCAGTTCACATGAATCGTTCCAATATCATCTACGAAGCAGACGGTACCCTGGGCTCCTTCAGGGAGCTTTACATAAGGATCATCCATAAAAACCAGCTCAACTCTGGTCCCCGGAGAGTATTCTCTTTTTAATCTTTCAATTACAGCTCTTTGTATTCCTGACATTTGGCCTCCCTTATCTTTTTCTGCTTTTCTTTTGCATTTTCTCTTTGTTCCTCTGTTCTGAAGGCTGTATTGCCAGGTATATTCTTTAGCAGTATTTTTCTTGTCTGGCTATATTCTTTGCCAATCATCCCAAGGGTTACTACCAGCCAAACTCTGAAAGAGTATTTTTCATTTTCGAACTTTACCTTCCTGCTCTTTATCCTTTTCCTACTTAAGGCTACCTGATTTATCAGCGAGCTGAACTGGGTGTATGCCGTAACTCTCGCAGGGTCTTTTGTGAACGGAAAAGTTATCTTGATCTCATCCTCTGTAATCTGGATTCCTCGGTTTGCTGCCTCTCCTCCAAACTCTGAAAGTCTTTCAAAAAAAGCTTCCTTTGTTTCCGGAGTCTTATCCTGAAAAGATTTCATTAGCTTTTTGTTTATGAGAAAATACCTTCCTCCAAGTGATTTGTTTATAAGGTCTTCTTTATTCTGAAAAATGCTAAGAAGGTTCACTAGCGTCTTTTCTGTATGTTCCTTTGTTGGAAGAGAAATGATAAGCTCTGTCGCATCCTCCGATTCATCAAGCTCTTGATAAGCTCCGATGTCTCTTAAAATGTCTATATTGGCTTTATCATCATCTACCTCAATGTTCCCTTCCCTGTCGATCAGGTAATCACCAACTCTGTATGCAAAGCTTGGTGCACCCTGGTATTTTGCTTCCTGTGAAATTGCTTCTGAAAGCTTTTTCACAAGCTGCTTTCTGTCTTCCGTATGTGTCTGTATCCTCATTCTTTTTACCTCCTATGGTGTGCTTTTTTGTTAGTACATATATTGATCACCACGGGAGTTATAGCAAGTTATATATCTGTATTATCTGTAGAAAAATCAGCGATATCTTTGTACATATATTCCTTGCCATTACGGATAAGTTTTATGTTTTCAAAACTGCCAACCCGCTCGGCATATCTGTTTACAATAACGTCGCAGAACTTAGGATCAAGTTCTATGGCATGGCATATGCGATCCATCTGTTCGCAAGCGATAAGTGTACTACCTGAACCACCAAACGGGTCCAGAACAATGCTGCTACTCATGGATGAATTCTTAATCGGATATGCTATAAGGTTCACCGGCTTCATAGTAGGGTGAACATCATTTTTCTTTGGCTTATCGTACTCCCAGACTGTTGTCTCTGATCTCCCAGCGTACCACTGATGTTTGCCATTTTTCTTCCACCCAAAGAGACAAGGCTCATGAATCCACTGGTATGGACTCCGTCCGAGCACAAGTGACTGCTTTTTCCAAATGCAACATCCGGATAAATAAAAACCAGCGTCTTCGAAAGCCTTCCGAAACGCCAGTCCGTGTGAGTCACTATGAAATACATATATTGAAGCATCGTCCGCCATGTTCTGTTCCATATTTACATATGCTGCAAACAAGAACTTCTCAAACTGCTCCTCTGCCATGGAATCATTTTTTATCTTGCCAGCGCCTCCTTCGTAATCTACGTTGTAAGGCGGATCAGTTACTACAAGTCCGGCTTTCTTACCTTCCATAAGCTTATCGTAGGTTTCCGGCAAAGTACTATCTCCACACACAAGCCTATGCGGTCCAAGGAGCCATAAGTCACCTTCCTGCGATACTGCAGGTTTTTCAAGTTCTGCATCAACGTCGAAGTCATCTTCTGTGATCTTCTTATCATGAACAGAATTCATAAGCTGTTCTATTTCTGGAGGCTCGAAGCCTGTAAAAGCAGTATCAAAGTCTGCTTCCTGCAGTTCTTCAATAAGGTCTGCTAAAAGTTCCTTATTCCATTCACCTGTAATCTTATTGAGAGCAATATTAAGTGCTCTTTCATGTTCAGGATCCAGATCGACCACTGCGCAAGGAACCTCAGTATAACCTAGAGCCTTTGCAACGGTTACTCTCTGGTGACCACCTACTATAATATATGTCCCTTCTTCACTTGTCCGTTCATTTACAACCACCGGATCAACAAAACCAAACTCCTGAATCGAGTTCTTAATTTTCTCGTATTCTTTATCCCCAGGTTTAAGCTCTTTCCTAGGGTTATAATCTGCTGCTTTAAGACACTCAATTTTCAGTGTCATTTGTTTCGCTGTTTGCACTTACTTCTCCTCCAATCAAATCTCCATATCTATCAAGAACATAGTGTTCGTGACAACAATACTTACGCTTTTTATTGCCATAGGACTTAAACACCGTATGACAATAAGCACACTCCATAATGTATGTAGCCTTTTCACTATGCTGACTTTCTTCTCTGTGTAGCTTCCAGTAATTCCTACGGCAGACTTCGCTGCAGAATCTTGCAGGCCTACCTGTTGCTCTCTTTTGTATAGGGCCAGCACAAAAACCACAGGCCTCACCATTTTTAATCCGTTCTCTGGTATTCATTTTTACTGAAACCTGAATACCGTTCAGACCATGTCTCTTGCAATAAGCCCTTACAGTATCGCGGTTCATGTTTAGCATGTTCGCTATAGCTTGATACCCTACCCCCTGTTGGCGCAAGGTCCGTATTCTCATTTTCTCTTCATCTGTCATAATGTTTCTCCTGACAACTTTTCTGCAAAAGAAATATGCTTTTTAACACTAAAAAAGCCCTGCCCAGAAGCGGCTTTTTGCCATTTCTGGTACAAGGCTCTAATACCCCTATGTTAAATTCGCGAAAATCCACGCGAGAGGGGGCGGCGGTCCCAGTGCTGATGCGGACTAGAGATTTGACCTCCCCCTGGTGCACCCACCAAGTGCGCTAAAGCGGGTACAAAATATTTCTATCTTCAGTCATTGTCTTCACATCGTGGTGGTGCTTACATAAGGGTTGCCAATTCGAGCGATCCCAAAATAAATTCCTGTCACCCCGGTGTGGTTTTATATGATCAACAACCGTTGCTTTTACTATTTTCTTTTCATCAAAGCACTTAACACACAAAGGATGCTCGGCAAGGAACTTCTTACTTTCTCTTCGCCAAGCACTGTCGTACCCTCTTGACGCTGCACTCCTTCTATCACCCGCATGAAGCTTTGCATGTTCTTCGCAGTACTTTCCATCCGTAAGCCTCGGGCACCCTGGGTGCTTGCACGGCTTCTTAGGTTTCATTGGCATAACATACCTCCTATACAGGAGGTGCGTAAGAAAGGAGAAAGAAATCCGCACCTCCACACACCAATAGGAACGCAAAGAAAAAGGCCCTGCAGTAATCTGCAAGACCTCTGTCCTTTCTTCGCATCTTAATAATATCATGTCCTTTTAGGCTTTGTCAGTTTCCATTTTTTTGAACTTGCTCGTATAAAGTGTTGGAACCATGAGCAATATAAGCAATGGGCAATAACCTACTCCTCATCCCAATACTCGAAGTCTATATCTTCATCAGCTATAGGAGGTATTTTATTCCCCTCAGAATCATAATTATTATCTCTATATGTGACCAATTGCATCCACCAGCTATAGATTTCCTGAATATCATCTCCATTGGCCAATTCATCAAAGTATTTTTCTAAAACACTTCCTATACGATCTTCTAACGCTATTTCCATACACAATTGATCATAGTCGTTTAAAGCTTCATATTGTTTCATTGATATTCCATGACCAGTAAGAACACTTTCTAAATAAGCTCCGTTTTTATTTTCTCTTTCTTTTTGCTTCATATATGGAAGGCGTTTAGGATTATGTGCCAAAAAAAATAAATACCTCTCATTGGCAGACATTTTAGAAAAATCCCTATTATATTTTCCTTTTACTAAATTGATATCAACATCCAATATTTCGCATATCTTGTCCAAGGTTTCCTCTGGCATCTCTTGATTTTTTATATATGTTCTTAACGTCTTTTCTGTTGCTTTGATCGCCGAATCATCTCCTAATTTTCTAATACTCTTTCCTTTATAGGACATAGCCTGTTTAAGCATAAGACTACTAAATTTTACTTTTCCTTTGTTTTTTGCGCCTTTTGTTCGTGCCATATTAGTGTACCTCCATTACTGCGGTAAATTTATTATAAACCAGGGACTTGTGCGGTAATTTTATTAATGCTATTTTATTCCTGTAATATCAATTTAGCAACATCAATTGAAAGGAATTAGTAATGAGTAATGAAACGAAATCTGAAGTAAATGCATTTGTAACCGAACTTAAATGGTTCTTCTGGGACCTTTTTAAAGAAACTGTGTTTGAAACACTAAACGAAAGTAGACCGCAAATGAAGATTTATATTAAAGACTCCATAAATTCTGGTGCTCGATCAATCAAAAATCAGCTTCCGCACCATGATGCAAAACGTCTTCCTGGTGACAATGATGAATAATAAAAGAGCGTGGACAAACTATTCTACTTGTCCGCGCTCTTATTTTTTATGCCATCTGCTCACGCATGCCATATTCCGATACTGCATTTACAAATGAAACGCAATTATCATATGAACTAACTTCCATATTGGAAATACTTGGAGCCACTCCAAAAGACACTATACATTTATAATAATACCTTTTATTCTCTGTATAAGTGATATATTCATTATTTTTGTATCTATGGTCACGTCCTCCATCCATATTTGAATGCTGCCAATACCCATGCTCCTCTGACTTTTCAAAAAAGGTAGCATCTGCATATCTTTCAGATAATTGTTCACTATATGCTCTTAGTTCTTGTGTCGTCAATACCGCTGTTATCTCATCTGGTAAACAAGCCCCCACGAACACGCTTTGATTTCTTTTGTCGCTCTTAAAAACCCAAACATAATATGGGAAAAAATATATTCGACAATCACCAATTATTCTACCAAAAAAGGGTTCATTATCTTCTTTGTATCGTAAATCCATAGAGATAATCTCTCTTTGGATCGTATCCAGCGTACATACTTTGTCAGTAATATCAAAGTATTTAGATGATTTTAATACTTCAAATGAATCAACTAACTTATCAAGTGATGCCTCTCGATCTTTTTTAAACATATTATTTATTGTTTCTATTCGCTTCTCACAGTCAATGATATCCTCGCTAAGTTTTTCTTGTTTTCTCTCCAAAGCGGCTCTTGCAAAACCAATTTTGTCAATTTTTTTGAAACTAATTCGTATATGATGTTTATTGAGCCAATCTACTAGACGCGCCAAATCACTCGTTCTTCTGATTTCATCTATCTGTTCAAGATCATCAGGTATTTTTTCTATTTCTTTCTTTAAAAACCAAATACGTTGATCTAACTCATTTTTGTCGATAAAAGCCTTGTATATTTCATTTCCATTATTATTCCTTTTTCCGCCGCCTAAAGCGAAAAGTGGCTCAGGCACAGAATAATACTCGCTTATATTATCAAGAAATTGTTCTATTTTTTTCCTTTGCCCTTTGACATCACTTATTAGCACAATAAGAAATATTGCAACTATAATAGCACCCAAAACTAGAATCCAAGTACCATCAGACAAAGCCTCAATGATCGCTGCCATGATATCACTAGCAAGGAATAAGAGAAATGTAAAAATGCCTAATATCACTAAGCATCCGCTACCTAAACCATTTTTCATTACTTTCTTCCTCCAAACTTCGCTGGACTCGTGGCCCGCAACATCGATTATATCACCCTCACGCAAGCATCTCCATCGCAACCTGGCTCTCTCTGATCTGGTACATCCGGCTAAGTTCATCGAGTGCCTGACTTCTATACTTTGCTATCAGTTTCCGGCTCATTCCATATGTGCTTTCCATAGCATCCCAGGTAAGTCCTTCCAACACCATAGCCTGCATGAAGGGCGCAAGTTCAAACGGGAGTTTTGTTATACACTCCTCCAAGAATGATATCTCTTCATCAACTATCATGTAATCCTTTGTCCAGCCAGCAAGCGCCTGCTCGTTCATCATGTTAGTTTTCTGCCTGAAGATCATAGCTGTTTTTGCTGTCTTATCAGATGTCTCACTACTCTGAACCTGATCCCCCTCCGGATGGGAATAGCACATGGATATGATGATATCCTCAGCAGGTACCGGCTCATAACTATCTATCTGTTTTCTAAGGTAATCTCTTCTCTCTATAAGCTTTGGATAGTTCCTTATAAGTTCTTCCACGAATTCTCTCATCTTTGCGTTCCTTTCCCTTTCTTAGATTCTGGCCTTAACTGCTGTAAGAAGTGATTCTTGCGTCGCATCCTTGTTTTCCAAAGCCTTCATTACATCCTCATCAAGTGTGTCTTTTGTAATCAAATGCTGAACAGTTACTGTGTTTTCCTGGCCCTGACGATATATCCTTGCATTACATTGCTGGTATAATTCAAGCGACCAGGTAATAGAAAACCATACGAGGTGGCTGCCACCATTTTGAAGGTTCAGCCCATGTCCCGCTGACGCAGGATGGATAAGAGCTACCGGTATCTTCCCTGCATTCCAATCTCTGATATCATCCTCAGTATCAATGCACCTGCAGTTGAAACGCTTCATAAGTCTTTCCTTATCATGCTGATACCAATATGCCACCAGCACACTCTTACCATTAGCAGCTTCTATGATATCCTCCAATGCATCGAGCTTTTTTTCATGAATTACTTTCGTTTTTCCATTCTCATCATAGGCAGCTCCGTTTGCCATCTGCAGAAGCTTATTAGAAAGTCCTACTGCACTCTTTGCATCAATGTCTCCATCTGGAAAACTTAATATCAGTTCAGCCTTTAGCTTTTCATACATATCTTTTTCCGCTTCATCCATCTGTACCTCTACAACTGAGTCAATCCTATCTGGCATTTTTATATGATCACCCGCCTTCATGGAAATACAGATATCAGATACCTTTTCATAGATCTGTTGCTCTGCTCCTTCCTTTGGCTTATAAGAAAAAATGATGTCTCTACTTCTTTTATCAGGATCAAAGTACTTATCTCTGAAGGCCCCAATAAACCTTCCAAGCCTCTCACCTTTATCTAGGAGGCCTATCTCAGCCCATAAATCCATAAGGCCATTTGAAGCCGGTGTTCCAGTAAGGCCAACCACTCTCTTTACAGTGCTTCTTGCTTTCCGAAGACTCTTAAATCTCTTAGCCTTATGATTTTTGAAGCTCGAAAGTTCATCTATAACAATCATATCGAAGTCGAACATCCCATTATCTATAAGCCAGGACACATTTTCTCTGTTGATGATATAAATAAAGGCTCTCCTCTGAAGCGCCATCCGTCTTTCCGCTGCCGTACCTACCACCACAGAATACGTCAGACCTTTTAAATGGTCCCATTTACTAATCTCCGCGGGCCAAGTATCCTTTGCTACTCTTATAGGTGCTATGATCAGTACCCTTCCAACATCAAAATAATCAAGTAGCAGATCATACAAGGCTGATAGCGTAATTACTGTTTTACCAAGTCCGCAATCAAGCAAAAGCCCACACACCAGATGCGTTACTATAAACTCTGTCGCATATCTTTGATACTCATGAGGTTTGTATTTCATTAAGAATCTCCTCCGCTCCATCTATTGAATCCAAGCAGAATACCAAAAAGCCAAGTGATTCTAACTGAGCTTTTCTCTTTTCTTGGAGGTTACGCATCTTTTCACCAGGCCTTTTCAGTTCAACAAAACCTATATGTCCTCCTGGAAGAAGCACAAGTCTATCTGGCACCCCAGACAAACCTGGACTTACAAACTTTAGCGCTCTGCCTCCCATCTTTTCTGCTTTTTTAACTAAATTTCTTTCAATTTGCTTCTCATCCATATCGTTGCTCATCCATATTGCTGAAGGGTAAAAAATCCCTTACGCGTGTATATATACGCGTATGTACATGCGCTCATTACTATATATAAATAAATAATTATTAATATAGTAATGAGCAATACAGGCAATGAAGTCCTCTAAGCCCTTGCTACTACTGAATTTGAATCATTTCCTACTTCATTGCCAAACTACCTTTATGGGCTATAAAAATACCCTTCGGCAATAGCTCACTCCTTATCCTCGGCGCCGCCCTCGCGAACATACGCAACCTGCGATCCATATCCTTGGAAAGAAAGCTTTCCATTTTTATTGCCTTCGTACCTTTTCCAGTTGCTCATTTTGTTCATGATGGACTGTATTTCATATGAATCACTCTTCTTAATTGAAGCCGGATCCTTTCCATAGCACTCAGTCCAGATTTCCATATTGCATACCTTTTCTCTCTGGATAGTATCGTTCTCATCTAATGATTCAAATTCATCATCATTAAAGTACATGCGCCTTTCTGACGTGCTGCGTGAATACCAATTCTTCGGAAGCGGCATCTCGAGGAACTTTTGAACAAGGCCTTCTCTGTCGTCCTGCTCCATAGCTTCCTTCTGTTCCTCATAAGCCTGCATGGCTTCATCTCCCTTAAGAGTAAGCTCCTCGCCTTCGTTATAGAGATGGAGAGCTTCCGCCCATATCTGATCTATGGTTTCTTTCTTCATCTCCCATGGGTGCTTGTCACACTCGCCTGTAACATTGCAGGGCCAGAATCTTCTATTACCTGTAATGTCACGAAGGAATCCGTTTGCTGCGTTTGTGGTTCCAACCATGATGCACTGGCGAGGATGGCTCTCCACTACACTTCCATAAGCTACGCGGTACTTATCATCCTGGCGGGAAGCAAAGGACTTTACTGTTTCAACATCAACCTTTTTAAGTCCTGCCATCTCTGAGATTTCAAGAATCCAAAAGCCCTGAAGCTTTTCAGGTCCTGTCTTATCACGCATATCTGCGATAGAAAGAGAATCTGAAAACCACCTGCCTCCGAGCTTACTAAAGAAGGTGGACTTCCCTATCCCCTGCGGGCCTGAGAGTACAAGCACATAGTCAAACTTAGTACCAGGTTCATAAACACGCGCCACTGCTGCTACAAGAGTTTTCACCATAATAGCTTTGGTATATGGTGTGTCAGTTGCACCAAGGTAATCTATAAGAAGGTTCTCAACTCTCTTAATACCATCCCAAGCAGGGAGTTTTTCCAAATATTCCCGTATGGGATGATATGCTCTTTCCTGTGTTATAGATAAAAGTGCCGGCTTAAGCTTTGTTGCAGAGAACATATGATAGGTACGATCAAAATATGCCTGAAGCGCAGCCATGTCATTATCTGACCACCCACCCTTAAGAGGCTCCCAAGGAAGATACTCAGTTCCTCTGATATCAATTCCACATCTGTGAGCGTTGTAGCATATCTCCTGAAGCCTTGGATCGCATTTAAGGATAATTGCAAAATTCGTAAGCGTTGCTTTAGGATTGCCCTCCTTATCAAGCTCAAGCTTTGTAACCCAATTCTCATCCTCCGGATCGAAATCCTCATCTGCGCTCGCCATTCTCTCTTTTGCAAGCTGCATCTTCACCTTATCGTCTGAAAGCACAAGATCTACCATAGCCTTATAGCTAGGGAGCTTTGAAGGAGCTGTATCAAGCTTTGCTTTATCATCAAGGCCTCCGAACTTATGAAGTCTTATGGCATCAAATGCATTAAGGAGCTGTCCGCAACAAGGGTCCGTTGCATGATGGCTGTATGCGAACTTATCATCATAAATAACTACTCCGGCTGCAGAATCTGCAGGAACATAATCATAACGGCCTTCCATTGCAGCAGGCTTATAGATATCAGGAATAAAAGTATCGAAGGCTTCCTGAATGGTATATGCTCTGCAGAAAGCTCCGAGCGGGCCTTTCTTCTCAAGAGGATCCGCCTGCTTTGCGATGGAGCGCTTAACGATTTCAGACTGCCTTGATGACATAGGCCATTCTGTTGTGTCACGCCAGTCCTTATAACGGGCAAGAACCATATCCGGATTAAGAAGAGGACCATTCTGAGATTCAAAGAGGAAGTCGCCATCTGCAGATGTACTCGGCCAGTACATAAGGCGAGCCGGTTCATAGCAAGTATCATCCACCATATCCATACCGATGTCGCTCGCAATCATCCTGGAAATAGGTGTGTACTCATCAGCAGATACTTCCCTTGAAAGCGGAATGATAAGTCTTACTCTCGGCTCATCCGGCGTATGCTTATGTGTTGAATACATAAGGCACTTAAAATCAAAAAACATCGTAACTTCATCCCAGATATCCTTTACCGCATGATCGAGGTCCAATGTAAGCATGCTACGTGCTTCGACGCATCCATTCTTACGTCTTCCGTTCTTAAGATGTCCTGCTACGAATCCACCTACATCCTTGATATCATCCTGCTTGGCTTTGCTAAGCTTCCTGTATTCATCCACAGTCTCTGTTGTACGGATTGTGGTACTGCACTTTTGTAAGAAGTCATCCCAGGATATATCCTTAGCCTTCCATTTCTTGTCCATTCGGCTATTGCCTACTGATATACGCATTTTTTCATCTCCTCCTTAATCCTTCTGATAAAACTTACATTCAAATCCTGCGGCATTAAGTATCAGCCCTTTTGCCCAGGAAGGTATTTCTGACATTAAACTGCAGACTTCATCTACAGTTACTGATTCCGGCACTTCACAAATAGCTTCGTCATGCACATGCATTACTACTGGATACCCAGCATTCCAAAGTCTCATAAGTGCTGCTGCAAGAATATCTCTTGCGATGGCCTGCGTGATGTTCTCGACGAACTTCGGTCCATAGGACTCTATCCTTTCCCATTTATGGTTAGCTGCAACACCTTCATAGCTAACTGATTCTCGGCCATAAGTATTAAGTGTTATTCTCGGTCTTGCATAAAACATTGATCTGCCAGAGGGGAGCTTGATTACAAGAAATCCTGATGCGGTATAAAATGTAATACCTTTTAAAGTAACTGGCTTCTTTTCCTTAATAGCTGTAATAACTGCCTTATCTACGTCCCACCATAACTTAACAATATTCTTATTAGCTCCGCGCCACTTGTTTACAATTTCCTGAAGGCTATCTTCCTCAAGCCCCATCTTTATGGCGCCCATTGAAACCATTGCGCCCACACTGCCACCATAACCTAGAGCAAGCTCAGCTATTTTACCGGACTTCCTTAGATGTCCATTCTCACCGTTCTTTACAACCGGTACATGAAACATCTGAGAAGCTGATCCGCAGTAGATATCTCCATTCTCCTTAAAAAGCTCCTGACGCCATTTTTCACCTGCGAGCCAGGCAAGTGTACGAGCTTCGATTTGAGCGTAGTCGGCTACTACAAATTTCTTTCCCTCTGCTGGAATAAAAGCAGTACGAATACACTGTGATAAAACCTCCGGAAGAGAGTCATACAAGAGCTCTACAGCTTCCGTATTACCTGTTTTTACAAGAGAACGTTTTGCCTCATCTCCACTTGCAGCAGGGAGGTTTTGCACCTGTATAAGTCTTCCAGCCCACCTAAGCGTCCTTGTTCCTGCAAACTGCAAAAGACCGTGAGCTCTTTCATCACTACATCTGCAAACCTCCATGGCCTGATACTTTTTTACTGATGACTTGGATAATAGGAGCCGGAGTTCCAAAACTTCCTTCACATCACCTTCTGTCTTTGTAACCAGGTCTGCTACTGCCTCTTTTGAAAGTGAATCAATTTCTATACCCTTCTCCTGCAACCATTCCTTTATCTGTATTGGGCTGTTTGGATTTTCAAGTCCAGTAAGTGCCTGGGCTCTCGCATAATACCTATCTTTGCTTTCTTCATCCATCTTGATTGCATTTTTAACAAGTGTGCTATCAAGCCTTACTCCGAGATCATTGATACGCTGATCAAGGGCATATTCCTGCCAAACTTCATCCGGTACAGGAAACCTCATGAACTTTTTCCCAATATCCATTTCCGTTTCAACGTCACGAATATTGTATTTTTTATATAACTTCCATTCCTCAGGACGATCCTGTGGCCATACCCTATTACCGTTTTTATCAGGCATCGCAAAGAGCTTTATCAGTTTCTTGCCTTCTTCAAGCTTTTGTCTGTCAAGTCCAAGAACTGCTCCTACAGCTGCAAGTGAGCCAGGAAGAGCTAAATAAAGTGAGTGGACCATATTGCAGTGCCATTGCTCTGGTGTCATATATTGCCCCAGATACTTTGTAAGGCACACTCGCTCAAACATTGCATTGAATGCTACTTTTTTAATCTTCGGATCCTTAAGTGCCTTTAAAACTTTATCTGGCAGCTTTTCACCTGAGGCTAAATCAATACAGGTAACTTCATCATCATCGAAAGCATATCCAAAAAGTGCTATATCAAAATCGGGAGCCTCGACATACCTGTGGACACCAGCTTTAGTAAGGTCAACAGAGCTATAAGTCTCAATATCTATATGTAAAGAGTCCATTTGTATCCTTTCTGTATAAGAGAAAAGGCCGGAAGAACCGGCCTATCCCCATATAAAGTTAAATGTTAGTCAAGAAGTGACTCGCCTTCCTCATCGTCGAAGTCATCATCTGCTGTGATGTGTCCTCCTCCAAGACTTTCACCATCTCTGATGAACTGGATGTTTCCAAGTGAAGCGGCGATACCCTTGTTGCCATTAGTGTTAAAGGCATAAAACTGAATTGATACCTTCACATAGCATCCAGAGTATATTGCCTCCGGTGCAAGTGGATTACGGTTAGCATCAACCACCTGCGGCTGAGTTTTGTTGTTGCAGTTGATGAAAAATGCATTCTCATATGCAGGATCATCACGCTCCACGTCACCATCACGAAGAGGGAGCTTAAGAGCAGCCTTATTAGGCTTCTTTCCACCAAACTTAGAAATACCAGCCTCAATTGCGTTATCGATAGCCTTGTTGATGTTATCCAGAGTTTCCTTATCATCCTTATCAATGATTATAGATACACTATACTTAGGATCGCTTCCGTTGATGGACTGCGGTGTTGCTACGTGAGCATAAGATGCTCGTACTACGTTTGTTACTACTCTGATACCATTAATAATCTTTGACATAATAGTTCTCTCCTTAATCACAAAATTCGTCGTTTACGTTTGATATAATTACTTCCGGACGCTTGTCACTCTCCGGAACAAGTGTGAGTTTACCTTTGGGCTTAATTACTAAGGATCCAAGAACATCCTGGAATTCATCCTTTCCCATAAGCTTTTCAAAAGCAGTTAGGTTAATTAGTGTCTTATTGTAGATGTCACTATAGCCTGCTGCCAGAGCTGCCTCTTCAACCTTCTTCTCATCAGAGAACCTTCTGTTGCTTCTTCCTTCAACAACCTTGAATCCGGCAAAGTGCCTACCCTCTTCAATAGCTGCTGCCGTAGCATAGGCCATAACATCAGATACCCACTTGGAAAGCTCATCTGCTTTAAGCATTACTTCTGAAAGCTCTTCATTGGAAAGAAGTGCTGGCTTTGTAAATTCGAGCCTTGCGAGCTCCAAAAAGTACTCTGCTCTTGCTCTGCAGGTCTCACGAGCCTTACAGAATCTGCACCATGCTCCCGCTTTGAACTCGCCCTCACCCTTAAAGGCAAGTTCTGCACGAGGCTTAAGTGTATTCTCCGCCCAGGAAATAAGATCATCCTTAGAAACAGTCCATTCATCGATGTGATGGAGCCTTGGCTGGAATATAACCATCGTGATATCTTCGATTTCATAAAGGCAATCGAAAATTTCTAATGCTCCGATAGCATAAACCTTCATCTGAGAATTCTCGGTAGCATCCACTTGTACTCCACGTCCGTACTTGAAATCAATTACAAACAGGTGCTTATCAGATATAAGGATGCAATCTGCTGTGCCATATCCCTGCGGAACATATCTTGAAAAATCCAAGTGCTGCTCAACAAGGATCTGCACATCTTTGCAGCTTTCTTTGAGATCAGATACCTTATCCATGATGTAATCACGGTAATCATCTGTAGTCTCTTCCATCTCATCTGTCCAATAATCTGATGAAGGTCTTCTCCCTGCACACTGCTTAGAAGCTTTCCTTACCTTCCACTCAGCAAGGGCATGGGCTGCTGTTCCTTCTGCTGCAAACTCACTTTCCACGTCTTCCATCTGAGCTGTGAGCATTGCTGAAGGCGGACACTGTATCCACCTCTCAGCACTGCTGCCGCCCAGAATACTGTGTAATGTAGGTGGCATACTGTACCTCCTTACTTAAGTTCCTGAGCAGCACGATACAATGAACCGTAATCCTCAGGCTTTACTGCTGATAATTTCTCAGCTCCAAATCTTCCAAGGAGCTCCTTAACTTTTGATGTAAGACCTGCCTGAGACTTCTCAGCAAGAAGTGTTCTTACCTGCTCAATCGTTACTTCCTGAAGCTCAGGTTCCTTAAACTCCTTCTTTTCCTTTGAAGGCTTTATCTCTTCTACAGGAGCTTCACTGATCTGCTTCTCAATTTCCAAGAGCATTTCAGCAGCTTTTGAAAGTGCTTTGGCCAGCTCACCAAGAGTGGTCTTTTTGACTAACATGGAATTATTCATAGACTTATCCTTTCTTTAAAATGGTGTGATAGATATCAAAACGGCTGCAGGGCAAACTGAGCAATTATGCTATTAAGGATTTTTAGGTCCTCTCCTTCTAAAGTCGGCGCCAGCTTTTTCAGGAAAGCTAATTGCTCCGGTGCCAAGGTCTTTCTTTCTGGGCGGAACCAATTCTCTACCTCAATCCCACCACCATATCTACCCTGCTTTGTAGTAAAGGGATAAGAGCGACTTAGTTCAGTGATATCGCTACGAATAGTACGTTCCGATACTCCGAACTCGGCAGCCAGGTTAGCCGCAGTGTCTTTGCGTCTAACAAGCAGCGCGTCATATATTTCTCTACGCCGTTCACTGGCTGTCATGTGCTCTCACCTCCTTCCCGTTTCGATGTTTGAAGTTTATTTCCTAAACCGGAAATTAGGTTTCCGGTTTAAAAAACTTTTTTGAAATCCTTATGGAACTCCGCCAAATCCACTGAAAAGCTCTATGAACTTGGCGCGGTCTCAAAAGTAAAATTTCTGAGTATCAGTAGTTTTAGCACAAAGCATGTACGATACCGATGACACTCTGGTAAGTTTTTTGAGTATTAAAAAACGGCCGGCATACCCTCGGACCTATAAGTCCTATGGATATAACCGGCCGTCTTGCAGCTCGATGGTTATTTCATATCAACTATGCAGTTTTCTTTGACACCCAGGAGTCCATTGCTATTACTGAACCATCATCATTAAAATGGAACACCGTTACTCTGGCACCATCTTTTATGGTCAGCTCCTTCTTTTGGGCATCCCATACACCACGTTTGTGGCCCTTGTCTGATAAAATTGTTTGCATGTCTCATATCTCCTTTCTTTGAATATTATTTATATGGATATTGTAACTTTTAGTCAGAAAATTAACCAAATTCGGAGAACTCAATAACAAGCTATAAAATTCCACAGCCTTCTCCAATACAGAGTATTGAGCTGCATCAAAATTCTTGACACAGAGGTCCACCAAAGACAAAAAAATCAGGAAGTAATAACTATCATCACTTCCTGATCCCTATTGATCATTATCAGCTACCAATTTAGCTGACTATACTTTTCTTTTTATTCACTTCATATACTACCCAATTACCATTTTTCTCTTTTTTCACTTCAGCATTACAGCCTTTACTCGTAATAAACTTCAATTTTTCAACTAGTTTTTCATCTGCTCTTGTCATATAAACTATCCTTCTTTATCTAGGCTTGCTCACCCAAAAATTCATTAATTAAATCCTCAGCCTCTTGAGATAAACAGTAATCATCACTATGCTCTATGATGTACTCAAATAAATCCTGAGCTCCTTGGAGCACATGAAAATCATTTATATTACGAGTATCACATATAAGTGTGCATTTACTTTCTTTTCCTTGGTTTTTTCTGGAAATAATAATATACCCAGCCAAAAAGTCGTCACATACTGGCAAAATATAAAGTTCACCTATACTAGTATTAGCACAGCAAAATTTTTCAGCAATTAGTGCATTTTCCAAAGAATCATCTATTGTCTTTCCCAGCAGCACTGGATCTTTATATGTATCTTGAATAGCTATCAATTCGGCTTTATCAGAAGTCCTGGTTTTAAGTATCTCCCACTTAATGCTTTTATGCTTTGTATCAGCCATCAATTTATCCAAAAATCTTTCAAGCGCCATAATATTCTCACTGGGGATAGATAAGTCTTTACATACCAAATCATCAATATCTATATTAAACAATCTTGAAAGTTTTACGACTATATTTATTGATAGCCGCTTTTTCGAATTCTCGCCAACAGCTCTTGATATGTATCCAGCACTCAGACCCAGCATATATTCTAGCTGCGATATTTTCAAATTATATTTGTTCAAAATATAATCTATATTCTTGCCAAGTAAAGTCTGATTATAATTAGTCTTTTCATCAATATACTTATTTATTACATCTTTAGTCTTATTATAAGATACCTCCCAATCTTTATCTGGTTTAGCATCTTTGTCATTAAAAAAAAATGCTTCCTGCTCTTTTTCTAATGCACTAAGAATATTTAAAGCATCCACAAGACTCTTTGTGTCATGAATCTCAATATCATTCTGTTGTACCATAGATATATAATCACCTCCATCGGTCATAATTATATTATCACCATGTACCATTCATGTCAATGGTTCAACTATAATTAGTACATGTACCTAGCCTCTGCATATCAAAAAGCGCCAAAATACATACCTGCATCTTAGCGCTTACATATTATTTTTAAATATTAAATTCGATAGAGTTGTATGTAATCTCTATATTTTTAAGTTTCCTAAACCAACTACTATTTTGTTTACTTCCTCCCGTTCCATATACAACAAAATCATTCTTTTTTAATTCATTGATATGCTCTTGATCAGGATGCTTCCATCCATTAGCCCCAAAGCTTATTATAGCAATTTTCTTAGATGTAATTTGTATCACTTTTCCATTAATAATTAGACTCCCAGTGTATTTTCCTTTTATAAGCGGTAAAACAGTCCGATCAGATTGGTAGACATAAGAGCCGTGATGTGGAGCAACAATAATTGCCAAATCATCCAAATCGAGTTTAAGATTATCATTCCAACAACGATATTGGCTATCTCCTGAAAACAACGCATTCTTTATTCGTATTGAAATACCATGATTATTTATATTATCCTCTCTTTGTCCATTAACCAAAAAATCTTTCCCACCCCATATTTCTATATCTCCAAATAGGTTGTTATATAACAATTTATTATAATGATCTGGAAATAAATATAAGCGTTTTTTTAAAGCTAATTTCTTTGCCAATTGAAAACATGATTTACTACAATGGTTCGTAAGCTCTGGTGCAATCCATACACAATCACTCGCATCCGATATATAATTTTCATATCCGTCAAAATGGTCTGTATGCCAATGCGATATAATAACAAAATCAGGATTTATTGTATTGTTAAGCTGTCCATTTTTTTCACTTATATAACTATATTTTGTAGAACCATTTAGTAAATTGTAATCTCTATTAGAATAATATATTCTCTTCTTTTTGCTACGATTATAAACCGAATATGTTTTATTTGGAGCGCCCATATCAAAGAAGAATGCCTTTCCATTATTCATTGAAATATACACGGCATTAGCTTGCCCCACATTAAAGACTTTCACATTATACTCGCTTGCTCCATCTATAGAAGTATTTATAAAATTTCTCATGTCCTCAATAGGTCCGCCCTCAACATCTGTAAAAATGGACTCAAGTCCACTTTCTACATAACTCTCTTCTGACCTATCTAAAACAGATTCCTTCTCAGTTTCTTCATAGATATTCAAAATTACTTCGTCATAAAAAGATGAAGCGCCATTATAACTTAGAATTCCTCTAACTGCTATTGTGTTTTCCGGAACATCTATTGATTCATTTGGTTTTGATATTGAAGCTAAAAGCCAGCGGTTCACCCCTCTCCTATCTAATAAATTAGATACTGGATCATCATTTAGTAAAGTGGCACTAAATTCATATGAAAACGGTTTGTAAAGAGCATCCCACCACGGCATAGTTTTTTCATTTTTATCAGATTTGAAATACTCGTATAGAACATATGCCATTCCTGGTGTAAGCAAAGATATATGATATTCCCTATTTCGGTCATTGTATGTAGCATATTGTCTATCTTCATATATATACGCAAATACTTCCTTTTCTGAATATTTATAGCCTGTAGGTTTTAAGCATTCTTTTTCGAATACTTTTCGTTTCATCAAATCATATTCACGTAGAATATCCGCTTCCTGGGCCTCACTCAAAGCACCTTGAGCAACAGCTTCTTCCAGCTTTTTTCTCTTATCAGCTTCTATTTCTGTAATTTTCTTTTCTTCAACTGATTTTAATTGTTCCTTCCATGCGTCTATTACTGTTCTTTCTACCTGCTTATAAGAATATAAAAACACTTCAGAATTAAACATTTTCCTATCCTTCCCTTAATTCATACGTACAGTGCATCATTTCTCCATATATTCAACAACATCCATAACAACAGACTCAAAGTCAGCCTGGCACGAGTTGATCTCTGGCACAAAGAATCTCGGCTCATTATCCTTGCATAACGCAGCAATTCCCTCAAGAAAATACCTCTTATCGCCAGGGTTAGGGAAGTAAGTATTCAGATCACCGGTATGAGCAATGAGTCTACCACTCTCATTCTTTTTCTTCCCCCAGATATGAACCCCCTTAATCTCATTCCTATATTCCATCAATGGATTAAGCGCCGTATGGTACTTAACCTTTTCAAATGGCTCAGTATTAATATGCTCTGCTGTAAGCAACTGAGGAAAGTCCAGCACCACCCCAAGATTAGTATTCTGCTGCCTAATTGCATCGCATAATGCAATGATATCCTCCGATTTACTTACTATAAATTTTCCACCGGAATATCTGGAACCAGAACGGTTCTCAATTACGATTTTGGTATCAGGATATCTGTCATGAATCGCATCTTCAAATACTTGGTAACGATCAACAAATTCCTGTAATGTGCAATAATCCGAAAAAGGCGGATGTACTTCAATAACTGTAGGCGCTGCATGACCATCAGTAATTGCTATAACGAATTGCGCAAATTCGTTAGCCCACTTCTCAGATTTCCATAGCTGTGGAACCTTATTGCGGTGGGACTCCATTATAGTTGGAAGCCTCCGCAAAAGATCAGAATTGAGCTTTCTACTGGCAAAACTGTACTCAGTATGCAATGAATACTTCTCAACATCACGTATCCCTGTAATGTCAAAATGGCCTGCTATTTCAGTTAGTTCAGGTTTAAGACCAGATGGATAAGTATAATTCTTATACTGCACAAATACAAAATTCATATGGTATCCCCCTCATGAATACGCCGATATAATAATGATAGCATAAAATGCAGTTGAAATAGAAAATGCTCTACTAGCATATCATTAACTAATAGAGCATTTTTGTTTTTTTGCTACAGCTTATCTCCCTCTAGCCAAAAACATATTAATTCAGTGCAATCAATAATCATTCACAGACCTTTACATCAGGTATGCAGTTGGTGATAATAGTGCTCTATCAATCTTACCTTTCTCAATATATACATCCCCGCTATGCGTGTCCTTATCAAAATTATAAACCCTATATAAATAGTATTCATCCGGATGGCATTCTGAAAAAAACACTTCTCTTTCAGATATATGGAATCTGTTGCTCTTGGCCCCTGTAGTGGTCTTTACTTCGATATATCTTTCTTTACCGTCCACCTCAAATGACTGTACATCATATTTAGCTGAGTTACCAATCGTTTCTCTCGTAGCTATAACTCTATCTGCTAAATCCTGCCTTCCAGCATCCGTAAGGCGTCTCTTTTCGTATTCTACAACAGCATCCTCACCAGACTTTCCAATAGCTGAATTCTTCTTAGCTTCTCCTTGAAAATCAACATCCTTTCCACTGAAATCTTTTGTGCTCACTGGCTTAGGTGCACTTCTTTGTACTGGCTTTATATCGAGCCTCAGCTCTCCTTGCGGTTTTATTTTAGATTTGTTATGAGTAGCGTTTCCTTTAACAATACTGCCGTTTCTGGATTTAATTATCAAATCTGGCAATACTTTCATAGTATCCTCTAACCCAAAATCCAAAATATGCCACATAAAGTAAACTGGTTTTTCCTTATCCTTATCATGAGTAACATATTCCAACGTACCTAAATATGTATATGGGTCAGAGCCTGATGTCCTTAAGAAAAGATAAACATCGTTCACATCAGGATTATGCCTTGTGAGAGCTTTAATATACTTATGATCAAAGCCATTACTTGGTTGTGATTGCCATGTAAAGCTCCCATCTTCGAATACCTCTTCAACAAATTCATGCCCCGATACTTTTTTACCTATAGTTACAAATAAAACATAATCTCCCGGTGAGTTTTTTATTTCAACTATACCTCTAAGCCCCCATGTTCCAGCTTGAGGTGTAAACACTGTCCCAGGCTCAAATATGTCATGCACTTCTTCTCTTGAATATCTATTATATTTATCTAATTTCATTATTTTTCTCCGTGATTTGAGTATTAAATTTCAAAAGTGATATTTTTCAAGTTTTGTTCGTATTTTTTTTATGTAATGGGTAACTGTGCCATTAGATATATTAAGTTTTTCAGCTATTTCACGCTGCGTGAGTTCTTGAATCATGAGGGCAAGAATATCCCTATATCTTTTATTTTCATCATCAAATTCGTGAAACATGCTTGCTATTAATATCTTGAGTTCTGCTTCAGCTTCTGTATTTGCAGAATTACTGGGTTCAAAAGCTGAATTTTCAAATTCTTTATCAAGACTTATTTCACTTGCAAGTTTGCATTTCCCTCCAGAGTAATTAATACAAATACTACAATCTTCATGGCAGCGTCTACCGTTTATAAAGGGCCTTTGCCCACGGTATTCTCGCATAGCCTCCTTTCTTACTGGACGCTTATACGCAAGGTACACTTCATGTGAACATGGGACATTTGTACCATTTATTATTAAATAATATTCCTCTTTATTATTCATAACAGTTATATATTTGTCTGTATAAATGGTATTTGGGGCTTTGCCTTTCTCAATTCAAGTCTGAACTCAATAATATGGACCAAAAAGGATCCTATTACAAACGTTTCTGTTAATGTCAAAAAAAGGTCCAACTCATGCTCGCCAAAGCAAATAAGTTTTCCATAAACACACTGAATGAATAAAATATCCCATCTGATGAATAAATCCAATCGTACAATCCCATTATAGTTTCCCCTTTTACTCAACTACATTATCACTAAGCTGCTTAGCATATTCCCACATGTATTTAGATGCTCTTCTCTATTGACTAAACTATGATTCTATTCACCGCCTCCAATCATCGATCAATAAATTGCCAGTGATAGCCATAAGCTGTCTTCCTATCTCCATTAGCGCAATGCGATATAGCTTTATGTCTTACCCCATCATGATGTATGGACTCCTCTGCCTCCATTATTGAAGAGAATACCTCCTTAGTCTCAATACACATTACTTTCTTACAATTTCTTTTTGTGATAGAAGCACTTACTTTGCTTTTTCCTCTTTTATAGTCTCGATTTAAAAGCCCGCTTTTGCTTGCAGGTATCATAATTTTATAGTAGCACGCACTTGAAATGCCAAAACGCTCTAATATTTCATAATAATCTGCCCCATCATTAAATGCCTTGATAATTTTCATATGCCTGGACTTTTTTGCTTCCAAGTCACACTTTTTCCAAGATACGCTATCTAATCCTAATACGGATAACTCTGATTTTTCTATCTTATCGCGTATATATTCCATTACTGAATATCTACAATCAATGACTATGTATTTATCAATTCCATTTTTCATAGCAGTCTTTTGTTTTTTTAAATCATTTGAATGCGTATCTTCATATGAATTCCAGGCATCCTCATAATGCTGGGCACCATTAACCTCAATTATCCAATTTCTATTAGGCAAATAAAAATCATATTTATAACCGCAACACCACTTAGCATATTTTGATGAATATTGTCTTATATATTTTTCGCCTAAAAAATCCAAAAATGCTTCAAAAAATTTTTCTGGATATGAAGTTCCATCACCACAAATTGGGCATTTTATATTCCCGGATAAAATATCAGATATCCTTAATTCAGATATCCCCCCGCATTCCTTGCACTTAACTTTATGCGATTCCTTACCTACCACATATTCCTCTGCTAGTAAAAAATTACTCCCTGCTCTTTTTAGCTTTTCTCTAACTGATTCAGTAGTATTTATTCTGGTATTTTTATTACAAACAGGACACTTTTCTCTTCCACGAAGAATTTCATTCGCACGAGGTGAATATACAAATCCGCAAGTATTATGCCTCATCTCAACTCTTTCTCGAGATGCTGTATATTCTCCAATTACTGTATATTCACCTGCATATAAATTTGTAATTCTTTCTATAAAACTTTCCGTGTTTTGATGACTACCTTTATGGCAAAAAGGGCAATTTACAATCCCTCTTAAAACCCCTTCCGCTAGCTTATATGTATTCTCCCGTCCACACTTCGTATGTATAAGTGTTATTGGCTTGTTAGCCCCTTTGTACTCACCTATTAATCTATATTCTCCTGGGTATTTTTTTTCAAGATGATACATAAACACTTCAGAGTCCTTATATGAAGCCGGATTACAATACTTACATGGAACTCTCTGTCGCAAAGCATTATCCGGAAGAATATCAATTTCTTTACCACATTTAGTATGCAGTATTTTTAATTTTTCTTTGCTCCCCAAATAATCACCTACAAGTATGTATTCATCCCCCCCACTTATCATATAAGCGTTTTTTGAACTCTTCAGTTGTAATCCTATAATTCATTTATACTCCTATTATTTGAGATGTTTTATTCTTATGAGTTTCCAGCATACCTTGAACAATATACAATTATATAAATTTCTCTTTCTGCATCAAATTCATATATTTTCTTCTACGATTTTTTACATTAGAAATCCCCTGAGCAGTCATAAACCACCCAGGGAATTTCTTAACAATCACTTATTTAACTTTTCCATTGGTCTGTTTCTTTATCTTATCGACCATGGCTTTCTTTTCATTTTTCTTTAAGCCCTTTACCTTGATGGTACAGCCCTTATTTACTTTCTTAAACGCGGACTTTCCAACAGTCAGATCAGAATTTGCCTTTACTGTTACCTTCTTAAGATTAGGACAGTTATAAAATGCCTTACCACCTATCTTTGTAACTGTAGAAGGTATCGTAGCAGACTTAAGTTTCTTCATCCCCTTGAATGCCTTTGAGCCGACTTCCGTTACGGAATAGGTAAGACCCTCATGGACAATGGATGAAGGAATAGAACAGGTCTTAGCCTTCTTATTCTCAAGCTTTACTACCGCAAGGGTATCGTCACCCGTTACGCGGTATACCTTACCTGCGCTTGTAAACTCAGTACCTACAGGAAGAACTTTCTTCTCAGTACCTGCTGTGTTCTGATTATTGGCAGCACCATTGTTCTGAGCGGGCTGGTTATCATCGGACTGAACGTTCTGGGCATTGCCATTATCAGCATTACCGTTTCCATTGTCTCCGCCCTGCTGCCCATTACCGCCCGGCTCCTCATTATTCTGAGGCTCTTCACCATTTTGAGGCTCATCCACCTGTGAATACTCGCCAGTAGATCCGCTAAACCGTGCGGTTAACTTCTCACTCTTTGCGATTGAGAAACCATACTCAGCATCTATAGAAAGGAGCTTATGATTTTCGTCATACCATCCGATGAATCCTGCGCCTTCGTCAGGTGCAGCCGCAAGTGAAACATAATCACCCTGCGTAAGGTTATAATAATCCTTTCCGGCAGCACCATTACCATCAACAGAAACCTCGACGGTAAGCTTTCCGGTGTCCTCCTCAGAGATCAGAGTCTTTTCAATAACAGCACCCTTCTCATCCAAAAGGTCTAAATTATTTATGGTCGCACCATCAACAATATCCATCTCATAGGTCTTACCCTTTTCAAGAGGAAGCTGATGATAGTAAATTCTTGGACCCGCAAGTGTGTCGCAGTTGTACTGATTAACCGAATAGTCCATAAAGCCTGTATCATTGCCAATAAGCTCAATATGATAGTTGCCTGTTCCAGGGATCACAAACACCTTGGACTCTCCATTAACACCAGTTACAACGCCGTCAGTTGAAACACCATCAGTATCATCCGGTACATCATTTATTATCTTACCGACAACTTCACCGGATTCATTTGTAATTCTAACATCAACAGGACAATTAGCAAAACAAGTATAATACGTTTCTTTAGGGAAATCCTCCTCACCTTCAAGCGTGTTCATCCATGCTAAATATGTTTCACACATATGAGCATTAGAAAAATATTCTTTCAAGTTAAAAGCCCATCCCAAAAAAGGTATTTTACGCCCTTCATTATAACCAAAATAACCAGCAGTAATAAATCCCAAGAACCCATATTTAAATGATAATAGGTCTCCATTAGGAGGCTCCATCTCACGCAGACTCTTTTCCTTGATAGCATTAGAAGCCAGAAAATCATAGAAGACGTCCCTTAACACCTTATCTGTTTCATGGCCTGTCAAGGAAAGCAAATTCTTATGATAATATTCGAACGCACTAGTTACCTCTGAATTTATATACAATACATACTCCGTAACAGGCCCCATACCCATTCCATACGGTTCATATGTCTTCTTTGTACTGCCTACATACCCCTGCCATAATCCACGGGCCTTTTCCAAAATCTCATTATACTTCCACCGAGGGTTCGTCGCATGCTGAGACGGTAAGATATAGGTCTTCCCATATCTATGATAGCCCCAGAGAGCAGGCATAACTTTAGTAACAAAATCTTCTGGATTTACAAAATTGAATATATTCTCATGACCAGATTCATGCCCATCTTTTGATACATTCGGACATGCAAATGCATACACATAAACATCATCCTTACCCTTTACACCATATGTAGAAGGGTCACTATTTATGTCATGCCCTATAAGGTTCGCAACAGCAGCACCTCTGCTATGGCCTGTGACAAGGATCTTTACTTCCTTACCCTCGAAAATATTCTCATACGCCTTCATATACTGCTTCAAACCGTAAATTCCCTCCGGGGATTTACCTTCAACAGTATCAGCACCTCTCCTGAAGCCGATATGCTCATCCACCGGCGCGCCCGTCTCCGGGTCCTGCCCATCACCTGACAAGAAATCATCATACCATTCCCATCCATCAGTTCCGCGGAGTACCACAGCAACAAGCACAGTATTCGGATCTATATCAGTATAACCAATCCAAAAAGTATTCTTGTCACCGCCTGTACCGTTTTCCTTATCACGCTTGTCCTTATAGAAAAATCCACCACGCGCATGAGGAGTATACCATTCATAATCCGAAGTTTGATACAAAGGGCCTGTCACAACATCTTCATCAAAATCATGAAAGTTCAAGCCGTTTAAACACTTCTTTATAGCCGTACCATAATCTACTTCCTCCTCTGAATACGCCATCAAAGAAAGACCGCAGGCAAGCCTAGCAAGTTCATGATTATACTTGGTTGAAGATTTATAAAACCAATTTCTCTTAAGATTAAGCTCGACAGTACCCGTACCTCCCTCATCAGGCTTATGATAAAGCGTTGCTCTATAGGTGGAACTAGGATATACAATAGTATACCCAGGTTTTATATAATGATGAGACTCACTGCTAGGCTCAGCATAATTATCCGCAACGACTATCCCACCGACTTGATTGTCACACTCATAATCATAGTCGTCATCAATACCATATTGTTCCGGAAAAACCATTTTCACCTTTAAGTTTTTAGGCGTCTTTATCTCCTTCAATGATGTACATTCGCCAAACACATTCTCCATACTTCGTGATATTGCATCTGACGCATCAACTCCACTCAAATCTACTTTCTTAAGCGCACTACAACGATAAAACATATGTTCCATGCTTCGTACACTCTGTGCTTCAACCTTGCTTAAATCTATTTCTTCAAGTGAACTACAATCAAGAAACATATCATCCATGTTTAGCACACTTGACATATTGGTTTCTTTTAAACCTACTTTCTTAAGAGAGCTGCAGTCAAAAAACATACAGTCCACCTTAGTAACATTTGTCAAATTGAGCCCATTTAAATTTATCTCTTCAAGTGCACTACAACCATAAAACATGTATTCCATGGTTTTTGATCTTTTTACACCTGACATATCAACCCCACTCAAATCTATTTTCTTAAGTGCTGTACACCCCTCAAACATTCTTGCCGTAGAAATTGCATTTGACATTTTGAGTCCATTTAAATCAACTTCCTCAAGAGCCTTACAGCCCATAAACATTTGTGTCATGTAAGCCACGCTTGATATATCAAGTTCTCTTAAATCTATTTTCTTAAGTGCTGTACACCCCACAAACATTTGATACATGTCAGTTACACCTGACATATCAAGCCCACTTAAATCTATTTCTTCAAGCGAACACCCCACAAACATTTGACGCATACTAGTTACGCTTGATATATCAAGTCCTCTTAAATCTACTTTCTTAAGCTTGTTACATCCGGAAAACATACCATACATGCTAGTTACCCTGGAAGTATCAAACCTACTCAAATCTATTTCTTTAAGCGCCTTACAGCCCACAAACATACAGGACATATTTTTTACACTTGATGTATCCGTATGTTCACCAAAAACAATGCTCTCTACATAAGATAAATCACGAAATAATTGCTTCGCATCACTTGCCATCTTACCATCTATATTTACAGACTTGATGTTCTCCACGCCATAAACATTTGCAAAATTCAACTGCCGAATATTAGTTCCGGTAATATAAAGAGTACCATCCTCAAGCCAGTACACCATGCCATCAGACTCGCGTTTCTGCACGTCATCTGACTTAGATTCCCTCAGCATATCCTCAGCTGAAGGCTCTGCATCATCGCCCCCGTCATCAGGAACATCGAAATTAAAGAGATCGTCCGTATTCTGACTGTCATCAGAAGGAACCTCTGTCTGTTCCTGCGATACAGTATCCTCGGGCGCACTTTCCCCGTTACCGCTATCGTCAGAACTCTCTTCGTTTGTTTCTTCATTTGATTTTTCTTCCTCAGTAGAATCCTCGGAAGATGCCGTTGATGCGGCAGATGATGAAGCCCCACTATCACTTTCTTCACTCTCCTGTGTCTGCCCGGAAGCCCCACTTTCCGGAGTAGACTGCTCCTGCCCTTCTGATGGTGTCTCATCAGATACCCCTTCGGCAGGTGTCTCATCAGATACCCCTTCGGCAGGATCTTCACTGGTAAGAGGTTCTGTCACCTCTTCTGCATGTACCGTGATACTGCCAGTGTTTCCGAGCGCACTCGTAGAAACCAATGACAGAGCCATCAGCACAGCCAAAAACCTTTTCTTCATTATTCCAACCTCCCATAAAAATTAAAACGTACGTTAATAGAGTATCACACAGAGTTACACTTTTAAATTGACATAATAACCAAAGCTATAGAAGCCGCTTCTATAGCCAAAAAGATCGCATATCATACACAGGGTATATCGCGCAGAGGTTATATAATGAAGTTCTAATTGTTCAATATTAACATTTTCGCACAACTTTTTAATTTGAATTTTTCCAGAATTTGGAATGAACTTTATGTGAATATAGTCTTGTAACCCACGTGTTTAAGCCATTATTGAATTGTTCCTGTGAGCAATATGACACCCTGCCCTACATCAAGGGCGGTTATCCTAAGCTCCGGTCTTATTCTTATGCAGAGTACGATAAGCCCCGTCAAAAGCAGAAAGTATCTGATATAATCAAGAATTCTTTTCCTGTGCTCTTTATCCTTCCCTGTGCAAAGCCTGATTCTTACTGTTCTTCCTCCGAGAAATACAAAAAAGCCAAGAAGCATCAGGTATATAACAACCTGCCATACGTCAGCATGGCCTGCATACCAGGTATTTGACGGAAGCGCTTTTCCCACATTGCAGCAGATAAGAAACCACCTGATAATAAAATGGCATCCCAGGCCTGTAACTGCGCCCGCAGATAAAAACAGCGATCCCAGCGCTATGCTCATGATTCCAAGGAGCATAAGCATGGACATCAGCGGCAAAATAAAGATATTAAGCACTATGGAATATACAGGATATGTGTAGTAAAAGCTCATGCTCACGGGTAATGTAACAAGCATTATGGACAGGCTTACCGAGATAAGCTTAAGCCTTCCTTCTCTTACTACCACAGGCATAGCAGGGAGAACGTAGCCAATTGCAAGGACTGCCCCAAAGGACATCAGAAAACCGCTATGTTTAATATAAAGCGGCTCAGAAACAAGGATCAGCACTCCCGATAATGAAAGTGCAGATAGCATATCATAGCTCCGGCCAATAATATCTGCGCCGAGGTTTACAGCAAACATGACAATTGCTCTAAATGCCGATGTGCTCATCCCGCACATCACACCATAGGAATACATGATAGCAGTCGAAACAGCAGCTGCTACTATGATCCGCGCGCCAAGCTTCCTCATGAGCTTATACAAGGTCATTCCGATGATCGAAATGTGCAGGCCGGAAACAGCCATTATATGTATAATCCCATTCCTCTTGAAATCTTCCTTTATATCATCTGAAAGTCCCGACTTATCACCAAGGAGGATAGCCTTCATAACTCCTGCATCCTCATCTGACAGTATCCCGTCAAGGACATGCTCAAAATATATCTTTGCCTGATACAGGCCTTCGGAAAAATAATCCTCACGGCCTCCGATTCCCAGTATTTCCACATCTGTAAGACTATATTCAGTTTTCAAAATTCGGTAGTAATTCCGGCTGTCAAACTCGCCGGGATTGCGGCTCTCCGTGAAATTCCGTACCTTTCCCCTGACCTTAAGGTAACAGTCCATAGGCAGCCTGTACCGCATGTCATCCAGGTATAAAAGGATTTTCCTGTCATTTGCCGTTTTGAGATAAAGAATAAGCTGCTTATCTCCCGATAGAGGGCTTATCCTCTCCTCTTTACCACTAATAATTCCATTTACTGTAATGCTTTCCCGATCCGTGGGAGTAGAAAACTCTTCTGCTGGTAGAAATTGCAGAAGAAAGAAGACAGCTGCTGCGAAAAGTCCAGAAGCTACACATAACGGTCTTTTCATTATTATTTTCCAGTCGTTATAACTGTGAAAATACTTACTGTCTAACTACATCAAGGTTCCTCTCAAAAACTGTACTGAGAGCTATTTTCTCCATAAAATATCCCTCTGAAGAACCGTTGACTGATATTTGTACCTTGTTAACATCAGCAGTTTCACAGATAGTGTTAACAAGAGAATACAGCGCTATTTTAGGATCTATGTCACCCATTCTGGTAAGAATCCCACCATCAAAATCGACGTAGCAAACACCGTCTCTTACTGATACGGAATTGATCTTAGCCTGAGGGTTCAAGGATGCACATGCAAGATCTGTGTTAGGACCTGCAAGAAGCTGCTCAACTACCAGTCTCTGCATGAGAATATTACTGTTGTAGACAACGCTTCTGTACACAGGAATGAGCTCCTGGCCGTCCTCTGAAGCAAAATAGAGGATAAGCTCAGCCTTTTCATAGGCATTGATCTCGTTACCTGCGTTATATACAAAATCATCGGCTGACATATTACCGATAATATTCCCATCATCATCAAGAAGTGGAGCTTTATCCACTGTAAAGGTCACGTACTCGATCTCAGGTATCTGGGTAAGTGTTCTTACCATAGCAGCCCTGTCGAGAATCTCCGTGGTCTTCTCTGTACCAAGGTAAGTGCTGGCAAAATCAAGGGTGAGCACACCACCATTAAGTGAATAAGAAAGAAGATTAACCGGTCCGTAAATAGGAGCTTCATACTCAAGCTTGGGCGGCTGTGTCTTCATCTGTTCAAGAAGCTCGGATATAACCGAATCTGTTTCGCTCATATCTGCCTTGATCTCATAATCCTGGAAGATCAGGCCTGTCTCTGCGGAGTTCAGATAATAAACCTTAACAAGCTTCTCGTTATCGGCACTTTTATCACCTGAGCAGCCCACCATACAGCAGGGAATAAGCATCAGACACAATATTAAGTTGATCAGTTTTTTCAAAGTGTTGTTCATATCCTGTGTTATTCCTGAAACTGTTAATAAGTTATTCCAGAGACTGCATGTAAATAAGAGGTATGCGAACCGTAAATGTGGTTCCAACATTCTCTTCACTCTTAACTTCTATAGTTCCTCTGTGCATAAGTATTGCATTGTGTGTTATCGCAAGTCCAAGGCCTGTTCCGCCAATCTCTCTGGACCTGGATTTATCAACTCTGTAGAACCTCTCATAGATTCTGTCTATGCTCTCTTCAGGAATACCAATTCCTGAGTCACTTACTTCACAGGTGAAATACTGATGATCCGCATCAAGCTTAACCTTTACGAATCCATCGTCCTTATTGTATTTCACAGCGTTCTCAACAAGATTCATAAGTGCAAGTGAAAGCTTGACTTCATCTATCTCAGCTGTAATTTCTCTTGTGGTTTCCAGTGTCAGTTCTATGTTACGCTTGTCCGCGATGGGTTTCATTCTCTTCATGATGACTTCCATCATCTGAACCACATCAACAGAAGTGATATTTAAAGGTGTTGCCTTTTTATCCATTCTGACGAGCTCTAAGAGGTCATTGATTATCTTGTTCTCTCTGTCAACCTCAGCAGCGATATCCTCCATAAAGTCTCTGTACACCTCATTGGGAACATCCTCCTGCATGATAAGTGAATCAGCAAGAACCTTCATGGATGTAATAGGTGTCTTAAGCTCATGGGACACGTTGGATACGAATTCCTGTCTTGAGGCATCAAGTGCATTCATTCGGCCAAGAAGCTGGTTAAATGCATTGATGATATGCTCTGTCTCGTAATAATCAGATCCTGCGATTGGCTCGTTTGTAAAGCCCAGCTTAACATCATTGATGGCTGTTGTAATCCTGTCGAAGGGCTTAAGGAGTCTTCCTGACATAAAGACAGCAAGAACAAGAATAAGAATTACCGCGATAACCTCAATGGTAACAGCTCTTCTTGTGAGGATGTCCATGGTCGTAGTTATATAATCCGTGGAAACACTGATAAGAAGAACTCCGGTAACAACATCCTCCTGCTTGGTCTCAGCTGCCACGTCGCCGCTCTCATAGGTCTTTGTCTCTATGATGGGCGCTGTCATCTCGATATATCTGTTGTTCCTGTCATATACAGCTGTAGAACCGGTGGCACCATTTTTAAGACAGCCCACAACTTCCTCTGAAATAATGGTCTTGCCCTCACTAATGCCATAGGTATCCTTACGAATAGTCAGGTTATCATCGATAACCATAACTCGTCCGTCGTAAAGATTGGCCAAAAGATCCAGCTCGGCGTTAATAACCTCCGAGGTGGTATCTGAAAAATAGCTGTAATTTATCAGGTGATTTGCGAGAATCTTCAGCTGTGTCGAGACCTCTGACTCTCTCACGTTGACAGCACGGTCTTCGTAGCTTTCAAGAATCGCAGAATGAATCACGAGGCATGAAATAAGCCCCGTGAAAAATACGATTGAAAATATTCTGAATCTAAGACTTTTAAATGGGTTGTAAATCATCTCAGCTCCGTTTAATTATGCCTGGAAGTAATAACCTGAACCCCACTTTGTTCTAACATACCTTGGCTCGCTAGGGTTAACCTCGAGCTTCTCTCTGAGTCTCCTCACATGAACATCAACTGTTCTCTCATCTCCCGGGAAGTCCTCTCCCCAAATAGCATGAAGAAGCTCACTTCTGCTGTAAATCTTACCGGGTGCAGCCACAAGGAACTCAAGAACGTCGAATTCCCTGCTGGTGATGTTGATCTCTTTGTCACCAACATACACTCTTCTGTACTCCTCATTAACTGTAAGATCTCCGAAGGTAAGAACTCTTGCAGGCTCCTCAGGCTTGCTTGTTCTTCTGATGATGGCCTTGATTCTGGCCTTAACCTCAAGAATATTAAACGGCTTTGTAATATAATCGTCAGCACCGTACTCAAGTCCAAGAATCTTGTCCATGTCATCGCCCTTAGCTGTAAGCATTACAACGGGGACATTTGAGAACTCTCTGATCTGCTGACAAACCTCAAATCCATCCATCTTAGGAAGCATAACATCGAGTAGTATGATGTCATAATTATAGGTACGAGCCATCTCAAGTGCCTGCTCACCGTCGTATGCGGTATCAACATGCATTCCATCCTGTTCGAGGCTGTAACGAATACCTTTTACAATTGTCTTTTCATCATCAACGACTAATACCTTTTTTGCCATCTTTCCTACTCCATTAAAAATTTAAACTTTTATATGATCCTTTATTTTTGAAAAGAACTTATCCTTGATACCTGTTACCTTCATGATATCTTCGATAGTTCCGAATTTCCCATTCTCTTCTCTGTAAGCAATGATGTTCTTTGCTCTGCTGGGTCCAATCCCGGGTATATCGCAAAGCTCTGACTCCGAAGCAGTATTGATATTGACTTTACCGCCCTCTGAAGAACTCTCTGCCTCTGCTGTAACAGCTCCGGTAATACCTGCATCATCACTTCCTGCTGAAGCTGTGTCATCTGCGCCATCTCCTGCTGCCATACTCTCCTCTACAGTCGGAATCTTGATCTTAACTCCATCCTCAAGGATAGTCGCCTGGTTCACAAAGTCGCTGTCGGCATCCTGTAAAAATCCGCCTGCTGCCTTGATGGCATCCACAACTCTGCTGCCTGTGGGAAGCTCATACACTCCCTCACAGAGCACTGCTCCGCAAACATGAACCATAATGGTCTCGGGAGCCTTGGACTCGGGAGCCTTGGAAGCTTCTTCTGACTTGTTATCAGATTTTTCATCTGATTTATCCGCTTCCGAAGAACCTGTATCTGAGCTGTTCTTCATCTCCTCGGTATTATCCTCAAGAGCCGGAGCACCTGAATCTGCAACCGCCGTTTCAGGCTCAGTCAGCACAATATCGGCGTCCTTCCTGTCACATCCAGTCAGTAATACGCCTACAAGTAATAACGTTATAAAATTTTTCGTAATATGTTTATGCATGTATCCTCCAAAAAAATCAGGAGGCCCCACCACGCATCGACTTAAGATAGTCCAACAATCATAATATCGGAAATATAATACAAACACAAGATGTCTGTAACATTTTCGTAACAATTACAAAAAAATGGCGCTTTAGGACTATTCTTTTGTATATTTTTTATTCTTCCTGTCCTTCGGTAATAACAACCGTTGCATCAGGAAGTCGCTCTTCCTCTACTGCTGTGCCGTTTATCTGCAGCTTTACATTTTCAGACAGAGTCTTTAACGTATCATTAACATCTGCCCCATCCCAGATATCAGCAAAAGCAATCTCAAGCTGAACCCAGAAATTGCTTGTAGCCATGAGCTTCGGCATAGGAACAGAGTTGCCGTAAACACTTACAAATGACACAAGAGATGCGTTACTGTAAGGAATTCCCTCATGGGCGATAAGCTTACCGCTCATTGTATAGCAGGCATCAGTATTCTCACTGCATAAAAACTCTGCGAATTCATTAGCCATGTCCTGATGCTCGGAATATCCGTTGATCGCAAGACAGTTTGTTACAGACATTGTTCTGGTCTTGTAATTCTCGTTAAGGGCAGGCATTGTAGCAACGCCATATTCAAAGCTGCAGTTACCCTCAGCCTTTGCTGCCTCTATCTTAGCCACAGCATCAGAGGTAGCCACTGTGAAAACAGTTTTTCCATCTATGAAATCCTGAAGCACCTTGTCATAATTAACAGCGCTCTCATCAATAGCGAAAAACTGGTTCAGCTGCTGATAAAAGCTCATGCAGTTGATGGTGTCTTCGTTATAAACATTTATTGCACTTATATCATCACCTGACTCACCGCCAAGATTCATATAATTACCAACAAAGAAATAATTGTAAAAAATATCCGTAACATCCCACTGGAATACAGATTCTACCGACTCCGGAGCGTTATAGTTATCAGCAAAAAGAAGGATATCCTCGATAGTTGAAGGAAGCATCTCCTGCACTCCCTGCTGAACCTCCTCAGGACTGACAGTAACCTCTTCCACTGCTTCACCCTCAACATCTCCCTCTGCGGGAACCTGCTCAGTGCCATCGCTCTGGGTAATATCCTCACCCTCGATCTCGCCTGCATCCGCAGCCGCCTGGGCAGCCTCGCCCTCAGCGGCATCAATCTCAGCCTGCTTGCGGGCTCTCACCTCATCCTCAAGATATGTTCTGTTATATAAAAGTGAGCTTGTCTCGAAATAGTAGGGATATGCAATTATCTTGCCGTTATAGGTTACAGCATTTTTTGCAGAGTCACTAAATCCAAGAGCTTCATCGTCAAGAAACTCCGGATTCTTAATTTCCCTTGCAAGCCCTGCAAGATAAGCCTTTTCAAGTCCGTCATGAGTCATTATGAAAACATCGGGATAGTTGTCTCCGGCAACGGAAGCCTTGCTGATCTCCTCAAGATATTCAAGACCTGACACGCACTCTATCTCCACTCTGGCCTTCTTACTCTTTTTGTTGTACTCAACAACCTTGGCAGTAAGATAATCCGTCAGAGCATCATCCGTGTACCATAATCTGATGGTGGTCTTGTCATTAGATCCGAAAATCGTGCGCTCCTCGTGAAGCCCCATACCTGATTTTGAATAATAGAAAGCTGCTGAAAGCAGCGCTATAATAAGAACTGCTCCCAGCAGCCTGAATCTTATCTTCATAATAACCTCGCTAATAATTAGTTCGGAAGAAGAGGCTCCAAAATGCTGATCATGTCATCAACATCCTTCCTGGTGATGACAAGCGGAGGTATAAAACGAATTACATTTGCTCCTGCATTTATCAGGATAAGTCCGTTTTCAAGAGCTTTATTTATAATATCACCGACAGGGCGGTCAAACTCCAGTCCCTGAAGCAGTCCACTACCTCTGCGGTCTACAATGCAGTCATAACGGGATTTCAATCCTTCGAGCTTCTCCTCCAGATAAGCCGAAACCTCTCTCACGTTATCTATTATATGTTGAGTCTCGAATAAATCAAGGACTTTGTTAATGGTTGCGCCTGCAAGAGGGTTGCCTCCGTAGGTTGTTCCGTGGTCACCTGCAACGAGTGAATTCTGGCCTACTTTTTCAGTCATAAGGAATGCTCCAACCGGCACTCCGCAGCCAAGAGCCTTGGCCGTTGTCATGATGTCAGGCTTAACACTGTATTTCTGCCATGCATACATGTAGCCGGTTCTTCCCATGCCACACTGAATTTCATCAAGAATAAGAAGGATATCCTTTTCATCGCAAAGTGCTCTCACACTCTTAAGGAATTCCTCGGAAGCGGGATAAATTCCGCCCTCTCCCTGAACTGTCTCCATGATGATCGCAACAGTCTTGTCAGTAACCTGCTTCTTAACACTTTCAAAATCATTGAAGGTCGCAAAGCGGATGTTGCCGATCATAGGCTGGAAAGCGTCTCTGTAGTGGGCATTGCCGGTAACAGAAAGGGCTCCGAAGGTTCTTCCGTGGAAGGAGTGATTCATGGCGATAATCTCATGATCTGTTCTTCCATCCTTCAAAAATCCATATTTTCTTGCAGCCTTAAGGGCACCCTCAACAGCCTCAGCTCCGCTGTTTGTGAAAAATACCCTGTCCATTCCGGATACTTCCTTGAGCTTACGGGCTGCTTCGATAGCCGGTACATTGTAGTAATAATTGGAGGTATGGATTACCTTATCGATCTGATTTTTCAGAGCATCGTTGTACTCCTTATTGCCGTAGCCAAGCGCAAACACGCCTATTCCGGAGACAAAATCGAGATAGCTTTTGCCGTCCAGGTCATAGAGGTGCACACCCTCGCCCTTATCGAGAACTACCTGATATCTGTTATAGGTATGTAAAAGGTCGCGCTCCGCCTCATCTATATATTCTTTCATTGTGCTCATGGTTTTACCCTCCCGAGTATGCATAGTCTTTAAGTCTTTTTATGAAAAATCACTCCTGATTCTCGTCAGCGTCCGGAGTAAACATGGTTCCGACACCCTTGTTGGTGAAGAACTCAAGCAGCAGGCAGTGAGGAATTCTTCCGTCAAGGATATGGACTCTCTTAACACCCTCTTTTACTGCGCTTGTGCAGTTTTCAAGCTTGGGAAGCATTCCGCCTCCGATGTTACCGCTAGCGATGAGCTCGTCTGCCTGAGATACTGTAAGTCTTGAGATAAAGGTGGAAGGATCGTTGATATCCTTGTAAACACCTTCGATATCTGTAAGGAAAGCGAGTTTTTCAGCGCCAACCGCCTTTGCAATTGCGCATGCAGCATCATCAGCATTTATATTGAAGGTTTCGAAATTCTCATTCATTCCGACAGGTGCAACGATAGGCAGGTAGTCGTTATCCATAAGGTCATAAAGGATCTTGGGATCAACCACATCAACGTCGCCAACATAGCCGATATCCTGGCCGCCGGAGAGCTTCTTCTTTGCTCTTAAAAGACCTGAATCCTTGCCGCTGATACCGATTGCCTTAACGCCCAGCTCCTGAACCATTCTGACAAGACACTTATTCACCTTGTTGAGAACCATCTCAGCGATCTCCATGGTCTCAGCATCAGTAACACGAAGACCGTTTACAAATTCGGCTTCTTTTCCGACCTTGCCGACCCATTTGCTGATAGCCTTTCCGCCGCCATGAACTATGATAGGCTTAAAGCCGACAAGCTTAAGAAGTGTAACGTCCTTGATGACGTTTTTCTGGAACTCTTCACTTTCCATGGCACTTCCGCCGTACTTAACAACGATGATCTTGCGATTGTATTTCTGAATGTAAGGAAGTGCCTCGATGAGCACTTCAGCCTTCTTTAAAACTTCCTGCATATCCTTGTCCATTTTTCCTCTCCTTCCAAATTCACAATGAAGTTCTGCTCTCGCCTACGCTCGTCAGAACACGTTCGAACCAGGTTCGCTAAAACCTCGCCAAGTCCTCTCAGCTTAGCTACGATAGTCTGCATTAATCTTAACGTAATCATAGGTGAGGTCACATCCCCACGCAGTAGCCTCTTCAGTTCCGATGTGCATATCTATAACAGCGATGACCTCCTCAGCAGAGAGAACCTTGGTTGCGTATTCTTCATCAAAGGTCTGAGGCTCACCCTCTTTAAACATGAGAACACTTCCTGCTTCACTTTCTATTGAAAGTGTCACCTTTTCAGGATCAAAGAGGACTCCCGAATATCCAAGTGCGCAGAGCACGCGGCCAAAGTTGGCATCATGTCCATAGATCATTGCCTTTGTAAGTGATGAGCAGATTACTGATTTTGCAAGAGTCCTTGCATTCTCCTTGGTGTCTGCATTTATTACATGTGCTGTGAAAAGTGCGGTTGCACCCTCGCCGTCACCGGCCAGCATCCTAGCCATCTCTTTACATATAGAATTAAGAGCCTCCACAAAGGTGTTGTAATCATCGCCCTCCTCGGTGATCTCCTTGTTTCCGGCTTCGCCGTTTGCAAGAACCATAAGGGAGTCGTTGGTTGACATGTCTCCGTCTACAGAGATCATGTTAAAGGTGTCTACAACAACGGTCTTAAGCGCCTTCTGAAGAAGGTCGTGAGATATTGAAACGTCTGTTGTAACAAAGGAAAGCATTGTGCACATGTTGGGGTGGATCATTCCTGAGCCCTTGGCAAGTGCTCCCATCTTACAGGTGGTTCCGCTGATCTCGAACTCCATAGCCATCTGCTTGGAATGTGTATCAGTTGTCATGATGGCTTCAGCTGCGCCTGTAGCGGCCTCCTCAGAATCTGAAAGCTCAGGTACCATCTGGGCTATTCCCCTTTTTACAGCCTCCATGTTCATCTGCATTCCGATAACACCGGTGGAAGCTACGAGAACTGAGTTCTTGGGAAGTGAAAGAAGTGATTCAACCTCGCCGGCAGTCTCTGCACAAAGTCGCTTTCCTTCCTCGCCTGTGCATGCATTTGCGATTCCGGAATTAGCAACGATCGCGTGAACCGGATGAATACTGCTGCATATCTCCTTGTCCCACATAACAGGTGCTGCCTTTACCACATTGCTTGTGAAAACACCTGCTGCCGTACATGCTGATTCACTGTAGATAAGCATCATGTCCTTGCGGTTTTTATATTTTATATTTGCTTCTGTACTTGCAGCCTTAAAGCCCTTAGCTGCTGTAACGCCACCTGATATTTTTTTCATAGTCTTTCTCCTTTTAAGATAGATAAAAATTCCAAGTCTTAATCGAACTTTACAAACTCTGTCAGATTGTTTTCATTTAATGTGTAATCGTAATAATTCATATCCGAACGAAGTGTCCAGTTCATTCTCTGCCAGAATGCGTTTCCGATTTTATTAGTAACAAATGCGTTAAGTGAAACCTTGTTTATCTTCTCTTCCTTAAGACGCTCTAAGCAAAACTCAACCATCTTTTTTCCTATTCCATGTCGTCTGTAGTTCTTGTTAACACAAACATGGTAAAGGCATCCGCGTCTTCCGTCGTGTCCGCAAAGAATAGCTCCAACTATTTTTCCATCCTCCACATCCACTGCGCTGGTAGTGGGATTACGTTTTAAAAACATCTCGATCCCTTCAAAGGAATCATCCATTGTTCTTATGCCAAAGCCCTCGATTGAGTTCCAAAGTGCATAAACCTCTTCATAATCGTCAATAGTCATCGCACGTACCATGACTCATTCCTCCTCGTATCACGACATCACGGGAATGCAGGAACAAAATCAAGTCCCATATCCTCATCAAGTCCAAATAAAATATTCATATTCTGTACAGCCTGTCCTGCTGCGCCTTTCACAAGATTATCTATGGCGCCCATCATGATTATGCGGCCTGTTCTCTCATCAATCTTAAATCCGATATCCACATAATTGCTGGTCTCAACCCATCTCGTCTCGGGATAAGCTCCGTCAGGAAGAAGTCTTATGAACTTCTCATCCTTATAATATTTCTCGTAGGCTGCTCTAATGTCTGCCGCTGTAGGAAGCGTTCCGTCTGCTTTTTTCACAAGAGATGCATACTCTGTAGCCAGAATGCCTCTGTTCATCGGAATGAGGTGAGGTGTGAAGTTTATGGTGATATCCTCACCGGCTGCGTATCCAAGCTGTTCCTCGATCTCCGGTGTGTGTCTGTGATTTGTAACGCCGTAGGGCTTAACACTCTCATTAACCTCGCAGAAAAGATTGGCTGTTTTAGCACCTCTTCCTGCACCTGATGTTCCGCTAAGAGCATCTACAATAAGTGTGTTTGGATCTATCAGCTTTTCCTTAACAAGAGGATATGCTGTAAGGATCGAGCAGGTTGTATAGCATCCGGGATTGGCAATAATTCTCGCACCCTTTATCTTATGCCTGTTGATCTCGCAAAGTCCGTACACCGCTTCATCAATGTACTGGGGAGCTTTATGCTCAATGCCGTACCATTTCTCGTAAATTCCAACATCCTTTAATCTGAAATCTGCGGAAAGATCAATTATCTTTACCTTATTAAGAACTTCATCATTAACAAGTCCTGCACAAAGGCCCTGAGGTGTAGCAGTAAAAATAACGTCAACCTCCTTAGCCAGCTCATCCATGTTATCGTCCATGCATTTCGCATCTACTATATTAAAGAAGTTTCCATACACAGAACTAAATCTCTCATCTATATAACTTCTGGAGCCATACCACACAATCTCCGCCTGGGGATGACTGTATATCAACCTTGCAATTTCTGCTCCCGCATAACCAGTAGCACCAATAATTCCTACCTTAACCATGTAATCCCTTCTTTCCTATAGTATATTCACAGAGCGTTTCTGCATCTTTTTAAAACATTATGCATATTTGGAAACTCTCATGTATTTCGTTTCCCCATGCAACATCTATTATATGCTTTGCAATTGAGTATAATCAATATCAGTAATTTATGCAAGCATTATTTATATTTATGCACTAAAACGATATTTTTATAAATTTTTATGCATAAAGTACTTGCATTTTATTCAACATGGTTGTATATTCACCTTGTAAATCATTGAATCAAGAGTTCATTGAAAAATCATACGTAAATCAATGGTCTTCTCAGGGGACATACCAAGAGCAAGTCCCCTGACGGAGGCCTGGATTAAAAGGAGGATATCATGGCTAAGGATAAGGTTATACTTGCGTACTCGGGTGGTTTGGATACAACGGCGATCATTCCGTGGTTGAAGGAGAATTTTGATTATGAAGTAGTTTGTGTATGCATAGACTGCGGACAGGAAGAAGAACTTGATGGACTTGAAGAGAGAGCTACAAGCTGCGGTGCATCCAAGCTTTACATATTAGATGTAATTGACGAGTTCTGTGATGAATATGTAGTTCCCTGCGTACAGGCACACGCTGTATATGAGAACAAGTATCTCCTTGGAACTTCCATGGCTCGTCCTCTTATTGCTAAGAAGCTCGTTGAGATCGCCAGAAAAGAAGGTGCTGTTGCTATCTGCCACGGCGCTACAGGAAAGGGTAACGACCAGATCCGTTTCGAGCTCGGAATCAAGGCACTTGCTCCCGACATCAAGATCATCGCTGCATGGAGAAATGACAAGTGGACCATGGATTCCCGTGAGTCTGAGATTGAGTACTGCAAGCAGCACGGAATCAACCTTCCCTTCTCTGCTGACAGCAGCTACAGCCGTGATCGTAACCTCTGGCATATCTCCCACGAGGGACTTGAGCTCGAGGATCCCGGACAGGCTCCCAATTACAAGCATCTTCTTGTTCTTGGCTGCACTCCTGAGGATGCTCCCGACAAGCCGACCACAGTTACAATGACCTTTGAGGGCGGCGTACCTAAGTCAGTTAACGGAAAAGAGATGAAGGTTTCAGACATCATCCGCACACTTAACAAGCTCGGCGGTGAGAACGGAATCGGTATCGTTGATATCGTAGAGAACCGTGTTGTAGGCATGAAGTCCCGTGGCGTTTATGAGACACCCGGCGGAACAATCCTTTACGAAGCACACCAGCAGCTCGAGGAGCTCATCCTCGACCGCGACACCTACACAATGAAGAAGGATATGGGCAACAAGTTTGCTGATCTTGTATATGAAGGAAAATGGTTCACACCTCTTCGTGAAGCTGAGCAGGCATTCATCGAGTCAACTCAGAAGTATGTAACAGGTGAAGTTACATTCCAGCTTTACAAGGGTAACATCATCAAGGCAGGCACAACATCACCCTACTCTCTCTACAATGAGTCAATCGCTTCCTTCAAGACAGGTGACCTTTATGATCACCACGACGCAGAAGGTTTCATTAACCTCTTCGGTCTTGCTTCAAAGGTACGCGCTATGAAGATGCAGGAAGTTGAAAAGAACAACAAGTAAAAACATAGAAAATCCCCAGTGTTCAGTCGAACACTGGGGATATATTTTTGTGTAGAGACTAGGTCAACCGCACTTTTTATCCTGCGAAAAACATGTCATCAAACACTTCCAATACACTCACATTTTCGCCATTTACTTTTGTACATTTGCCGAGATCATCATCCATGTAAACACGTATTCTGACAAGCTTATTATCCTTGGTGAGGCAGTCCACATAATTATCTACATCAGTAAACATCAGCTTTAAGGTGTCACCGGCTTTAAGACTCTCTGTCTCCTTTGTCACTTCTCCCGTTGCAGCATTCACAACTTCAATATCATCCAAAGGCATCTTCAGTGATAGCTCATACCTGGAGCCCTCCATGATTTCACTCCGCCCCGACAGACACTCGAATTTTCCATCCTCTGTAATCCTATATTCAGTAACTACATCAGTAGTGGACAACAACCATGATGTAATCGCAATATGAAAATATGCAGGATCAGTCATAATATGTGTAACATACAAGTAGTTATCAAAGTCAGTAAAGCTTTCGTCAGGATTTCCGCAAACCCAGCCACACAAAAGATCTGTCTCTTTGACACCCGAATCATCAATTGTATATAACTGCTGAATATCAGCTTCGTATTCCTTGTACTGCGAAAGAAGTACGCTTTTCCCCTTCTGGTGTACTAACGAAAATTCAAAGTCATAATCATCGTCCTCACTAGGAAATTCGTAATCTGTTCCGTTATAGTTCACAAGCATTCCTGTCGTTATTTCATAATTCGACTCAGGTACATATTCCTTCGTTTCCATCGCGTAAATGGTATCCGGTTTTCCATCATCATCGGCGTCTATAAGTTCATTAGAACTAGGATGAAGCTGAGTCACCCATGTGTCAGGAATATTATCTCTGACATCACTTGTGAAAATACTGCCCTTCTCGTCCTCGCAAAACAAGAGCTGCGAATTCATGCTAAGCGGGGACAGGTTCATAGAGTTTAGCCAAAACGAAACACCCTGCGGTTCCAGTGTCCATACCAGCTGCTCATCATGAGCACTCTGCTGCAGTTTTTCTTTCATCTCTGCTTCGCTCATCTCGGATGAACCTACAGAAAGCGCTTCGTAGTCTTTCTTCATCTCTTCAAGGAATTTCCGGGCGAGCTTTTCATACAAAGCATCCTCATCCTCGATGATATCTGAAAGCTTAAGCACCTCTCCTGTGTCCGGTTTGATATTGTAAGCCATGTATCTCACATGGTTGTAGTCTTCATAGGATGCCGTCGTTATCTCGACCAGGACACTTAGCACATCACTGTCAGCCCTGCGTACAAGGATATTCCAGTCCCTGTCTTCAACCGGATAGTCATTGTTATTATTTTCTCCGTTCTTCATCAACTGTCTGTACGCTGCGTAATAACTGTTTGCTTCATCCGTAGCTATGAGGTCGTTTACCATCAGGATGGCTTTTTCAAGCTCGGGGTATGCTTTTTTCGTATCATCTGAAAGAGCAAGGTGCTCATAGTTATGGCCGATGAAAAGCCTCGAATAGCTTTCACCATAGTAGTTGTTGTCTTTGTGAAAGATTCGAAGACCTGAGATAAGGCTGCTCTTTCCCCTTGCAGGAGCATCATCTGATGAAAGCGCCTCTGCTTCCGATTCAGTTGCATTCTCCTCTTTCTCTTCTATCGGTGTTTCAGCGTCAGCATTATCTTCGGAAGTATCTTCAACACTTTTCCCGGTTGAAGAATCATCATTTTCCGATGTGGTCTCTGCCTTTGTAGACTCATCATTTTCACCAGTTCTATCCGTAGTAACAGAGTGGGCAGCATTACTTTCTACAGCCTGCTCACTGGCTTTCTGACATCCTGCAAGAAGTGCACTACACATAAGACCAACTAACATAAAAACCCGAATTCTTTTCATGGCTTTTCCCCCTCTTTTTTAGTTATCAATCTACTTGTGGAACTGCAAATCTAAAGCACTTTTCCTTATCATACATAATTCTTCTGACATAGCGTTCATTCGAGTACTCATCGGGATCCGTAACAAAGAAGCCATCCTCGGTGATGCGGGAAACAGACGGATAAAACGTTAAGTAAACATATATGTCACCATCCTGCACTGTCATGATTCCGCCGTATTCACTTTGGTTTCTCTGAACGCTATCGTCATCCGGATCAATATAGAAAACACACTCATAGTTACCGTCATCATTAAGATCAGCGTAGCTAAAGTCGTGTACTTTTAACGGAGCTTTTGCATACTCATATATGACTTTATCCTTTAAAAGATCGCTAAATGGCACTTCCCCGGGACTTTTCATAAACTGACTAAGGGCAAATGCATTGACAATGGTATCGCTGTCCACAATCTTCGTATAATATTCAGGATCATCCTCCGGGAATTTATATTCTCCGGCAGAAGAGCCTTCCTTGTATGAAAACTCCAAGGTCTTCTCGTATTCCTCGATCGGATACAGATTGTTATAATCGTAAGAATCCAGGAGGTAAGCCCCCGGCACTATCTCATCAGCAGCCTTGTACCATACATCCTCTCCGTTGTCCAGTTTCTCGTTTATATCTTCTGCATACAGGGTTTCACCGCTGAGCTCACCGTTATTTAGCGTGACCTTCATGCACTCGCCATATCCCATGTGTCCCCAATAGCTTAAGATTCCATTCTCATTAGGAATTCCATAGTATGCAGAATGTCCCATGTTAAGGCCATCTAAGCTTTTAATTTCGCCGTCAACGCATGTAAACACCATCCCATGAAAAGAGGCTTCATCGTGGCCGTATTTAATAAATAGCTCAGGTGTTCCGTCCTTATCGATGTCGTACAGCCAGTAAGAGTCTATGGTCTCCTCATAGTTCTCATTATCAAAATCACCTTCAAGATCAGCAGCTATTTTTTGCTCTTCTTTAATTTTGGCAATGTATGCTTCTTTGTAGGTGCCTGCAGAAGCTGTAGTCATACTCTCATCATTAATATCTGAAGAATCTGCAATATCTGAATAGGTCGTATCATCTGTACTTTCTTCCGAAGAAGCGTCGGTTATTTCTTCACTATCAGTAGCAGTCTCATCAGTATCTGTATGTTCCTCGGGCTCTGAATAATTCTCTTTACTTGAATCATCAATAAGTTCTGCAAAGTCAGCCTTTCCATTCTCATTGGAAATGGTTTCTGTATTCTTTTTTTCCGCACATCCGCATAAAGCTATAGTTAGTGCAAATGTGATGAATAATGCTTTTCTTTTCATATATGTATCCTTTGTTAGTTTTTCGTTGTCACTAACTACAATAGCATTTGTGTGTATTGCAGACAACAATCTCCATATAAAAAACTCTATTGCATACTTACCGGTACAAATATAGAATATATGCTTAGCTATGAAAACTAAATTGTAATAAATCGATAGGAATTAAAAATTTGAAGACTAATAACATGACGTCAGGAAACAGCATGAAGCAGATAGTGTTGTTTTTCCTGCCACTACTTTTCGGTAATCTTTTTCAGCAGGTATACAGCCTTGTTGACAGCATAATCGTAGGAAAAGGAATCGGTGATAAGGCACTGGCAGCCGTCGGCGCTTCTGGGACTCTTAATTTTCTTATATTGGGATTCGTAGTAGGACTCACAAGAGGATTTGGAATAAGCTTTTCACAATCCTTTGGAAAAGGCGATTCCAAGCTTCTTCGCGGATATGTCCTGGCTGCACAGTATATAAGCACGGCTATGAGTATTCTGTTCACTGTCCTTTGTCTTCTGTCATTAAAGGGCATGCTGACATTTCTTGAAACACCGTCAGATATTTTCAAGGATGCCTATGACTATTTTGCAATAATACTCGCCGGAATAATCATTACTGTACTCAACAACCTTGCGATCACCATACTTCAGTCTCTTGGCGACAGCAAGACACCACTGACTGCGATGATAATCTCATCAATAACGAATATCATTCTGGATGTTTTACTTGTAATGGTGATGCATTTCGGAGTCAGAGGAGCTGCCATTGCCACAGTCATAGCACAGGCTGTTTCCTACATCTACTGCCGCATGGGACTTCGTAAGATTCCGATTCTGTGTGATGAAACTGATGAAAACAGAAGGTTTTTAATAATGCCTCAGCCTTCATTATGCCTTGGCCTTCTTAAGATCGGTCTTCCTGTTGCTTTTATGAATTCAGTCACTGCTGCCGGCGGAATGATATTGCAGTATTTTGTAAACCTCATGGGAAGCGCTTACGTTGCAGCCTATTCTGTCTGCATGAAATTCGCAGGACTATTCGAACAGTTCGGAATCTCTGTGGGCCTCGCTATCCTCACCTTTGTTGGGCAGAATAAGGGTGCAGGAAAATACGGCAGAATCCGCAAAGGCGTAAGACAGGGACTTGCTCTGTCTGTCCTTGTAAATATTCCTTTGGTACTAATACAGGTTGTCATTCCGGGAACAATTTCAAGACTGATGCTAAGCGATCCTGTCACCATAGGATATTGCGCAGAATTTATGCCAATCCTTGGAGTAAGTCTTTTCGCACTTGGATGGCTATTCGTATTCCGCTATTCAGTACAGGGTCTTGGAAACACCATGATTCCCATGTTTTCAGGATTTCTGGAGGTTGCTATGAGACTGGGATTTGGATTTACAATTGGAAGAATGTCCTTTAGAGGAATCGCCATCTCCGAGGTCTCTGCCTGGATTGGCGCATTTATAATGCTGGCCATGACCTACTTTATCTTGATAGGTAAAGAGTCATGACCATTCTGACTACGCCCTTGATCAGGCGATCTTTTTCTTCATAAAAACTCTGAAGGATGTCGCAAGGTGCTGATGATGTACACTTGTGGCATTAAATCTCACGGTGGCGAATGCAAGCTGCATAATAGGGCCTGTTGCAAATGCACAGATGAGCGTTCCGATACCGACAGGGCCGCCCAGAAGCCATCCTATAAAGGTGGCAAGACTAAGAAGCGTAATACTTACAATTCCGATAGGAATCTTTTTCGCACGCTTTGCAAGCGCAACAAGCAGAGTATCTCTGGGTCCGCAGCCAAGTGAGGCGCTCATATATGTATAATGAGTGTATGCCATGATCACCAGACCAAGGAACATCACGGGAATTCCCGTCTTTAATGAATCACATTTGTGAACTACATCAAGCTTGTTAAAAAGGTCAACCGCTTTTCCTACAACAAATGCGTCGATGAACATGGCAATTCCAATGGGTTCCTTAAATGCGATATCTATACCCAAAATCGCATAAGAAATCGCAACTGATGCGGTGCCGTACAGTATTCCGAAAGTATGTGATACTCCAAGATTCAGGACATCCCACGGACCGGCGCCAATATTGGCCTGGATAGTGAGATATACACCAAAACCGTTTGCAAATAAACTAATCGCTGCAAGAAGCATGTTTACAAGGATTGCTCCTGCTGTTCTATTTTCTTTTAAAGCATATTTCTTAATCATTTATCACCAAAAACCTTCTGATAATTGTATTTGCATCCATTTTTCCGGTTTCTCCTATGATGGATTATCCCATCTTTCATGATTCTCATTATTATGAACAATCCAGAATATACTCTATATTATCGAAGTTCAGAGCCTGGAGGTCCTCTCGTTTGATGTAGAAATGAATTGTTCCATCCACTCCGAGCTTGTAATCATATGGAGCAAATGAGGGATCCAACTGGTATAAGTGAACCCAATTATCTAATTCTCCAAGAATCAATTTTTCCTCTTCGTCTGAAAACTCCCTGCCATTAGGAAAATCTGCATTGTAGCCACGATGAACCACCTCGCACAAATACTCGGAGCAATGCTGTACAAACTCAGAATGTCCCAGGAGCTTATCATGACATAATGGGAGCTCATAGTATCCTGTCTCCTCCATGCATTCGTGATACTCATCCCACGGACAGGTTCTGTATTTCTCACATAAATATTCCGATGTCGGATAACTTATATTTTCTTTAAATGTCACAGCCTTTTCAGAAATCGTGAATTCATCTGAAAGGTCTTCAGGAAACTCCGCTTCCACCAGGCTTGATACGTCTTCAAAATAATATATTCTGGCAGAGCTTTTTCGGAAGGATTAGTTCCCCAGAAAAGTTCATCCTCTGTCAGACAGTAGAAAAAGCTGAGTATTCCTTTTTTAGGAAGAATTCCGTCTTTATCATATTTAGACACCTCTTCCAAATTGAACTGAGCCCAGAAAGTAAGCGGTCTACTCTCTCCCTCTTCAAACCATTTTGCATGATATTTTGGCCATTCAAAATCAGCCGGAACTGAAGGCTTTCCGCCAATCTTACTGGATATCACAGCTACACCATCATTATTTTCCTTAATATCCAGCTCAATCTGATTTCTGATATTGTCCTGAATAATTTTACGTACTTCTTCTTTTTCCATACTCTTTCCCTCTTGTATACGTATATAACGTGGCGCTACAATCATTCGCGCTTCTTTATCCCCCAAATGATTCATTTTGTATCGGTGTCTATTATAAGCTTCTTGTAGCTTTTGCAAAAGTAGAAATGCATAAAAATTGACAATCATTGTACTTTCGGTGTATTATGATGGTATCAATTGATACCTTTTAGGAGTAACTTATGTCATTAGATTCAGTCTCATATATAGAAAGCGAACTCGAAGTAACCTCTTATATTCAAAACCTTAAGTACGCATTAGACAATGGGGCAAAAATAGAGTTTCAGATACAACGCCGGGTTGATGATATGCGCGACGAAAAATACACAAACAAGTATACCGTCAGCACCCTTTTTCCAGATGAAAATCCTTCTGAAGCATTAAAAAGAGAACTGCTTACTCTTACCACAGAAGATTATATCCAAACAGTGAAAGATATACGATTTCCCAAGCGTAGTGATATGCGAGAGTTTGGAAAAGCTTATAATGATGAAGATGTCTATATAAAAATACGTGTAGAAATCCTTGGCATCTATGGTCATCCGACTACATTTGTAATGTCATTCCATTTCGCCGAAAAGGCTTTTAGTCCAGAAATGTTTCCCTATAGGAAAGAGAGGCACAATCATGAAAATAAAAACTCTAAAAACTGAGCACCGTCTATGTACCTGTTGCATGGAAGAACACATAGTCAAATATGTTTTAATCGATGAAACGCAGACTTTCAAAGGTCAAAAGGTTAATTATCAAGCCCAGTACACTTATTGCGACAAAGCTGATGAATTCTATGCAGATGAAACACAGATGCAGGATAATGATATATCCCTTAAAGACGCCTATAGAAAAGCTTTAGGTTTATTGACTTCCAAAGAGATTATTGCTATCCGCACAAAATATGCAATTTCTCAAAGTGATCTATGCATGCTTCTTGGCTGGGGTGGAAAAACCATTACGAGATACGAGACTCATCAAGTGCAGGACAGAGCTCATGACACCATACTAAGAAAAATCGACTCTGATCCTGAGTGGTTCATATCATTACTGACAGATTCAAAAAGTAGCTTTTCAGAAGCAGCTTATAAAAAATATCTCAGTACAGCCATCGAACTATATGAAACAGAGCGAGATATTTATTTAAGACGTGCGATCAAAGCGGATTATGCAAGATTCGAAGAAAATAAGATCGCCCAGGGTAATGCATCTCTATCCCTGGATAAAGTTGTTGATGTTATCCGATATTTCGCAGCTTCGCAAAAAGTTACGGACTTATATAAAGTCAAGCTCATGAAGCTGATGTGGTATGCCGATGCCCTATCCTATAAAGAAAGAGGATATGCAATAACCGGTTTGGCTTATCAATCTCTACCAATGGGTGCCGTACCAATCGGTCATAATTCCATTATAGATTTAAAAGGAATCCCCTGCGAAGAAATTGATATGGGCGAAACCACAGCATATCATTTTTCACTAAATGGCAAAAATACATTTCCTTCTCTTTCTTATGATGAAAAGAAAATTCTCGATATAGTCATCAAAAAGTTAGGGAAACTCACTAAGAACGATATTATTGAATTCATGCATTCCGAAGCTGCTTATAAGAATACAGCTTCAAAAGAAATAATATCATTTGAATATGCTAACCAACTGCAAATATAGCACAAAAAGGCTGTGAAATATGACAAACATCACTCGTGTTTCTCTCATATCCACAGCCTTTATATTTATTTCCGTTCCTCTGCCTTTGCCTTCGCAGCCAGGCGTCTTCTGATTTCCTTGATATTACCTCTGTATGCAAAGGCAACCTTGACCTTCCTGTCATTGTCCATAAGAACCCAGCTGAAGCCCTCGTCCTTGATGTGATGAACGTTTATCAAAGCGTTCTGGGAAATGGGGCATATTGAATCGAATATCTCGCACTGTTCGTACAAATTATAGATATCAGTGATTACGTCGAGCTGTCTGCCCTCCGTGAAGTAAACAGTGAGCTGGTGCTCTCCTATCATCTCAGCACAGACGATGTCATCCTGAGTAGCGTAGAAGGTTTCCTTTTCACCACGAAGCTCAAGAGTTGGTACAGGATCTCCTAAGCGGGTCTCGCACTCTGTCAGCATAGCCTCAAGGTCCTTCACCTTAATCGCTTTTTCCAAAAACAGCAGCTTATCGTAGAGCCCCTCTTCCTTTGCGAGGGCCTTGTAATCATGCTTACCTGAACACATAACCACATTCTTGATGCCGCCTGCTTCGAATAGGATTCTGGCAACATCGATTCCGTTCCTGTAGCGGCTGTCCTCCGACTCAGGCTCAGACATATCAATAAAAATAATGTCATAAAGCTGAGGGAAGCGCATCAGAGCCTGAATATTTCCATAAAGATCAATATAAAAATGCTCCTTACCTTCCTTCTGATATCTGTCGGACTGGCGTCTCAAAAGGCGCTCCATCTGCTTTCTGTCTGCTATATTGTCATCAAAAACTGCTATATGCATCTTCTTTTACAACCCCAATTTTTATACTTCAAAAGCGCCCTCATAAGCTGATGGCACTCCATTTTTCACACAAAGACGCCCTTATCTAAAGAGCACCTCCACCGGTGACATCTTGATAGCCACCACGATTCCTATCTGAATCAGGAGTATAAGCGGCATTCCAACCACGAAATACCAGTGCTTGGTCTTATGCCTGAAAATATACATCCCAAGAATACTTCCTATACTTCCACCCATTAACGCAAAAATAAAAAGGATAGATTCCGGTGTTCTGAAAGCATTCCTTTTGGCCTTTCTCTTGTCACTTCCCATGGCAAGAAAGCTTATGACATTTATAATTCCCAGATAACATAAAATAAATTCTAATGAGTTCATGCAAAATATTCTAACTTATAAAAACCTGCTGCGCAACAAAGCATAGCAGGTTTTTAATAATACGTATGACTTTTCACGCAAAATGAGCCAGCACATCACTTGTAGCTTATCTTAAGGTCGTTACCCTTTGCAGTAACTTTAGCCTCTGCGCCCATCGCAACAGGAATCATAGGATCGATATGTCCGATGTCCGCGTCCATTATGACAGGAAGTCCGAGCTCTTCCACCACCGCTGTCACGGCGTTGTAGTGGTCTGCACCCATCATCTCTTTTCCAAAGGCAGTGTAAGGTCGGCCAATGACGAAGCCCTTCGCACTGTCGAACCATCCAGCCTCTCTTAAATTCCACAGAGCTCTTCTGTAGCTCATGGGCGTGAGGTCGCAGGCTTCAAGAACCCAGATAACATCCTTATGGTTTTTATTAAATTCCTTCATATTGTCAAAGCGAGTTCCAACAAGATTGGCAAGTACGTCAACGCAGCCTCCAAGAAGGATTCCCTCCATGGAAATCTCTTTGTCGGGATCTGCCTTTACAGCTTTTCCGCCCTCGCATACATAGCTTGTGAGCACCTTATCAGAATTATATTCATAGGGAATATCGAAGTTAAAAGTGGTGTAATCTACAGGCTCCTCTGATTTTTCAGCCTCCGGTTTTTCCAGGAAGGGATTGACATACTTCTCATAACCGGAAAACTCTGTCTTTGTTCCCTCTAAAAGTGCCACCGCATCAAACTCAGGTTCCTCCCACTTCTTCGAAAAGCCTGAAATGCACGGACCGTATATTCCCTGTACTCCGGCTATTGTCACCAGCGGAAAAATGAAATTAGTATTGTCGGAATATCCAATATACCACTTTGGTTTTACGTCCTTTAAACTCTCAAAATCAACATGTGTTATAGTCTCATTCATGAGCTCCCCGCCACCTGCAGAGATAATTGCATCAATATCGCTTCTCTTGTAAAACTCTACAAGCTCAGCTGCTGCCACCTTGGGATCGGTGTTGATACCGACGCCATCTGTTTTAAAAAGTGTATCCCCTTCAACAATCTTATACCCTCTGTTCTCAAGGTTCTTCTTTGCAAAGAAATACATGGAACGATAGGGCTCTGTTGACGGACCAAAGGAAGGTGCTGTAATTCCAATGCTGCATCCGGGCTTAATGTATTCAGGTCTTTTTATCATACTTTCCTCCTTTTTCTTTACATCTATCAGTTGGCAATCAGGATTATGTTCTTAGGTTCCTGATTGTAATTTACTCACAGTTCCTCATACTCCAAATTTGCGCTGTCTAAAAAACGCTTCATATACTCATCCCAGATCTTCTCGTAGGATTTATCAAGGGCAAATCCGGCCAGCGCAGCTCCGGTTGTTATAGTAATGTGTCCCTCTGCAAATTTTATTATGAAAACAAGGGATGATACTACGGCTGACAGCGATGCTTCCAGAAGCTCTTCCTTTTTATCAGGAGTAAGACACAGTATAAATTTGAAGGACACAGGCGTATGTTTTCCCTTTATGAGCTCGTAGCACACAGGTCTCATGCTTTTCCAGGAAGAAAGGTCATATTCCGGCTTATCGTCCTCGCCGAAGAAATCCTTGTTTACATGTCCATCTATGGTGTAGGTATTGGCAGTTTTAAGCTCAGCACTATCAAGCAAAAATCCGTCAAAAGCCTCCGACGCCAGCAGTGCTGACATAAACTGCTTTGTGTTTTTTATCTGTAAAGCTATCATTCTTTTTCCTTAACTAATTCGTATTCATAAAACAAACTAAATTATAGCATGTTTTACACATATTATTATAAAAGATACTTTTCAATCATCATCTTTATTGTTCCGGAACCTAATGGATTCTGAGAGGTTTCAAATGTCGTTATCATGTTTTCTCCCGGAAAGTACCCGCTCTGCTCATAAGAATTGAGCTTAGGAATATTCCTGTTTACATATCCCATATCATCCATCATTCCAAAATGTTCCCAGATGAACTCTTTTCTTGTTCTACAATTAAGACATGTAAAGTCCGGCCTCACGTTTCCTATTCCTTTTATCTTAATCGGATACTCATATCTATAGGGTATTCCTCTTTTCTCTAAGGCATTCGCTATCAGCAATTCAGATTTCGACCTTACCTTCACCCCTTTCTCCGTATAGAATATTGATGCTTCATCCCTAAATTCCATTGGTTCATATTCCACTTCCTTCCAATGCTGAATAAACAACTCATCAGGCTCAATTATCGGGACAATAAGCTTCTTTCTGGCTTCCGACATATTTTCAAAAGCTCTTTCTATCTCAGAAATATCATACTGATCTATAAAGTCAGCAAGCTTTTTCTTGATTCGCTTCAGCTTTCTATTTACTTTTACTTCATAGTCTCTCTGAGCAATTTTTCTTAGCATAGGAATTTCACTTGTCTTTGCGTACTTGCGCTTTTTAGAATTTCTATCAATCCAAAAGTACTGATCACATCCATTGCTCTTACTTGTCCCTATTCTTTTATCAGGTAGATTCTTCAGCTTTTCCAAATGCTTTTCGGTTTTTGCAATCAACAAGTCTATTTCCTTTAATTGTGCTTCAAGACTTTCTTTGTAATTCTCCATTTATAATTCTTCCTTTCTATATTAAACGCTTTTTACTTGACCTTTTCCCCACTCTTATGCATATCGCGTAGGCAAAATTGACCTTCATCGCTATCCTACTTGACCTTTTCTTAGCTCAGCTCTTGTTCACGTAGTTTTCGTTCTTAATAATCCCCTCCCTACTAGACATTGTTCCGTTTCCACAAATTCTCAAGTACGATGTTCAAAATAATCCCAGAATCCTACGTGACTTTTCCATTTTTCAGCAGTAACACACTTAAGCCTGCAATTTTCAAATCAACTTACTACGGGACTATTGCTCTAAAACATAAAAGTCGCGTAAAAACAGAATATAGCGCCATAGTCAGGGCTCTTAATACCACTACACAACTGCTACGCCACAAAAAGGGTGTGCACATGCGGTGAAAACTAATTCAGACTATGCAATAAACATTGGAAAATCGCGACGAAATCACAATTATTAAGTCGCATAGATTAAATAAGATTGCCATTCAAGGCTTAACCATAATATTATCAAATAATATATTTGTCAATATATAACATTATTCACCAATAATATTATTGGCTTATAGCCAAACAAAATAATTCCGAAAATATCCTCAAAAATAATTCCAAAAAGAATTCCGAAAGAATCCCCCCAAAATATCCCCAATAATAATTTCTCCCCCTCACTTTATTTACCCACATTGCTTTTCATGCTAGAATATGTCGTATAAAAAACTACATGTTTCCGCGGCTTTCTATACACAAAGCAAATGCGGTCAAACAGGAGGAACATTTTAAATATGAGTTATAAAATAGTTGTTGACAGTTGTACTGATTTGCCGGCTGAGTACCACACCGACAAACGTTTTGAGATCATCCCGCTTATTCTTTCAGTTGGGGATTATACAGTTCTTGATGATGAAAGTTTTGATCAGCTCGACTATATAAAGAGAGTTGCTGAATGCGAGACCTGTGCTAAATCCGCGTGCCCCTCTCCCGACAGATACAAGAAGGCTTACGAATGTGACGCTGATGATATTTATGTTGTAACACTTTCATCAAAGCTTAGCGGAAGCTACAACAGTGCTATCCTCGCCAGAGATATCTATCACGAGGACATTGGAGAAAAGAACATCCACGTATTTGATTCATTATCCGCTTGCTGCGGTCAGACAAATGTAGCATTTAAGATCATGGAATATGCAGAAGCAGGACTTCCCTTCGAGGAGGTTGTGCAGAAGGTTGAGGAATACCGCGATGGTATGGATACCTACTTCGTTCTTGATTCACTTGATACACTCAGGAAAAACGGCAGACTTACAGGTATGAAGGCTATCGTTGCTACTACCCTTAACATCAAGCCCGTGTGCTACGCTATCGAAGGCGAGATTGCACAGTGGGGACAGGGTGTAGGCATGAGAAAAGCCCTGATCAAGATGACTGAGCTTGTTGCAAAGCGCACCAAGAATTCAGAAGAAAAGACTCTTATGATCACACATATTAACTGCTACGAGAGAGCTGAGGTTGTTAAGAACCTCATCCTTTCAAAGCTTACCTTCAAGAATGTTTTGATCGTTGATGGAGCAGGTGTTGCAACCACCTACGCCGGCGATGGCGGAATCGTGGTAACCTGCTAACGTCCCCTTCACTTGGCGAATATTGGTGAGTTGCTCTGACGAGCAAAGCAAGAGCAGAGCTTTCTTTTTGCAATGCACTAATGACTATTGCAAAACCCGGCACACTGTGCCGGGCTTTTTCTGTTATACTTTGTATTTTTTCAAAATTTCAATGAGGTCATCGTAGGATTTCTTGATCCTCTGATACCTCTCCTCTGCCCCTTCCAGCGATCCCTTCCTCAGAATCTCCGTCAGTTCCAGAACATCCTCCTTCATGGCATCAAGTGCAAGATTACCGGTGACACCCTTTAAGGAATGACAACCGGCGAAGGCTTCCTTCGCATCCTTCTTCTCCATACCATAAGTCAGATCTGAAAAGCTCTTGTCCTTCAAAAATTTGATCATAAACCGCTCGACAAGATCCTCATTTCCCATGAACCTGTCCTTGACATCGTCCCAGTTAACTCCCCAGGTTATCAGTTCCTTCTTCATATCTTCATTCATGGCGGCCTCCTGCCCTATGGGCAATCCGTTTCCATAGCTACAATCATTGTAGCAACAACGCCACCACTATAAAATAATAATTTAATTAAAATATTCTAAAATCACTGAATAATTAATTCACGAAAAAACCTCCGGCACCTGTACTAAAAGTACACGCACCGAAGGCTTTATTAGTCATTATTATTCGCTCATTCCGGCAAGCTTCTCAGCCTGACTTGCGGTTGTAAGAGCATCGATCAGCTCCTCAAGATCGCCATCCATAATGGAATCAATCTTGTAAAGAGTGAGGTTGATGCGGTGATCTGTCACTCTTCCCTGATGGAAATTGTAGGTTCTGATCTTCTCGGATCTGTCACCAGTTCCTACCTGACTCTTTCTAAGAGCTGCTTCGGAATCATGAGCCTTCTGCATCTCAAGATCAAACAGCTTTGCACGAAGTACCTTGAGAGCCTTAGCCTTGTTCTTAATCTGGCTCTTTTCATCCTGACAGGAGATTACGATTCCTGTGGGAATATGTGTCAGTCTTACGGCAGAATCGGTGGTGTTGACGCACTGTCCACCGTTACCGGAAGCTCTGAAAACATCGAATTTACAGTCGTTCATATCGATATTAACTTCAACATCCTCTACTTCGGGCATGATAGCCACTGTGATGGTTGAGGTATGAATTCTTCCTCCGGACTCAGTCACCGGAATTCTCTGAACGCGGTGAACGCCACTCTCGAACTTAAGTCTTGAATAAGCCCCGGTTCCTGAAAGCATAAAGCTAACGGACTTCATTCCGCCAATTCCTGTATCCTCCACAGACATAGTCTCTATCTTCCAGCCGTGTCTGTCAGCATATCTGGTGTAGACACGGTACATATCTGATGCAAAAAGTGCAGCCTCGTCTCCGCCTGCACCTGCGCGGATCTCCACGATAACATTCTTATCATCGTTAGGGTCCTTGGGAATCATGAGAACCTTAAGGCGCTGCTCAATCTCAGGAAGCTCATTCTTTGCTTCTGAGAGCTCCTCGCGAAGCATCTCCTTCATATCCTCATCAGATTCTGCTGACAAAAGCTCCTCGCTGTCAGCAATTGTTTCCTTACACTTTTTATATTTATTGTATTCCTCAAGTATGGGCAGAAGGTCGCTCTGCTCCTTCATGAGAGCTCTGAAACGATTCTGGTCGGAAGCCACACCGGGCTCGCCGAGTTCCATGGTTATATCCTCATACCTGCGAACTATATCTTCTAACTTATTGAACATATTTTATTCTCCTTAGCTTGCTAGTATTCCCCTAATCCGGCGCTTCGCACCACCTTCTCCCAGGGAGAAGGCTTTAATAGGTGTGTTCTTCTCATCCCCGTCCTAAAGGACGAAAACACTAATACTTGCGCAGCTAATAGAAGCATCCGCTGACCACGCGGTCGTTTCCGCCAAGGTCCTTGATAACCTGAACATCCTTATATCCGTTCTGTTCCATAAGCTCCTTAACGGAAGGTCCCTGATCGTAGCCTATCTCCAAAAGAAGATAGCCACTCTTGTATAAAAAGTCCTTAGCCCCGGGAACGATCCTTCTGTAAAAAACAAGGCCATCCTCGCTTCCATCAAGGGCCATATAGGGCTCGTAGGTCTTAACCTCGGGCTCCAAGGTCTCGATAACCTTAGTCGGTATATAGGGAGGGTTTGAAACTATAAGATCAAACTTCTCCTCTGTCTCCGGGAAAAGATCGGTATTAACAGTCTTAAATCTGTCGGTCATACCGAGCTTCTCTGCATTTTTCTCAGCTATTGAAAGCGCTGCCTCTGAAAGGTCAGTTCCAACAGCCTTGGTATCATTGGTGTATTTAAGAATGCTAAGAGCAATGCAACCGGAGCCTGTGCAAAGGTCCATCACGCTCATGCCGTCATGAATATAACGAAGCGCCTCCTCAGCAAGAGTCTCTGTATCCTGATTGGGAATAAGGACATCGCCTGTAACATCAAACTCAATGCCCATGAATTCGCAGCTGCCTGTGATATAGGCCACCGGAACTCTCTCCATCCTCTTAGCTATCATCTCTCTGTACGCAAAAACCTTCTCATCCTCAACCACCATATCTCCATGGGATAAAAGTGTGTTGTGGCTTGTTCCGCACACATGCTCAAGAAGAAGCCTCGCATCCAGGGAAGCTTCTGAAATGCCGACACTATTAAGTTTTTCCTCTCCCTCTTTAAAAAGTAATGCGTACTCCATCCTGAATAAATCCTCTACAAAATTTCAAAAATTATCTCTTCACTGAGCAATATCTTCCTCATCCTCAAACTTATATCCAAAGGAATCGGATAAAAACTCTTTCCAGTCAAAAACAGCCTCAACTGACTTCATTCCGACCTCGATCATATCATCATCAGGCTCTCTTGTAGTCAGCATCTGCAGAAGCATACCGGGCGCTGAAATAATTCTCATGATAATATTATTGCTTCTTCCGGCAAGTCTTATGATCTCATAGGAAATACCTGCAATAACAGGAATAAGCGCTATTCTTACAAGTATTCTGAGCGGAATAGACTCAACTCTTATAAAGAAGAACAAAATGATGCTCACAAGCATTACGAACAAAAGGAAGCTGCTTCCGCATCGCTTATGAAGTCTGGTACTTGCCTTAACATTTTCAAGTGTAAGAGGCTTACCTCTCTCAAGGCAGTTGATGCACTTATGCTCTGCGCCGTGATATCTGAAAAGTCTCCTGATATCCTTCATGCATGAGATAAGAAGCACATAAATCACAAAGATCAGAATTCTCAGAAGTCCCTCAAGAAGCACCATAAGTGAGTTGTTTCTGATGTGACTTGAAAACAGAGAACTCAGATAATAAGGAAGCACCATGAAAATTCCGATTGCCATTACGAAGGCTATTACAGATGTAATGCTCATGGCGAGCTTCTCTTTACTCTCAGCAGCTATGGGATCCTTAGATGAAGCGATCTCTTCCTCTCCGAAAAGTGAAGCTGAGTAGTTAAGAGACTTCATACCAAGAACAAGTGAATCCCAGAAAACAAATACTCCTCTTATAAAGGGAATATGTGATACTCCAAGACTCTCAGCCTTACCGAGGTAGTGATCAACCTCCACTGCGATATCGCCGTCTTCCTTCCTTACAGCAACAGCGTACATATCCTTATTGCGCATCATTACACCCTCAAGAACAGCCTGTCCGCCAATTCCGGAGTAATGATTTATCTTTTTCTTTGCCATAGTAGCCTCCCATAAAAGAGTTTAATAATTCATAACTCTATTAGAATTTCGCTTGCGACATTCTCGCGCCGTTGCAAGATGTCCGGGGGACATCTGCTTTGCAACGACCGAAGTGGAACGTAGACGCGTTTGCTGTATGCAACAAATTCCTATCGCGCGAGTGTGCATCAAACAAATCTCTTTTTTTCTTCGTAAGAAGAAAAAAAAGAGGCCGAGGCGTCTGCCTCAACCTCTTTGCATTTCCAGTAATTAGTTGTTAGAAGTCATGCCATACTTACGGTTGAACTTATCAATACGTCCGCGAGCAGCAGTAGCCTTCTGTGTTCCTGTATAGAAAGGATGACACTTAGCACAGATTTCTACGTGAATCTCCTTCTTTGTTGAACCTACTGTAAATGTGTTACCGCAGTTGCAGGTAACTGTTGCCTGATAGTACTCGGGCTGAATATCCTGTCTCATCTTCTCACCTCTTTTATATCAATGATTCTTAATATTTTTCAATATTATACTTTAGTTACTTTTACTGTTTTATCACAACAGCTTGTTTATTGTAGCATAATGTGATTATAATCGCAAGAACATTTTTCAATTTTCATCCCCCAAAGCGTTCAAAATGCCTTCACTGCTCTTTTGTGCTCTGGTTCAGATATTTGCGAATTTTGTTCTTTAATCTCTGCAGTGCATTGTCCGTGGACTTCTCATCACGGCCGAGGACCTTGGCTATTTCAACATAGCTCATTCCTGTCATGTGGAGCTCCAAAACGGATTTTTCAAAATCACTAAGACCGTTCTCTATGAACTCCTCGATATCCCTGGTGTTCTCCTTATCGATCATCATGGCCTCAGGGTTTCTGTCATTCATGTCCTCGAGAACCTGATCCAGGGAAAAATCCTTATCCTCATCATGGCCGTCCATTTTGGCATAGAGAGAAATATAACTATTTAAGGGCGCATGCTTTTTCCTATTGGATGCCTGAATTGCAGTATAAATCTGCCTCGACACACACAGGTCAGCGAAGGTCTTAAAGCTGGCATCTCTTCCGGGATCGTAGTCCCTGATTGCCTTGAAAAGCCCTATCATGCCCTCCTGAATAAGGTCATCCTTGTCCGCTCCCAGAATATACATGGACGCAGCCTTGTTTTTAACCATATCCTTATATTTATTCATTATATAATCGGTTACGTCGGACTCACCCTCGCGAAGCCTTGTTATAAGCTCCTCATCGGATTCATCCATGGATATTTTTGCCATAGGTATATCCTTTATTATTTGCTAAAGCCACGCTGTCTTACAATTTCAAAACCGAGAACGCCTGCTGCCACTGAAGCATTAAGAGAATTGATCTCACCCTTCATGGGAATAGCAGCAATCATGTCACACTTTTCACGGACGAGCTTGCTGACACCTGAGCCCTCGTTTCCTATTACAAGGCCGATTGAGCCCTTGAGATCAAGGTCATACATTGTTGTGCCGTCCATATCGGCGCAGACAAACCACATGCCGCGGTTCTTGAGCTCCTCGATGGTTCTGGCCATGTTTGTTACCTTTACAACAGGTGTGTAGTTAAGCGCACCTGCACTGGTCTTGGCAACTGTCGCAGTAAGACCAACCGCGCGGTTCTTAGGAATGATCACGCCATGAGCACCGGCGATATTGGCGGTTCTTATGATCGCACCTAAATTGTGAGGATCCTCGATATTATCAAGCAGGAAAACAAAGGGCGCTTCACCTTTTTCCTCAGCAAGATTAAAGATGTCATCCATTTCAGAGTAATCGTAAGCCGCAGCATAAGCGATAACACCCTGGTGCGCACCGGTCTCGGATATCTGGTCAAGTCTGTCTCTGCTGACAAACTTCATCATGATTCCGGCCTTCTTGGCCTCTTTTCTGATAGTAGCGATAGGACCGTCCTGACAACCATCAAGTATGAAAATCTTATCGATTGTCCTTCCGCTTCTAAGAGCCTCGATTACCGCATTTCTACCCTCAATTGTAAGTGAGGAGCTTTCATTAAAATTATCTCTCATTCTATTACACTCACACCGTCCTTCAAAAGCTCAAGGAGCCTCGCCATATCTCCCTTAAGATAGAGATAACCGCAGAGGGCCTCAAGTCCGGTGGCCTTTCTATAATCAGTGACGCTCTGGTTCTTGGCACTGGTATATGACTTCGCATTTCTTCCGCGCTTGTACACTTCGCTCTCTTCTTCCGTGAGCCTGGGCTCGAGATACTCTATTATCTTAGCCTGTGCAGCAGCGTTTACATATTTGATCTTCATCTTGTTAAGCTGTCCCGCAGGTCTGTTGGCCTCCTGAACAACCATGCTTCTGATGACGATTTCATACACACTGTCACCCATAAACGCCAGCGCAAGCGGGCTGTATCTGTTCATGGGTTCGCCCGGAACTCCGAAATTATCTCTGATAATCGCTGCCAGGTCAAGCCCTGTATCACCACTCCCCGACAAAGCGCTGTTATCGCTCTGTAATGCAGCTTCGCCATGCTCCGGGATATTCATTTCATTTTCTTCCATATCTTATCTCCGATGGACTTTATTCGTCGCGCTTAAGCTTAGAGCATCCGGGGCATTCCTCACAGCTACCCTGGGGTGCCTCGCCTGTCTGATAGGTCACATTTTTTGTGTAATAGGCGATGGGGCTCTCAATAAGGCAGACTGCCTGAGCTGCGATACCCTCGCCGGCGCCTGTGAAGCCAAGGCCTTCCTCGGTTGTAGCCTTAACGCTCACCTGCTCCACATTTATGCCAAGTGCATCCGCGATGTTCTGGCGCATGGTATCTATGTGAGGTCTGAGCTTGGGCGCCTGACACAAAATAGTTGAATCAATGTTTTCTATTAAATATCTGTTCTCCTCAAGAAGCTTTCCAACCTCTGAAAGAAGCTTCAAGGAATCAGCTCCCTTGTACTTGGGATCTGAATCCGGGAAGTGCTTACCGATATCACCAAGAGCTGCTGCCCCAAGGAGCGCATCGCTTATGGCATGAAGAAGCACGTCCGCATCAGAGTGACCAAGAAGGCCCTTTTCATATGGGATTTCCACCCCTCCGAGAATGAGCTTTCTGCCCTCTACTAATCTGTGAACGTCATAACCTGTTCCAATATGCATATTTACCTCCAAATCAGGGAATCAAGAAAAGTTCTGCAACAAATACTACCGCACAGGCGCAGACAGCAACCGTGAGGAGGCTCTTTTTTCTAAAAGAAAGAATAATAGCCACCGCAAAGCCCGCAATTGACGCTCTCATGTCATCCGATGCGTGGAGTATTGCAGGAAAAGTCATAGCTGCCAGTGTTGCGTAGGGCACGTAGTACAAGAAGGACTTCACGAAGCGTGAGTTTATGTCCTTCCTAATCAGTGTGAGCGGAAGCATCCTTATAAGATAGGTCACAACCGCCATTACAAGTATATATCCGTAAACGTTATGCATCTGCTGTCTCCTCCTCTTCCTTAGGGGCAAGAGCAGCGGCTGCACCTGCGATCACGACTGTTACTATAATTATTCTAAAGCCTGATGATATATTTTTCAAAACAGGAGCATAAGTAAATACAGTGCTCATAGCCATGGCTCCTGCAACCACCAGAAATACTGACATTTTTTCTCTTGCCTCTGGAATTATGATGGCAAGGAACATTCCGTATATGGCAAGTCCCAGGGCGCTTATAAGTCTCTGGGGCATTATCTGTCCGGCGAAGGCGCCAAGGAAGGTTCCCATAACCCAGCCAAAAACAGAAACCACAATAAGTCCGTAGGAATATGCGGGATTAAGTCTTCCCTTTCTCACTACGCTAAGGGCGAATATCTCATCTGTAACACCGTAGGCGACCATGCACCTCTTAAGGGTGTCCACCTTGGATGAGAGCTTCTGTGAAAGCGCTGTACTCATGAGCATATATCTAAGGTTAACAACCAGCTGCAACAGCGCCATCTCAGCGAAGGCAGCATTTGAGCGAATAAGATCAAGTGATGAAAACTGGCCCGCGCTGGTTACATTAGTAAGTGACATTAGCGATGCCTGAAAAACGGACAGTCCCGCTTCCGAAGCCTGAATTCCGAAAGCAAAGGACACCGCCAGGTATCCAAGACAGATTGGGATTCCGTCTATAAGTCCCAACCCGAACTCCCCTTTATTTTTCATAATTACTCCTCAAAACACAGGGCTGATCAGCCCCTATAAAAACCACATCAGGATAAGCTGTCAAAAACGGCCCTTATATCCTTTTCACCTGCTCCTTCAATACTTCCCTGCACCATTACAGGCTTTCCGCCGCCGCGAACCTCATGGTTCTTACGAAGCTCAGCAAGCACGTCGTTACTGTTTAAGCCTTCTCCGCAGCCGATGATAAATCTGTAGCCCTCATCATCACTCCCAAAGAATATGCCGCAGTAGCCGCCCTTATCAGCAACAAGGGTATTAACGACTCTTCTTATTACATTGGCATCTGTTCCGCCATCTGTAAACAGGCAGGCGTTCTTAGCATCCGCAGGAAGTGCGTCCGCTTCCTTAAGTAAAAGCTTCTCGCAGGCTTCGGAGAGCTTCCTCTTAAGTTCACCCATCTCCTCCTGCTGCTTCTTAAACTGGGCAGGGACATTCTCTATTCCCGTGGACATCTCGCCGGCAAGCTTCTGTATCATAGAGTGCTCATTATAAAAATACTCAAGGGCTCTGAAGCCGCACAGAATGCTGACTCTTGTTCCGCCCTTATAATTTTGTGATGTTATAAGCTTCAGGATTCCGATTTCGCCTGTTCTTTTCACATGGGGTGCGCAGCAGGCACAGATGTCGTAGCCGTCAACCTCAACTATTCTGACAGCTCCTGTAAGCTCCTTCTTACTGCGGTAATTGATGTCAGAGAGCTCATCGGAGCTGGGATACCAGGTCCTTATCTCGCGGTTTTCATAGATTGCGCGGTTTACGCTCTTCTCAATATCCTTAAGCTCCTCCTCCGAGAGCTGTCCGCTGTAGTCCATGGTCACGATGGAATCACTGAGATGGAATCCCACGTTGTCATATCCGAATCTTGAATTAACTATTCCGGAGAAAATGTGCTCTGCGGAGTGCTGCTGCATATTGGAGAAGCGGTGCTCCCAGTCGATTTTCCCGTAAATTGAAGTTCCTTCAGGAATCTCCTTATCAAGATAATGATAGATAACCTCGTCCTTAATCTGAACGTCCAGAACCCTGATCACCCTGTCGTCCTTAAGGAAGGAGTCGTCTTCCGCCTTCAGCTTTTGCAGATCCTCATCCGTTAGCGCAAAAATCACACCCTTATCCGGTGTCTGTCCGCCCTCCTCAGGGAAAAACAACGTCTTGTCAAGTACGACAGTAAAGGTGTTTTCTCGTTTTTCATCAGGTGCACAGCTGCAAACCTTCGCAGTAAAGGCTGTGCTGTATGCATTTTCATCATAAAGTTTTATTGTCTTTGAATTCATAATGCCAATTGTATCACAAATCCTTTTAAGCAGATACATTATCTCTATTTATTAAAGAAATATATATTTATTAAAAATTGATAACTTTTGCTCGTATTACAAACAAATATAATCGGCTGGGTGTAAAATAAAATAGCAAATATATAACTTTGTTTTCAAAAATGGAGGCATATATGGAGGCGAAGGTAAGGAAGGGTAAGCTTATACAAAATCTCATTCTTGTGGCAATAGGTGCAATAATTGGAATTTCCGCACTTCTCACAATTATCAGCTCTATTGAGATCACCAACACCTACAACGATATGATCGAAGAGGAATTGAAGATCGGTGCTGAGCATCTCCAGAGCGAGATGAATTCTGTATGGGATGGTGACTGGTCCTATGTAAATGGTGATGTTTACAAGGGCGAAGAAAACATCATGGGGGAATATCAGGATCTTATGGATGAGCTCCATGAAAAAACAGGAATCGAGTATTCCCTTTTCTATGGGGATACCCAGGTCCTTACAACCGTTACCAATAACGGAACAAGACTGACCGGTTATAAGTGCTCTACTGATATAGCTGACCATGTACTCAAAACAAAATCTGAATATTATGCTATAAAGTCCCAGATTCAGGGCACTGACGAAAGATATTACATCTACTATGCTCCCATGCTCCAATCCGACGGATCCATAGCAGGAATGGTATTTGCAGGCCGCGCCGTTCATGACGTGGAAGCAAGAATAACCAAGATCATTCTCACAATGGTCATTATCGCTGCTGCCCTTGTAATTATCCTTTCCATTATCGGTTATATTATCGCCAGCAAAATCTCCGTTAAAATGCGCGCCATTGCTGATGAGCTTGGTAGTCTCTCACAGGGTAATCTCAAGCTCAACATAGATGAAACCTCCGTTGCACGAAATGATGAAATCGGTCTTTTGGCAGATGGTGCCAAGACCCTTAGTGATAAGCTTGGTACCGTAATAAGAACCACCATGGACATGTCAAACGAGCTGAAAAAATCAGGCTCAGACCTGTCCGATTCAGCCAGCCAGGCATCCCAGGCTTCAGGTCAGGTAAGTGAAGCAATCGACGAGATTTCAAAGGGCGCCGTTTCCCAGGCTGAGAGCGTAGAAAACGCAGCAGGCAACACCCAGGAAATGGGCAACAATATCGATGTTGTAACTGACAATGTAAATCAGCTTCAGGATTATGCAAAGCAGATGAAGGAATCCTGCATAGCAGCTATGGACGCCCTGAACAGACTTATTGCACAGAGTAATGAAGTTCAGGCATCAGTTCGTGAGATCGGCCAGACCATTGATTCCACCAATGAATCAGCAAGAGAGATCTCCAAGTTCTCAGAGGCCATCACAAGCATCGCATCACAGACTAATCTCCTGTCCCTCAACGCCTCCATCGAGGCTGCAAGAGCAGGTGATGCGGGAAAGGGCTTCGCTGTTGTAGCTACAGAGATTGGCCAGCTGGCTGTTCAGAGTAGTGACAGCGCAGATGAAATCAAGAAGATCGTCGACAAGCTTGTAGCGGATTCAGAAGCATCCGTAGAGGTTATGCATAAGCTGAACTCCAACTTCGAGGTTCAGGAAACACAGCTTGATGACACAAAGACCAACATGCAGAGCATGGCGGATAACGTAGATAACGTGGCAGAGAGTACAGAGAATATCTCATCCCGAATCGAGGAGCTGAATGCAGCCAAGGATCAGCTTGTTAATATCATCTCCGATCTGTCCGCAGTATCACAGGAAAATGCAGCTTCCGCCGAGGAAACCAACGCCTCCATGCAGGAGCTCAACGCTACCTTCACGATCATCACAGAAGCAGCAAGTAACCTTCAGGATCTGGCATCCAACATGACAGAGGCTATAAGCTACTTCAAACCGTAAACCTCACAAGGAACTCTCCTGTGAGATTGTAATAAGCGAGGAATAACTATTATGATGATGAAAATCCCCGAAGGAACCGTCATTATCCGGGAAGGCGAAGTGTCCATGGATATGTATAAAATAATCAGCGGACATGTAGAGCTTTACACCGGCTACCGCACCAAAAAGGAAACGATTCTTGGCATACAGTCAAAGGACTCCTTTATTGGTGAGGTAGGATTACTCGCGCAAAAGCCTGCGATCTATACTGCCGTTGCATATTCGGATGTCGTGGTTTTGCGAATCACCATGACAGAAATAGATCTTTATATGGAGGAGAATCACCGCGATGCCATGGCCATAATGACAAAAATGGCACAGGCCATGTATAGCTTAAAATACAGCATGGACAGCTTTGTGGATGATCTTATGAAAGGAAACGCTGCTCCTTCATCCTACAAAGGATTCTTTTCAAAATCGTTTTCAAAATATAATGTTGATGGAGAAGCATCCACCAAATATAAAACCCTGCACTGATTCATTCACAGTGCAGGGCTTTTTTCTTAGCGAATGAAGCTTTTTACCCAGTTGACTAAAGATTCGTGATGTCTGTTGTTATAAACATCATTTCTCATCTGATCTGTTACGTATCCATTTTTCTCCATGATAGCGATGATTGCTTCCTGTAAGCCATCGATAACGCCATCCTCATAAGAGCCTTTGGCTTTCTCCTCCTGTACCGGCTGCACAGGTGCGATGCTCTCCGCGGGCTTCTCCTCCTTCTTTTTATCCTTTGAAGGCTCAGCCTTTTCTTTCGTTGTTTCCTTTATTTTCTCCGGTTTAGGCTCTGATATCTTACCGGAAACCTTTCCAGCTTCCTTAACCACCTCAGGTTTTCCGGCAGCAGATTTCTTATCACCCTTGCAGACAGGAACCCATATCTCTCCTGAATTAGCCTTAATATTTACCTGTATGCATCCGTTGTTAACAGGCACCTTTTCTCCCGACAGAGCGCCCATATACTCAGGTGCATCGCCGACAGGAACAGTCATACCAAAGTCATTGTCATCATTATTTACCGTAACAACAACCGTTTTTCCATTATAGCTTCTTGAGAATGCAAACTGTCTGTTATTAAGTAAAAGCTCCCTGTAATCGCCATAGGATAGCTCCGGATTTTCCTTTCTTACCTTTCCAAGGGCTGCTATAAGCTTTGTTGCAGGATTATCCTTTACCGCATCCTTATAGTCCCTGATATTTAACGCAGGCCTTAAGGAAGCGTCAGAGCCCTGCTCCTTCCTACCCTCAATTGCGAATTCCGAACCATAATAAACAGAAGGAATTCCCGGAAGTGTATAGAGAAGAATGTGAACAGGCGTAAAGTGCGCCTTGTTATTTAGCTTCGTATAAATCCTCTCAACGTCGTGGTTATCCACAAAGTTATAGAGCTTAAAGCCGCTTCCGCCACTGGCATGCATACCCTCAAGATTCCTCTGGGTGTGGGCTATCTCAAAATAGTTATGGTCATTATGGCCTGAATACAGCGCCTTATGCATAACATAGTTAGTTACTGAGTGGAGGGTTCCGTCATTAACCCATCTGGAATAATCGCCGTGAATAACCTCTCCCATAAGCCAGAAATCAGGCTTAACCTCATTTGCCACTTCTCTGAGTGCCTTCATGAAATCAAAATCCAGCACGTCCGCAGCATCAAGCCTTATTCCGTCTATATCGAATTCATCAACCCAGAAGCGGATCGTGTGACAGATGTAGTCCTTCACCTCGGGGTTTCTCTGATTAAGCTTTACAAGAAGGTTGTAGCCTCCCCAGTTATCATAGGAGAAACCATCATTATATTCGTTATTTCCACCAAAATTGACATTGCAGTACCAGTCTCTATAGCGGGAGCCTTCCCTGTTTTCCTTAATGTCCTTAAACGCAAAGAAATCTCTTCCCGTGTGATTAAACACGCCATCCAGAATAACTCTTATTCCGCTGTCATGACACTTCTTCACAAATATCTTAAGATCATTATTATCACCGAGACGGGAATCAAGCTTCCTGTAATCAGTAGTCTCATAGCCATGACCCACCGACTCGAAAAGTGGTCCTATGTAAAGGGCATTACAGCCTATCTCCTTGATGTGATCTATCCACGGATTAAGTTCCTTTAGTCTGTGGGTTACCGAGTCGTAGGAATTTTCCCTGGGCGCGCCAAGAAGTCCAAGCGGATAGATGTGGTAAAATATTGCCTCGTCATACCAAGCCATATAGCAGTTCCTCCTCATAAAGAACATAAATCGCTAACGTAATATCGATAATAATATTGTATCAAAAAAATAAAACAGCCCGCAATAAAATGTGCGGACTGCTTACTTAACATCAAATTTTATCTGAGATTAATATTTATTGAAACTTGTAGGTAGCATTATTGTTTGGCAAATACAAACACATTCCATGGATGAACTGGATACTATCGAGTATTATCAGCAGCCTGGAAAGGCACATCATCTATCTGAGATAACAGCAAAGCAGTGTGAACTCTATGAGTTCATGGGTGTAAATGTCCCGACATGATCAAACCTTGGTATAAAATGACGAGACTTTAGGTTTAAAATGTCATACAACTTTTCCATTGTACCACAAAACATCTGATATATGGTAATAATTTATCCTAAAATTCGTTATCCAATTTTATATATAATTGTGATTGGATGAGATTGTTGCATAAAAAATCCGGAAACCTACGAGATTTCCGGATTTTGATAGTTTATTTCATTTACTTTATTTTTGCACTCTTTGCCTTTGACCAATCTGAATAGAATCTGGCATTGTTATTTTCAACATAAGTTCTTACTCTGAAGTAATACTTCTTATGTCTCTTAAGCTTGCTTATTGTAACCTTCCTTTTGCTATTTCCTGCACTTTCAGTCTTTTCAGCCTTGAATGTTTTTGTTTTAACTTTCTTGTTAAATTTTTTGTCTGTTGAGTACTGGATCTGATAGCCGCTAACACCTGTAGTTTCCTTAAAGGTAACATCTGCCTTTTTCTTCTTTGAAGATTTCACTTTGGTTACTTTACTCGCTTCGATAGTAGATCCCTTTACAGAAAAAGAGTATTTTGTGTCTTTAGCATTTATTTTTATATAATACACACCAGGCACAAGGTATAATTCTCCTGTTCGATTAACACCTGACTCATCGTGATTTCCACCTTTTAGTGATAACTTTTCTTCAGTAAGATCGGAATTATAGATTTTTGCTTCAAATTGAGATGTCTCATAGGTTCCATAAATTGTAATATTAAATGTGTATTTCCCTTCCTTATCAATACTAAATCTATACCAATCTACCTGATCTGTACTTGTACCGGAATCTGTAACTACTGAGTTAATAACATATTTCTTCGGATTATCATAACTATCTTCATTTGTTTCAGATACTCCAAAACCATTAAAGCCTATTTGTATCTTATAATTCTGGTAACCATTGCCCTTATCTTTATTTCTGACACCCTTTCCAGTAACTTCAATGTAGTAAGTTCCCGCTGATAAAACACGTTTATCGGATTCTGTCACAGGAGCATCTTCTTCTGTCCCGAAAATAGTTTGTACATGACACAAGATATCCGTGTTCTTCTCTTTACGAAGAAATGCGCTCACTCCATAACAATTCTTAAATGCAGCACTTAATGTAAACTCCCCATCTTCGGTCAAAACCACTTTGTAGAAGTGTGTTCCTTCATCAACAAGTGGTGTCCATGCTGTCCATTCCGAATTAGGCGTTAGTATAGTTGCAGTATCCTGTGTTTCACCTGCTGCCTTAGCCGTAAGTTTTGTCTCAGGAGCAAATGTGCTAAAAGATGCAACTGTCATAGACATTGCCAGAAGCAATGCTCCCGCTTTTTTTAGTAAACCACTTTTCTTCATCTTCATTTCCCTCTTTTCTTTTTAATTCCAGGCATCCGCAAAAAGCGAATTTCTTGAACATTTTTCTTATGTTCTGTCCTCATACAACCTGTTAATTATATCACAACATAGTTTTATAGGTATCTAGCAACCTTGCTTTTCACTTCAAATTTATCGTAAGTTTTTCGCTGCCTCGACATCTGCACCTTCTACAATCTTAAGTTCTTTTTGGAAAAGCTGAACATACTCCTCTGCATAATCCGCAGCATCTTTAACATCATATAGCGTGTTTATTGATACTCTTCCACCAATTGCATGAACATAATATGTATCCGTTTCATCTCCGGGAAGTATTATGTAAAATTTTAATGTCTTTGATACACCATACTTTTCATCAACAACAGCATCTTCACGTTGAAATACATAAATAAATCCGTCCTTTCGTATGACGGTTGATTTTGCCCTGTCTACATGATCAGTTTCCGAAAAAATCCCAAACACATCATCATCGGCAAAATCCTTAACTGCTCTTCCACTCTCATTATGATGATCAAAATAACCATCATGCTCAGATTTTACATTGATAGAGTGTACCCCATTTGAATTTATATTAGCTCCATCCAGGTTTGCAAAGCTCTTATATCCCGGAAGGACATCCTCACTATATATTTCACGACCAACACCTTTTAGAAGATTTTCTCTGTATTCAATGAGTTTCCTAGGTACCGGTGCCACAACTCCGTACCCAATTCCATTTTCTTCAATTGTTCCAATATGGACTTCAGTCGTATCGACAAGCCACTCTGGGTGAGGATCCTGTTTCTGCGCTTCAACCTCTGCTTCCTCTTCCGCTCTCTTCTTCATATCTGCCTCATACTCAGACTGTATGGCATTTTGCATTTCATAAATTTCCTCTTCCCTGCCATCAGCCTTTGCCTCACTGATTATTGCATTGTACCCTTCTGCAAGACTCAGCGGACTCTCATCATACTTCTTTCCGCAGCCAGTGATGCAAATTGCAAGTAATGTGATTGTAAAAATAATTGTTTTCTTCATGCTTTTCTCCCTCCGTATTGTATTATGTTGTTCTATCTATAAGTACCGGCGAGTTTTGATTCGGTTTTATATTTTTGAAAAATCTTTCAAAAAATTTTTGCACAAAAAAGAATCCGGAAATCTTTAAGAATATCTTAAGATTCCCGGATTGTGAAAGTTTATTTTAGTTTCATCCAAACTGGTACTTTTCCATCCTTTATTTTCTGTGTTAAACCTATTGCACTACTTTCTTCTTCGGACATTCCCGTTACATTATCCGTTTCTTCATTCGTTTCAGGATTTATTTCTACATCGTTAATGTATGTGTCATAATAATTTCCTTCTTTGTTAAGAAAACCGTTCTCCTTACCGTTGCTATATGCTCCGCCACTACCAGAAGATGAAATATAGCCGTACTCGTTCATTTCTATAGTGTATCTGCTCCATGCAATATTTGAATAAATAGTCTCCAGCCTTCCATCTATGTTTTTAATTACTATATATTCATTCCAGGGTTCAATATCCGGTACTGGACTAATTATATGAAGTGCCAATTCCGGGATTCCATCATCTCCACAATCTATATATGCATAATCGACTTCTTCCAGAATAACAAATTCTTCACCCCAGTCCTTTCGAAGATATCCAACTACTGCATCAATAAGCTCATCAAGATATAAATCCTGCTCATAATAGCTTGATAAATCAAGATAACTGACATCTCCCTTATTATTTCTCGAAGAAAAATGAACCGGAACCGAGTTTGCCAGGAATTTTTCATACAGTTCTTTATCATCTGTCTTCGCAGAATCTTCATTTTTGATTGGATCATCCTCTGCTTCTTTGAACTCAGTAATAATAAGTCCGTCAAATATCTCAGGATTCCCACCACTTACAGCCTTTGCGGTAAACGAAATAATATCATTACTATCGCTTGTTTCAAAATATGGTGATTCCCAACTATATTGACCATTTAAAATATAAGTCCCATCACCATTGTTCGTTATATCAAGATTTTTGAAAACAATATAATCTTCAGGAAAATCCACTTGTCCAAATACATTATCAGAATCTGGCGTAACACCATCATCATCGTAATCATAATCATCTGGTATTGTAATACCCAAAGAATTATAAAAATCTTTTATAAACTGAGCATCTAATTTGTCTGATTCTTTCCATGGAAAACCTGCTTTTCCTGCCGGATTTATATATAACGTTTCCACTGCATAATATCTTGCCCCCGTAACATAATCAGATTCAGGTAATCCGAATTGCAAAAAATACCCAACAGCATCAACAATCTGTATTTTTGCACTCTCAGACAGAACAATATCCTCTGCCTCTTTATTTTTTACTTCTTCATCCTCTAGTGCTTCTTTCAGAGCTTTTTCACTAGCTGAATCATCTTCCATGTCATTAGTTTGAGACTCCGCCACTTTCTCTGTATCATTATTCGGGTTTTCATCAGCATCTTGATTCGTTATCTCTTCTGAATCAACATCCCCTTCATCTTCAATAATCTCAGCTTCCTGCGAACTCTGTTTAACAGCATAATATGTCGCACCAGCCCCGGCGCCTGCTCCCACCAGAATTGCCCCCGCTATGATCAATGTCTTAACACTTAGGGATAATCCTGCACCTGTAGCAGCTGCTGTTCCTGCCGCACCTGCAATACCAGAGCCTGCTATTCCTGCCGCCGCACCTGAACCGACAGCTGCACCGGCACCTGAAGAAGCCACTGCAGCATTAGCTCCAACAGCAGATCCTGCCTCTGCCACCTTTACAGCTCCCGACACAGCCATTTTTGCTGACATACCTGCTCCTGCATTACCGAGCGCAATAGCTCCGGGTGTAAGGCCGACCTTTGCACAGCTTCCTACGTAGATGCCCTCTGCAGCTTTAGCTGAAAGCTTTGTATTCTCGGACATAAGCTTGATTGCATAGTACAATGTAGGAAGTGCAACAACATGAAGTCTGATACCGTCGCGTTTTTCCGTTCCTTCAACCTTATCCTTAAGGAATTTTCGGGCATAGTTCAGGCGGCTCTTAACCGTTCCTTCTGAACAGTCCTGCATCTGCGCAATTTCTCCGACTGAAAAACCGTCGAAATAATATGCGATGACAGCAGCCTTCTGAACCTCCGGAAGTTCACCTATAAATTCCTGAATAATCCTGCTTGTTTCCTTCTGGTCTGTCGATAATTCAGGCAGCGATGTAATGTCATTACTCTCAAGTGTCTCAAAGATATCCTTTCCTTCCTCATCAACATTTGGAAGCACATCCTTTTTCTTACGAAAAATTTTCATTCCCTGATTATGGCAGATTCCGTCCAACCATCCGAAAAGAGACTCCGCATTCTGCAGGCTCTTTATGTTCTTGTAGGCCTCAATATATACAATCTGTGTAAGGTCCTGCGCATCAGCTTCATCCTTCATGTATGCCTTTGCACGAAAATAAACATGATTGTATGTAGCAGAATATACCGCATTAAAGCCCTCTTCTCTTCCCTCAGCCATCTCCTCGATGGCTCTTTTCAACTTTTCATCCATTCTCCATATCTCCATTCAATATTTTTACTATAGTTGTCGAAACCGCTCTCCTCCTTTCCCTGGTTCTACTAATAAGTACCGGGAAAAAGATCTTCGGTTTTATAATCTTGAATTATTTTTTATTTAATAACGATTTATTTTACCATATTATCTTTCTATGTTTTTTCAGAAAACACACCTGGATATTTGCTCCTGAGCGTCGACAGATGAACATGAAAGTTTGTCCGTCTGCTCATTCATTCGCAAAAATAAACAGATGCAAAAAAAGTGTATGCAATTCTCAATCGATTGTGCGCTTGCGCAATGAGATTGAAATTACATACACTTATTTACATTTCATACGGACTTAATACCCTGGAATGGCGTCCGAATTTATCAGTTAAATTTTTATAGCACTTCAGATGGTGTCTTATATCAAAAAGCAGATGGATGAAAATGGCTTGTTTAACAAGTTCACAATCCAGTCATTACTTGATGAACTGGATACTATCGAGTATTATCAGCAGCCTGGAAAGGCACATCATCTATCTGAGATAACAGCAAAGCAGTGTGAACTCTATGAGTTCATGGGTGTAAATGTCCCGACATGATCAAACCTTGGTATAAAATGACGGGACTTTAGGCTATAGGTTCCATAAACGCTGAGAATAACCTCTCAGAGATAGGACCTACCTCATATAAAGGATGAACCGTGATCTTTGCATTTTGAGCCATACCCTTCTCCTCTTTTCCCAAATAATGTGTATATAAAAAGAAATGCCTTATATGCTATTTAAATCTAACACATAAGGCACTTGAAGCTCTAAAAGAATATTGTTCTGATTATATCAATTATTGCTGCTCTAGGCGGGTCCAATGGGGAGTCCGAGCATCAGCCATCCTATAAGGAATAGTATCCATGCAACAAGCAGGATCATTCCTATAAGAAATAGATTAGAAACAAAAGTTCCTACCTTAACGTTAGGATCATACTTATCCTGTGCGTCTTTTAATGATATCCACAGGTAAGGCATTATAGGCGTAAAGCAGTTGGTGGCGGAATCTCCAATCCTGTAAAACAGCTGAGTCATAGCAGGGCCAAAGCCTCCGGCCATGTACATCATCGGAACAAAAATAGGAGCAAAAATGGACCATTTTGCCGAAGCTGAGGTTATAAAAATGTTTATAAAGGAACTAAAAAGAATAAAAACCACAATGAGGTTGATTCCGGTAAATCCGGTCGCCTTCAGCGCATTTGCACCATTTACGGAAATAAGCGAATCTATATGAGTCCAGGTAAACAGTTTTTGGAATTGAGCACAGAAAAAGCAGAATACCAAAAATCCACCCATTTTTTCCATGTTTTTAACCATAAGCTGATATATGCCCTGAAAGCCTTTTACCGCCCCTGAACCTATACCAAAAACGATTCCGGGGATGGCGAAAAAGAAAAACAAAACAGGAATCAGATTTTTCAAAAGATAAGAACCCACAAATGCTCTTGTTCCAATCTTCTCCTGCCCTACTACAATGCCAAGGGGTCCCCAGATCGTGGCAGCAATGACCACAACAAGATAAACCAGCATTGAGATTCCTGCAAAGAAAAGGGCCTTTCTTTCCTGCGGTGAATACGCTTTTACTTCCTCTTTCTTTTTTCCCAATACATCATAAGGCGCAAGACGAGGCTCAACAAGTTTTGTATAAACAAGCCCGATAACAATTGTACATAAAAAGGTGGATGCCGCCATGAAATACCAGTTGCAGGTAATATCTACGTTAACTACATTTTCTCCAAAAAAATCATTTGCTGCTTCCTGCGTAATAGCTGCAACAAGTCCATCTGTCCCCGCTATAAATAAATTGGCACTAAAGCCTGCGTTGACGCCTGCATACCCACAGATCATCCCTCCGATAGGGTGCCTTCCGGCCGCCAGAAATAGCAGGCCCGCCAGCGGAGGAATAACAATACAGGCCGTATCAGAAGCAAGGTTCCCCAGTATTCCGATGAAAACAACAGCATATGGTAAAAGCGGAGGATAGATATGCTTTAGCTTTTCATTAAGTATCATCTCAATCATTCCGGTCTGCTCGCAGAATCCCACAGCTACGGACATGACCAGAACTATACCAAGTGGAGGGAAAGTAGTAAAATTCGTGACCATGTTGCACAGAAACCAGTATAATCCCTCATTTGAAAAGAAATTATTAATAGGGGTTTCTATCTCAGTAGCAGGATTGTAGACAGAAACATGGAGCATGCTTAAGACCGCCGATAAAACTGCAGTGATCAGGAATAAAAGCAGAAATAGTATCGCAGGAGCCGGCAATTTATCGCAACCACGTTCTATAAGATTCAAGAGTTTTAATTGTTTGCGTTCCTTGACCATATCTGCCTCCAAGAATTCAAATTGCTTCCCATAATGATTATTAGCACATAATGTCGGTAGAAGGAATTAAATAAAAATAAAATCTCATCGAAAAGGAAACAAAAATGCAACGCTTTTTTGTGAATCTGCTTTAACAATACTTCTTCAAAAATAGACATACCCCAAAAAAGAGATGCTGAACTCTCCAAAAGAGCCCAGCACCTCTGTCATGTATTTTGGTGGTATGTGAGAGAAAGATTATTTAACTGTAACCGATACCTTCTTGGCAATGCCGCTTACTGCATATACATAAACCGTACAATTGCCGGGTTCTACGCCTGTCACATTACCATTCTTATCAACAGTTGCAACCGAAATGTCAGATGAAGCATAGCGAAGTTTTGCATCATGAGCTTCCTTCAGCAGCTTCTTCTTACTGTCTTCACGCTTTACTGAAGCCTTGATCTTGGAGCTCTGTCCTTTGTCCACAGTAATGCTCTTGGTTGAGAGCTTAATATTCTTGGGATTTGTAAACTTCGGATTTCCTTTTCCTACAAAATGGGCTGTGATGGTTTCTCCGATTTCTTTTCCTTCAGAATCATAAGCTTTAACATAGACCTTTACGTTCTTTGTAAGATCAATGTCCTTTTTCTTGATTTTCTTTATTGTCACCTTGTTGGAAGACGTCTTCTTTGTTGCTTTCTTTGAAAATTTCTTGCCGCAGTATGTAGCATATACTTCATACTTTGAGGCGCCTTCTGTCTTATCCCACTTAACCCCGAGTCCATCCTTTTTCCATGAAAGCTTAAGGCCTGACATGAAAGAATTTATAGGCTCATCCTGATAAGCAATTGCGAAGGTTGATAAACCATCCAGTTCAGTAACGATAGTTTTCTCTGTTGTTTTCGCCAGAAGCTTTGCAACATTGTCATGTACATTGAAAAGCATGAAAGTCCTTTTTATGCCATTACCAGGAAGAAGGCTTTGGGGAACTTCAAATTCTGCAGTAAGCTTTTGTTTATTGAAGTTGGAAACTTTTCGCGCTGCATTTCGTGCAACCTGCAGCCACAAAGATGCATCGAAAAGCAGTCCAATTTTTGCATTATTATACTCAGGAAGCTTACTTTCTATCTGTTGTTTATCTCCGGCTGGGATGTTGCTGTCCGTTATTCTGAAGGTTAGTTTTACCGAAGCTCCTTCCGCGACCAAACCTTTCTCATCAGCATTTAGCAGGCTCATCGCAAATTCTTTACTCATATTTGCTTTAGGTTTGGGGACATTACCTTCTGTGTCGGTTTCTGTGTCAATTTGGCCTTCGTCTCCGCCAACTGAATTTACTTCAAAAGTCCATAAAGGATTCCCACCACTTGTCCTTTCTGATTGAGTATGCCGAACTGTATATTTTCCTGCAGGCAAAGGAAATTTGAAATTTTGATTACTATGTGTAGTGGCATCCTTTCTATCGCCATTAAAGATAACTACAATATTTCCTGTTTGGACAGTTCCATAATAAAAATATGTATCCGCAGCCGCTGTAATTTTTACCGGAGCGCTTCCAGTTTCTTGGCCCAGTTTACTTACCAACGTAATATTTCTATTCGGTCTAAACTCTAAGATTGGATATTCAAAATGAATGGCTCCACTCGTTGAAGTATCATACAAATGATCAACGTCACTATTGCCAGAACCTAAAATAGCACCCTCTTCCCCACCAATTGCCACAACTAAATAATATTCTGGTTCACTTCTTGCCCTTGCCTCCATCCCTGGCATCATCCCCACTATCAATGCCATAGCCATGAGAAGCGCTGCCAGTCCTTTCATACGACTACCGATTCTTTTTAGAATCATTGATTTTTGTTTTCCCTTCATAAGTCACTTTCTCCTTTCATAAGATTACTTTTCTATTTTTAATTGACGTATTCCGTTTTCAAAAACAAAAAGAAGGAATACAACAATTGTGACCATTAATGCTCGATAAGTTATAAAAAAATGTATGTAGGAATGATTCGACAACACTAAGAATCTCAGAAAAGGAATGAGTGCAACCATTCCCATCGGCAAAAACATTGCGCTATCAATCTTGTCATGAAGCAGATATACCACAGCTAATCCCACTAAAATTATTCCAAAGGTTATAAGCCACACCCCTCCAGCCTTCATTTCTCCGCTGTGTACAGGATACAGGCAGGCCAGGTTATGCCAGATGGATCCGCTAAAACGTTCAGCGAAATCCACTACCGGTGCAGTAGAAATGTTAGCATTCCTGACCTCTCCTCCAAGTCTCAAAATACCTTCGTCAAGCGAGGAAATAACAACCTCTTTTCCTGCGACCAGTCCGAGAAGAATTATCTTTGTTGCGAACATGGTAAGATATCCTACAAGCCAGCAGGCACCATTTTTAATGATTGATACAAAACCCTCCTTTGCAGAAAATGAATGGTGATGTTTTCCACATATGTCTTTATCCCCTTCAAGCATCCTGTCAGCCAGAAGAAGTATCATTGGCAACGTGAAGGATAGCGTCTCAGTAGTAAGGAAGTCCGCAAAACATGTGATCACTCCGATGGCGGCAAAAAATGGCATTGTATCAGCGTCCTCATCATTTTTCTTTAGCAGTATTCCAAATGAAGCAACCGATGCTACAAGAAATGCTGTTCCATATTCAAGTGACGACATCAGCATCCATGGATGTATGAGAAGTAATGCCAAAAGCCAACAGATAGCAAGCCCTTTATTCTTTTTTCTTATCAGAAGAGCTACTATTATCATTTGCAGGATAAGTGAGACTACTCCGCATAACAGACGTATTGTTTTTATAGGCATTATTGTGAGCAGTGGTCTTATGAAAACAAGACTTCCATGCCAGTATCTGCCATATTCCTGATTAGGCTCTGTTTTCTCAAACACAGTCGCATGATAACCTTCATATGCCTGCTCATACTCCCCCTGCGCAAATTCTGCCCGGATTACCGACGAAAACGGATGCGCTGTATCTATGCAATAGGCAATATCACAGAGAACCGTATCGGAATAATTGTCCTGCATTGCATTTACATAATCCTTAATCAGAATCTGAAAGGGCTCTCTTTTAGAAAAGTACTCTGCACTGATCTCAGACTGCTTTTGAATCATATCCCTTGGTATACACGCACTCGCTATCAGCAGCAAAATACATACAGCCATTGTCAAAATTATCGTTACCGGTATTCGTAATCCTTTTTTCATTTAAAATTTCCCCTTTCCCCACAACAAAAAACATCACAACCAATAGGGTATTATTTCCCTATATGACGTGATGTTTTTTCAACTCAATTTTAGAAAGCACCCTATATCCCCCTGTACAAACTAATCGTATAAAATCATTTCTGAATTAATTATACAGATTGCTTTCTAAAAATTGGATTAATAATTCTAAAATAAATCGCAAATCGATATGAATATGTCGCAATCTCGTAATATTATTGGTATAATGTATTTTCATCAATAATCATCAGAAACTCCAATTTCAACATGATTTTCGCAGGTCAATCTGTTTCCAGAATTCTTTTCTCACTGACCTAACTCCTATAGGACAGCGCCAACTGCAGATGGCCCAGTTATTATAATTCTTCGCTGGTTGACGTAACTCCAACTTAGCAGCAACTTCACCCAATAGCCCAACTAATAAAATTCTTCGCGTCCTGACGTAACTCCTACCTCAACATATTTTCCGCAGAGCAATCAATTTGAATGCTTCTTCAGCAATAGACGTAACTCCCTCACCGCAAGATTTCCACTGGTAGACCAGCTATTACAATTCTTCGCGACTTGACTTATTACCCACCTCCACACGCTTCCCGCAGAACAATCAATTTGAATGCTTCTTCAGCAATAGACGTAACTCCCTTCTCGCAACAGCTATCTCAGTTGGGACAGTTATCATAATTCTTCGTAGATTGACTGAACTCCTCCTGCATAGTGCTACCACCGTTAGACCAGCAACAACAATCCTTCAGTAATAGACGTAACTGCAACAGAGAAAAAGGTGCTGAGCCTATCAAAAAAGCTCAGCACCTCTATAAACTATATTGGTTATTTATAAATAATTATTCTCACAAAATCAAAACAAAAATAAAGCAAACATCTGTAACTAATTCTACTTTATAAAATTATCTCCAGCATTGCATCCTTCATCTTCTCTGAGATATCCAAAACACGAACTTCCTCCTCAGTTCTGAGTTCGCCGCGCATGAATCTATCATAGATCCTCTGCTTCATGTCATAGCTGAACTTGCATCTCTTAAGAAGTTTGAAGAGTTCTTTTTCTCTGGCATTACCACTAAGAACTACATTATCGATAGTGAGCTTCGTGCCCTTAAGCCTGTCCACCTGACCAATCTGGATAACAGCCTGCTTGCGGTCTTCATCATAGCTGTAAGAGCCAATGCCTGAAGCAATATTTGTTCCTTCAATATTCTCAACACCGCAGAGAACAAGTGTATATTCTCTATTCTTGGTGATGAGATTGATCAAGCCTTCGACAGCGGCGATTTCAACTGACAATCTGCAGGTTTCAGCATCATACTTTTGAGTTATGGTGGTAAAAACGCCTTCATCCTCCATGTAGGCATTGGAGTTGCCGTCGTCCTCAAAAAGTGTGTAACTGCCGTCTGCGCCGACTCCCAGATATATCTTAAGTTTTTTAGGAAGCTCATTTACATCTGAAGTATTATCATCATCCATAGGCACGATTCCGCCGGCCTTGATGAGAACCGGCATCTGCTCGATCGGTCTGTAGAGCTTGCGGGTCATCTCACCTTCATAGACATTGCCGTTGAAGATATCGATCCATCTTCCTTCCGGAATAAATGCCTGAACCTCTGCCATCTGGAGCTCATCATCAAGAGGTCTTGTGATAGGATAGACCACAAGCTCACTTCCGAAGTAGTATCCATTTCTGCAGTGATAAGCTGCTTCAGTTTCGGGGCTTCCGTAATACAAAGGCTGCATCAGCGGCTCATCACTCTTATAGGCCTCGTAATTAGCGGTGTAAAGGTACGGAATCATGCTGTGCCTAAGTCTCATGAAATCCCCCACAATACTTCTCATGGGCTCCGGAAGATTCCAGGGCTCCTTGAAGAAGAAAGGATTGCAGGAGCTGTGAAGTCTCATGATTGGTGAAAAGACGCCGAACTGCACCCACCTGCAGGTTCTCTCTGTGTCCTCCTCGCCGTGCATATGTCCGCCGATATCGTGGCTCCACCAGCCATAGCCCACGTTTGAAGCTGTTGCCGTGAAAAATGGCTGAATATCAAGACTTGTCCAGGTCGCACAGGTATCTCCGGAGAATCCTATGGGATATCTGTGACTTCCGATTCCTGCAAAGCGTGAAAAGATCATAGCCCTTTTTCCTCTGCGAAGCTGATCAAGATAATGATAGTGATTCAGAATCCACAAGGGGTCTACGCTTCCGGACTTGGCCTTTGTACCCTGCTGCCAGTCAATCCACCAGAAATCCACACCGTCCTCTTCATAGGGCTGCATAACATCCTCAAAATAAGCATCCACAAAGTCCTTATTCATCAGGTCAAAATCTACAGGCTCTTCAGACTTTGGATCAATGCCCATGCGGGTTGCAACCTTTTCATACATAGTCTCAAAGGCTCTTATTCCATCTGCGGGATGTAAGTTAAGGGTAACAGCTTTTCCTCTCCTGTGAAGCTCAGCCAGAAATCTCTTATAATCCGGGAAATAGTCCTCATTCCAGGTATACCCTGTCCATCCGGTTCCGTACCTGGAGTCAATCTCAGTGAGGTGCCAGTCCATATCTATTACTGCAACCGTAATCGGAATGTTTTCCTTGTCAAAATTGTCCATGAGCTCAAGGTAGCTCTTTTCAGTGTACTTCTCATATTTGCTCCACCAGTTTCCGAGAGCATATCTTGGAATCATGGGCGCTTTTCCGCAGAGATGATAGAAGTCCTTCAGAGCATCCTTGTAACTCGTGCCATAGCCCCAGAAATATATGTCCTTTTCAGGATTAGTTCTGTCGAAGATGTCCTCACCGCAGAGCTCACAGCTCTCACCATCGTCGAACCAGGAATAGCCTTCCCGTGAAAACAGGCCCTTTTCATATAGAACCACTCCGTTAGTCTCATCAAGGGTTCTTACTGTTCCAAAGAAGTTTCTGCCATTTTCTCCATAGTTCCAGATTATGGAATTATTACTACAGTTCCCGGCATTATTTTTCTCTGAATTACTATCCGATTTACAGTTGTCGAAAAGCTCTATCTGAAGGCCTCTTGGTGTAAACTCCTTCTTGTCATAAGTGACTTTCAGCTTTGCGGTTTTGAAGACAAGCTTTTCATCGCTGTCTTCGAGAATTTTGTATTTCACCACAGGGAAATCTCTGTTAAGTACAACCTGTGTTGCATTGTCTGTGAAATGTCCGTCTTTTTCATACTCAAGACGGAGCAAGCTATCCGTCAAAACGCTAATGCGATAGACTGCTCCCTGAATCTGATTCTCCTCCGGACATATCGGGTTAAAATCAAATGTTTTCATGTGTGTCCTCAAAAATTATTTATTAGCATTGTAAGTATTGTAAGCATCCTGCTGAATCTGGATAAAGTCATTATAACCCATTGTTTCCAATGTTTTAACATAACTATCCCACTGTTCTTCAATTCCGCCCTCAGTTACCCATGTAGCCTGGTTAGAAGCAACATAAGCATCAAGGTCTGTGAAGAGTGTTGCAAGTGTGTTCAGCTGATCTGTTGTGTAACTTACGTTAGGGAATGCTTCCTTAGCATATTTTCCAAGCTCCTTATCAAGGGCAAGCTTAGATGCATCACCATTTTCTGCTGCATAATTAACCTTATCGTTGAAGCCCTCCTTTACATACTTGGGACCAAAGTCACGAAGAGACTGGATCCATGCAAAGGTATCAGCTGAGTTGCCATCCTGGGGCTCAAGTACTGTGTATGTGCCATCTGCATCGTTCTTCTCAGTACCAACACCGAAGGAACCGTAGAAGTTCTGGATTGAAGCATCCTCTGTGTAGAACTTGTCAACCCATGAAAGAAGGGGACCGGGATTCTCACAGGAAGAAGTTACAACGAACTCATATCTGCTGTAGTTCCAGTGCTCAGGATCAGATGAGATGTAGCCCTCACCCTCAGGACCTGCAAGTGCAGGAAGTGCAATGTACTGATCTGCGTTTGCACCGAATGTAGAATCTGCTGTCCATCCGGGAGCTGCGCCTACGATAGGAGTCTCGTTCATGAGCTTGGCATCACGCATTGAGGAATCCTCTGTGAAAAGCTCAGGATCGATAAGTCCCTTCTCGAAGCAGTCGTGCATCCACTCAATACCACTCTTATATCCTTCTGTTACAGGAAGGTAAACAGGCTCGCCGTTCTGAATAGCCATCATGTATGTGCCGTCAGCACCGATGGTTGTTCCGAAGGGAAGACAGAAGAACATAACTGAATCTGCATAACCCTGACCGAAGGGAATCTCATCTGTAGGATCGCCATTGCCGTTAGCATCCTGCTCCTTGAAGGCTGTAAGAACGTTCTCAAACTCTTCATAGGTTGTAGGAACCTCAAGGCCGAGGTTATCGAGCCACTGCTTGTTGATGAACATCTGGTTTGCAACTGTAGGTCTGCAGGGCTTCTTGGAGGGAAGACCGTAGATGTGGCCGTCTGCTGATGTTGCAAGTGCCTTCATTGTAGGATCGCTCTCGATGATAGCCTTGAAGTTGGGCATATACTCATCGATGTAGTCATCAAGTGCGATAAATGAACCTGTATTTGTAAGGATATCTGATTCTGAAAAGCAGATTGATCCCATGAATGCATCCGGAAGGTCACCACCTGCAAGAAGTACAGCCTTCTTATCTGCCCAGTCTGAATTGAGAATGGTGTCCCATGTTACGGCAATTCCTGCCTCGCTTGCAGCGGTATCCGGAAAACCCGTGTGATAATCCTCACCCCAGTCTGCCCATCTTACTGTAGCAACTTCGTAAGCTGAACCTGAACTTGCATCTGCCGAATCGGTACTTACTGAGCTCTCAGCCTGTGAACTCTCTGTTCCGGCTGTATTAACCTCTGCGCTCTGACCACAAGCTGCCAGTACTGTTGTAAGTGCAAGTACCCCTGCTGTCATTTTTAGTTTCTTTCTCATTTCATTTCTCCTTCTCTTAAAAAATGTTGTATTACTAAAGGCTAATAATTGTCGAAATATTTGTCATGAAGAATGGCAGTATTACTTAACCTTTGTAATGTTCTTTATCCCTTCACTGCTCCTATCATTACGCCCTGATTGAAGTACTTTTGTAAGAACGGATACAGGGCCATGATCGGCAATGTAGAAACCACAATTGAAGCATATTTCATCATGTCTGAAAGCTGTCTCAATTCCTGAGCCATTGTTCCTGTCGCTGCCCCAAGGAGTGACTCATTGGAAATGAGGATTCTCCTCAGAAGAAGCTGCAACGGTATCAGGTCTTCGTTTTGCAGATAAATAAGTGCGTTAAACCATGAATTCCAGAGACCTACCGCTGTCCAGAGTCCGACTACGGCGATTACCGCCTTGGACAGAGGCACAGCAAACTGAATGAAGTATCTCATTGTGCTGCAGCCATCAATCTGCGCTGCCTCCCACAGGGACTCAGGCAGAGAGTTCTGGAAAAATGTCCTCGCTACGATGATGTTGTAAGTGGATACCGCAAATGGAAGTACCATAACGAGGAAACTATCAAGAAGACCAAACTGTTTTACTACAAGGTAGGTAGGGATAAGCCCGCCACCAACGAACATTGGTATAAGGTAGAAAATGTTGATCCATTTTCTTCCGGGCAGGTCCTTTCTTGACATTGCATATCCGGCAGTGATATTAACGAACAGAGCAACCGCAGTGCCGGTGAAGGTATATAAAATGGTATTCCAGTAACTCTTCCAGATCTGACTCTGCTCGAAGAGCTTTTGGTATCCCCTTACATCTATAACCTTGGGCCATATCCAGACCTTACCATTTGCAACATCCGCCGGATTACTAAAGGACGCAATGATTACAAACCATAAAGGATAAATGACCGCGATGATCATCAAAACTGCTATCAGGTGAAACAGGATGTTTACCATATTGTCCTGTGTGAATTTGCTTTTCTTTTTTATTTTTGGGGAAGCATCCGCTTCCAGTTTTAATATATTTTCCATGGGTACCTCCATTTAGAACAAACTGCTGTCTGTCATCTTCTTTGCGAAGAAGTTAACAAGAAGAAGCACTATTACATTTACTACCGTGTTGAACAGACCAATCGCTGTTGAGAGGCTGTACTGCATACTCTGCATACCCATTTTGTAAACATAGGTTGAAATGATCTCACTGCTCATAATGTTCTGTACATTCTGAAGAAGGAATACCTTTTCAAAACCTATACCCAGGATGCTTCCGGCTCTCATGATGAGAAGTACCATTGCTGTGGGCATGATCATTGGAATGTCGATGTATCTTATCTTCTGCAGGGTGCTGGCTCCATCCACTGTTGCTGCCTCGTAATATGTAGGATCGATTCCTGCAAGAGCCGCCAGATAGATGATGCTGTCCCAGCCGAGATGCTGCCAGATGTCACTCCACACATACACGTGCTTGAAGGCGCCTGCACTTGACATCACGTTGGGGAACTCCTGCCCGAACAGTCTGAACAGATTGGCGAAAAGTCCGCTGCTGGGTGACAGGAAGATTAGTACAAGTCCGCACATTACCATTGTTGAGATGAAATGCGGAAGGTAGGTCACAACCTGGAAGACCTTTTTAAACATCTTGGTCTTCATCTGGTTACACATAAGTGCAAGCAGGATCGGAAGGGGGAAGCCTACCACTATGCTGTACAAGCTAAGAAGTAATGTATTTTTGATAGTCACCGTAAACTGATATGACTTGAAGTACTGGATGAAGTTTTTCATTCCCACAAAGGGACTTCCGAGTATTCCAAGTGCCGGTGAATAATTCTGAAAAGCTATAATGATTCCCACCATTGGCAGGTACGCAAAGCAAAACAGTAAAATTGCCGAGGGCAAAAGTAACAAGTATAGCTGATAATACTTTTTGAAATTTTTTAGAACTTTTTCTTTCATGTTTTTTGTGTTCCTCCTTACAAGTACAAATCTTATATTTTTTAAAAAATCAAAAATAGCACTTTTCAGATTTATGGATAGCACTTTTCCGAACAGGAAACCAAAAACGGTGGTCGTATGAAAATCTTTTAATTATAATGAAGTTATGAAAAACGCAAGAAGAACCACAGCATATCCGGTGGTGCAGATTTTAAGGAAAACTCTATGGACAGCGATACCTGTTGTGATCATTTTTATGTTCGTAAGCGGGTTCTCTTTTTGGGAAATAAGAAGACAAAATAATCTGTCACTGGAAAATGCCATAACCATTTATCAAACCGATCTGAGCCACCGGCTTGATGCAATAGCCCACTTCGTTCAGTGGACCGTTGTTCACGATCCCATCCTTGATCCCTTCAAGACAGACGGACATGTGGGGGATTTCAGACAGGCTGGCAATGACCTGCGCCTTAGGGTTAGCGATATGCAGTACTCTACAGGCTCTGAATTTATGTACTTTTTCTACTGGGACGAGGGGGACATTTTCATAAATGCCTCGGAGCTCACAGTGGACTACGAGACCTATAAGAAGATAAAAAAGAAGGTCATAGATGATTTTGAAAACGTGGATAATACTGAAGGCTTTTCATGGATGCCAAGCGTAATAGGAGGAAAAACCTATCTGTACTACTCCATAACCTATAGGCACCGCACCTTTGTATCCCTTGTTTCAATCGAGGATATCCTGGCTCCGCTCTCTAACATAAACCTTGGCTCCCATGGAAATATCAAGTTCCAGAGTCTTGATGGCAACACCTATTATCAGAGTGCTACACGTCCCGAGGGGCTCCTTAAGCATTACTACAACGAGCTGCATTTTCGCGGAGAGGACGCAGGCCTCCCCTTCACCCTCGTCATTGAATCAGACATGCTGGGTAATTACGGAAAAATCTTCCTGCTGCAGTTTTTGGTATTTCTGGCGGCCCTTGCTCTTAGCCTTATAATGGGCAGCTACATACTTGCCACCTATAAAAAGGTCATACTGCCCATAAAGATCTTTTCAAGCAATCTGTCCAGAATGGATTCTCTGTCAGATGCAGAGTCAGCAAACCTCGATCTGACAGACAGCAAGATGCAGGAATTAAACCAGATAAATGACCAGTTCAAGAGCCTCATCCATGAGATAACAAGGCTCAGGATCAACGTCTACGAGGCAGAGCTTGATCAGAATAAATTCAGGATTCACTTCCTTCAGCAGCAGATAAAGCCACACTTTTACTTAAACTGCCTCACAACAATCGACAGTATGCTGAGTCTCGGTGATGTATCCGCAGCCCAGAAAATGCTGCAGTTTACTTCCAAGTACTTCAGATACCTCTTCCAGGCAGATAAGGACTTTGTGCCACTTAGCAGTGAGATTGCCCACACCGAGGACTACCTTGATATCCAGATGATGCGCCTTTCTGAGAACATAGAATACAGCTGCGATATCGATGACAAATACATGGATGTGATGATTCCGCCGCTCCTTCTTATTACCTTCGTGGAGAACATCATAAAGTACGCAGAGCCCGCAGGTGACAGCCTGCAGATCTCCATAACAGGAAGTGACTATGTAAAGAATGATGCCGATTACATCGAAATATGTATAAAGGATAACGGTCAGGGATTCCCTGAGGAGGTCATCACGAAGATCAGTAACGGCGAATACCTCACCACAGACAGTGGCTCCCATATAGGCATAACCAACTGTATCCGAAGACTTAAGCTCCTATATGGTGACGACTTTGAATTTTATCTTGAAAACAGCACGGCCGGAGGTGCCGCCGTTGTTATAAGGATTCCCAGAAAGGAATAACCATAATGCAAGTTCTGCTTGTTGATGATGACCGCTTTGTTATAGCGGCCCTGCAAAAGGGAATAGCCTGGGAAAGCCTGGGAATAACCGGGGTTTTCACAGCCAATAATATAAATACCGCAAAAGAGATAATGCAGGATAACAAAATAGACCTTCTCCTTAGTGACATTGATATGCCACATGGATCAGGTCTTGATCTCCTCTCCTATCTTCGCGAACAGGAAAATCCCGTGCCCACGATTTTCCTTACTAACTATGCGGATTTTTCCTATGCCCAGAAGGCAATTGAGCTAAAGAGCTTCCACTACTTCCTAAAGCCAATTGATTATGCAGAGCTTACAAGGATAATAAAAAAAGCTCTGTCCGAGGCACAAAGGATACAGGAAGCCGAGGCTGCAAAGACATCTTCCATTCCGGAAATACCCACGGATTCTGCAGAAAACGAATCCAACATCAAGGCACTTCTTAAGTATGTGGATGAGCATTTCCGCGAGGATATAAGCCGCGAGCAGCTCTCTGTCATGTTCTTCTTTGACCCTGATTACATTACAAAAATCTTCAAGAAAGAGACAGGCATGAGCTACAAAAATTATGTGATTGAAAAGCGACTGTCCCTTGCGAAGGAGCTTTTAACAGAGTCCGATTATCCTATCCACGACATCTCCCAGTACGTGGGCTACGATAACTACTCCTATTTCACAAGGCTCTTTAAAAAGAGCTTTGGCGTAACACCTATTGAGTTTAGAGGAAACGGTCAGGAATAATTTTTACAGATAAATAAATTCGCAAAAATAAAGGTGCCAAAAATTATTTTTGGCACCTTATCTCAGCTATATTAAATTATTTTTAATCAACTACTTAGTATTAAATTATACAAGAGTAAGCTGTGAAAGCTCGCTTGTAACACGCTCCTTGATAGCGTCAAGCTTGGACTCCATGGAGTAAGCCATCTCAGAATAAAGAAGCTTCTCAGCGATTCCGAGGTACTTCTCATCCATAGATGCGAACTTCTTACCCTCAGCGGCTCTGGTAGCCTTGATCTGACGAAGAGACTTGACAAGGCACATCATCTCAGAAGCCTTATTTCTCTTGATAACGTCGACAATAACAGCCTCTGCCTTCTTTCCCTGAGGAATGTCATAAACCTCAAGCTCATCAATCTCACCGATAAGCTCCTCAGCCTCATCGGCATCAATAGCGTCACGCATCTTCTCCTCAGCTCCGTCAACCGGAACATAGAGCACCCCCTTGCTGTCTATGCTGGATACCATGCTGTAGTAGAGTGTTTCGTTGCCTCTCTCGAGGAAAGCCGGAACAAGAATATCCTTTACCTCGCAAAGACCATGGTTACCGTAAACAACGCAATCTCCTCTATTTAGCATATTTAATCCTCCTTTATGCAAAACAAAAAACAAGGGCGACACTAGAATAATCGTAGCAAATAATTAAGTGAAATGTAATAATCGGGAGCCTTTTTTAAGAAAATCTTAAGAAACGAAAACGGTTAAGTCGGTAGCACGTTAAAGCCCAGTATTCACCGCAAAATCAGGGAAACCGAGGCCGTATTTCAGCATTATTTCTGAAAAAAAGTCGACCCGGCGGAGGTATACTCTCGTCAGGCCGTCTTTGTGACAATATTTAGAAAGGAAAGGAGGAATAAATTGCATAAGCAAGACAGTCAAATAGTCTCGCCGAGCTTCGTATACATAAATCCTGTTTCCTGGCAGAACTTGTTGAGTTCCTGCCCGAATAATTTCATATAAGCATCTTCCATATACTGCGCATCATGTGAAAGAAACAGGATTACCTGTCCGCTCTTAATATCAAACTCAAAGTCTGATGTAGGTTCAAGAGCGTGTATGTCCTTGAAGGACAATCCATATTTTTCCCTGCAATAATCTTCGCGGTTGTCCATCTCCATGGTCTCACTAATGATCTGGTTCTTGAACTTCCTCATGTCGTCAAGCTGATGAAGAACCATGAACTCTGCAACATTGAGGGAAGTAATAGCATATCCGCCAAGCTTCATATCGGAGATAACTTTTCCAAAATCAACTGTTGCTGCTGCGAAGGGATCGATTTTCTGACCACCTACGTCTACACAAAATACAGCATCATATAAGCTCTGATTCATACTAAGCCTCCAACTCATGCCGATTCATTAGTTCCATATGGTTATTATAGCACGCAAAAAAACATTTAATTCTAATAATTCTCTTAAATCATTATGAATTAAATGTTTTTTCGTTAAAAATCTATTACGATATTACAATTAAATTATGAACAAATCAGCCGTGGAACAGCTTCTTTGTCTGATATTTAGGCTCGCAGGTGAGGTTGACACCGAGCTTGTGGAAGGTGGATTCATCAACGGGGGAAAGGATAACCGTTGAGTGAACCTCAAGTCCACGAAGCTTATCAACCTGCTCAAGTGCAGCCTTGGCATGATCGTCAGTTGCAGCGCAGATAGTGAGCGCTATGAGGATCTCGCCTACATGCAGATGAGGGTTGTGTCCGCCCAGCTGCTGAACCTTCAGATTCTGGATAGGTTCGATGATTGAAGGTGCGATTAAGTCTATATCGTCGGGAACGCCCGCCATAACCTTAAGAGCATTCATAAGCATTGCACTGGTTGCGCCCATGAGAGCACTTGTTTTTCCTGTAACAACCTGTCCGTCAGGAAGCTCAATAGCTGCTGCGGGAGCTCCTGTAAGCTCTGCCTTAAGGTTAGCTGCTGCAACTGCAGGTCTGTCCTGAATGCTGCAGCCTGCCTTCTGCATGAGGATCTCGAGGGTATCTACTCTGTCCTGAGTGCTCTCACCCTTTCTTACCTCGCAGAGTTCCTTGTAATAACGTCTGATGATCTCCTGTTTTCCTGCTGCCTGAGCTGCCTCATCATCAATGATACAGTTACCGGCCATGTTAACACCCATATCTGTAGGTGACTTGTAAGGAGAATCTCCGTAAATCTCCTTGAACATAGTGTTAAGCACAGGGAAAACTGCAACATCACGGTTGTAGTTAACTGTGGTCTCGCCGTAAGCCTCAAGGTGATAAGGATCGATCATGTTCATATCAGCGAGGTCTACAGTAGCTGCTTCGTACGCCAGGTTAACCGGGTGCTGAAGCGGTATATTCCAAATGGGGAAGGTCTCAAATTTAGCGTATCCGGCCTTAACTCCGTGTCTGTTTTCATGATAAAGCTGTGAAAGACAAACAGCCATTTTTCCGCTTCCGGGGCCGGGTGCAGTTACGACTACAAGTGAATGCTTGGTCTCGATGTACTCGTTCTTACCATAGCCCTCTTCACTGATGATAAGCGGTATATTGGAAGGATATCCGGGGATTGAGTAGTGTCTGTAAACCTTAAGGCCAAGAGCCTCGAGCTTCTTCTGATAAGCCACAACCTGCTCTGTTCCGTCATAGCGTGTAAGGACTACAGAACCAACGTACAATCCGTAACCATGAAAGGCATCGATGAGACGAAGAACGTCCATATCATAGGTGATACCAAGGTCTCCTCTAACCTTATTTTTCTCGATATCTCCTGCGTTAATGACTATAACAATCTCAACATCCTCCTTGAGCTGAGTGAGCATACGGATCTTGGAATCCGGCTGGAATCCCGGTAAAACTCTTGATGCGTGATAATCATCGAAAAGCTTTCCTCCAAACTCCATATACAGCTTGCCGCCGAATTTTCCAATTCTCTCGCGGATTTTCTCTGACTGCATCTGAAGATATTTGTCATTGTCAAATGCCTGTTTCATGTTTCCATCTCCTTTTGATTACTTATTATGAAAGTAAGCAAACGCGATCGCCCCGGGCCCCGCATAGGTTCCTATGGTCGCACCTACATGCGCGATCGGTATTTCACTCACATCACCTTTATAATTACCCTCATAAAGGTGTTTACTGTCTTCAATATATTTCTTTAGCATTATATCCGATAGACCGGAATATGCAAGACATATTGGTCTGCTAAAATCGATACCGCCATTTTTTTCTATGAATTGCATAAGAAGATTGTTGCCGTTCTTGGAGCCTCTGGCTTTTCCGACAACAGCTACCACACCGTTTTCAATGGTAATGACGGGTTTGATGGAAAGAACACCGCCCGCCAAAGCAGCTGCAGCTGATATTCTTCCGCCGAGCTTTAAATACTCAAGAGTATCAAAAACCGAGATGACTCTGGCACTCTTCTTTTCCTCTTCGATTATGGAAGCAATCTCAGATGCACTTTTGCCTGCATCTCGAAGTTCAACAGCCCTGGCTACAATTATATACTGAGAAATACAAAATTGCATAGAATCTATTACATGAACCTTCTCTCCTACCTCCTCGGCAGCAAGGCAGGCGCTCTGATAGCAGCCTGAAACTCCATAGGAAAGGCTTATGTAAACAACTTCATTACCCTTATCAACTTCTTTTTGGAAAATTTCCTCATATTCAAAGGGTGGAATCTGGCTTGTCTTAGGCAGAGTATCGCTTTCTACAAGCCTTTCATAGAACGTGGTATAGGGAAGAGTAACTCCGTCAAGAAACTCCTCTTCCCCGAATCTTACCTTTAAGGGTATAACAGTAATCCCCCATTTAGCGGCGGTTTCCTGAGATATATCGCTTGCTGAATCTGTGATTATACTAACTCCCATTATAATTCTCCTGTTTTTACTGACCTGAAAATACTTTAAACATTTTTAACTAATTCAGTATAACAAGGAGATTTACGTAAATCAATTGCAAACGATTTTCCTAAAGTGCGTTTCCACCTGCTGTTATGTATTCTCTTCCGCTATATGTCTTCTGCGAAGCTGTCCGCAGGCGCCGTCTATATCGCGGCCCATCTCTCTTCTGACTGTGGCGTTGATATGGCGCTTTTCAAGCTTCCTCTTAAAGGCCTGGACTCTCTCGGAGGTACTCTCCACGAAGTCTCTCTCCTTAATGGGATTGACCGGAATGAGGTTCACGACGCAGTTAAGCTTACCGAGAATATCCGCAAGCTCGTCCGCATCCTCATCGGTGTCGTTAACTCCGCCCACCAGTGAGTACTCGAAGGTAAGCTGTCTTCCTGTCTTGTCAAAATAATATCTGCAGGCATCAAGAAGCTCATCTATCGAATATTTATTGGCGATAGGCATAAGCTCCTGTCTCTTTGCCTGATTGGACGCATGGAGCGATATTGCAAGGTTTATCTGCAGCTTTTCATCTGCAAGGCGCTTCATGTTGGGCACTATTCCGCAGGTTGAAATCGTGAGATTCCTCTGTCCTAGATTCAGCCCGTTTTCATCTGTGAGAAGCCTTATGAACTTAAGGATGTTGTCGTAGTTATCAAGGGGCTCTCCACTTCCCATCACAACTACTCTTGAGACCTTCTCACCGGTATCTCTTGTTATGGCATATATCTGGTCTAGGATCTCTGAAGGCTCAAGATTTCTCTCCACGCCGTCTATTGTCGATGCGCAAAAACGGCAGCCCATGCGACATCCCACCTGGGATGATACGCACACACTGTTACCAAAGCGATACTTCATGAAAACGCTCTCTATGAGGTTTCCGTCATGAAGCTCAAACAGGTATTTTCTTGTGCCATCGAGCTTTGATTCCTGAACTCTTACGACCTTAAGGGAAACATAACTGCACTCTGAGCTCAGCTTTTCTCTAAGGCTTTTAGAGAGATTTGTCATCTCATCAAAGCTTCTTGCCTGCTTTTTGTGCATCCAGTCATAAAGCTGCCCGGCTCGAAAGCCGGGCTCCCCCATGTCCTTAACCATATTTGTTAATTCTTCTTTTGTAAGTGATTTAATATCTGTCATCATTATTCCTTACGTTTGAACTTTGCTATGAAAAATCCATCTGTTCCGAACTCTCCGGGGATGATGCGAATATAGCCTGCACCGGCTGTTGGCATCTCCTTCATTTTTTCGGGGAGTCTGTCCACTATACTAACCGCCTCAAATGGTAGGTTATCAAGTATCCACCTGAAGTTATCCTCATTTTCCTGAATAGAAAGTGTACAGGTGCTGTAAATAAGCGTTCCGCCCGGCTTAACATAATTCCAGACACTGTTCAGAATGTTTCTCTGCTTCTGCTGAAGGTTCATGATAGCATTCATGTCTGTGTTCATCTTGATGTCAGGCTTTCTTCCGATTACACCAAATCCTGAGCAGGGAAGGTCGCAGTAGAGCACGTCTGCTCTATTTTCCAGTGAAGCATCGTGCCTTTCTGCATCATACTCCTGAACAGTAACGTTGGTATAGCCCATTCTCGTTATGTTATCACGTATTAAAATGCACTTATTTTCAGATATATCTCTTGATATGACTTTTCCTGTATTACTGAGTACGTCGGCTGCGTGGAGGCTCTTACCTCCTGGAGCAGCACACACGTCTATAACCGTATCTCCCTTGTGAAGCTCAGCCACTTCAGTCACAAGCATTGAGCTTATGTCCTGAACCATGAAGGCTCCCTCCTCAAATCCGGGGATGTACTTTATATTGTCTGTGTGATAAAGGTCCATTGCGTAGTGAAGAAGCGGACTTGGCTTCATCACGATATTGCCGTTATTGGCACTCTTCATCTTAGCCAGAATACTTCGGAGCTGCTCTGCGCTGAACCTGCTGCTAAATCTCACAGTTACAGGTCTTGGCTCTAAGAAAAACTTGAATATCTCAGCAGTCTGCTTAAAGCCAAACTCCTCCATAAACATAGCAGCAAGCCACTCGGGCTCTGAATATTTTACAGAGAGATAGCTAACCCTTGATTCCGTTGATTCGCCGGGATCAGGCCATACGATCTCGTCCTTTTTCCTTGATACGTTCCTAAGCACAGCATTAACAAAGCCCTTCAGCCCTATGAAATGAAGCTTTTGAGCGAGCTTAACAGCTTCATTAACCGCCGCTGAATCAGGCACTAAGTCCATATAGAGAATCTGGTACACTCCCATTCTGAGAATATACAGAATAGGCTTCGCCATCTTCTTTATAGGCGTTTTGGAAAACTGGCCTATGACATAATCCAGCGTAATCTGGCGTTCTATCGTTCCTTCCGCCAGACATTTTATAAAGGATTTCTGCTTTGCCTCGAGATAATCATACTTGTTAAGGGCAAGCTTGATCACGGCCTTCTGGTGGGATTCGCTTTTACCCATCTCAGTAAGGATATCAAGCGCTACGCGCCTTTCATTGATTTCCCCAGCCATCTTACCTCCTGTTTCTGCTTCCGCCGTTAACTACTAAAATAAGGCGAAGAAGCTGCAAAATAGATGAAGCAGCTGACGCAACGTATGTAAGTGCAGCTGCGGTAAGAACTTTTCGTGAAAGAGCAACCTCATCATTAGCAAGGAAGCCGTAATCTCCAAGCATCACAAGTGCCCTGTGAGATGCGTCGAACTCAACGGGAAGTGTCACAATCTGAAAAGCTACAGCAAGTGCAAATACCCAGATTCCTATCCTTGCAAGGGGTGTCATGCCAATGATAAGTCCCAGGAAGATGATAGGAAGTCCAAGCTTTGAACCAATGTTAGCAGCAGGTACAAGAGCTGTTCTGATCTTAATCGGTATGTAGCCCTTATAGTGCTGAAGCACGTGCCCGCACTCATGTGCCGCAACGCCTATGGCAGCAACGCTTGTAGATCCGTATGTGCTGTCTGAGAGGTTAACCGTGTGGTTCCTGGGATCATAGTGGTCCGTCAGATCTCCCGGCACATGTACTACTGCCACATCTGTTATTCCATTTCTTCTAAGTATCTCGGTAGCAACCTGCGCTCCTGTCATTCCTGACATACTTCTTACTCTTGCGTATTTGCTGTAGGTTGACTTAACCATAGCACTGGCAGCAACGCAAAGTATCGCACCAATCAAAACCAAAATATAAGTCGGATCAATTCCGTAATATCCATATCTGTACATACAAACTCCTCCGTTTATTAAGTAATATAATTTAATTGTAGTAGCCATCATGTGAAGGCACAATGAAGAGATTTAGGATTCAGGTATCCTAATTCATCTGATTCAAGGAATTAGCCGAGGTTGTCTCCCGCATTGAGTTTATATCCAACAAGGAATGCTGAGGTTGCCATTCGCTTTTTACCTTCGAGCTGTAATTCTGTAATTTCCAGAAGGCCTTCTCCTGTGTTTACTGTGAAGCTTTCTTTTGATACAGCTGCAACAGTTCCGACATCTCCTGTAGCTTCCCCTGCTACCTTTTTTGCTTTCCAGATTTTCAGCATCTTGCCGTTAAGCTTTGTGAAGGCACTGGGCCAAGGATTCATGCCTCTTACAAGGTATGATATCTTCTCTGCTGAGTCGCTCCAGTTAATGCAGCCCATGTCCTTACTGATCTTGCCACACTTTGTAGCCTCAGCATCATTCTGAGGTGTAGGTGTAAGTTCGCCATTTTCAATCTTGGGAAGTGCTTCTACAATAAGATCAGCTCCAAGATACATGAGTTTATCAAAAAGTGTTCCTGCTGTGTCATCTTCCTCTATCGGAATCTCCTTGGTTATCAGGATGTCACCTGTATCCATGCCTGCATTCATCTGCATGATCGTGACTCCGGTAGTCTTGTCACCGTTCAGTATGCACATCTGAATCGGTGCAGCACCTCTGTATTTAGGAAGTAATGATGCATGGATATTCACGCATCCAAACTTAGGTATATCAAGAACTTCCTGAGAGAGAATCTGTCCAAATGCTGCCACAACAAATATGTCTGCGCCAAGTGTCTTAAGCTCAGCCACAACCTCGGCCTCTCTTATCTTCTTGGGCTGCAGAATCTTAAGTCCGTGCCCAAGTGCACATTCCTTAACCGGTGAAGGTGCTGGCTCTCCACTTCTTCCCTTAGGCTTATCCGGCTGTGTCACAACTGCTACTATCTCATGACCTGCCTCTATCATCTTTTCAAGGGGTGGCACCGAAAAATCCGGAGTACCCATGTAAACTATTTTCATTCTGAATCTATTCTCCTCGTTAAATAATATAATGTTTTAATAGGCATTTTCACGCAATACAAAAGCCCAAAACACCCACTAACAGTGTAGCATTTTGGACTCTTTTGCACAACGGCGGTAAATAAGCCGGAGTTTGGAATTATTACTGTATGATCACATATTAATTTTCAATTCAAATCCCGGATATATTCCCACCGGAATGCTCTCGTTGAATGTAAATTCTGCAGTTTCGTTTTTTATAAAATTATGAAATACTACAAATAACAGTTAAAATATACCATTATTTATATACATTGTAAATAATTACAATCAGTGCAGACCTGCAAAAACAGAAGCCAAGAGAACAGTAAAAATACCTGATACTGCAATAGCAAGGCCACTCATTGCGCCTTCTACATCACCTATCTCGATTGCCTTAGCTGTTCCAATGGCGTGGGAACTTGCACCAAAAGCCAGTCCTTTTGCTATAGGCTCCTCAATATGCGCAGCTTTGCAGATGAATTCTCCAAACATATTTCCAAGAACGCCTGTTATTATTATGACAGCCACAGTAATGGTAACGTAACCGCCTAATTCTTCAGAAACACCCATTCCAATAGCTGTTGTAATAGACTTTGGTAAAAGTGTCACATATTCTTCATGAGACAATCCACATAACACAGACAGTACTAAAACTGTTACTAAACTTGTCACTGTACCTGCCAGCAGTCCCAGCAGAACAGCCTTATAATTTTTCTTCAGTAATTCAAACTGCTCATAAAGAGGGATTGCAAGGCAAACTGTTGCAGGAGTAAGTAAATAGCTTAGGTATTTTGCTCCTTCGTTATAAACTTCATAATCCACTTTTCCTATTACTAAAGTACCACAGGACAGAATAATAGCTATAAGCAGCGGATTAAATATTCCAAGTTTAAACTTTTTCTTTAGGGAAACTCCTATCATGTATGAAACAAGACTTAATGTAACTCCTGCGAACAGGGAATTTTGAAATAAAGCGTTCATCTTACTTTTTTGTCCTTCTGATAATAATCTGTGAAATCCAACCGGTAGAAAGCATTACTGTTATAATCGTTACAACAGTAATAATGCTAACTGGTATAAGAATCGGTTTGAGATTAACCCAGCTGTTAACAAGACCCACACCTGCAGGAATGAACATAACAGGCATTATCTCAATCAAAAAAGATCCTGCATCCTTAACATCTGTATACTTCACCACTCCTGTAATCAAGGCAGTAAATAACAGTGCCATTCCATATATACTTGCAGGAATTGGGAACGGTAGAATGAGCTTCAAAAGTTCACCCGTAAATGAAAACGCAAGAATTACCAAAAACTGTTTTATATACTTCATAAAAACATCCTCGATTCTACAGCAGACACTATCTTTTGCCATACCATCTGCAAACATTGTGTATTCTACATCAGGGATATTTTAAAATTCAAGAATAATATCTCACAAAAAATTTAATGAAATGGTCGATTAAATTAGACTTAAAGTTATTTTATCTGAACAGGCAAAGCCTGTAATCGTAAATAAAAAAGAGCCCGTATCATTGCCATAACTATGATATTTTTCTTTTTATAAATACTTAGCGAAAAACCCCTTCCACTTGAATGCGGAATTTAATTCCGCATTCAAGTGGAAGGAAAAAGGTCATCACAGACGAGATGGGTGATTTCATGAAAAACCACGCCGCATATCTCTGTGGAAGGATGGACTGTGACCTGCTCTCAGCTGAAACAGACAGGGATCACATGCACCTTCTTATCTCAATGGCTCCAGATGTGGCACCGGTAAAGCTGATCAACACATTAAAGACCGTACTTTCACGAGAGGTTCATTTAAGATACAAAGAGCATATCGAAAAGTATCTCTGGGGTGATTCACCATTCTGGAGCGCCAGTTATTTCTGCGCTACTACCGGTTCCGTATCCATGGAAACCGTCAAAAAATACATAGAAGAACAGCGCACTGATGACCATCGAAGAAAATATGAGAAATCTGGAAAACATGTTAAAGCAAAGCGTTGAAGACCGGCGATTCATCCCCGACCGACAGCGTCGGAAGGGGTTTTCTCGCTAATTATTTATAATTTTACATTACACCTGTTAACACTTATTTCCTGATTTCGACTCAACTTCAATCTACCAGCCTCGATTCTTATTCCACCAATTATCTGTCTTCCTCTTCTTTTGGTGTAATTGCAAGTCTCAATATAATATTTCCAATACACCAGTTATATCTTTTTCCTATTCCTGACTCAACGAATTCTTCCATAGCAGAACATCTTTACACCAATTCCCGCTTAATCTTTACTTCCGACTCAACTGCAATTCATCCGTCTGAGTACATATTCCACCAAGTATATGCCTTTGCCTTCTTCTGGTGTAACAGCAAATCTTAGCATCATATCATCAATACGCCAGTTATCCTTTTTTTCTTATTCCTGACTCAACCAATTATTCTATAGCAAATTATCTTTACACCAATTCCCTCTATTTCTTTGCTCCTGACGTAACTATAATCCCCCTACCTAACCCCCTATTACACCTGTTATCTCTTCTTCTCTGCTTCTGACTCAACTGGTGTCCACTTACCTCAGTTCCCGTTACACCAATAATCTTCCCATTCCTTCTTCTGGTGGATCCACAGCTATCTGCAGCATATTTCCAGTACACCAGTTACCCCTTTTCTCCTATTCCTGACTCAACTGCTGCCCACCAAAAACACCACCGACACCCCACCGCCACGAGCCCCCATACTGTATCCGTGCAATACCGCACTTCTGATTGTTCTTAGATTCCGAGCCGGAGATTCCCCCTATGCCTTAAATTTCTCCACATCCACAAGCTTCTCTCCTCTGGCAACAGCCAGAGTTACCACCGCATCTCCTGTTACATTGGTAAGTACCTGCATCATTCCCACCAAAGCATAAAGTCCCATGACTATGCTTATTGAATTTGACGGCACACCAATCTGCGGAACAAGAAGTGACAGGCAGATAAGGGCTGCTCCCGGAACGCCAGGGGCGCCTACCGAGAGTATATATATTGAAAATACAAGCTGCAATATTATCGCAGGAGTGATTGAGATTCCATATATTTTTGCCATAAACAGAGAGCTTAACATGAGAGTAACGCAGCTTCCGTCCATGTTGATAGTTGCTCCCAGAGGCAGCGAAAATGCATATATCTTCTTGGAAATTCCAAGGGATTTCCCGCAGGTTTCCATTGAGGTCGGAAGTGCTGCATTACTTGAAGCAAGAGTAAATGCAACCACCATCGTAGGATAATATTTCTTGAAGAACGTAATCGGATTCAACCTTGCAAATATCATTATTATCAGGCTGTAGACTCCAAGCATCATGATATCTCCCAAATATATGACAGGAACCCACACAAACACTGACAAAAGTGACTTGATCTCCATGTTGAAAACCATCTTTGCCATTGAACAGAAAATTGCCAACGGCATGATATTTATTATTATTGTTGTAATCCTGGAGCAGACAAGATAGCCGTCACTTATTATATCCTTGAAAACATGCAGCTTATCTGCCACCGCTGAAACTGCAACTCCCATAAGCACCGCAAGGAAAATAATCTGAAGCATATCTTCCTTCAAAAACGGAGACACAATCTCGCTTGGAACTATATCTATAATCTCATCGAGAACAGATGTAGATACATTTTGACCATTGGCAATTGTGGAGTCCGCCGCATCAGAAACAAGAGCCTTTAATGAGGGATCACCTATAGGAAAAATGAACCACACCAATGCTCCTATCCCAATTGCTATAAAGGATGTAATGGAATAGCCGGTAATTACCTTACCCGCAATGCGCCCAAGAGACTTCATATCCCCAAAATCCGCTATACTTGATGTTATTGAAAAGAATACCAGCGGTCCAACGATAACCTTCAGTGCATTTAGAAACATGGTAGTCACAGGACTGAGCAGATTCTTTATAAGCGCCTGAATTACAGCATCGGGACATGTATACTTAAGAATTATTCCCAATAATACACCTGCAAAAAGTGCTGAAAAGTTCAGTATAAGCTGTTTATACTTTGATTGTTCCATCTGAACCTTTCTCTTTTCAAAGAACCCCCGAGCATTCTTAATTAGCATTTCAATATCATTAGCATCATTCTTTTTCACCATTTTACCCCCTTTACAGCTTTCAAAAACCATATACCGCCATTACGGTCCAATAGGAAGTCCAAGCGTTAGCCAGCCTATAAGGAATATAATCCATACGACAAGCAGGATCATTCCTATAAGGAATAGATTAGAAAAAAAGAATATCATCCTAATATTTATTCCCAAATACATCCCGCCTGTACCGCTTAACACTTATGGACTCATACTGAGATGGCAGCTCATTCTCCGCAAAGCGGTCCCTGACTAAGGCAGAATCCTTTCCGTACCTGATAGTGCCAATTACAAAGTTCTCGGCTTTTTCATTGTCAAACGCCATCTCATATCTTGCTCCCTCCGATACTGAGCCAGGGAAAGCCATCTCCTTTCCTATAAGCGCTGCATCGCCGCTGATATAATCCGTTATCCTGTCATATTGAAAATAGTATCTGTAATATCCTTCTATCTGCCCATATGCTGCGCCTTCGTCAAATCTAACTCTCAGCATGAAAATTTTACTGTCCAATAATACGGGCACCAGAATTGTAATTTCACCGTTTAGATAATCCCTGCCTTCTATGCCATATACATGAATGAAAAACCTTGAATTATTATCCTTTGCCCAAAACCACCAAGCACCATCATCCAGGTTGCCACCATCGCACTTATTAAGCGGCAGATATCCGAGGCCTCTGTTTCTTGAGTATTTGCCCTCATCTCCCTCGTATATGTATCGGACTACCAAATCCTGCTCAAAAACGCCATCCGTTACATTCAATAACTCAGTGGCTAACTTCCTGGCATCGCTTTCCGAAAGCAGATATGACTTTCCATATATGAAAAGCTCCTGCTTTATTTTGTCATATATCTCATCCACACTATTCTCGTTATCTTCCATAAGTCTTGCCGCTTCTCTCATGGCATTATACAGAGCTGCAAGCTCCCAATAACCGTCCTTTAGATAATCGTACTCAGGACAAAAATCCTGTGCTTCCTCATCGGTTCCCGGCCTCGCAAGTCCTATAACATAGCCATGAAAGGGCCAGGTCTTAAATCCATCTCTATGGCTCACCCTGTGACTAAATAAATATTTCTCCAAATTGGAATTATCAGTCGTTGAATCTGTATTTGGAAAAAATAAGGAAATTCCCGATATATCCCTGAAAAAAACCTCGGGCGAAGCATATAGCCTTATGATCATCTCCCTGATACTCTTTGCAAGCGCCTCATAATTGCTGATAAAGACCTTATCCGCACGCAAATATTCTGAAGCAGCAAGGTTCCTTGCCCAGAGCCCAAGGTCTACGCTATACTCATCAATTTTCTGGGACTTATCCCTTATCCCCGCAAGAAGCCTGTACATTTGGCCAGGTGCTTCCCTCATCCTTACCGCAAGGCATCTGCAAAAACGGTTAAAAGCATTCTTAAATCCGTCAACAATATTTTCATCCAGATTGATTGATGTTAAAACCAGTCCCTCATGTTTATCCAATCCGACATATATTTTATCAAGTAATATCGGAAGAATCTTCTTATCAAAAGCACTGTCTGTAAGCTTAGTATCAAATCCATGGCATGCCGCAAGGAGAGTTTCTATCGTTTTTGACCTCATCCATCCGATACCCTCCTCATCCCCTTCTGCGGCTATCATGGTCCTGGCGCCTTTTGCCCACGCTGTCACCGCTTCAGTGAGCAAATCTATAAGTTCAATATCATTTCCCTCTTCGTCCTTTTCAGTCATCAAAACAAGCCCTTCTTTTTTAGGAGGGTTTTGAAGAGGCAAAAGCTCATTATCTTCTATTTTCCATCTCTCATTTTTATCCCAGGCGATCTTATCAAGGATCTCCAGCTTCGCCAGACTATCAACAGATGAAGCGCTGCCCTTTTCAGTTTACATAAACAACATATCTATACTGCCCCATATCCAGACCCTTATATACCCAATCGGTATCCAGATCGTATTCCTTTAAAGTTTCCTTTATTTCTTTTTCAGTACATGGAGTTGTATAGGTAAGCTCCGCATATCCGCTAATCTGCCTGCCATCTTTTAGAATTACTGTCGCCGGCTTTTTGTGAATATTTTCACTTGTTATTCCATCAGGATTAAGTAAGCAAAAATTTGTATCAACATCAAAATCACCACTAATCATCTGCTCGTAGGTGATATCTTCTATTTCCAGCCGATGCTCGTAATTATAGCCAACCCCTGTCGTTGTAAGCTTTAAGGGTACTCTTCCAACATTTCCCCATATAATTACAACTCCAAGAAAAGCCAGAAGTGTTGCTAAGAAAACCCATATGGACGGAGTCACTACAGGTATATAATCATTTATTCTTTCAGGAGTTTTTCCAATACTCTTGTCAGCTAACTTCATAATCACCCTCTTCAGCCCCCGGATTGCTCACCAAAAGAAATCAGGAATCCACTATTATTCAGAGTTCCCTAATATATAATCCAAAAAATGTTCTGTGATATCTTGCCAGTTCCTCTGTTGCCTCGATCAGGTCCTTTTGGGATTCAAGAAGCGCATCATGAGACTGCCTTATTTCATCCTGAACCTTGACCATGTGCTCGTGTTCCTTGTCCGCAAGCATAAGCAGCGTATCCGTTCTTGCCAGATCCTCCTTCAAGTCTGCATTCTTTTTGGCCATATCCTGAAGTTCCTTCTGAAGCTCAATTATCGCATACTTAAGCTCTTCGTTTTCTTCCTGAACACGTTCAAGCTCATGCTTTAAGTCATCGTTATCCGACTGCATTACAATAATTCTTTTAAGCCTGTGCTGGTCAAGAAAATTGCAGGCATAGTCATCTATCACGCGATGGTTATCCTCTATTGTCACATGACCTTCGAGCTCTTCCTTATATTTCTGTGCCTGTGCTCTTACGCTTTCATAACTGATAGTACGACTCTTAGCGTATTCCTTTAATGTCATCATGATTGTAATTCTCCATACATAAGAAGCAAAAACCCCTTCTACACTTATAATTATAGTTTTGACCCCCATATATGGCACATAAACTTTTCCTAAAAAAAGAAAGAACATCGTATAATCAAAAAATTAACGACGTTCTCAAAAAATTAAATAGATATTATCTCTATCGCATAAATTCAGTTATTTTGTATAAGCTTACCCACTGCTTCGCCGAGTTTTACTGATGTTTCAATGCCCTTTCGTGAATTCTCAAGGATATCTGCTCTGGGATTGAATTTACCCTTGGGAATAAGGACGATTATGGTCGATCCGCCAAACTCAAAGTGTCCCTTTTCCATTCCCCTTATAACCCTGCCGGCGCTGTGCTTCTCATTAGCAATTCTGCCAACCATCATTGCGCCTACTTCCATCTGAACACATTTGCCCAGCTTATCGCTGTCTATTACAGAGTACTGCCTGCTGTTTTCCGTAAACACAGGTATCTCCTCGAGGGCTACAGGTCTTACGGTGTGGTAAAAGCCATTTATCTTACGGTCAGGGAACTTGAATCCATCAGTAAAGTAGACATATCTGTGATAATGATTAACGCAAAGCCTGTAAACAAGGCAGTATCCGCCCTCCAGGCTATCCGCAAGCTTCTTGTCACGGAGCAGGGTTCTTATTGAAAATCTGCTCTGCTTCACGTTCAGCACAGTTCTGTTCGTTATCCTGCTCACCTTAAGAAGGCCGTCGCAGGGCGCAATCACAGTATCTTCGTCAGGGCTGATGGGACGAAGTCCGCTCTTTATCCTTCTGCAGAAAAAGTCGTTAAAGGAGCGGATGTCATCAAGTATATAATCTTCCATCCTTATTCCGTTTTTTCTGGCAAAGGGCTTAATAAAAATAGCAGAAACCCCGGAATCCATAAAAGCCCCCATCATGTCTGACAGGGGTTTTAAGGTCAAAGGCTTAAGTAAAATTCTTCCGGTTTTTGTTTTATATAAAAATTCAAGTATGCTCATAAATTAGATACCAGTATGTAAACTACTGCTGAAAACTCAGCAACACCAATCAAAGTTCCAACCAAAATCATCTTAAGTCCGGGCTTCGGAATCTTAAAATTGCCAATAAAGAGAATCCCAACCAGGAGCAGCATAAAAAAGTAAAAGAAGGTAAGGTCAAGGATTGTAAAGTAATGGATGATCAGTGTAAGCGGAAAAATAAGGGCAGCTGCTGTAACAGGAAGTCCTGTGTAATACTCTCTTCCAAACTCCTGCTTCTGCTTTGCTCTCTCTCCTGCTGTGGCATTAAAATACGCAAGTCTTACAAGAGCTGACAGAACATAAAAAACAGCGATCAGTAAAAGAATCAGCACAAGAGATGTCTTGGCACTATTGCCGCTCTCCTTAATGACATCCCTGAAAGCACCATGGATTCTAAGCTGTGCAACACCTATAGATGCAGGGAGCACGCCGAAGCAGATAAGATCAGAAAGTGAATCGATCTGTGCTCCGAACTCCTTCTCAAAATCGGTGCGGTTCTTCTTGGTCCTTGCAACCGTTCCATCGAAGGCATCAAAAAGTCCAGACGCCATCAAAAACAACGTTCCACCATAGGGATGACCAATTCCTGTCATGGTTATTATTATTCCAAGTGCACCTGATATAGTCGAAAGATATGTAAGAATAATCGTGTAATCATACACACCTATCAATTTTCTCTCTTTTTCCATAGATATCCTCCAAGCGTTATCAGACCGCTTATAGTAACGCAAATATAAAATGATATTGCTCTGCTGACCATATCCAGCTGCAGTGCAGCCTCATGTGTCATTATCTTTGAAAAGCCGTCTATCATCAGATAGTCTGCTATTCCCATAGCTCCGGGAACCGGAACAAAGTTATAACCGATTGTTATGAGACACTGCTTTGAAAAAAGCGTAATAGCATCTCTCTTAAATCCGCCAAAGGACAGGTTCATAAACATCGGAATCGCTATCTGTGATGCTCTCTGCAGGACATTCCATATAAATGCTTTTATAAGGATATCACTTCTTCCCGCAAACATCTTCGCACAGTTACTGTAGTCCTTGTGAGCTTTATCAAGTCTTGCAAGTCTGTCTTCGCCGTGCCTTAAAAGTCTTTTATCCTTCAAAAATACAACTACGCGCTTAAGAATACCAAAAACCTTGTCACTGTCCTTAAGCATGGTAAAGAACACCATAATAAGCAGGATAAGTACTACAAATCCAACCATTATAAGCACTCTTGGTGCCAATCCGAATTCCCTGAAAAAGTCGGGATTAAGGATTATCGCAACAATCCCCAGAAATCCGATTGCTGCGGTATACATCATAAGGTTCAGAATCAGCGTGGCAGATACCACTCCTCCGGGAATACCATCTTCATGCATAAAATATGCACTGGCAGGCTGTCCTCCAGTTGCTGAAGGAGTTATCGCTGAAAAATAAACATCTGAGGTGCTATAGATAATACCGTTCCACAGGCTCCTTTTATAGTTAATGCCGTTAAGGATCGAGCATATGGCAACCGCCTCAAAAAACACATATCCCACGGCACATATCATAGCAACGATCAGATAGAACTTATTACCATCCGCTACCACTTCCAATAGCTTTGGCAGGGAAAGCGTCTTACTCTCTCTAAGTATGGTCCACACTGTCAAAGCAGCAAGAAGGACGGAAAATAGCATCCAAAATATTTTTTTGAAATTTGACTTTTTATCCTTAGCCATTCCAAAAAAACCTTCCCAAGTATTTTTAATTTTGTGGTGTCGTTTCGCCACCCTCTGAAGGAGCAGTGCTTTCGCCTGTAGCCCCCTCTCCGTTCACATTATCCAAACTGTTTTCAGAAGGAGTCTCACCCTCTGTGGAAGTAGCTTCTCCTGCGCCTGTATTTTCTTCTGTTGTAGTACTTTCTCCCGAAGTAGTATTTTCTTCGGTAGTCTGATTCTCCTCAGAAGTATTATTTTCTGTAGAAGCCTCAGAATCAGTTCCGGCTACTTTACCATTGATAACAGGGCGCTTTTCAACCTTCACCTCACCTGTTTTGGGATCTGTCACTTCGACCTCCACAACAGGCACGGGAGATGTAAGTCCTCCGTATACGAGAACTGCTTCGCCCTTGGAAACCAAATCATATATTTTTTCGGCTTTTTCTGTGGGAAGATTAATACATCCGTGGGATCCGTTCAGAATATAGTCATATCCACCGAACTTGGATCTCCAGCTGGCATCATGCATCCCTACATTTCCATTAAAGGGCATCCAGTATTTAACAGGAGAAGAATAGTTCTCACCTACAAGTGTAGCGTCTCTCTCCTTATAGGTAATTCCGTAGGTTCCCACGGGAGTCACTCTGGACTTGTTAACACAGCCTGATACGAAATCGGAATCCTCTACGACCTGACCATCCTGATAAACCCAGAGATGCTGCGCTGTAAGGTCGATCTCCACATAGGAGGTGCCATAGTCCTGCTCACCATAGGCTGCCGCGGTTCCGAAATACACGGGAACGCGGGTACCCTTATCGCCATTTTTAATAGCTGCGATAAGCTCAGAAGTCTCTGTACTTCTGTCCATCCACCAACCGTAATCTCCGCCGGAAACAGTCACTTCCTCACCGCTGTGGGAAATGATGGTCCTGGTCTTACCGAAGGTGTCATACTGCCTTGCAATACTGTTTACAAAGTCCTTAACCTTTTCCTCATCAAGGCTGACCTCTGTCCCGTTTATGGCACACCACTCTCTTATCTTTGTGCCATCCACAACAACGGTATCAGCGCCAAATTCGTAGACAATATTGGCTTTGCAGAAGTTATTAAGGTTATCACACAGAGCTGTCATCTCCGGATTATCTGAAAACAGCTCCGGTGCTTTATAGCATTCATCGTCAAGTGTAACCTCAGGCTCTAAGACATCTATTGCAGAGCATATCTTCTCCACAACGATATCTCTTATGGGAGACTGACCATAATCCTCGGGAACAATATAGAAGCCGTCCTCTCCGGACTCCTCGGATACGTATGCATCAACTGGCTCCTTAATATTTTCAGGAGAAAAATATGCCAGGGAGTCTATCTTGTTCTCTACTGTTTCCTTTGAATACACTACTATATTATCTGTCGTAAGATGAGTGTCCTTGAACAGATATGCAGGCCACAAAAGAGGATTCTGCTCTTTTAATGCTCTGTCAAACTGTCCGTCCATTCGAAGTGAAAGATTTATATCGTTCGCAGAAATAGTCTCTGTGATATCTCCCCTTCCCTTGATGGTAAGGACGTATTTCATCAGTCCGTCAGTTACTTCCGTCTCAATTTCCTTTGCCGTCATCTTATATGCCGGAATATCATTCACGTAGACATTAAATGCAAAATGACTCATGAAATAAATCGATACTCCCATATAGAAGAGCAAAAATATAATAAATGTTATTCCCAGGATGATTCCTGCTATGCTTCGTTTAGCTTTTGTCCTACTCATATTGTCTCATAATGCGAATTAAGAAATAACATCCGCACCCCTCATTAAAATGTCTGCCATAAATACACTAAGTATCCATGGCAGTTAAATATCTTATATAATTATTCCTCTTCTGAAGGCTGCTGTAAATCTTCGTTATTTACAAGATCGCCTTCAACCTTCTCGACATACATATGTCCGTCGAGATGATCGCATTCGTGGCAAATAGCTCTTGCAAGAAGCTCTGTTCCTTCAAGCTCGAAGGGCTTCATATCAATATCAAGAGCTCTAACCTTAACATAATTAGGTCTTGTCACAACGCCGGATTTGCCGGGAAGTGAAAGACATCCCTCATAACCTGTCTGCTCTCCTGATGTCTCAAGGATCACAGGGTTTATTAAAAGATGAGGATCGTCACACTCAGGTGAACAATCAATAACAACTATTCTCTTCAAAACTCCAACCTGGGGAGCAGCGAGTCCAACGCCGTTAGCGTCATACATTGTCTCAAACATATCATCTATAAGCTCGCGGATCCTGGGAGTTACTTCCTTAACTTCCTTGCAGGGACGTGCAAGTACATCATCACCATATTCTCTGATTTCTCTAAGTGCCATTACTATTACCTTTCTATTGTGCAAAACTAAACATGTACATTTCAGTATATCACAATTTAATCAAACTTTACATGAAGTTCATGGGATCAAAATCAAACTGAACCTGAATCTGCCTTGTAATTCCCCTGCTTTCCCATTCATCCAAAATATTTTCAAGGGCATCCTTTATTTTTGTCAAAACATCAAAATCCGCATTTTTCACATAGATGACCATTCTGTAAACGTCGTTTATCTTACTTATGGCGGCCATTGCAGGACCGATAATGATCGTATCCTCAATGCGCATTCTGTCGATGTATGCCCTTAGCTGATTGGCCTTTTCCTTACCAAAGTTCTCATCCTTGGCCCACATCTGGATAGCAAGCATATGAGCTGCCGGCGGATACCTGAGAAGGCTCCTGTAGGATATTTCCTCCTCGTAAAAGGCCTTATAATCCTGCTCCGCAGCGCTGATTATCGCATAGTTATCCGGCTGATAGGTCTGGATGACAACGTTCCCGGGGTGTGTTCCTCTTCCCGCTCTTCCCGCGGCCTGTGTCAGCAGCTGGAAGGTGCGCTCTCCGGCTCTGTAATCCCCTGCATTGAGGGACATATCAGCTGCCAGAATTCCAACAAGAGTAACATTAGGAAAATCGTGCCCTTTTACTATCATCTGCGTGCCCACAAGCACATCCGCCTCTTCGGAAGCAAAGGCAGAGAGTATCTTTTCATAACTGCCCTTGGTCCTTGTGGTATCAGCGTCCATCCTGAGCACCCTGGCCTTAGGAAAAATCTTGTTTACCTCTTTTTCTATCTGCTGTGTTCCCGCTCTGAAGGCTGATACGTATCTTGAGCCGCACTCAGGGCAGGTTCTTGATATGGGCTGTGTATAGCCGCAGTAATGGCACACCAGCATACCACCTCTGTGCTCCGACATTGAGACGTCGCAGTGGGGGCACTTAAACACATATCCGCAGGATCTGCAGGACACGAAGCCAGCAAGCCCTCTTCTGTTTATGAAAAGCATGGCCTGATGACCGGTATCTAAAGTCTCCTGCATTTTTTCCTGAAGGCTTCTGCTAAATATCGAGCGGTTACCTGAGCGAAGCTCCTCCCTGAGGTCAGCAATCTCAACCTCCGGCAGTGTTCCTCCCGTAAGTCTTCTGTTTAATTCAAAGAGCTTGTATTCGCCATTCTTTGCCCTGTAATAGGCTTCAAGTGAGGGTGTCGCTGAACCAAGAACCACACTTGCTCCGCCCGGAACAAGCTTTGCAAGCTCTATGGCCGTCTCCCTTGCGTGGTACTTGGGCATGGTCTCACTTTTGTATGAGGTCTCATGCTCCTCGTCTATGATAATAAGTCCCACATTGGGAAAAGGCGTAAACAGCGCAGATCTCGGTCCGATGATAATGTCTATATCGCCTTCCTTAGCGCGCTGCGCCTGGTCGTACTTTTCTCCGGGAGACAGTGTGGAGTTCATAACCGAAACCCTCTCCCCGAAGTGTCTGTAAAACCTCATAAGGGTCTGATAGGTGAGTGCTATCTCAGGGATAAGCACAATGGCCTGTTTTCCCCTTGAGATAATGGCATCTATCATCTCTATGTAAACCTCGGTCTTACCGCTTCCCGTGATTCCGTGAATGAGGTAAGTTCCGCGTTTTCCGGCATCGTAATCCGCTATGACTTCATCCACGATGCGCTGCTGCTCGGGGCTTAAGGTGATATCCTTTTTATGAACATTAACATCACCCACAGGATTCCTGTAGTATTCCTCGCTGTCAACAGCTATCACGTTCTTATCTGAAAGTGCCCTTATTACAGCTGCATTTACATTAAGCTTACCTGTGACAAGCTCGTAGGGAATCCTCTCTGAGGGGTTCTCCAAAAGGGCCTCTAAGAGCCTTCCTCTTGCCACCTGATGCTTTTTTACGCAGTTTTCATAAAAGGCTCTGGCCTCAGTCTCATCCATCATGAGCCTTATATATCTGTGTACCAGAGTTTTGGACTTCTTCCTTACGGGGATTACCGTCCTTAGCGCATTTATCATGGTTGAGCCGTAGCTCTCCCTCATCCAGGCAGCCAGCTGAACCATGATACCCTCGGCAGACATCTCACCCTCTGTGATATCAAGGATTTCCTTGGTCTTGGCCGGGTCGAACTCAGGCCTGTCAGTGATTCCGATAACATAGCCCTGCCTTACGGTGTTTCCCTTTCCAAATGGAATGCTGACGCAGCTCCCCGGGCGGATTCTGTCCTTTAACCTCTCAGGGATTATGTATTGAAAAGGTCTGTCCACTTTCTCGTGGGAGATATCGATTATTATGTTTGCAAAAGATAAGCTCCCTTTTTCCATCAAGCCTTTTCCTGTATCTCCTTCAAAATCTCCTGAATGAGCACTCTCTCATCCATGGGATATTTAACTCCCTTGATTTCCTGATAGTCCTCGTGTCCTTTACCTGCAAGAACTATGATATCGCCCTGCTCGCCGTGCTCGATGGCATAGCGGATGGCTTCCTTTCTGTCCTCGATCTTGATGTACTCGCCATCAGTCTTCTTCATACCTGTCTCGATATCGTTCATGATATCAGCAGGCTCCTCGAATCTCGGATTGTCAGATGTGATGATCGTGAAATCCGCAAGCTTACCGGAAACCTCACCCATCTCGAATCTTCTGAGCTTGGAGCGGTTACCGCCACAGCCAAATACGCTGACAAGTCTTGTGGGATGGTAGTCGCGAAGAGTGCTAAGGAGACTCTTAAGTGCCATCGCATTGTGAGCGTAGTCGATCATAAGTGTGAACTCGTCTGAAACCTTCACCATCTCGATTCTGCCCTTTACGTGAGCCTTCTTAAGAGCTTCAGCGATCACATCCTCCTTGCAGCCAAGGTGCTTGGCAACATCAATTGCACAGAGTGCGTTGTAAACGCTGAATCTTCCTGGTGTGGGAACCTGTGCATGCATCTGAATAGCACCCTCAGTATCAAACATAACTCCAAGTTCACCGGGCTTATGAAGGTATGCAAGGTTGATCGCACGAAGGTCAGCCTGATCTGAGAAGCCATAGGTTGTAAGCTCACAGGTATGTCCCTCAGTAACGTCCTCTACATGGGGATCATCCGCATTGGCAATACCTACTCTACACTGCTTGAAAAGAAGTCCCTTGCAGTGCATGTAGTCATCGAAGTCCTTGTGCTCTCCGGGGCCGATGTGATCAGGCTCAATATTAGTAAAGACACCAATGTCATAAACGAATCCCTGACTTCTGTGAAGCATAAGAGCCTGTGAAGACACCTCCATGACAACTGTGTCACATCCTGCATCAACCATTTTTCTCATATATTCCTGAAGATCGTATGACTCAGGTGTGGTGTTCTCAGCGTGAATGTGTTCATCGCCGATGATAACCTCGATGGTTCCGATAAGTCCGCACTTGTGTCCGGCGTCCTCGAGCATATTTCTGATAAGGTAAGTAGTTGTGGTCTTACCCTTTGTTCCTGTGATACCTACAGTCTTAAGGCTCTCAGCGGGGTTACCGAACCACTCTGCTGAGATGAAAGCCATTGCATATCTGGTGCTCTCAACTTTGACTACTACAGTCGATGTTCCCTCAGGAAGCTCCACATCCTTCTCTACTACTATAGCTGCAGCACCCTTTTCAGCGGCTTCCTTAGCTGCAGAATGTCCATCGAAGTTCATACCCTCTATACAGATAAAAAGGCATCCCTCGGTAATCTTTCTGTTGTCCTTTACAACCTCGGTAATCTCTACAGATGCTACATCTGCCTTAGTTCCTGAATTACCGACAGTTGCGTCATAATCAAGTTTTTTAAGCAGGTTTTCCAGTTTCATTTCCTCTTTCTCCTCTTTTATAAATTTTTTCTTAATAAATTCATAAATAAATCTACTGTTTTTCTTAAGTATTTGAACACAAACAGTTCACATTTAGAATGTATATTATAACCAAGATAGTTGATGAACTAACTATCTCCCCCTCATAAGAAACCGCAGACACACGCTTCCCAAAGAGCGTGTGTTTTGTGGTTTTATGGAAGAAAATCTTTCAAAACTATCTGAATGCTCTCTTCGCCTCTGAATTCATTTATCTTGGGCTGATACGCAATCTTAACTACCATTTTATCATGAAATCCTCCGTTATATAGCTTTTCTCTCTGACTGACTCCAAAATTATTATCAAGAAATTCATTCCATCTATCAAAGAGACTTCCAAATACCATCATATCAAGACTTTGTCCCTCAGGATCTTTTACTACTATCTTGGCCACGTTGGCATTTTTACCCATAATTCTACCTTTAACAAGCTCAACATCCCTTGCTGCAAATACAGGCTCAGGATTGCCCTGTCCAAAGGGTTCAAGGGTCTTTAGTTCTTTAAGAAGTCCCATTGAGACATATCTTAAAGGAAGCTCCATATCAAGACGGATAATCTCAACAAAGTCATCCGCTGTAAGCTTACTGTTGGCATTAAGAGCATCCCTGAAGGCTTCAAGGTTATCCTTTGGAAGTGAAAAACCGGCAGCCATCTTATGTCCACCGTACTTGGTCATAAGTTCTCTACATTCACTTAAGGCATCAAACATGTGATAGCTCTCAATTGAACGACCTGAGCCCTTAATAAGGCCTTCTCCTGCATCTGTAATTACAAACACAGGGTGATTAAACTCTTCTCTTATCTTACCTGCAATAATTCCCGCAAGGGATTCATGAAGCTCTGGCATGTAAATAACAAGGACATCCGGAAGGTTATCTCCATAGCCATCCAGAATCTCCATCGCCTCATCCTTGCCCTGCTGGGTCATATTCTTACGTTCATCATTTAACTGCTTAAGCTCCAGGGCTATTCTGGCTGCTTTATTTGAATTAGTCTCTGTTAAAAGCTCAAGCCCTCTCATGGCAGTATCAAGTCTTCCCGTCGCATTAAGGCAGGGTCCTATTACAAATCCATAAATATAGCAGCTAACCTTATCCGGCTCAATCTCGTTAGCCATAAGAAGCGCTCTTACTCCGGGATTCTCAGTCCTTGAGATACACTCAAAGGACTTCTTCACAATAACTCTGTTTTCATCCTTAAGAGGCATTACGTCACAAACTGTAGCCCATCCCGCAAAGATGGTCATCTCATCAAAGAATCTCTCAAGCACTGTATCCTTCTTAAGTCCCATCTTCTCTGTGAGCACCTGGATAAACTTAAACGCAACCATGGCTCCACAGATCTCATGATAGGGATACTCATCATCCCTGCGCTTGGGATCAACAACCGCATCAGCAGGAGGAAGAATCATCTTCTCCTTATCCACCTCACTGTAGCTAACCTCATGGTGGTCAGTAACTATTACAGTCATTCCCAGCTCTTTTGCGTGAGCAATCTGCTCTATCGCTGCAATACCGTTATCACAGGTTATAATGGTCTTCTTACCATCAACATGAGCCTTATCTACGAGGTTGATACTAAGACCATAGCCGTCAGTAATTCTATGAGGCAGAACCACATCAACATTACCGCCACAGAGCTTAATTCCGGATAAGAGAATGTATGAAGAACAGATTCCGTCAACGTCATAGTCACCGATAACTCGTATGGGATCTCCCGCTTCTATTCGCTGCTTCATGATATCTGCAGCCAAATCTATATCTTTGAGCAAATGAGGGTTATGAAGATACTTCTCATCTGCCTTGAGGTACATTTCAATATCTTCATCCGTAACTACGTCCCTATTTCTAAGAATCCTTGCTGTAATAGGCGAAATCCCGTGTTCCTTTGCTATTTTCTGAAAATCCGCGCCTTTAGCTATTACTAACCACTTAGCCATTTATAACCTCTTAAATCATTATTTCTTTTATATCCTACAATATAAACTTTGTAATGAATATTGTTGTAGTCATTGTATTCTACATCCACAACGTTTCGGTAGGAATAAAAGGTCTGGGGCTCAGGTGGTAAGGCAAAAATATATAATACTTTGCGAGATTTAAACCACGGAGGTGAGACCAACAATCTCAAGTGCCATTGCACGCAGAGATTGTGTCTTGGGCTCACCGGAGTTCTTGGTTTAACACGAGCAAATATTATATATTTTGCCGTTTCACCTGAGCCCCAGACCTTCTATCCCTAAAAAAATTATGGGCTGCCACATTACTGTGACAGCCCCTCATCATCTTGATTTATTTTGTGAACTTCTTCTTGAGATCAAGCCATACCGGTGATGCGATAAAGATTGATGAATATGTACCAGCAACAACACCGACCATAAGAGGAAGTGCAAAGTTGCGGATATCCGGCACACCGAAGATTGCAAGTGCAAGAACCATGATGAAGGTTGTTACTGATGTGAACAAGCTTCGTGTAATTGTCTGGCTTACACTCTTGTTAACAAGATCATCAAGCTGATCCTTACGATTCAGGAATACCTGATTCTCACGGATACGGTCGAATGTAACGATGGTATCGTTTATGGAGTAACCGATGATGGTAAGAATTGCTGCGATGAATGTACCACCAACCTGAATTCTTGTAAGTGCATAGCATGTGATAACGACAAGTGCGTCATGTGCAAGTGCGATGATAGCTGCTGCACCAAACTTGATATCTCTGAATCTTACCCAGATGTATGCAAGCATAAGGATAAGAGCGATGATCATAGCTGATGTTGCGTCTGCACGCATCTCATTACTGATTGTTGAACTGATGGACTCAGCTGCGATGCTGTCAGCAGGTACTGAGTAATCAGTCTTGAACATGTTGTCTACAGCTTCACGCTGATCAACTGTAAGTGTTACTGTCTTAAAGATAACCTGGTTAGATCCTGCAACAGTCTGAACCTGAACTGAATCTACACCGGTGAGCTCTCTGATCTTAGGAACGATCTCGCTGTCAAGCTTCTCAGTTGTCCACTGCTCGTTGAAGGTTACGCTTGTGGATGTACCACCTACGAAGTCAAGACTGTAGTTGAATGCGCCTTCTCCGCGTCCACCGTTGATACCCATTACTACGAAGCCAATAACGATGATTGCAACGGAAATGCCGTAGAAAAGCTTTCTCTTGGTTGTGAAATCAAAGAGCTTAAGCTCCTTAGCTTTTCCATACCACTTCTTATCCTCAAGGCCAAGACCATAGAAGATATTTGTAATAGCTCTTGTAACAAAGAGAGCTGTGAACATTGATACAACAATACCAAGTGCAAGTGTTGAAGCAAATCCCTTAACTGTACCTGTTCCGCGAAGGCCAAGGATTGCTGCTGCAATAAGTGTTGTGATGTTACCGTCAAGGATAGCTGAAAGAGCTTTTCCGTAACCTGCCTTGATAGCAGCCTTAACATCCTTACCACTTGAAATCTCTTCTCTAATACGTGCGAATACAAGCACGTTAGCATCTACGGCCATACCTACTGAAAGGATGATACCTGCGATACCGGGAAGTGTAAGTGTGATCTCAAATGCTGAAAGAAGAAGTATCTCAAGTCCGCAATAGAACATAAGAGCAATACTTGCTGCAACACCGAGAAGCTTATAAACGATGATCATGAACAGGATGATTGCAATGAAACCTGCAATTGCTGCGATCATACTTGTATGAATAGCGTCAGAACCGAGCTGAGCACCTACTACGTTAGAACGGAGCTCGTTAAGCTGAAGCTTAAGTCCACCGATACGGATCATTGATGCAAGGTTTGATGCATCCTCGAATGTCTTCTCACCGGTGATGATAGCTCTACCGTCTGTGATCTCAGCCTGTACGTTAGGAACTGAGATGAACTCGCCGTCATAATAGATTGCGATAGACTCGCCGTTTGCAAATGCCTTCTTAGTAGCCTCAGCAAACTTTGTCTTACCTGCATCTGTGAAATCAAGAGAAACAACTACTTCCTGAGTGTTAGCTGTTCCGGAATTCTGGTAGCCTGCCTGAGCATCTGCTACATCTTCACCCTTAAGTACAATTGAGCCCTCTTTCTCAAGCTCTTCAATTGACTTGTTGAGAACGTAACCGATCTGGCCATCTTCGCTAAGGACGTAATTGCCATCCTCATCTACTGTGAAGCCTGAATTGTATGTGTAGTTCTCATTACCCTCACTATCAGTCTGTGCGATGAAGTAAAGGTTACCGGGCTGACCAAGTTCCTCAAGAATCTTGTTCGCATCTGTAACACCGGGAATCTCGATGTTAATTCTGTTTGAACCTTCCTGATAAACCTGTGACTCTGTACTGTACTGATCTACACGCTGCTGAAGCTTGTAGATTGTATCTGACATATCCTCAGCACTGGGTGTACCATCACCAAGTACTTCATAGGTGATACTTACACCACCTGCAAGATCAAGTCCGAGATTGATACTCTTAAGTGATCCTGACTTATCGCTTCCAAGACCGTACACTGATGTGTATCCAAGCCCTCCAAGCAGCAGTAATGCTACAAGCAAAGCGACTACTGATTTTACTCTTTTCATCTTTTCACCCTCCGTTTTACTCATTCGGCCTGTGCAGCTTTGATCATTATCGCGCACTCTACACGCTTTCTCTGAAGCTCACATCCCGTATGATAGGTTGTATTTATGTCGCCATTAAAGTTATAGGCGTTTGCAGCACAACCTCCGCTGCAATAATATCTTGCAAAGCACTTCTGACACTCAGGTCTGGAGTACACATTGCTCTCTTTAAACTGTTTCTGAAGATCAGGTCGTGTGATTCCTTCAAAAACATTACCCATAATAAAGTCTTCGTTACCAACAAACTGGTGACAGGGATAAAGGTCTCCCCAAGGTGTAACACCAAGATATTCACATCCTGAGCCACAACCTGAAAGTCTCTTGGCAACACACGGACCACCTTCAAGGTCTATGTTGAAATGGAAGAAGTTAAAGCCATTTCCTTCCTTCTGTCTCTGGAGATAGAACTTTGCAAGCTCATCATACTGCTCACAAAGATAAGGAATATCCTCTTCCTTAATAGCATACCAATCTTCCGGCTTCGCTACAACAGGCTCAACAGATATCTGCTTGAAACCGAGATCCGCAAGATGCTTAACATCCTCACAGAAATCCAGATTGTTATGTGTAAATGTACCTCTTACAAAGTATCTGAGCTGGTGACGGCTCTCCGCAACCTTCTTAAACTTGGGAACGATGTTATCGTATGTTCCCTGACCGCCACGCATGGGACGCATCTTGTCGTTGACTTCCTTACGTCCGTCTATTGAAAGGACGATGTTCCCCATCTCCTTATTGGCAAATTCAAGTATCTCATCTGTAAGAAGAGTACCGTTAGTTGTAAGTGTGAAGCGGAAGTTCTTATCGTGTTCCTTCTCAAGGCTTCGTCCGTACTCAACTATCTTCTTAACAACGTCCCAGTTGAGAAGTGGCTCTCCTCCGAAAAAGTCAACCTCAAGGTTCTTCCTTCCTCCGGAATGCTTGATAAGGAAATCAAGAGCAGCCTTACCGACCTCCTCGGTCATCAGTGCCTTTCTTCCGTGATACTCACCCTCGTCCGCAAAGCAGTATTTACATCTGAGGTTGCAATCATGGGCGATATTAAGACAAAGCGCCTTGATTACTGTATCTCTCTCCTTGAACTCTTCTACGTAATTCTCGTAAACATCATCCGTATAAAGCACCTCGCCTCTGCGAAGCTCAAGTATATCGGATATAGCATCAGATAAATCCTCTGTGCTGTACTGTGAAAAGCTGCCTGAAAGCTCTGAAACAAGCTCAGGAATAAGTGATTCATCACTTACAGCCTCCGCGCCCTCTGCAGTGATATCAGCAGACTTAAAGCGCTTTATCAATTGTTCCTCCACAGGATGAATAAGATCAAAAACAATGTCATCCACAACGTGAACGGAACCACTGTTTACATCCAGAACAATATCGTAGCCGTTGTTCTTGTATGCATGTACCATATAAAATTCTCACTACCTTTTCTAATTTAGGATTATTCGTGCATTTTTATCATAGTTTTCATAAATCAAGCAGCGGCATGGCCGCTGCCTGTTTTATTAAAACTATTTAGTTAAACACACAATTACTTATTAGCAACCTGCTCGCAGCTCTGGTTACCAACAGTGCAGGAAGTCTTGCAAGCAGACTGGCAAGATGTCTGGCATTCGCCGCAGCCGCCCTTCTTCATAGACTCCTTAAGATTTCTTGTTGCAAGTGTCTTTACGTGCTTCATAGTCTCGTCTCCTTTTCATACAGGATTAATACTGAAAAACAACAGTTTTCCACAGTTCTATAGTATACCATAGTTTAAGTCTTGGGAAAAGATATATTTTTCAAGTAAAAAATTACTTATCTTCTGAGCTTTGCTCGTTTTCAGCCGCGCTCTCCTTAACCTCAAAAGCGCCCTCCGGAATATACACAAGAACATCCGTGATACGGTTTCTCTTAATGCCGTTAGCTGTGAGTTCCACGCCATTTTCAAGCTTTGTGGTTTCTCCTCCTCTGGGGAGTCTGTCGAGGCTCTCGATCATAAGTCCGCCGATTGAATCATAATCATCGGATTCAAAGGCAGTTCCGAGAGCATCGTTTACATCATCAAGCTTCATATTACCTTCAACAATGAAGCGGCCGTCGCCCAGCTCTCTGATCTGCTCTTCCTCATCAGAATCGTACTCGTCTCGGATCTCACCGACGATCTCCTCAAGAAGGTCCTCAAGAGTGATCATTCCGACAGTTGCTCCGTATTCGCTAAGTACAAAGGCTACGTTCTGAGCATTTTTCCTCATCTCCAGAAGAAGATCAGCGGTCTTTTTATACTCATAGGTGTAATAAGCCTCGCGGAGATAATCGCTTATCTTGAAGTTGTCCTTGTCAGACACCAGAACCATGTCCTTAATATTGATAAGACCAATGATATTGTCCTGATTATCCTCGTAAACAGGGATTCTTGTGTACATCTCCTGCTTAAAAATCCTGAGAACCTCATGATACTCAGCATCAGCGCTGACACAAACCATGTCGATTCTGGGGATCATTACGTCCTTTGCAACCGCATCCGAAAATTCGAACACGTTATAGATCATTTCCTTTTCACCACTCTCGATGACACCGTCCTCATGGCTTACGTCAACGTAGGTCTTAAGCTCGTTTTCAGTCATGAGCTTGTGGCTGTTCTTATCAACTCTCAGCACCTTAAGGACTATATCCGCAACCGCATTGACGATCCAGATAACGGGAGTGAGTATCTTCATGATAAGAAGGATTATTCCGGCATAGAAAAGTGCCAGATTTTCCGCATAGGTTGTAGCGATTGTCTTGGGAATGATCTCACCGATTATGAGAACAACGATTGTGAGAACTCCGGTTCCGATACTTATCGCCCAGTCGCCCCATATCCTCTGAACAAAAATGGTCATAAGGGCAGACGCTGAAATATTGACTATATTGTTGCCGATAAGAACCGCAGAAAGCATGTCCTGATAATTATCAAGAATCTTCTGAACCTTGACAGCTTTCTTATTATTTTCATCCACAAGAGTCTTGATTCTCACCCTGCTGACGCAGCTCATGGCTGTCTCTGCAGATGAGAAAAACGCAGATAAAAACACAAGAATAATCAAAACGATCAGCTGTATTATGTTCTGTTGCAAATTTATTTACCCCCTTCAACTATGTCAAAGATGTCCGCAGGCTTATTTGCAAAAATCACCCCACCTGCTTCTTCCTGTTCCTTCCTTGTTCTGAAGCCCCATTCAACGCATATACAGGGCATTCCCGAATTCCTGGCAGTGTTGATGTCCACGTCCGAATCACCTACATAGATGCATTCATCTGCTGTTACGCCAAGAATTTTCATAGCCTCGATAACAGTGTCCGGTGCAGGCTTTTTGCGGATATCCTTGGTCTCGCCGATAGCAACGTCTATCGTATCCTTAAAATAAAGCTTTGCCAGCTCCCTGGTGGCATCCATGAATTTGTTGGATACTATGGCGAGCTTGTAGCCCTGCTCCTTTAATCTTGCAAGTACCTCCGGTATCCCATCATAGGGACCACTGTTGTCGTTACAATGTATTTTATAATGTTCTTTAAAATCAGCAAATACAGCTTCAAATTCAGGGTTCTCCAGTCCCTCCGGAACGCATCGCTCCATCAGCTTCTGAACGCCGTTTCCAACTCTGTACTGAATTTCATGAAGGCTGCAGGTGTCCATCCCATGCTTTTCTAATGCGTAGTTGGCACTGTTTTTAAGGTCCTCAAGTGTGTACAGAAGTGTTCCGTCCAAATCAAAAATTACAGCCTTATATTGTGACATTTTATGCAGTTACTGCCTTTCCGCCGCCCATTTTGGAGACGACCTTTTTCTTTATAATAAAATAGCTTATGAGGTGAGCCGAGGCCGTGATGAACCAGGTCACCGGGTATGAAATAAACAAAACCGTAAGGTTATGATAAAGTCTGAACACTGTCAGGATCCAGACTATTCTAAGTCCGCAGGCACCGATTATGGATACGATCATAGGTACTGTAGAATATCCCATTCCCCTGAGACTTCCGCAGATAACATCCATGAAGCCGCACAGAAAATAAACCGTGCAGATTACAGCCATACGCTGAACGCCGTACTGAATTGTCGCGGGCTCCTTGGTGTAAATTCCAACAAGCTGACTTCCAAAAAAGTAGAACAGATTACCCATGGCAGCGCCTACAACGAACACCACCGCCAGACAGGTTCTAAGAACCTTGCCGATTCTGTCAGGCTTATTGGCTCCCACGTTCTGGCTTGTAAAGGATACGCAGGCCTGATAAACAGCGTTCATAGCCATGTAAACAAAGCCCTCGATATTGGCAGCTGCTGCGCTTCCTGCCATTGCCACAGAACCGAATTCGTTTATGGATGACTGGATAAGCACATTTGAGAATGAAAAGATGGTTCCCTGAAGTCCTGCGGGAAGCCCCACCCTGATGATTCTCTTTGCTTTATCAGCATTTACTCTGACCTTCTTAATATCAAGCTTATATATCTCATTTGTATTAACAAGAGCCTTTACTATCAAAAATGCAGATACTGCCTGTGAAATGATGGTTGCAAGAGCAACACCTGCAACGTTCATCTGAAATCCTATAACAAAGATAAGATTCAGAATCACATTTATAACACCGGCGTTCATCAGATAATACAGAGGTCTTCTGGTATCACCTGCTGCGCGAAGTACCGCTGCTCCAAAATTATAGAGCATTGTTACCGGCATTCCGATAAAATATATCTTCATATACGTTGTTGACAGACCGATGACCTCCTCCGGAGATCCCATGAGCTCCAGAATAGGTCTGGCAGCGACCAGGCCTATTATCGCAATGATAACGCCACCGATAAGCGCCAGGGCAACTGTAGTATGAACTGTTTCTTCAAGTTCCTTTTGCTGTCTTGCAGCATAGTATCTGGCTGCAAGAACGTTAACTCCCACAGACAGCCCCATGAACACGCTAAGGAGCATGTTTATTACCGAACCCGTTGAGCCGATAGCTGCAACGCAGTTGGCACCAAGTGTCTGGTCTCCTGAAAACTGGCCGACAACCACGATATCAGCCGCATTAAAGAGAAGCTGCATCACACTTGATAAAATAAGTGGAATGGAAAAAAGGAGAATCTTCGGAAGAAGAGCCCCCTTAGTCATGTCTATCTCGTAACTTTTGTTCTTTCTCATTTTAAATAATGATACCCTCATCCGTCAGCTTCGCTGACACCTGTCTCCGCTCCGCTTCGGTCCGCGCAGAACCGACGTCCACTGGACGTCGTGCGCCCCAGAGGGAGAAGGCTTGAATTGCATCAGCCTTCCATTGTGGAAGAATAAATCAGTGTTTTAATTCAGTCTTATAGAAATCCTTGAATTCTGTGTAGCCCTGAGTTGTGAGCTGCTCCTTCTGGAATTTCTTGTTCTTATTCATGCGGACAACAAGAACCTGTCTGCCGTCTGCTCTTTCCTTCTGAGCCTCAGCGATGATCTCTGAAAGCTGCTCTCCGCCGATACCCTTTTCAACAAGGAAGGCTACCTTGGCCTTTTCATCGGGAATCTGGAAGCCCTCGTCCATCATGATCATGATGATACGCTCAAAGCCGATGGAGAATCCACATGCAGGTGTGTCCTGACCTGTGAACTTACCAACCATCTTGTCGTAGCGTCCGCCGCCACCGCAGCTTCCGCCGTACTGAGGCATAGCAACCTCAAAAATAGTTCCTGTATAATATGACATTCCACGAACAAGTGTGGGATCAAATACAAGCTCAAACTCCGCACTCTTAGTAGCATCAACGCTGGAGATGATCTCCTCAAGATTGCTCTTAACGTCAGCGTCAAGGAACTCACCAAGCTCCTCAGCAAGGAATCTGATTCCGTCGATAGCGCCCTTACCCTCTACGTTCTTGAACAGGTTGAGGTACTTATCGATGCTCTCCTTGGCAAAGCCGTCCTTTTCAAGCTCCTCAGCAACGCCCTCTAAGCCGATCTTATCCATCTTATCAAGAGTTATGAAAACTGAATCATAGCTCTCCTCCGGGAATCCGCTGTAGGCAGCCATAGCCTTGAGCATACGTCTCTCATTTATTCTGATCTGGAAGCCCTTAAAGCCAAGTCTTCCAAGTGTAGTTGTGGTTGCAAGGATAAGCTCTATCTCTGCAAGGTTAGTGGGCTCACCAAGAATATCGATGTCGCACTGCATGAACTGGCGATATCTGCCCTTCTGAGGTCTGTCAGCTCTCCATACATAGCCCATCTGAAGTGCCTTGAAGGGTGAAGGAAGCTCATTCTGGTGATTTGAATAATATCTTACGAGCGGAACTGTCAGGTCATAGCGAAGTCCTGAATCAGTGAGGTCGTTCTCCTCCTTAGCGCTCTCGAGCTTAAGCTTCTCTCCTCTTTTCATGATCTTGAAAATAAGCTTCTCGTTCTCACCGCCCTGCTTGCTGTTAAGGTTAGCAAGTGACTCAACGCAGGGAGTATCTATTGAAGTAAAACCGAATCCCGCATAGGTATCCTTGATAATTCCAATCACGTAGTCTCTAAGTTTCATCTCTTCAGGGAGAATATCCTTCATGCCTGTTACGGGCTTTTTGATAAGTGCCATTACATACCTCTTTCTTTTTTCTTGTTGATAAGGAAGTTCTGCTCTCGCTACCGCTCGCCAGAACACGTTCAGACCAGGTTCGAAAATACCTCACCAAGTCTTCACAGCCAATTCAAGGGATTTGAAAGAACCTTCGCTCTTTTCACGATCTCCTCACGGTTGTGCTTGATGTAAAACTCAAGTGCAGCAATCTCCTCTTCCTCAAATCCGTCGGATTTCAGAATCTTGTAGCCCGGAATAATACCTTCCGCAGTATCATCCTCAGTGAGTGTCCTGCGGCGGGAAAAGTAAATCCTGATAAAGGTTTTCCCGGACTTGGAAGTAAGGAATCCTGTCTGTGTCATCTTAAGTTCCTGACCAAAGTTCTTTGCCATATTTCCCCCATAAGCAAAGGCTTTTAAATATAAGCCAAAATATCTTTATTAGAATACCACAAAAGATACATCTCAAACATGATAAATGGACAGCGGCAAAAATACAAGTGCGGCGCCGCCATTTTTCATAAATCATTCTCCTTCAAGGTAAAAATCCAGCACTCTCTGCTTGTAATCAGGTGCCGTGTCAAAGGCCGCATGACCGTAGCCAATGTACATGTAGAGCTTGAAATCAGGTCTTTCGTCAAGTTCCTGAGCTATTTCCATAGTGGCGTCGGCATCAAGAACGGAGTCCTCATAAACTCCAAGAGCAAGCACAGGACAATTTATCTTTTTAAGTCCGTCTGTCACATTAAACTTCGGAATGCTTTTTGCAAGGATTATGAACTTTTTAAGCTCCGCGTCAGTGACGGTCTTACTTACTTCTGAAAAATAGTCCTTAAACTGCTCGTAAACAGCGGGCGGATATATCTCTTTTCCAAATTCCTGGTAGAGCCCCTCTTTATCTCCGGCTTCAGCAAGGCTTATCCATTTATCTATAACCTTGCGCTGCTCGGGATGAATCTGGGATGAGGTTGAGCCGAGCGCTAGCTTTTTTACAAGCTCAGGATATTCCATTGCGATGACCATAGATATCATTCCACCCTGGGAAGCCCCGAAGAGATATGTATCCTTAAGTCCAAGCTCCTTCATGGCTTTTGCAGTATCCCTGGCCATATCCTCTATGGAATAATCCTCCGGAACCTCTTTTCTTCTATCAAATACATAGGTTGTGAACTGATCCGATATGGTCTTATAGCTGTCCTCAATGGCTGTGGCAGCGCTCATAACGCTCTGCACACTGAGTCCCGGGATTATTGCAAAAATCCTCTCACCATGTCCAAACTTGCAGTAATCCATTTCAAAATCTTTTGTTTTAACACAAGAAACTGTAGCCATATAATCACACCCCTCATTTTGTAATCATTATATAGAAACAACATATAAATTATACCATTCAAAAAGGTATCAATGCTTTATTTTTCTTTTATTCTTTCATAATTGTAACGCTGCCGCTTAATGTATATGATTAATATATGGAGGGCTTCTATATGATAAACACGGTAAAAATCAGTGATATGAGCTCACTTTTCTCAATGATTTCGGAACAGGATTTTCGTAGCGACCTCGGGAGATACAGGAATCTCTTCGTCTACAGAGGTCAGCCAAACTCAGAATTTAAGCTTGTGACAAGTCTCATGCGTAATTGCAAGGATATGCGAAAAGCACTGGAGCCCTGTATCTTAAGAAACTTCACCAAATACGCCGCCCTTGAGGAGCCCTCCATCGAGCGTTCCGTGTGGAGGCAGATGATATTCGGGCAGCACCACGGACTTCCCACAAGACTCCTTGACTGGTCCTACTCGCCGCTTATCGCACTCCACTTTTCAACCTCCGAGTTCGATATGAATCAGATGTCACAGCACGACAGCGCTGTGTGGCGAATTGATATACATGAGATCCACGATCTTTTACCTGAGAAATATAAAAAGGAAAGCGAGCGCCTTAGTAACACCGTATTCTCAGTGGACATGATGCAGGATGTCTGCGCAAGCCTTGAGATGTACGACTCAGACATGGGCGACAGGTCAATGGTCATCATTGAGCCGCCTTCCGTGGACAGGCGCATAGTTAACCAGTATTCCTTCTTCTCAGTCATTCCAAGCGACATGAATGATATAGAAGGCTTCCTTGATAAAAACACAAAAAACACTTACAAATACATAATCGACAAGGAGCTTCGATGGCAGATCCGCGATATGCTTGACCACCAGAATATCTCAGAGCGTATCGTATATCCGGGTCTGGACGGGTTGTCCAGATGGCTCGGAAGACACTACTTCGTTAAGTAAATCCTATATAAAGCAAAAAGTTTCCCCAAAACAATTTGAGGAAACTTTTTTTATTTGTTGCACAAGACCGGCAAGCGAATGGATGCTTGCATACAAATTCATTTGCCGGTTGTAAGAACATGGAGCACGAAGTGCGGAATGTTCGTGTGCGAAATCGAGTAGGAGTCAGCCTACTCGATTCATTATGAATTTATAAAACTGTAACTCTGTTTCTACCGTTGTTCTTTGACTCGTACAGAGCTTTGTCCACACGCTTAAATGCGTCGTCGAAGGAATCCCCCTCTTTTATCTGTGTGACACCGATAGAGCAGGTGAGATGTCCAACCTCAGGAAAATCAGTCTCTTCCACATTTTTCCTAAGCTCCTCTGCACAGGGGCTGAGCTCTTCAAGAGTCTTCTCAGAGCAGACGATAAGGAATTCCTCACCGCCCCAGCGGCCTACAGAAGCCCTCTTGCCCTTTGCGGTTTCAATAAGAATATCCGCAAAAGCCTTAAGCGTCTTATCTCCTGCAGAATGTCCGTAGGTATCATTAACGTTTTTAAAGAAATCCAGATCAAGCATGATAAGAGACACAGGCACGCTATCCTTATTGAACATGTCGATAGCATTGAGCATCTCGGTCTTAATGCCGCCGTAGTTGTAAAGTCCTGTCAGCGCATCAGTGATCGCACGATTTTCATAGACCTTCAGAGTAGACATAATCTCCAGCGCATGTTCATGAATATTCTGAACCATGAATACGAAACGGAAATCATCCGGCATGGTGGTTTTTGTTCTGCTGAAGATCAGCTTTACCCAGATATAAACTCCCTCGAGGTTCTTCATCTGACAATCAAAGGTGGTGGTACGTCCGGGAGCCAGATTTTTCTTCAAATATTCAGGATCAGTCAGCTGAAGGAACTGCTCCCTGTCCTCCGGCCAGATCATTCCAACGACCATGGAACGCCACTGACTGTACTTTATGTTGTAATTAACTGTATCCTCGGATATTTCCGTAATACTAATACTGTTGGTAGTATCTCTCACCAGATCCACGTACATTGAAAACAGAAATGTATTCTGGATCGTATGAACCTTTTTGTCTGTCATAAGATCATCAACGGTTGTGATATCATCCAACACATTCAGGACAAAAATATACTTCTTCTCATCCTTCAACGGATAGACCGTCATCTGACCGGTATAAGGTTTGTTATTCTCACCGCCTACGATTTTAAATCTTCTGCTGTATTTTCCTTCGTATTCATCATAAAAAGAAATAAACGCCTTGTAGTCATCCGTTATCTCTTGATTAGTGTCATATAAATGAAACCATAGCTTCTGAATAAGTTCATGATAATCACCATATTCGTCAATGTAAGTTTCAAAAACGCCTTTGCGTCTGAGCGATCTGTATCTGTGTTCTTTGGAATCTACCAAAACAACAGCATCATAACTATCCTGAAGGAGCCCCAAAACTTCTTCCACTGAGTAGTTTTCAAGTGCTTTATTGCTCATACCCTACAACCCCTCTATATAAAAAAATATAGAACCATTTTACTCTTTTTATTCGCTGATGAAAAGATTTATCATGTTCTATTATTCAGCTCCTGTAACGCTGACATTCTCAAGCCTTGTGAGCGCAGGGATGTAGAAATTGTCGTACTGGCGCTTTTCTTTGGACATATACATCTCTTTTACAAAATCAGTCATGCAACCGGAGATAGAACCACCGCTTACAGGTGTCACCTTGTCTCCGTCGTGATAATAGCCAAGTCTGATCTCACCGGCGATATCGCCTGAGATGGGATCAACTTCAAAATCGGAAAACTCAACAACCTCAAGATACTTGCCATCTCTAATCTCTTCAGAGGTCTTGCTTCCGCCTGTCACATCAAAATTGCAGGCAAGATATGAATCCTTGATTCCAAGATAATATCTGAATCTTCGTCCGCCAAAGAAGGTCTTGGGCACATTGTTTTCGATTACTGTCATGTCATAGATAGGCGCACCCTCGTCGTCCACATCAAAGTTCCTTGATGAATTGGGAAGGTTCTTTACAGAGCAAAGTGTCACCTTGTCACCCTTTGCATTAGATGCAATATCTTTTCCGATTTCCCAGTCAGAGTACTTACTGTAGATGAAGCCTGCGTTGCACTTCTCAACAAACCAGCTGTAAATCTGAACCGCATCGCTTGTGGGGAATACAACTGCTGCCTTACCAAGCTTGGGTGTGGGCTTAGCGATGAGCTTGTCCTTACCATACTTAAGAACCTCTGCAATCTCCTTCTTAAGGTTTTCGCCGTCGCAGCTTCCTGCTTTATAAAGGCGATACAGCTCAATCTCGTGCTCACCCTCTCTTGCATTAACAACAACCTCCACCATCGATGAAGGATATTCGAAGGTGATATCAATGCCTTCCGAATTAATGAAGTGTCTTATATTTTTCTCAGCAAAAATTTCGTAGGAGTTGATGTACTCAGTATCTGTCTCAGGTACGGACTTCATAGCTTCTACAAAGTTCTCGGCGATTTTTGAAACATCCACCTTCTCATTTTTGGATATATAAAAGTCTGCAGGCTTATTAAGTTCATAGAACGGATTCTTAACGTTCTCAGCTCTTGATATAAGCTTATCGACCTCATCCTTAATCTCATCCTCTGTGAGTGTAGGATAAATTTCACCTGATGCACTTCCAAGCATCTTGCCATCATCAAGCTTCTTGTAAACCTTGACGTTAATGTGCTGGACGTCTCTTACTCTGTTCTGATCCAGCCTGTGCTTTATGAAATAGAATTCGTATGCCAGTGTTGTTGTGTCTGTAATTTCAAAGCCATCTGCGTTTGAGGCTTTGAGTATATTTAGTAGTTTTTCTATCATCTCAATTACCCACCTTTATGTGTATTCCCCTCATCCGCCCTTCGGGCACCTGTCTTCGCTCCGCTTCGGTTCGCGCAAAACCGATGTCCACTGGACATCGTGCGCCCCCTAAGGGGGAAGGCTTTATAAAATACTTAACCGAGTCTTGCAACTGCCTTCAGGTACGGACCACCGTCGGAAACCTTAACCCATTCCTTGTGTCCCTTTCCGCAGCCGCCGTTTCCGAAGGATTCGCGGTCGGTGCTGACCATGGAAATTGAGCCAAGAAGGTCCGGTACATAGCCTGTCATAACCACGGGCGCAACCACTTTTCCTGTGAACTTGCCATCAATGATCTCACGTCCTCTTGCCACAATACACTGAATACCCCAGTGCTTGGGATCCTCCATACCTGAGAACATACCCTCAAGGTAATAGCCCTTCTTCACCGAAGCGATCATATCCTCCTTGGAGTCGCTGCCGCTGTCAAACATTGTATTAGTCATTCTGGTGTAAACCTTGTGCTCAAAGTTCTCACGCTTACCGTTACCTGTAGGCTTGGTGCCAAGGCGAAGCGCAGCAAGAGCGTCGCATACACCGGTCTTTAAGATACCGTGGTCGATCTCAGTAACATCTCCTGCCAGAGTTCCCTCATCATCGAAGGCATAGCTTGCAACGTCAACAACGCAGTTTGCACCCTCGTGCATGGAAACAAGATCTGAACCCACGCGCTTGTCGATATACTCTGCGCCGAGAGCTCTTCCCTTTACAAACATATCCATCTCAACGCCGTGACCAAAGGCCTCGTGAGCAATAAGTCCTGTAACCTCAGGGCTTGTGATGATCTCGTATTCTCCGGGCACAACGGGTGAAGCATCAAGCATATCACCTACTGCGTTTACAGCCACTTCGATCTTCTCCTCAAGGCCGTCTAAGATTCCGGCACCGGTACGACCTGAAACACCCTCGATTGTCATGGTATTTCTGCCGTTCTTTGCTCCGATCGCAAGGATGGTTCCCTCTGTGTAAACGTAGCTCTGACGCATGTCGCGGTTCTTGGTAAGGAACATCTTGCACACATGGGTTGACTTAGCGGAAGCAGGAGCGTCGATCATGTAATCCTTCATAGCCATTGCTTTGTCGCTGTAGCTCTGGAGCTTCACCATAAGTGCGCCAAGGTCTACATCCTTAGGAAGGATATCTGTCTCCATCTCAACAAAAAGCTCGCAGGGCTCGTCATCAAGCTTTGCTGTATCGAAAACCTCTGTTGAGGTTCTTTTTATAATTGCAAGCTGATCGTCGAGAATGCTCTTCAATTTTGCTGCCTGTGCACTGATGTCTGACTCAGGCTTATTAAAGGAGTACTCGCTGTAAAGGCCATCCTTATATACTCTTACAACGCAGCCTCTCTCGGTTGTCATATTTTCACCGGTTATGGTCTTGCTCTTCTGTGATGCCTGAATGCCAAAACCCTTGGAATCACTGGCAAGTATACTTACATAATCATAATCCTTTGAGAGCTCATCAATCAGCTTTTTAAGGCTGGGAGCGAGGCTCTCAAGGTATGTTGAAAACTTTGCTTTCATCTGTTTTATTTCCTTTCATTTTATTTAAGTAAAATCTCTGCAAGCTGAACTTTTTGGCGGCCTTAGCGGACATTAAGGCCACTTGTCCATTATAAATGTTCTGCCCTATTTACTCAAACCATTTCGTAGGCAAAAATATAGGACTGTGAACAATAATTTTCACAGCCCTGCTATATTATTAAATTATATTTTTAATATACATGACAAGCCCCAGTATTGTCCCCAAAGCAACAGACAAAACTGTTATAAGTAGCGTAGTGATAATTCCATTCACAAAAAGCAGCCAGCGGTCTTCACGTATAAAGGTTCTTTCAAAGCTGAATTTTAATGATTTCCACAATCCCGTTAAGCTGACCGGCCCAGCCCCTGAGGCATCATCCCTTACCATAACAGCTACCTCCTCATCAAAGAGGACCTCAGAAAACGGAATCGCCTCCGCACGCTCAGCATCATAGTAGAGATTAGCCATAACGCAATCTGCATCTCCACTCTGTGCTGCCGCTATAATGCCGCTAAAGTCATATACTTTGAACTCCAGATCAGCATTAAGCCAATATGCGAATCTTTTAGCCAGCTCTATATCCAGTCCGGTTAACTCATTACCCTCATAATATGAATATGGTTCCAATGTACCAACTGTAGCAACTCTCAGATGCGTAGAAGGTTCCTGTGCCTCAGGAATATCCGGCATGGTGTAGTTGTCATCCTCCACCCACCTTTTTCGCATATCATCAATTGTTCCATCGGTCTTGAGTTCATCAATAAAACTGTCCAGTTTTTCCTTAAAATCAGGAATAGCACACTTGGGAGATATGCCGACTGCTACCGGATTCCCGGCATAAACGGCATCCAAAAGGCGCACACCCTGCGTGCCATGCTTTATTGCAGTCCTCATCTGTACCTTTGAAGCCACATAAGCATCAATGCGGCCGGTTGCCACGTCCTTATAGCCAATCTGAATATCGGTATATACTATTATCTCTGCCTCGGGAAAATCCTCCTTCATCTGCTTTTCCTCAGGGCAGTTAAGGCTCACACCGATTTTTCTTCCGGGGTCACACAGCTGCTCAAGGGACGTGATTTCTTTATTATCATCTCCCGCGCAGCCTGTATATGTAATTAGGAGTATAAAAATAAGTGACAGCAGATAAAATCCCCGCCACACCTTCCATTTTCTTTTCAAGGCCAAAGTCCTCCTGTTACGAAAATGTTAGCAAAAATATAACGGAAATTCGATTAAATAAATCTAAAAAAATCGGCAAATAACACCAAAAAATCCCCGGCCTTTCAGCCAGGATTCGGTCATTATCTGATAAATGATTTAAAGAAATTGCATTCCTCGTCGTTGCATCTTGCAGCTTCATCGAGCTTCATATTGCAGTGGAAAACATGTCCCAAGGGCTGGTCGCCGGGAACATAGTAGTATCTGAATACGTTAGGAACATTGCACTCCATGAGCTTAGCCACAAGGGGAAGCTGTTTATCCTTGAGGAAATCACCATCTGCAGTCATAACAAAGGTTGCAGGATAATCATGGGTGATAAAGTTAACAACTGAGATGTTTTCAATCTCTTCGTCTGTTGCACCTCCGGGAAGGAGCTCCTTCATAAGCTGGAAGTCCTGGGACTCCTTATCATCAGAAGTAATTCTGGATACGCCACAGTTAAGGGCAACAGCTTTTAGTGAAAAGCCCTCAGGTGCCTTGAACTCATACTTATTAGCATATTCCTTGTTTGTAAGGAAGCCTGAATACAGTCCTAAAAGATGAGCACCTGCTGAATCTCCTACAGCAAAGATATTCTCTGTATCGAAGCCGTACTCCTCTGCATTTTTCATGACAAATTCAGCTACAAGGTTTGTATCCTCCAAGGATGACGGGAACTTGAATTCCGGTGCAAGTCTGTAAGTGAAGTTAACAACTGCAAAGCCGCGCTGTGCAAGACTCATGCAGTAAAACTGGTAGCGCTCCTTGTCGCCGTAAACCCAGCCGCCGCCGTGAACGCTGATGATGACAGGGAGCTTACCCTCTGCATTTTTCGGACGATATACATCCAAAACCTGCCAATTTTCATCACTTCCGTAAACAATGTCGTCAAAGCGCTTTATATCTTCAGGAGTGGTGAGACCCGCATCGCGGATATCATCACCCTCCTTGAACATTTTTCTTATCATATCTGATAATTCTGACATTTTGTAACCCTCCCATTTTTCTATAAAACCGCGTTAGAGTTAGCGATATTTGTAATTACTTTTTATTTCTTATTTGATTCTCTTAGCTTCAAGATCTCTCTGGATATCCTCGATGTACTTGTCGATGTTCATCATTATGCAAAGAACAAGGCAGATAGCACCGATGATAGCGCCGTTGTAACCAAATCCAAATCTGATGCTGTTAAGTGCAGTCTGTGTCTGAACCTCAGCCATGCCGTCGTATCCACCGAATGCGATGATCCATGTTCCAAGTGCTGAACCAACACCGATACCAACCTTCATACCGAAGGATGTGCAGCTGTTTACAAGACCCTCTGAACGGATTCCTGTTTTCCATTCACCGTAGTCAACAACGTCAGCTGTCATAGCAAAGATACCACTCATGATGGGTCCCATACCGATACCCTTGATTACAAGACCTGTCATAACAAGCGGGATGCTTGCGCCTGCAGCGCCTACAACGATTGAACCGAGTATCATAAGAACACATCCACCGATCATCATCTTCCACTTACCAAACTTAGCGATAAGTCCGGGAAGAATAAGGTTTACGATCATGGCAGGAATTGTTGTTGCCATTGATGTAAGTGTGATAACTCCGATGTTACCAAGAATGTTATCGCAGAAGTAGAATGTCATTGTTCCTGTGCTTACAACTCCAACATAGAGGAAAAGGAACAGAAGACTCTGGATGAAGAAATATCTGTTCTTAAGAAGTGCTCCGAAAGCATCCTTAAGAGGAACTGTATCAACCTTAACTTCACCTGTTGCCTCGTTCTCACCGATGTGCTCCTTACATCCAAGGAAGCTTACGATGCAGAGTGCGCATGCGATAATCGCATAGATTACTGAAAGCTTGAACCATCCTGTTGACTCAAGAAGTTTTGATGTAACAGCGTTGATGATAAGTGTTGTGATCTGTGTCATTACGAATCTCATTGCTGCTGTGCTTCCTCTGTCCTGAACGTCAAGAGTCATACGGGAAAGAAGAGCATTGTAAGGCAGGTTGTTAGCTGTGTAAACGATGCAGCTCTGGAAAATGTATGTAAGATAAGCCCAGATAAGCTTGCCGCTATCGCTCATTCCTGCCGGAACATTAAAGAGAAGTACCAGTGACAATCCCATAAAAGGTGCTGTCCAGAGAAGCCACGGACGAGCCTTACCCCATCTGGTCTTTGTCTTATCAACAATTGTTCCCATGAGAATGTCTGTAACACCATCGAACACTCTCGCAAGCAGCATCATTGTTCCGATCGCTGCTGCAGCGATACCTACTGTATCTGTGTAATAAGCGGTAAGGAATGTTGAGCACATTGCTACTACAACATTCGCTCCGCAGTCACCCATACCATAAGAAACTTTTTCCCAAAATGATAGTTTTTTTGATCTACCTTCCATTTTAAAAAGACACCTCCTAAAAATTTCATAACGTCCTGTCCTCTTTGGGACAAGTAGGATTATATAAAATAGGTGGTGTCTTTTTCTTTGCTAATTCGGTCTTAAAAATTACCGTTTTTTGACATTAGAATGTGATTGCTCAGTTTTTCTATACTGTAACGGCGTAATTCCATATTCCTTTTTTTGAAGCTCAAAATAAAGCGTCTGCTGTCGGAAAATCCGCACTCCAGAGCAATTTCCAAAACTGACTTATCCGTGCTTATTAAAAGGAATCTTGCCTGATGAACTCTGCACTTTGATACGTACTCCACGAAGGTCATGTTCATTGCATTATGAAAGCATCTTGAAAAATAGCCGCTGGAAAAGTAGAACTTTTTTGCTATTTCTTCCTGAGAAAGCGGTTCATCATAGTGATTCTCGATGTAAGAAATCGCACCCTTTATGCGCTCAAAATTCTTGGCCTTGTTGATAGGGAACTCATCTCTTCTCCAGGCAAGCCGGTATTTCATAAGGCAGTGAAGGAGCTCGTAAACCAGGCCCTTCACAAACAGGTAATCATATTCTTCCATCCGCGGATTGCCATCGATGTCATTGCCATATTTTGTCAGCCTTTTCATGATGCTGCCAATTTCTTCGCTGCCATTTTTACTGTCCGGAATAAAGTACATCTCTTCATATCGCGGAAGTGTTTCCTTAAGAAAAGTCCTGGAAATAATAAGGACCGTAGCCGCAACATCACCAAGCTCAATATCAGAGTAATCTGCAATAATGTTGTGGATACTGTCCGAATTAACTATTATCGTCTTCCCGCAGGTGTCGTTTATCTTCTGCCCGTCCACCACGTGAACAGTCTTATCCCCCTTAAGTATATGGGTCAGCTCCAGCTCAGAGTGCCAGTGGTGCTCAAGCTTTTCAGCGCCCTCAGACATGTTGCTATTGTAGTAGACATTCAGAATCTGAAAGGGCGCTTCTGCGGTGTATTCAAATTGTTCGTAGCTTACGTTTTTTTCACTCATAGGTATTACTTACTTTTAAATATTTTGATGCAGTATCCAATAGATTATTGCTTTTCTGGTTCGTGCATCATTTATAATGCCGTGTCATTCTTTCTGGCTATTTTAGCGCGGTCCTCGTATTCCTGCTTTTCCCGGCTTACGCCATAGCCGCTCACCTTTTTTACCCTTATATCTCCATCAGGTGTGGTGATGGTATCCTCTTCACGCTTTAAAATATAGCGCTTGCAGATATTCTCACGAACCCCGATAGTTGTTGTGTATTTGAAGATTTTCCTGACAAAGCTGTCCTTCTCATTTTCTCTGCAGAGTACTGTCAGCATTGTACCCGGGCGGTTCTTCTTCATGCCAATGGAGGTCGTAAACACATCAAGGGCTCCCTCCTCCATGAGGCGCTCTGTTGCAAAGCCGATGGCCTCGGGTGTCATATCATCAAGATTGCAGACAAGCTCTGAAATGGTGTCTGTGAGGTCAGAATCTGAAGCTGTTCCTGTTTTATCTGCATCTGAATTTATGCCTGTTCCATAGAATGTCCTTACGCAGTTAGCCTGAGGAAAGTCTTTTTTGCCCATACCATAGCCGATTGCGTCAATGTTCATAGCAGGCTGAGCCCCGAATTCCTTGGCAAAATATTTAATGAGAGCCGCTCCTGTGGGAGTGCACAGCTCACCCTTTACGTCTGAACTATAGAAGGGAATCCCCTTAAGAAGAAGCGCTGTCGCAGGCGTCGGCACCGGAAGAATTCCATGGGCGCACTTCACCTGACCGCTTCCCACATTTATGGGCGAAGCGATTATTTTTCCAGGTGCAAGCCCATTCATGATAAGGCAGGTTGCAGATATATCCGCAACTGCATCCATGCTGCCAACTTCATGGAAATGCACCTCTGATACTGTTGTTCCGTGAACAGTGCTCTCAGCTTCAGCAATAAGCTTGTAGACATTCATGATGTCCTTTTTAACTTCGGCGGTTGTGTTCAGGGAGCTCACAATATGCTCGATGTCTGAGAGGTGGCGATGGCTGTGGTGGCTGTGAACACTTGCCGAGGTTTCTTCGAGGCTAGTGTGAACGTGTTCCGTCGAGCCTTGCGAGAACGGAACTTCCTTGTGATCATGGTGATGATGTTCCGGCGAGCCATGCGAGTGCGGAGCTTCCTCATGATGGTGATGCTCCACATCCTCACTTATCTCTTCCTCACCATTTACCTTGACTGTAAGATGGCTTCCCATGATCCCACACTTCTCTGTCTTATCAAGCGAGAAAGTCACTCCGGGAATCCCAAGTCCTGCAAGCTTTCCCAGCATCTCATCCCTGTTATCGCAAAGCTCCAGAAGCGCCGCCGATAACATGTCTCCCGCAACTCCCATTTTGCATTCTATGTAAAGTGTTTTCATGCTCTATTCCTCATTTGTGTTATTGAATTAAGTCTATCTGTATTATCTCCCTTTACAGACTGACTTGTTGTTTAAGTCTCTCTTGCACGTTACGTCTATCATCTGATTATTCTTTTTCCCGGTTGACTTGCTATTTCATATCTGTGGACTGTGTTACGTCTATTGGAGCTATATATACTTTTCTGACTTACTAAAAATATGAATTATCAAAAGCCTTTAAGTCTATCCTATTGCTATTCTCTATTCTGACGTAACGGTTATTCTTCACTTCCGATTTCCGTTGCGTCAATTCCTAGGCCATTCTTAAAACCGGTGTAACAGCTTCTCTCCACTTCCATCCGCCGTTACGTCTATTTAGAGCCCAACACTATTACCGGCGTAACAGCCTCTCTTCTCTCCGGTCCTCCGTTGCGTCAATTTAATGTCCAATCTTATTCCCGGCGTAACGGCCTCTTCAAAAATAAATTTCGATTACGTCTACTTACGCGCAATCTCACTTTCAGACTTACCGCCACCAGAAAGCCCCTCTGGAAGCAACCTGGAAATAACCCGCGGAAATACCCCGTGGAAATAACCCCAAACCCTAGAGCCCATCTGGAAACATCAACAACAATATATGTTTCAAGAGATTCCCAAATACAGCTAACCAGCTTAAATCATATCACTCCGCATATATCTTCTTTTTCTGCTGATGTCCCACCATGCTCACCAAAATACTGTCAGGCACAAAGCGCTGGAAGGCCACGGCAAGCTTCATTCGAAGAGTAGGTACTATCACTGTTTTTCTCTTATTCATTTCCCTTAGGCACTCGCGGACGCACTGCCTTGCTGAGATTCCCTTTAGTGCAAAGGTTACGTCAGCATTACTGTTAAACTCTGTATCCACAGGTCCGGGGCAGAGGCAGCAGACGTACACAGGGCTGCCCTTTTCCTTCAGTTCCCTGGCAACTGCCTTTGTCAAAGACACTACATAAGCCTTGGAGGCGTAGTAGGTTGCCATGTAGGGGCCGGCAGGAAGAAGCCCTGCTGATGAAGCAACGTTAAGGATGGTGCCCTTACCCTGCTTGTTCATCTTTGCAAGAATACCCTTAAACAGAATATGCATGGCTATATCATTGACCTTCACCATGGAAATCTCTTTATCAAGATCCGTCTCCAGAAAGGTTCCGGCGGTTCCAAAGCCTGCATTATTTATGAAAATATCTATATGCTCATCATCAATTTCTTGAAGGAGCTTCTTGCAGTCCTCCTCCCCCGAAAGGTCAGTCGTTATAATTCTGCAATTGTCCCCAATCTTACCACGTATATCGTTTAGTCTGTCAGTACGCCTTCCTGTCAGGATAAGCCTGTATCCTTTGGATGCGTAAGCTTTAGCAAACTCTCTTCCGATTCCGGAGGTTGCACCGGTTATGAAAACCGTTTTGGTCATCATGGTCTCCTCTCATAAAACTTTTTTCAAGCTTACCAATTCTACATAGATAATTATACAAAAAATTGATATGCCAAACAATTAAACTTACGCAATACTCTGTATTTTGCTCTCAAGTCTTGCCTTGGGAACTGCACCGAGCTCATCATCAACTATCTTACCGTTTTTAATGAATGCGAAATAGGGAATGCTCATTACTCCATACTTCTGAGCGAGCTGAGGTTCCTCATCAATATTTACCTTGCCAACCTTGATCCTGCCGTCATATTCCTTTGCAAGCTCATCGACAACAGGTCCCATCATCTTGCAGGGGCCGCACCAGTTTGCATAGAAATCAACCAGTACCGGAACCTCGCTGTTTACAACCTCTGCATCAAAATTCTCACTTGTAAATTTGTATTCCATATATATCACCGTCTCGCCTTTGTGGCGCCTTTCTCTATCTTTGTTGATAGTAAACTGCTTTTCTTAGTTGATACTTACATTATATGTGGTATAAAAAATATATCAACTACGCAGTTTGTATGTACCTGGTACGGAAAAGTATACTACCCTAAAGAAAAGAAACCAGCGATACACAATGCGCAGATAGAAGTGTCCCAACAAAAGCAAAATCCTCATCCCATTCTTCCTTTTTAAGAAAAACGGGATGAGGATATCTTTTTACCAAAATACTTCTGCGTGCTTTAAGCATATATCTGCGAAGGCCATGCTCATGGAGAAAAATCCCATCATGATCATCATGAATGCGCCTGCCTTGTCATAAACAAAGGTCTTACAGAACTTGCTGGCAGCGAGAACTTCTATTCCAAGGGATATGAGGATCAGCGGCCATACAGAGAGGATATTTTCATAGGAAAACATGCCAAGTGTGGTATGAAGCAGAAAAGCAACGCCAAATCCGATAAAGCATAACCCGGTAGTTATAGTTCCGACGCGATGGCTGCGAGCACTTGCTGAGGTTTTATCGAAGCTAGTGCGAGCGTGTTCTGGCGAGCTTCGCGAGAGCAGAACTTCCTTTTTAACAGCACTTGCTGAGGTATTGTCGAAGCTAGTGCGAGCGTGTTCTGGCGAGCTTCGCGAGAGCAGAACTTCTTTGTTAACAGCACTTGCTGAGGTATTATCGAAGCTAGTGCGAGCGTGTTCCGTCGAACCTTGCGAGAGCAGAACTTCCTTGTTAACAGCACTTGCTGTGATATTATCAGGCATTTTTCTCCTCCTTTTTATCATCCGCTATAAGAATAGGGTTTGATGAAGTGTCGGTTATGTAGAGCTGCTGCTTTTTTCCTAAAATAAGCTTCACACCGATCACGATGATAAGTGCACCAACCACACACTTAGGGAATGAATAAACAAGCTGATAAATGTATCCTGCGATTCTGCCGTGCTCCTGCTCATACATAAGATACTGCAGATAATCTGAGATCGGATCCCATACGATGTTCCAGAGCATGAGTACGCCCATAACTATAAGAGCCCATGCGCCGCACTTGCGGAGAGTCTCTGACTTGATATTGATTGCCTTGCCGGTAACCAGCTCATTCCAGAAGAAATCGTCCTTTAAGGATGCGAATACTTCCGGGGCTGAATGTGTAAGATTTCTCGCATGGAAAAATCCATAAAACCACATGATCATAGGTACTACCATGAAAATATCGTTAAGGCTAAGAAGCGGAATAAGTCCGAAGGAAATCACGAACACCGCCATGATGCTCAGTCCCATTTTCATAAAGCCCATATTCATCTCTGAAGCGCCGGGCATGAATGCGCATAAAAAATTAAATAATCCTCTTTTCTGCTGTGGTCTCATTTTTTAGTCCTCCATATTAAAACCTGTATTGGAAATAGTGTCGCTTATAACGTGGCTTCCAAAAATATTAGATATGTATTTTGTATTGTCATTTTTCTTTTCAAGCTGGGTTGTTGCTGCCGCTTCCTTTATTGCAACGAAGTTTTCATTGGCAGCTAAGAACGGTGCCACCAGTAAAAACAGAATCGCAGCGGCCATCGCCATACAAACCTGAAACCTGAATCTTGCATATTGCTTTTTCTTTTCCTCAAATGAAATTGTGTTGTTACTTTCTTCACTGGTTTTTGATTCATCCTGGTTAATTCTTTTCATTACAGATGCTTCAAAATCCGGAGGCGCCTGGAGCAGTCCTGCGCTTTCAGTTTCATCTATTAGCTTTTGTAATTCTTCATCGCTTAAATATTCGAATTCTTCATTCATGCTTCCAGCCACTCCTTTCTACAAGTTTTCTTCAGCATTTCTTTTGCCCTGAAGATCCTTGTCTGTATAGTTTTAAGATTGTCGCCCTTTTCTTCGGCGATCTCCTTTGCTGTCCGTCCTCTGATAAAGTGTTGCAGCGCTATGTCACTATAGGCTTCCGGAAGCTCTTCGCAACACCGGGTAAAAGTATTCATTACATCTTCTGTTTCATAAATATCTGCCGGATTATTAGCCGCTTCGCTGGCAGCCACGTAGGCGCTTTGTGCTGCAGTCGGCATCTCGTCCTCTGCCGTCGGTACCGATTTTGCAGCTGCGCTCCTTAGGTAATCAGTGCACTTATTGGCTGCGATCCTGCAAAGCCAGGCCTTTTCATTATTCCCATCAAACTTGTCCATGTGCATATATGCTGAGAGGAAGGTTTCCTGAGCAATGTCCTCCGCGGTAAAATAGTCACCGGTCATTCTCAGACAGATGGAAAAAATCAGGTTCTTGTACTCACCCATCCAGCGTATTAAGTTTTCATTCGCCTCTATTTTTTCCACCTCCCTTCGTGCTTTTTTCATCTCTCATTACATATAACGAGTGTATCATAAAAATGTCTTCACGATTTTTTCAAAAAAGATAAAAAAATTTTTTAAAGCCCTATTTGGAATCGAGTAGGAGAAAATGTCTCATTATAGAGACATTTTCGACCTCTCACACCACCGTGCGTACGGTTCCGTACACGGCGGTTCAATCAACTTAACAAGTGACACACCTCTCGGTGTAGTAATCTAACATTGAGATAAGTCCAAATTGCTTAAGCCTTTTCGGGCTTATTGCTCTCTGCACATCTGTCTTTGAGCATACGCTTGCAATCGCTTTTCCGTTATAGGCGGTTCTATATGCCGCCCATTTGGGTATTCCTAGCTTTACCAAGTTCTTCGCTCTGTTCTGTGGAGTTTTCCAGTGTTTCCAAATGCACATGCGAAGTCGATACCTGATATTTCTATCAAGTTCTGTA
>NZ_AUJH01000013.1:0-204077 GCF_000424125.1 Butyrivibrio sp. FC2001
AATATCAGGTATCGACTTCGCATGTGCATTTGGAAACACTGGAAAACTCCACAGAACAGAGCGAAGAACTTGGTAAAGCTAGGAATACCCAAATGGGCGGCATATAGAACCGCCTATAACGGAAAAGCGATTGCAAGCGTATGCTCAAAGACAGATGTGCAGAGAGCAATAAGCCCGAAAAGGCTTAAGCAATTTGGACTTATCTCAATGTTAGATTACTACACCGAGAGGTGTGTCACTTGTTAAGTTGATTGAACCGCCGTGTACGGAACCGTACGCACGGTGGTGTGAGAGGTCGAAAATGTCTCTATAATGAGACATTTTCTCCTACTCGATTTTTCTCAAATCAAATTCTTATGCAAAAAAGAGAACCAGAGCTGTGGCTCCGGCAACACTGATAAGCATTACTATTGCAAAGAATCTGAGCTTCGCGCCGCATTTATCTGTCTGAATCTCAGGAACACCATTGCGGGTAAGTGCATGAACGTCAAGATATTGCCCGGCCTGAAGATCTTTCTTGTTCGATAGAACAATCCCGCGGAGCATTTGACCATTGTAATTGTATTCTACCTCGTATTTTTCAAACGTCTGATAACATGGGGAATGTCCCGAGATGTAGGTCGCTTCCTTAACGGTTCCAAGACTTTTGATCACCCGGCCCGTATAAACATCTGCGCGATAATAATTGATCATGCCGATAAGGTCTGCTGACATGCGCCATAAAAGGTAGGCCAGAAATAATACCAGCACAATCTCGCATGAATTATCGAAAATTTTATTCCAAATTTGATCCCACATTATAAGTTCTCCTCCCAACTATAAATAGATAATACTCTGAAAATGTGAGGAGTTGAAGCGCTTGTATGGCAAGATATGGTGGGGTAATTTGTAAAACGAAAAAACGAGAGAATAAGAACGTGAAAACATTAAGGTGCGAATCAAAAATATTGAAAACGGAAAACACGTTGATAAATCTCTAAAATGACTATATAATCAAATTATTAGAAGATTAAAAACGCTAAATCCGAGAATAATAATTTGGGGTGATTATATGAAGATTATAGGAATACATGCAGAGGGACTTCCGCTATTTAAAAATGAATTGAATATAGGTTTTACAGTAACTCAGAGGGTATCAGATGATGATAAGGGATCTCTGATTCAGTTGTTCAATAATATTTACCTGAATCCCACAGAGGCAATTATCGGAATCAATGCGTCTGGAAAGACATCGGTTCTTAAAGTAGTGCTACTAGTGCTTGGATTATTAAATAATGAACCCATAAATCACCTTTACGTTAAGGATATTCTTGGCAAATCTGATGAAGTTGTGATAAGCACAGTCTTCTTTTCAAATGATAGTTTGTATAAGCTTAAAACAAAGATTAGCTTTAAGGATGACAGATACATAATTACTGATGAAGTACTAATGAGAAAGTCGGTAAATGATGTAAAGTCAAGAAAGACTATGTTGGAGTTTGACGACTCAATGATTATGACTACTCGTAAACAGGATGAGGAGTTTTTATCAGATGACGTAAGCATCGTTATAGCGCACAATAAGAAGAATAAAGAGCATATGCTTGTTGAAGATATGCTTTCATTTACGAATATAAATGTGTTGCCTATATCGGATGAGATTCCCCTGTCGATAATCTCTTTTTTAGATCCGACTGTAAAAGAGCTTTCATTTGAGAGACAAAATGGCAAGGAGCTTATTCATCTAGTATTCAAGGGGCAGGATGAGATTGTACTAAATAATGCTCGCGAACTTGAGAACTATCTTTCTTCTGGAACCATAAAAGGCATCATAACATTTAGCAAGGCAATGGAAGTGTTACGTCTTGGCGGATATATGGTCATTGATGAGGTAGAGAACCATTTTAATAAAGAAATAGTTGCTACACTTATCAGATTTTTTATGGACAATAAGCTTAATAAAAATGGTGCAGTATTAGTGTTTTCAACACATTATCCGGAATTGCTTGATGAGTATGACAGGAATGACAGTATCTATATAACAAGAAATCGTGATGGAATTGAACTGAAGAGATTGACAGAAGTCCTTAGCAGAAATGATATTAAGCGAAGTGAAGCCTATCAGAGTGGACTTCTTGATGGTACTACTCCTGCATATGAAGCATACATGCAACTAAAGAAAAGCATCGCAGCGTATGTATAAAGGAGGCTGCGGATGGAATTAAAACTTAGCAAGTATAAAGCATGTATCTGCGAGGGTTCTGCGGAAAATGCGATCATTGATATTCTCGTAGACGAGCATTTGCTTATATTTGAAAGAGAGGAAATGCTTGATGAGGAAGTCATCAGATGTAGGAACGCAAAGAGATTGAAATGCTGATTATTCTGAGTGAAGGGAAGTATAATCAATTTAAGAAATCAGGCAAAAAGCCAAGTGATTTCTGCAAACAGGATCTTAAAATGAGCAATGTAAAATCATATGATTTTGTTCATGACTATTTCAGCGATTCCAAGAATTTGGTTGATGCTATAAGGAAATATTTAGAAGTATCTAAAATTCAGAGGGGAGAATATACGCTCCTTGATTTACTTAGGCATAAAATGAAATAGAATGTCGATGCATTCAATAGAGAATATTGTTACACGAAAAAAGCCGGATTTTGTCCGGCTTTTCTCGTAGTGTCATCCTTACGCTCTGGAGGAAACTCCTTAGCGATAGAAAATTAAATCATTTGATATCTTTGGGTGAAGCATCGCCGCCCTGAATATCTTTCCCCTCAACAATGAACCGCAGGTTTTTCCTTGGCTTAGGTAAAGCATCGCTACCTTTGCTGGAATTTATCCTTTCGACTTTGGACTAGGCCTTAGTAAAGCATCGCTACCGTGGCTGTCCTTGTCTTATGTTCTGAGTTAATAATACTCTTGGAAATATCACAGAAGTATCACACAAGAAGAACCATGATTAAATATATAGAGGAGGACATAAATCATTGGGAGAGTGTGCTGCTTAATATAGTGGAAGTCTAGATCTTGATGGAGAATTTGATTAGAATGAATCGGTAGGTAGAGAGATTTGGTGATAAAAGAGGAAGTGAATTATGGAGATGTTTTAAAGTGATGTAGCTATGACATCACTTTTTTACTGTACTTTTTATGGGATATATAAAGTGGCACTAATAGAGTTGGTAGTGCTTTGTGAAGTGCTAATATAGAAACAGAATGGTAACTTACTGAAAAAAGCTGATAGAGTTAGAGAGGGTGATTAATTGTATATTAATGATATTTATTATCCAAATTCAATAGTGGATTCAATCAAGAGTGAAGGATTAGTTGTTTTTGCAGGAGCAGGAGCATCTATGGGGAGTCCAACATCATTACCAGACTATGAAAAACTGACTGAGAAAATTGCAGAAGGAATGGGGATAGCTATTCCTGAGGAGATTCAATATGATGTTTTTTTGGGGAAGCTGAAAGCAAATGGGGTTCCGGTTAATGAACTGGCTGCTGAAATGTTATCCAAAACATGTATAGAGCATAATAAATTGCATGAAGCAATTATTGACTTGTTTCCCAATTCAGAAGACATAAAAATAGTTACAACTAATTATGATGAGATGTTCGAACAAGTTTTGATAGCTAGAAAAAAAGCTTGTGCAATCTATAATGCTCCAGCATTACCGTTGGGGAATGACATTAAAGGTATAATTCATATTCATGGAAATGTAAAAGATCCTAAATACATGATTGTTACTGATGAGGATTTTGGAAAAGGTTATCTTACAGAAGGGTATGTTTCCAGATTTTTAATAAAATTATTTGAGACATACACAGTCTTATTTATTGGGTATAGCTATAATGACACTATTATGAGATATCTAACGAGGGCAATGTCCAGACAAAATATTGGTAAAAAATATATTTTGACTGACGATGGTAAATCAGATTGGTCGGCACTGGGCATTCAACCAATATTGTTCCCCAATAAGGATTTTTCCAGAATGAGAGAAAGTTTAAAAAAGTTTGGAAATTGTGTCAGAAGAGGGCTACTGGATTGGGAGAAGTTTTTTCTTGAGATAAAAGATGCTCCTCCTAAAGACTTAACTATAGGGGCAGAAGTTGATTATTGCATCGAGGATATCCAAAGAGCACGAATTATGGCGAAGATTATCCATGGAAAGGGGTGGATTGAATATTTAGATAGGAGACAAGTGTTTGATAAAAGTTTTTCAAAAAAGATAGATTTTTCTGAACATGATTTTTTATGGGCTGATTGGTTGTGTAGTAATTTTGTCGGGAAAGAAGATGATGCAATACTTGGACTTATGCTAAGACACAATAATATTGTTAATCAAAAGTTTGCAGAAATACTAGTACAAAAACTTATAAATAATTCTGAAATAAGTGGACGTATACTTGCAAGATATATTGTTTTGCTGAATGAGTTCTTGACAAATAGTTGGACTATTACTAGGTTGGTTAAAATGCTATTTAAGAGAAAAGAAAACCATTTGGCGTTTATTTTATTTAAAAAATTATTTGATTGTAGATATGTTCTTCAGAATGGTTGGGGATTGGAGAAGTCATATGAATTTGAGCATAGATTTTTGGGGGGCTATTATGAAATAAATGATACGTGGAAATTGATTGGAAAAGCACTCTGTAAGGATGATGCTTTGGGGTTGATATCATTTGTACAGATGACGATTGAAGAAATGTGCTATAAATATGCAAGCTTAAATTCGGTTTCAAGGGGTAAAGAACCATGGGAATTATCGATGCTGGTCATTGAAGAACGTGAGGAAGAAAGATTTAATGATGAGGAGCTTGATATATTGGCTGAGATCTATTTGGAGGCTATAAATAGTATTCAGGGTAGGAATTTAATATTGAGAACTATTCTTTTGCAACATCTTGATTCAGAATCTACACTTTTGAAAAAACTTTCATTAAAAGCCGTTAGAACTACTAAAGTTTTTGAACCAGGAGAAGTATTAAATATTCTTTTGGAACGTGAATTAATTGGCGAGTTCTTTGTAAAAGAACAGGTATTTTTACTTATAGCAGAGATTTTTTCAAAGCTGAATGAGAGAGAGAAAGATAGTGTGATTGATGCAATAGAAAGTTTGGATCAAGATGATGATGATCTGCTCGGAAAACGAAAAGTATATGATTGGTGTGAATGGATCCAAAGAGAATATGATAAGAATTCTAGATTAAATGGAATAATAAGTAGTTATAGCACTGAGTATGGCTTCAAACCCCATAAACATCCAGAATATATTATGGAACCCACAACGGTTACTTGGATTCAAGATATAAGTCCTATTTCAGAGGCCGAGTTAAAACAGCAATCGTATGCAGAGGCTGTAAAGTATATTAAAAATTTTAAGCCTGATCCTTTCGAAGGACCCAATAGATATGGACTGTTGAAGATGTTGTCTTCTTGTATTTCTAAAGATTACAATTGGACCAAAGGAATCGTTGGGGAACTGATTATTCAAAAAACGAAAGACGAACTACTTTGGCAGTATGTTTTCAGGGGAATAGAAGATGCTCACTTTGAGTTGAATCAGACTGTCGAACTTCTAGAATACTTGTCTTTATATATCGCTAATTGTAATTATGATAAGCATTTGTCGAGCTTTTTGTATGAAGTGACTAAGCTCGAAGATATAAAGAATTGCTTTGATAAATATGAGAAAAGACTATATTCAGTAGCTGAGATTATTTGGAATAATCGCAGTCATAAACAGATAAAGTTTGAAAGAAAAATTGATGCAACACTTAACACAACAAGTGGACTGATTCTTCTATCATTGATAAATATGCTCTATTGCTATAAAGAGTTGTGTTTTCCGTCAAAATATAAGAGATGCTTTGAACAAGCATTAAGAATACGGTCTTGGGAAAAAGATGTTTCAGTGTGTATTTTAGCAGGTCATTTCAACTTCTTTTATTATAGAGATAAGAAGTGGACAGTTGATAATTTAGAAGTGTATTTGAATGGTAAAAATAAAAGATATTTTTTAAGTGCGTGGGAGGGCATGACATATTTTTCCAGAAGAATTAACAAAGATACTATAGATATTATCACTCCTATCTATTTAGAGGCTTTGAAACATTTGGAATTACTTAAGGGTGAAACAAAGCATGGTTTTATTAATCTGCTATTAATTCTTATGATTTATGCTATTGAAAAACCAACATTGGAGTTTATTCCTGCACTTTATAATTATGCTACTGAGGATGATATCAGATTGTTTATCAGTGCAATAAGGAATCGATTAGCGGACATGGACGAGAACGACAAGACTAATTGGTGGAACCAATGGCTAAGGCTTTTTATAGATAATAGGAAGAAGAACAAACCTATTCCAATGTATGAAAAAGAAAAGATGGGCCTTTTATACTTGCTGACAGAACTTGATTGTGTTTTTGAGGAGGCTGTAGAAGTAATATGCAAAGGAATGTTGCCTAAGAATATCGATGGGGTGTTTTGGTGCTCTTTTGACGAGAAACAATTAGCGGCTAAACATCCACATAGTACAGTTGTTGCTATTACAAGCATTTTAGATGCTGTTACAAGTGTGGGGTATGATGATTTATTTATCAAAAATATTGTTAGTAAACTTAAAGATTTGAGTACAGAAGAGCAGCGGCAATTGCAAGAAGCACTTTTAAGGAAAAATATAACAATATCAGAAACTGGCAGATAATGATTAAATTTCTCTCGATTCTTTTGAATTCCTTATGTACTTTTGACAAACTAAACGGTTTATAAACGCTACATAATAATTTATAAATGAGTTATATTGCGATATATATAAACTTGATATGAATTTCAGATGGGTTTATAATTGTAACAAAATAAGTTGTAAACAGGTTATAATGCGAGGATTATAAACATGAATCTGTATTTCAAATTATTAAATAAACCCGTATTTAGGATAGCTGATGTAAACGAGCATTTTTGTAATATATATAGCGCACGTTCTGCGGTACAAAGATTGTTAAAAGCTGGGATGGTTAAGAAAATCAGAAATGATCTTTATACATGTGCGAATGGTGAGAATGGGATGGCTATTGCTAATCGTTTTCAGATAGGTAGTGCAATTAATGAAGGTGCATATATCTCACATCATTCTGCTATGGAATACTATGGAATTACAGATCAGGTATTTAATGATGTCTATGTTTCATCACCCAGGGTGTTTAATGACTTTGAATTTGAAGGATATAGTTATCATCATATTAAGCCTGGGATATCACAAGGAATACGAAAAGAAGAGTTTTCTGGAGGTATCGTTGTTACCGATAGAGAACGTACGGTTCTGGATTGTATAAAGGAAATGGACAAAATAGCAGGTGTTGAAGAAGTTATAGCTAATATTGATTCGATTGGTAGGCTTCAGGAAAAGAAATTACTTCAATATTTGGAGCAATATAACAACCAGTTCCTTTATCAAAAGGTAGGTCTTCTTCTAGAGCAGGCAGATGACAAGCATGGTTTATCAGACGCCTTTTTTGCAACTTGTAAAAGTAAGATAGGGAAGAGCAAAAGATATTTTACTACTTCTTCAAAGGCAGGAACATATAACGGGATATGGAGATTGGTGGTGCCAGAAAAAATATTTAGTATGAAAAATGGAGAAGGAATATGAATTAACTGAGGATATATTAGTAGGTTCGCATAGATTTTTGTAAGGTTATCGTCTGTCATTTCAAAATAAAATAGTGATATAATTGGCAATGGGGAGCTACTGCTTCCCTGTTGTTTTACATAAAAATAAATTAGAGGATACAGTTACATGAGAAAAGCAAGAACAGAAAAAGAAAATGCAATCAGAGAGAAGATGCTCGCTGAACTTTATGCGAATGAGTATAACAAGTTTATTGGATTCGAGGTGATGGAACTTAGTCCGACGTATAGTAAATCAAGGATCAAGTGTGATGAAAGACTTCACAATACATATGGAAGTATTCATGGAGGAGCACTGCTTTCCTTTGTTGATGTTATGGCAGGTGCTACAGGAAGTATGAGCGGTTACTATGTTACAACGGTTTCGGCTAATCTGAATTTCTTATTGCCAGCAGTTAATACTGAGTACATATATTGTGAATGTATGAAACTCAAGACAGGAAAGCATATCCTGGTATTCGATATCAGAGTTACAGATGATAATGGAAATCTCCTTGATAGCGGTGAATTTTCATTCTTTGCCAGCAAGGTACCGGTACTTGGAGACAGTTTGAAGTTTTAAATATATAAAAGCTGCATTTCTGCAGCTGAATTTTAGAGGGGCGCTGCCAGGTTATTATTAATCTGGCAGCTTGTGTTATGAAGAAAAGTTTCTATGAGGGGTTCTCAAGAGGTTTGCTTCTCTTGATAGGTCTAAGTTTAGAGTATTATCCTAAAGCGAAGCTAAAAGATATAGGGTAGAATGTGAAAGGTTTGTGAATTGCAAGGTATATAACTATAACGATTTTTTAAATATTCCACGAAAGAATATTTAATGGAATGCTCACAAATGAGAAGGTTATTGCTGAAATACTGAATTTGGCAAGGCAAATGTAGGCTGCGTAAGAAAGACAGCAATTAGGAATAACTGCGGGTGAGCTTGCTTTGTATGATGATCAAGAAGCTCATAAATAAGCATAAGTATCCACCGGAAGGAATTGATGATGTTATTCAGATAGTTATGAGCTGTGGACTGAAAACAACGATATGGATGAGCGTGTGAATACATACTTGATATAATCATATATCGGATATACAATGTATATACATAAAGGAGGTATATATTATGCAGACTCAGGTAAAAACTTGGGGTAATAGCCAAGGCATAAGACTTCCAAAAGAAGTACTTCAGGAAGCAGATGTGACTGTTGATGATATGCTGGATGTTAAAGTTTCGAATGGCGTCATAATGCTTACTAAACCTTTTAGACATAAATCATTGGAAGAGCGTGCTGCTGAATATGGTGGAAAGCTAGATCTAGATGGAGAATTTGACTGGGGTGAACCGGTAGGAAGAGAGATTTGGTAATGAAAGGAGAAATAAATCAGGGAGATATTCTTAAAATTGAAAGAATAAAAATGCCGGTATTGGTCGTAAGTAAGGATTTCTTCAATCAAACAGGGGAGATTATTGGTTGTCCTGTATATAAAAATGGGGAATCCGGAGCATTACATATAAAGATTGAAACAGAAGAAGTTACTGGCTATGTGCAATGTGAAAAAATGGCATTACTTGATATGAATAAAAGAGGGTATTCTAAACTGGATAGAATACATATACCGGCGATTATTGATATTACTGATGCAATCCAAAGCATTTTTGATTATGTATGATTTGGATAATAGTTAATTGCTAATATTTTTATTTATGTTACCGGCACTTTAATAGGGCCTGAAGTTTTAAATATATAAAAGCTGCATTTCTGCAGCTGAATTTTAGAGGGGCGCTGCCAGGTTATTATTAATCTGGCAGCTTGTGTTATGAAGAAAAGTTTCTATGAGGGGGTCTCAAGAGGTTTGCTGCTCTTGATAGGTCTAAGTTTAGAGTATTATCCTAAAGCGAAGCTAAAAAACATGAGTGAAAGTGTGAAAGGTTTGTGAAGGAGGAACATCTGGATGAGTGCATGAATGGAATACTTAAGCTATAATTGGTATGCAATAATTATATGTTCCTCAGATAGTTTGTGCTGCCATGAGCGCAAAAGAAAAGCTTGTCTTGGTAGGAGATTTTAGGCAGCTGCAGCCAATTGCGCAGGATCATAGAGAATCGGATATCACGGATATTGCATGTTCAACAGTTCACCAGTTCCAAGGATCAGAAAGAGACGTCATTATTTTTGATGCAGTGGAAAGTTATCCATCAACCAAGGCTGGCTATTTGATGAGCAAAGATATGGACTCAGTTACTAGGTTGGTGAACGTTGCTGTAACGCGAGCAAGAGGTAAGCTGGTTGTAGTTGCTAATACAAAGTTCTGGGAAAGAAGATTTGAAGGGACACAGCATATTTTCTATAAGCTTATTCAATTCCTCAAGGATAAGAGTAATATTACATCTACCCACGGGAAAAAACTGCATAAGTATATAATGCAACTTCCGGAGACAAAGAAAATTAAGAATTATCAAAATCTTGATGACGCAATAAAGATGTTTTCAGAGGATGCTGCAAAGGCACAGGAAAAGATAGTTATATCTATCCCTGATGGTGAGCTTGATTCCAAAACTCATGAGCAAGTCTTTAAAATCATTTTGGCTTGATGAACTTTTCTGGGATTTGATAGGCATGGAGAGCAATAAAGATGAACCGCTGTCTCTTAGGGCGATTGGTGCATTTGCGGTTTATGGAACACGGATTCGGGAGGATAGTACTGTCCTTGAAAATTGGTCAGAAGATGAGCTAAAAGAAGCTCTTACAAAATATATAGATCAGTTTTGTGATGATATAAAGAATGTGCCCGGCACTGCTTTTACAGAAAAGTTTGCTGAAGGTTATCATGGCGAGCTGCGTGAAGCGTTATATTACATCCATAATGGCGAGTACCAAAAGGCGCTTGAGGCAGTTGGGGATAAGAGAGGCTGTTTTACTAATGGCGATGTTAATATAAACGATGCTATACGAAATCTTTGTATGGAGGAGATTCGGAAATGAACACAATCAGTGCGACTCGTGACAGCGTGTGCATGGGGGATGATTGCGACGCACCGCATTTTGAGAGCTTTAGCTACGGATGAGAGGAGATGCTTTCGGAGTTTTTGACGAAGCTGTATGGTTATGTGGCCTGCGTTGGAGGCAGAACGATCAGATGGTTTGTGGTGTATGCGGAGGCCTTGGTGAGTATTTTGGGATTGATCCTACAATCATAAGAGTCATCTATATGATCCTCTTATTTACAACCGGTATCGGAATCCTTCCGTATATCATCCTTGCTATAGTAATGGATGAAGCACCTGAGAGCGAAAAGACCACTACTTACAATAGAAATACAAACAGTTACTCGGCAAATGATTATTATGAAACTAGTGAACCCGTTGGCTTTAAGCCCTTTTCAGATGATTCTGAGATAAAAGGATTTACTATCTAAGGAGATAAGGATGAAAATGACATCAAGATCAAGAGTAGTATTGGGAATAGTTTTTGCAGTGAGCGGAATTATGTGCCTCGTTGGAGGAAAAGCTCTTATGTCTGGTGTATGGTTTCTTTGCACAGCAGCTCACTTCTTTGATGCTTACAGGCTGCATTGCAAGGAAAAAGAAGAAATTTGACACGAGAACCATTAAAGGAATAGTAAAGAAAAAGCTTGTAGATTACTAAACAGTCTACAAGCTTTTTTATGTTCACTAATATTGAGGATTGTCATTTGGTGTAAATAATTCTCTAAACTCATTTCTGCCCGGAACCCATGCCTTCTCGTAGATATGTGTAAAATGATTTTTTACGGTTTGCTCTGAAATAAATTAAAAACTTAGGGGACCTTATCTAAATGACATTGGAACCGTCCCCTTTGACACGTTTATGGACAATAACGATACTGACACATCCGGCTATAATTGCCGCCGCGCCAAGTGATATCAGCAGTATGGGAAGCCACAGACCGGTCCATGCCCCCACATCCGTCGGATCATCGGGATTATAGTCAACCGTAACCGTGGAACCTATCTTCATATTATCTCCGCTGTCAATTGACCCTTCATATTCCTGTCCGTCAACGGTGTATTTGATATAATTCCTATATACTCTGCTATCATTATTATCCTCTGAATCATAACTTCCACTTAAAAGTTCGGAATCTGTAACTGTTGCCTCACACCTTGGATAGTCCTTCCTGTCACCATAAATAGTACTTGCATAGATACCGATCGCGATCACTATTATTCCGATGGGAATAACAGACCTTGCAAAGACATAATCCCTCATAAAATTAACAAATTTGCTCATCTTAACCATATTCTCCTCTTATCATATATTTCCTTCATTATTTTTTATTTTATCAAGTGTTCCAAGTATAGCTCCGTAGGTGCCGCCCTTGTCATCACCGGCTCCGCTTCTGGCGAAGGCCATAAGCGTAACAAACAGCAGATCAAGATATACCTCTGTCGTCCAAATACGATAAAAGCCCGGAATAGGTATCTTGCCTTCCACTTTATGTGCGTCTGTATCTTCCTCATGCGGGAACTGACTTGTCTGCACAGCGTGTGCAATTTCTTCTCCGTCCCGCAAAATGCGATATTCCATTCCTACAAGCGCACCCTCACCCGCTGTGACAGATGACTCGACACTTATGCCGTTTTGCTTCAAATGCTTCCATATATCCACGCCGTCAAATTCAAATGTATCATGAACATCGGCAAGAAGAGTACCCCAGGTGCTCTCAAGCACCTGTCCTACGAGATGTGGAACAGTCTTTCCATGTTCATGGTCTATGAAATCAAATTTATAGTCAACAGCCACACCGAAATTTGTCATTTTTGCCTCATAAAGCACTCTTCTGTTTTCATCTTCAATTCGATGACCCGCCTTGGGGGTGCCAAGGTCAGTAAGGAAATAGAGTTCTCTTTCCCCTCCCACAACATGCGGAGCATAACCTGTATATCCACTTAATTCCTGACGTTCCTTGTTTTCCTGCCTTTCTCCTCTTCCCTTGAAAATAGAGATTAAAACAAATGCCAGAATAAGCGGGCAAACGATCAGCAGATAAATGCCCATCCCGTTTTTGACATAGGCAAGCTCCGGGTTTGACGGATCGTATAAAACAGTGATCGTATTACCTACACTATCGGCTTTAACGGAATTATCAAGCTTAACGTTATAAGTTTCGCCGTCAACCTCATACTCCACAGTGGGCCGATAGGTTGTATCATCGCCGCTTCCTTCCTCTGTAAGGTCTGTAATCACGGCTGTTGTTTCCGCAAAACCCCGGGTCTGAAAAAAGGTGACGTTCACACCAACGCACAGACCTATAATTGCCAGTATCCCGGCAATAATTTTAACCATAGACTGATGAAAAATCATATACTAAATTCCTCCGTTTTACCTCTTCTTAGTAAACTCCTTCACGACAGATTCAATTCCGTCCTTTCTGGTGTATGAAGTTCCTCCGTCTCTCATATCTTCGGTTTTGACCGTTGAAGCAACGAAAGTGTTCTGATCGACTATCCTGTAAACTTCGCAATCTGCTTTCATACCCTTTGTCAGCAGTGTTTTCTCCACAGAGTCAAAATCATCAAAAAGCACAGAGCCTGCCGGAACTGTATCAGGATCCAGATCATCAATCTGCTGCATGTAATTAAGATAACCGACGCAGAATTTAAGTGATTCCTCGTAAATCACAGAAAAAACTTTTTAGGAAAAATACAGGTTCATTTTATTGTAAAATGATACTCTTTGGGCACGTTGTTCAGGTAATAGGCTTCCGGTACGGATCTGTCGGTATTCATATCCAAAGTGACTGTATAATCGCCGGGATCCCATGACACGACTTTATCTCCGTCCTGATTGAGATTGATCATATAGGTGTCGCTCGCAGTACAATAATAAATGGGATCGTTTGCGACAAACCGATCCTTTGCAACGACCGAACCATCGTCGTCACGTACAACTTTCCAGTCCACGATAAGATCCTTACCCTTCAGGTAATCCTCATCCAATATTACGCCACCCCTGTTGGCTATCAGGAAATTCAGATTGACCGGATCGCCGGATGAAAATTCAGTGACCGGTGCGGTATTCAGCGTTTCTCCGTAAAGATCTGCGATCGGCTCCGGCTCACTCGTTGTGAATAGAAGGTCCAGCGACAGATCCACGCTGTCATATGCGGTTTTTGTACCTTCCGTTTCCGTATTTGCCGCAATGATATCCTCGCTGTAATGCGGAAGTTCCTCCACTTCATAAAGGACCATTACCGTATCATATCCTTCATCTGCATAGCCATTCATCAGCCAATAAGGAGCATCGTTTACATCTTTACTGCGTTGCAAGTTATAAACCGTAACCGAATTCGGCCGTGCTTCCTTTGCAGCATCCTTCTGTTCTATCGTCGGGTTCTCACCTACACCGTCAGCCTCTGAGGGATGGGCATCATTATCCGGATCCACGATCACGATCGCTTTCATGCTTTCTTCTGTACCCACTGCATTCGGATCCGTAATGACTCCGACTACAGAAACAGCGTGATCGGCCTCAAGCAGTTCCCCTTCCGATTCAATCTTACCTACGCTCCCTATAAAACACACTGCGTCACTGTCTTGATCACCACAGTGCTTCAAGACTTCGATATTATTGGGTTCCTTGGTCAGGTCATATCCCGTAACCAGATTCGAACTGAAGAAAGATTTCATCAGTCCATCCTCCGAACGTAACTGGTCAATAAGCATGGCACTGTGCATGCTTTCATACGGTGCCATATAAAACTCACCCATAAAGAAAAAATCAACTGCAGCATCCGTATCGGCTCCGTCGTTTGTGATCTTCCGGTTGTAGTACCTGAAAACATCGTCCTCGGAAGAAAAGGTATTCCCTGTGATCGGATTCTGCAGTTTTTCTGCCCATCCGTTTACCCAGAGCGCATCGGCAAGAGCACCCGCCCAGCATTGCAAGGAATCATTATCCAGCTCCGGATCCATTTCAGCATGGGAAATAAGAGTATCCGAATCGGCATAATCATCATACTTTTCCGCATCGGCAAAAGCATCATCATAGATCGTAAGTCCATCTTCACTATCCGCATCGTAATACAAGGACAGGGCTTCAATCATGGCATCCTTGTTCTCATCCTTCAGCCCGTTCATGAAAAGATTATACTGATTTCCCTTTTGATCCGTAAAAGTCTCATTTACCGAAATATATCCCGCACCTCTTGTTGCCTTGCTGTTAAGATGCACGGTATGTTCTTCCATATCCGCGGTGATCGCGGTATCCGATGCCTCATTTTCAGATCTGTCTTCTGTTTCGTCGTCTGAACCGCTCTCCGAGGCCTCACTTGGCTCCTCGGTCTTGTTTAAATTAGCGTTCACATTTGCGCCGTATCCCGTCACCGAGAGGGTTGTCAGCATCAGGGCTGCTATCAACGATAATGCGCATCTATATTTCTTTTTAATACTCATGGAACATTCCTCCAATTATTCGCAAAAATCTTTACACCGCTCTCATTATGACGGTAAATGCTTACTTTCAATTATATGTATTGAATTGTATTCAATATATCCTATTCTTCCAGAAGTTTATCTAAATTATCTAACACCTCAAGTAGATCTGCATTCTCATAATTTAAATAAATCGGTTTGCAAATTAATTATATCAATATTCAAAATGCTTAATTCTTAAAAGACAATAAATAAGTCGGTATGTATTTTTAGTACAAAATCTAACGTTCAAATAAAAATATATAAATGAGATCTTGTCGATTATGACAATATGAGTAAAGGTCTGTAGAATGAATATAGCTGGGATGTCATAGTTTATTGATGATGAGCTAAAGGGGCTGTACTCGGATTTATTTGATAAGCATTTTACAGAAGAAAATAAGTAAGAAGGGACGTAAAAATTCTGAGATCTATACAGCTGTCAATGTTTTCAAATGGTTATAAAACATAAGAAGTATCAGGATTTTCAAGATATAAAAGAAATAGCAGAGGGATATATCTATGCTTTGTTAGCATTCTGAATGTAACGACTTAGAGAAAGCATGACAAATTGTAAAACAGAATATAATATGAAAAAAATTATGTTTGAGACAGCAGATTATCAAGGTTGTGGTCTGCTGTTTTGATATTGAACCTTCTGAAGGAAAAGCTTTTTTTAAAATAATCCATATTTCTATTGTAATGATAAAATAGAAGAGAAATGTTTTTATGAAAACCAATTCTAGAATGTTTACAGACAGGTAGGAGGTGCACATGAACAAAGTATATTGCTATTCAAAATGCTCCACATGTAAGAAAGCCCTGAAATGGCTTGATGATAACAATGTTAAGTACGAGCTGATCGACATCAAAGAGAACAACCCCGACGAGGATTCTTTGAGAAAATATCATAAAGCTAGCGGCCTTCCGCTGAAGAAGTTTTTTAATACCAGCGGGAAGATTTATAAGGATATGGAGTTGTCCAAGCGTTTGCCTGGAATGAGTGAAGATGAGCAGTTTAAGCTCCTTGCATCCGATGGAATGGTTGTGAAGAGACCTTTACTTGTAACTGACAAGAAGGTGCTGACAGGTTTCAAGGAGAGCGATTGGCAGGAAGCATTATTAAAAAAATAAAAACAGCGAGAGATTAAGGCATGAAAACAGTAAACGTTGTCGCAGCAATTATCTGCGATGATTACAAGAGAAAAACAAAGATATTCGCAACTCAGCGCGGATATGGGGATTATAAGGATGGCTGGGAATTCCCCGGAGGGAAAATTGAAGAAGGTGAGACTCCTGAAGAGGCGCTGGTTCGTGAGATTAAAGAAGAGCTTGGTGCTGAGATCGAGGTACATGATCTGATAGACATAATAGATTATGACTACGAGACTTTTCATCTTCATATGAACTGCTACTGGGCGACTGTTGCTGAAGGTAAGCTGCAGCTCCTAGAGCACGAAGCTGCGAAGTGGCTTGAGGTAAGTGACCTTAGAAGTGTGGACTGGCTTCCTGCGGATTTAGATCTTCTTCCCAAGCTTGCAGAAGCGATGGTTGATAAGAATGTAGAGTATTATGACGAGAATGCTGACTCCTTCTTTGCGGGAAGTGTCAATGCTGACATGTCCTATGAGAGAGACAGGTTCGTTGCGCTTCTTCCGGAACATGGTCATGTTTTGGATGCGGGCTGTGGTAGCGGACGAGATTCTAAGGCGTTCATGGATGCAGGCTTTTCTGTGACAGCTTTTGATGCTTCCAAAGAGATGAGGAAGAGAGCTTCTGAATATCTGGGGCGGGAAGTTCTGGATATGAGGTTCGAGGATATCAATTTTAATAATGAGTTCGACGGAGTCTGGGCCTGCGCTTCACTTCTTCACGTTCCTGTGGATCAGCTGCCGGAGACCATGAGGAAGCTGAACGCTTCGCTAAAAAGTGGCGGTGTTATCTACGCTTCTTTTAAATATGGCGATGGTACGAAGATGCGTGGCAGCCGTACCTTTAGCGATTTTAATGAGAAGAGCATAGTTCCGTTATTTGAAGATGCAGGATTTGAGATTCTGTTCAATGAGTCCGGAAATGACAACAGACCCGGAAGAGCAGATGAGATGTGGGTTAATGCCATAGCAAGGAAAAATGGAATATATTGAGATTTTTACAAGAGAAGGTAAGTCCACCGGGAAGATAATAGAAAAGCACGAGAAGAAACAGCCCGGGGACTATATAAAGCACGTTCTTATTATTATGAAGATCAGTGACAGTCCTGCTCCCGGAAAGGGCGAGGGCAGATATGTTGTTCAGCAGAGATCACTACTTGCAAAGTATTACGCCGGCAAATGGGATATGACAGGCGGCGGAGTAAGAGCAGGAGAATCTCCAAAAGAGGCAGCAGTCAGAGAATTGTCGGAAGAGCTTGGAATCAAGGTATCGCCTGATGATATGGAACTGGCCTTTGAGTATATTAAGGACTGGGATGACGGGACAGGATTACTGGCCTCGGTTTTCATGCTTCGTGTCGAGGTTCCTGAAGGCGGATTTGATTTTGACCGTTATGAAGTAAACGATGTAAGGGTTATGCCTTTTAGTGAGTTCTATGATCATATCATGGACCATAACGATGAAGAGATGGGCCGGGGTATCAGAGATATCGAGGGGAGACTATAATGCCATTTTCAATTATCAGAAATGACATAACAAAAGTAAAAGCAGACGCTATCGTAGACACAGCCAATCCTGATGTGGCAATAGGTGGTGGCGTTGATACTGCAATATATAAAGCTGCAGGTGAAGACAAGCTGCTTGAAGCCAGAAAACAAATAGGATATCTTGCACCAGGAGAGGTAGGAATAACTCCTGCGTTTAATCTCGATGCCAGATTCATCATCCACTCAAGCGGCCCCTTATGGGAAGGCGGAGATAAGGGCGAAGCAGAGCTACTTAGGAAATGCTACGATAAGTCCCTTTCTCTTGCTGCAGATAATGGCTGCGAGTCTATAGCTTTTCCGCTCCTTGCAACCGGGACCTATGGGTTCCCCAAGGAGCTTGGTCTTCAGATAGCGATTGATTCATTCACAAAGTTCCTTACAGACCATGAGATGGAGATCACTCTGGTTGTTTTCGGAGATGATGCCTATCATATATCCGGCAGAATCTTTGATGATGTTAAGAGCTTCATCGATGATGAGTATGTGGGCGGTGCTCTTGAGGCAGAGAATTACTACGAGAGTATGCCGGTAAACCGTATGATGTGCATGAAGGCTGCGGCTGTTAATCTCTATGTAGCTGATGAGGATTCTGATCTGGAGGCCCTGTACGGGGAAGAGGAATCAGAAGAATCCGCTTATTACGAAGCTGACATGATGTTTGGCGCTTCTAAGGAGAAGAGCCTTGACGAAGAACTTAAGGAAATGTACACGGATTCCTTTGCCAAGCACCTGCAGCAGCTTATAAATAAGAAGGGCCTTAAGAACTCAGAGGTTTATGCGGCTGCGAACATTTCCAAGCAGTACTTTTCCAAGCTCCTTAAGGGGCAGGTTAATCCTTCAAAGGAGAAGGTGCTGGCGCTGGCTGTGGGACTAAGGCTGAACCTTGATGAGGCGGTGGATTTCCTGGGACTTGCGGGATATGCCCTATCGCCGATCTCCCAAACGGATGTAATAGTAAAATATTATATAGTTCATAAGGAATACAACGTTTTGAATATTGATGTAACTCTCTTTGAATTCGGACTTGATCCGCTGTCGAAGGGATGATAAGGATGGTCGCCTGCGGGTTGACCATTTTTATTTGCCTTAGTAGTAACATGACACTATCAGATAGAGCTCCGCTGCAGAGGAGTATTGAACAATAAGTGTTTGAGACTATGGAGGTATAGATATGAGTAAAGGTTATACAGAGATTGTTTATATTCTGGACAGAAGCGGATCAATGGGCGGACTTGAGCTGGATACAATTGGTGGTTTCAATTCCATGATAAAAAAGCAGCGTGAGACTGGGGAAAAGGCATATGTTTCAACAATCCTTTTTGATGATGCGACAGAGGTCTTACATAACAGAGTCGATATCAGAGAGGTTAAGGATATTACTCCTAAGGAGTACTACGTCAGAGGCTGCACAGCGCTTCTTGATGCAGTTGGCGGAGCGATCAAGCACACGGTTAATGTTCACAGACACGCACCTAAGGGCGAGAAGCCTGAGAAGACTATTTTCGTAATAACTACTGATGGAATGGAGAATGCCAGCTGCAGATATTCCTACGGTCAGATTAAGAGGATGATCCAGCATGAGCAGAAGAAGTATGGATGGCAGTTTATTTTCATAGGTGCGAATATCGATTCCTACGCTGAGGCTCAGAGGTTTGGTATTAAAAAGGAAAGGGCTGTCAACTATATGCATGATGCGATGGGTACCGAGAAGCTCTACGCCGGTGTGTCCAAGGCGGTTTGCTCTGTGATGGTGGCGGATAGTGACATGGATCTGGAAGAAGAGCTTGATTTATGCGGCTGGGATGATGAAATTCGCATGGATTACGCTATGCGTCATAAATAATAAAACTTTAAGACAAACGTCATAGCAGCTTTATGGTTGTTTTTTATAATACCCATGTAGAGTGTTTTTCTAACAATGGGAGATTATGCTTATGAATAATAAGGTTATCAGATTTTTATGTGTACAAACAGTTGCTATGAGTATGGTGGCAGGACTTTGCGGCAGTGGCATGAAGGCTTCTGCGGTAAATGCCAAGGCGCCTGAGGTTTCAAGAAGAGAAGTTGACATGGATAATGTTACGCCTAATGAATTTAAGGACGAGGGCGTTACGCTTTATCTTCCACCTGAGTATACTGAGTCAAAGGGCATTGTCGATTTTACTGCAACGGATCTTACTTCCGGTGACGGAGTATACCTGGTAGAGGCTACCTATCGCGGAATGACGCAGGAGGATGTTGAGGCTCTTCAGGCAAAAGAAGACCGCACCGAGGAAGAGATGGACAAATACTATGGCTGCCAGCTGCCGATCTTCGAAATTGTCGCAATAGATAAAAACAGGGACGCTTCTGATCTTATTAAAATTGTTAATACGATGCTTGAAGGCTATGGTGCTGATGATAAGAGTGCAAAGGAGAGTGACCTTGACAAGATCGTTACAGTTGATGATTGCACCTTCTTTAGATCGATATTGGCTGAAGACGAGAATTACAAAAATCTCGAGCCGGAATTTAAAGAAGAGTATGATGTGCTCCTTTCTTATGCTGATTCGATAATTGAAAATGCAGATTATTATAAGCCCGAAGGAATGTTCCAGGGAATTATCGGGAAAAAGATTTCCTTTGAAACCACGGATATTGACGGAAATCCCATTAAGAGTGAGGATCTGTTTGCTGAGCACGATATCACTATGATAAATGTCTGGGCTACCTGGTGTGGCTGGTGTATCTCAGAGCTTCCGGAGCTCGAGGAGATAAATGGCAGAATCACTAAAGACAACTGTGCAATTGTTGGATTCCTGGGCGATGGAAATGACGATGAAACGATAGAGGAAGGCAAGGGACGACTTGCTGAAGCTGGTTGCACCTATACCAACATTCTTCCCTTCGATGGATGGGCGGAGATATTCGATATGAGCCAGGGATGGCCGACTTCGTTCCTTGTTGATTCAACAGGTACTATCATTGCAAGGCCCATAGTCGGAGCAAGGATCGGCATGTATGAGGACGCGATATATGATGCTTTAGAAGGAATAACTAAGTAGGCCACCTGTTCTGACGTTACCGAGGTGCCTGAAAAAGAATAAATTGCTATAATGATATCTGTTGTGAATATAATGAAGGGAATTTTTACGAGAGAATTATGACATACAGATTTATAGCATTATTCTGGATTGCGGTATTCTATGGAATCTATTTTACAAAGATGTTTATTCAGAGAAGGAAGGGGATTGTCACCAACCAGATCGCCAAGAGTAAGGTTCATGATAAAAGTTATCACATCGAGATGGTGATGAAGTATGCGACGATCGCAGTTCCGGTGGTCGAGGTTATATCAATAGTACTGGGCACATCAGGGCTTACCATCATCTGGAGAGTCATAGGTATGCATCTGGCCTTTCTTGGTAATGTGGTGTTCCTTCTTGCGGTCATTACCATGAAGGACAGCTGGAGAGCAGGCGTTGCCAGGGAGGAAAAGCGCGGACTTATAAAAAACGGCATATATAAATATTCGAGAAATCCCGCTTTCCTTGGCTTTGACCTGGTCTACATCGGAATTATGCTCATGTTTTACAATCCGGTTCTTATGGTGATAACTGTATGGGCCATGGTGATGCTTCATCTTCAGATCCTTCAGGAGGAAAAGTACCTTGAAGGGGAATTTGGTGATGAGTATACGGAGTACAAGGCTCAGGTTTCAAGGTATGCCGGCTGCGGCAAGGTAACCTTTGATAAAGCCGTTATGTATGTCTATTTTGTTCTGGGGATATGGTCTGTTATGTACTTTTTCACATGTCTTGCCTATGGCGGCGGTCTGAAACTGTCATGGGTGTGGCTGTGGATTCTTATTGCGGCGTTTTCCTTTATCAGAGTATTTATGCAGAAGAGGAAAATAGAAGGCAGCCCTGTCATTCGCCTTCCTAAAGTATTGGTTTGGATTTACAGGGCTGTTTTTGTTGCGTTGCTCACATTTTTCATATTCACTGAGACAAAGATTATCGGTGCAATGACAGCTGAGCCTAAGGAGAACCTTGATTACATCATCGTTCTTGGGGCAGGTCTTCGAGGAACTGAGCCGTCTAACCCCTTCAGAGTGAGGATTGAAAAGGCAGCCCAGTATTTAAAGGAAAATGAGGGCACAATTGTTGTGGCTTCCGGCGGTCAGGGTAAGCATGAGTCCATAAGTGAAGCGGAGTGCGCAAGAAGGAAGCTTACTGAGGTTTATGGAATCTCTGAGGACAGGATTATCCTGGAGGAGAAGTCTACGGATACGGAGGAGAATCTTAAGTACAGTCTGGAGATTATAGGTGATCCTTCCAAGAGTGCCGGCATTGTTACAAACGGATTTCATGAGCTCAGGGCTCTTTCTATAGCAAATGAGGTTGGGTATGAGAATGTATCATCAGTTCCTGCGGTGACTCTTATGCCTGTTGGAATTCATTACACTGTCCGCGAGTTTTTCGGAATGGTGGAGTTTTATTTAAAACACTGATGGTTGGCGGACTTTAGCTTTTCTTTCCAGTCTTTTTATAATTGGATAATTATTTCTTCAAACGGGAAACTGTATAATTATGATTGTTAAATGGTTATGCGACAATCAAATTTAAGCGAGGTATGGTTATGAAAAAAATGTTTCCCGCAAGATCCCTGGCAAAAAGATTTATAGGTCTGGTGCTTATGGTGAGCATGCTTACGATGTGCGTAGGTATGAATGATGAGGCTGATGCAGAAGCAGCGCCGTCCGGCACTTCAGAGCAGGCTGATCCAGATACAGTCACCACCAAGCACCAGGTTACCATAGATGGTAAGAAGGTTGCCTACACCGCAACTGCAGGTATGATGCCTGTGACTGCAGATGACAACGAATGTTTCATTTTTTATACTGCTTACACTTTGGATGGCGTAAAGGATAATAGTGAAAGGCCTGTAACCTTCGCATATAATGGCGGTCCCGGCTCATCATCCGAGTGGGTGCATCTTGGTTTTCTTGGACCACGCCGCGTAGAAACGGATGAGGCTGGTGAGCCAACTGAGTTCCCTTCTAAAATCGTAGATAACGAAAATTCCATTCTTGATCTTACGGATCTGGTTTTCATAGATCCCATAGGAACCGGGTATTCTCACGTGGGAGAAGGCGTTGATGAGGCATTTTTCTCAAACTATCAGGAGGATCTGGCTTCAATAGGCGAATTCATCCGTCTGTATACGACTAAAAACAATCGATGGTCATCACCTAAATATCTGGCAGGTGAGTCTTATGGTACATTTCGTTCTGTGGCCCTGGCTGACTATCTCTCAACAAACTTTGCTATGGGACTAAACGGCCTGATGCTTATTTCAAATTTAATGGATTTTTCTATTCTTAATGAATGTACGCAGAATGATCTTTCCTATGTGCTGCTGTTCCCTTCTTTGGCTGCATCAGGCTACTATCACAAGGTAGTGGACAAAAAATATCAGGATATGGAGCTTGAGGACTTCCTTAAAGAGGCCAGGACTTTTGCTGAGGAAGATTATCAGACCGCACTTTTCAAAGGGGAGAGGATCAGTTCTTCTGAAAAAGAGAGTGTTGCCAGGAAATATTCAGAACTTACAGGTCTTGATAAGGACTATGTTGTAAAGAGTAACCTCAGGGTATACCTTCTTGATTTCTGCATGAAACTGCTTGCTGATAAAGGAATGATGATAGGCAGGCTCGATAGCCGATATACAGCGCCTTTGGTAGGAAAAAGTGTAGAGGATTATGATGATCCTTCAGATTCGGTTCTTGATGCGTCTTTTAGTGCTGCGATCAACCAGTATATCTCTGAGGAATTGGGCTATCATACGGATAGGGTATATAATACATTGAATATGAAGGTAAACATGGACTGGACTTATAATAGTGATAATCAGATAATGGACCTTAAGGATAAAGTCAATAAGGTTATGTCCGATAATAAATATCTGAAGGTCTGGGTATTGGGCGGATATTACGATCTGGCGACTCCGTTTTGCAGTGCGGAATGGGTTTATGACCATGTACCGCTTCAGAAGGAGACAAGGAAAAATCTATCCTTTAAGTTCTACCAGTCAGGCCATATGATCTACATGCATCAGCCTTCTCTTGAAGAGTTCAGAAAAGACGCAAAAGAGTGGTACGCGAAGTAATATGTAAATTTGCAAAATTCGAGCCATTTGACAGTTTAATTGCTGTTGAATGGCTCTTTTTCTGATATATTTAAAATAGTATGACAGACTGAAAGGAGAACAGGAATGGTTAAGCATGTAATTATATGGACACTGAAGGATGAGCTTTCTGCAGAGGAGAAGGCATCTGTAAAGCAGGGAATCAAGGAAGGGCTCGAAGGCTTAAAGGGTAAGGTGCCCGGAATTGTGGATATCAAGGTTAATATAAATGGTCTTGCATCTTCCAATGCGGATCTGATGCTTGATTCAACTTTTGAGAATGAGGATGCGCTTAAGGGTTATGCGGTTCATCCTGAGCACGTAGCAGTAGCTGATACTAAGGTTAGACCTTATACAAAGATCAGGAGCTGCCTGGACTTTGAGGTTTGATTTAGGGCTATCGATTTTTATCAATGAGGGTTCAAAAGATGATCGATTCGGATATAAGGCGCAGAGAGGATCTGGTAGAGCTTGTTAATGAGATAGGTTTCCTGCCTTTCTTTTCAGGAAGGATAGAGGGATTCTCGCTGGAGGAGAATGTTTCATACGAGGCCTGGTATCAGGGACGCTGGAGTGGCAGAGTCCGCTGGGATGCCTGGGACTGGAAGGGTGAGGTTCTTCAGAACAGGGAGCTTGTGTATGGCAAGTTTTTTGAAAAGAAGGCCGGCTTTATCAGTAAGGATTTATGGCCTGATTTCTGCAATTATCGCAGGGATGGATATGATTTTGATGCCAGGTTCGATGATGGCCTCGCGCCCTACAAGGATAGGGATGTCGTGAATTATATTGAAGGCTCCGGAGCTATGCTGACGCGCGAGATCAAGCAGAATCTTAATTACAAAAAGGGCGGCAACAAAGGATTCGAGACGGTTATCACAAGACTTCAGATGCAGACCTATGTGGTGCCGGTGAACTTCGAATACAGTAAGCGCAAAAATGGCGAGGAGTACGGCTGGGGCAATTGCCGCTACGATGTTGCTGAAAGCTTCTGGGGAGATAAGCTCTGCAGGTCAGCCTATAAGCGAAGTCCCGAGGAGTCATTGGACAGGATCATAAAGCATATCAGAAAGGTTCTGCCCAGGATGGATGAGGAGGATCTGAGGGCGTTACTTAAGGGGTAAGGATGATTTGAGCTTGCTTCTTAGGGAGGAGTATAAAAAGTATGAATGCATGAGGGAGAATAAGGCATGATTAAAGCAGTCATATTTGATATGTTTGAGACGCTGGTTACGCTTTTTGAGGGGAAAACATATTTTGGAGAGAACATCGCAGCAGATGTTGGCGTTGATCCAGGGGCTTTCAGGAAAGAGTGGCATGCCATTGAAAAAGAGAGAAGCACAGGTGTATACACGATTGAGGAAGGCCTTGAGATTGTCTTAAAGAGGCTCGGTGCATATACAGAAGAAAATGTGCAGCTGGCTGCCGCAAAAAGAAGAGAGAATCTTGAGGATACTTTTAATGGAATTCCCGATGATTCAGTAAGGCTCCTGCAGGAGCTAAAGAAAAGGGGCATAAAGGTTGGCCTTATCACCAATACCTTTTCAGATGAGAGAGATTTTATAAGAAATAGTGAGATATTTAAGTATTTTGATGTGGCTTTGATTTCCTTTGAGCTGGGAATTTGCAAGCCGGACCTTGAGCTGTATAGGAAGATGACAGAGCTTCTGTGTGTAACAGCAGACGAGTGCCTGTATGTGGGAGATGGCGGATCAAAAGAATTATATGCCGCCAGAGAAGCGGGAATGCACCCGGTGCAGTGCTCCTGGTTCCACGAGCTGGCATTTGAGCCGCATATTCCTTGTCCTATACTTGAGGAATTTGATCAGGCTAAGAAGCAGCTTGATGTTTTGGAGTTTTTATAGACAAATCAGTGTAAAGCGGACCGTTATGAGTGTATTATGCGGTCTGCTTTTTATTGTGTGGTAAATATATTATCAGAAACATATAAAACACCACGTGGTACAATCAGTAACCAAGAAACTTATGAGAGGAGGATCCATTATGAGATTTCGAGATGTACAGGATTTAACAAAAACAATCAAGAGTGAACGTAGAGATGCAACCTATAACAGAATGCATGATGAGTTCCTCGACAGACTTTCAATGTTCTGCAGCAACAGGATGGTATCGATGTTTGGCGCTAATTTCTTTTTTTAATCAGCGCAGATATTGAATAAATGGAACGCTAAGCGTCAGAATCTTTGTGCTGAAGATTTTGGCGCTTTTGTTTCGTTATATAAAAAGTAAAGCCTGAGACATTTGTTGGACAGGGAGTGATAAAACTGTGATATAAGGATTGCTAATATTACATCATCAGGAAGATAACAACGAAAAAATATAGATTAGAGAGGTATATGGCTTATGCGTAGTTTTTTTGAAAGCTTTATGGAAGAAATTGGTTTCATCGACACAGCATCATACAGAAAGCCTTTTGGCAGACTTGATGAGTCAGATTACAGCAGAATCGAAGCTGAGCTTATAAGATTTGTGGATGAGCTGGCAGTAGGAAGATAATCTTATTTTACTGCATGCGGAGAATATAGTTATCGATATTGCAATCATGAATGTATATCCTGACATGAATCCACTATATACTTGTTTTATCGACGGAAACATTGATTTTGATGGTAAATAGGCTATCATAGATGATGGTGCCGCAATGGTACAAGAGAACAAAAATAGTGGAGGAAAGTATGATGTTGTTACTTTTGATTTTGAGTTTACTTTGGGGACTTCTTGCAGGATTTATTGCAAGTAAGATTATGGGTGAGAAATCAGGTACTCTTAAGAACATGATTCTTGGTGTGCTTGGTAGTGTTGTAGGACATTTCCTGTTTAAGCTTATCGGCTTTACTGCAACAGGATGGATCGGAAGCCTGATCGTTCCTGTGGTTGGTGCTTGCATTTGTATCTGGCTTGGCAGAAAGCTGTTTTAAGATTGTGGGAATGGGTAATTGAGTATATTGAGAATAATCTACACTCTTTTTGGGTGTGGATTATTTTTTTGTTGTTTTGCTGGTGGGGGGTGGATCTTGGTGGGGATTCTTGACGGGACTTTCTTGTTGGGGGAGCTTTGTGGGTTTTGGGGTAGGTTTTTGTGGGGATTTCTTTGCGGGGGCGGATTTTTTGTGGGGAGATATCTTGCAGAGGTTGCCATTACTTGCTTTTTACTTTGGCTCTTTTTTTATCACGTAGCTCTATTTTTCGTTCGGGTAGGAACTACGCGACATTTGGTTGAACAGGGATTAGTCGCGTAGGAAATGACCGCATTGAAGCATGCGATTACGTGAAAATTGCCAAGACATAGATAAGTCGCGTAGAAAAAGTAGATATTGGATCAAAAACTACGCGACTTTTGTTACAACCTAAGATAGGTCAAGTAGAAAAGACTATATTGATGCAAAGTACTACGTGAAAATAACCAAAAAGAAAGATTGCACAAGTAATGACGGCCGGTTGAGTAATAGTGGCCTTTAAGTAATAGCGGCCTTCCGGGAATTTTTCCCAATAGAGCTGAGGCGCGTTATCTCATATACCCGCAGGTTTCCTTCTCGGGCCCTTCGATTCCGGATTCATAATGCGCCCTAAACTCCATATTTATATCACGGATTTCTTTTAAGCCATCGATATAAGGCTGGTACATATCAGCGAGGCCTCCCATACATCCGTCACAGGATCCGCTGATATTTCCTATAGATTCAGCAACTATCTGCTCACGTTCTTCCTTTGTTGTATCCTTAATAAGAATCGACTTCATAAGTTCCTCCTTAGCGGTGGTCGGTATCTCTAGACCAAATTCCTTTGGTATTATAGTACATCTATTTGTGAATTAAAATTTCAAAAATCATCTCTAAAAAAGATATAAAAAAACATTTAAAAAAGCCCTAAAGGATTTGGGGTACCCCATCGATATATTTCCTGTAAGCGAAAAAGAACATTCAAAATGGCCAGTATGAATGAAACAACATTAAAAAAGATTTAATGGAGGTCACTCTTATGTATATGTACGAACTGTTTCTTTCAAATGATGTAGAAGGCAATAACATTCACTTTATCCAGACAAATCACAAGGTTGATAACCTTGATAAGTGGCTTAAAAAGCTCGTAAAAGACAACGTTATCTCTGAAGATGTAGCTAACGCAGTAACATTTGTTTGGTAATCGCTTTAACAACGGTTACCAATTCCCGGTTGAAACATTGGTGGCATTTAAAATGCCCTAACATAACCAATTTCGGTGTAGATCATTCCGTGCTTTCCCTGCTCGGATTTCATTAACGAAATACCTTTAACTCGCATAGTTTCTTCGATTTCAGCATCTGTCTGAATCGGGAATTCTCTATTGCCGCTAGCTCTTCTGACAAGTGTGATATGAGACATGAATTTTTTCCTGTCAAAATCAATATCATTGTCAGAAAGAGCCCTTCTAAGGCGTTTCACATAATCGTGAAGATCAGGATTATCCAGAACATTAGCAAAAACCATATCCTTAAAGCGTCTTGTTCCGGAAACCTTGATAGAAAAAGATCTTAGCGGGACATCCCGCATTATTTCCTCAATCTTTTCAGGTTCATCATTTTCACCGATGAACGCAAGAGTCATGTGCAGGTTTTCAGGTCTTGTAAAATGTCCTTTTATACCGGATCTCATAAGATCATCCTGCATCTCGATAAGTGCATCTGTCATATTCTCGTCTAAGATAATTGCAATGAATAAGCGCATAAAACAATCCTCCTGTTAGTGTATCATTATTGTTGATACGCTTTTTTCATGTGTATTTACGATTTCTTTGAGCTAGAATAAATGTTAGAGTTATTTATAGTATAAAATAAATGAATGGTAGATGGAAACCAGGGAATGATATGTCCCGATTAAGTTGAAAGAGGTTTTGTAATAGATGGACTTTAAGAAGCTTATGAACTCGGAGGAGTACGATTTCCTTCGCACAAATGAAAGACTAGGGAACAGGATAATGCTGCTGGGACTTGGAGGCAGCTATTCATACGGGACCAACAATGAGGGCAGCGACATTGACTTTAGAGGCGTGACACTTCAGATGCCCTCTGATCTTTTGGGGATGACTGAATTCGATCAGTACGAGGATGACAAGACCGATACGGTTATTTATGGATTCAACAAGCATGTAAAACTGCTCCTGGAGTGCAATCCCAATACCTGCGAGATTCTTGGGCTTGACGAGGACCAGTATCTGATCAAGTCGGAGCTTGGACAGGAGCTGATCGATAACACCAGTATTTTCCTGTCTAAAAGAGCTATCAAATCATTCGGGGGATATGCTGATGCGCAGCTTCGCAGGCTCCAGAATGCTATCGCGCGGGACACGCTTCCTCAGAGTGACAGGGAGAAGCACATATTAAAATCGGTCATGAATGCCCTTGATGATGTGAACAGAAGATATTATGGAAAAAATGGCAGCATCAGACTTTACATCGATAAGGCTGAAAATCCCGAGCTCGACACGGAAATCTTTGTTGATGCAAATTACGAGCATTTTGCGCTAAGAGATTACGCTGATATCTGGGGTGTGATGAGGAGCGTCATTCGTGATTACGACAAGATAGGAAAACGCAACAAGAAAAAGGATGACAACCACCTTAATAAACACGCCATGCACCTTATCAGACTTTTCATGATGGCAATTGATATTCTTGAAAAGGGCGAGATCATCACACACAGGACAGAGGACCTTCCGACACTTCTTGCAATTCGCAGAGGTGATTTCATGAAGGCGGATGGCACATTTTCCGAGGACTTCTATGAAATACTTGAGGAGTATGAGAGAAGATTAGATGAAGCCGCAGCGAACACCAGGCTTCCCGATAACCCTGATATGGAGAAGGTTGAGAAGTTTGTGGAGAGAATCAACAGATATGCGGCAACCGGTGAACTGTTATGAGAGATATTGAAAAAGAGATAAATGAAAAGCTTGATGAAATTGAAGAGAGGGAAAACGTGCGCATTCTGCATGCGGTTGAGTCCGGAAGCAGGGCCTGGGGATTCGCATCTCCTGATAGCGACTATGATGTGAGGTTTGTTTACGTCAGGAAAAAAGAGGACTATCTTCGGCTTGATGAGCCAAGGGACGTCATTGAGTGGCAGCTTGACGAGGTTCTGGATATAAACGGATGGGATCTCAAAAAGGCGCTGAAGCAGTTCGCCCGCGGAAATGCCACACTTTTCGAGTGGAGCGGCTCTCCTATCGTCTATAGAACAACTCCTGAATGGAAGAAGATAACTGAGGTGTCCAGGCAGTATTTTTCAGAAAAATCGGCGGTCTATCATTACTACGGCACGGCCAACAAAACATATAGCGAGTATCTTACAGGTGATATGGTGAGATACAAGAAGTACTTCTATGCGCTGCGGCCGCTGATGGCAGCTTTGTATATTGAGGAGAAGCATGAGGCGCCACCGGTTTTGTTTGATGATCTTCTTGTACTCGATATTGATTCTGAGCTCAGGACGGCTATTGATGAGCTGCTTGAGATAAAAAAGAGGACCACGGAAAAGGAAGAAAATCCGCAGCTTCCAGTGATTAAAAGGTTCATCGAGACAGAGGTGGAAAAACAGAAGGAAATTGCTGACAGCCTGCCCGATGATCATAACAGGGACTGGTCAGCACTGGAAAAACTGTTTTTGGAAATATTGGATAAGTGAAATGAACATAAGAGAAAAGTTGGAAAAGGAGGTTATTCATGTTAGAAGTAGGAACAAAGGCACCTGCATTTGAGCTCCCGGATCAGAACGGAGTTATGCATAAGCTGGAAGATTACAGAGGTAAAAAGGTGATTCTGTATTTTTATCCGAAGGACAACACAGCCGGTTGCACCAAGCAGGCCTGCGGCTTTTCAGAAAGATATCCTCAGTTTACAGAGAAGGGAGCTGTGGTTCTCGGAGTGAGCAAGGACACAGTTGCTTCTCACAAGAAATTCGAGGAAAAGTATGGGCTCGCATTCACGCTTCTCGCAGATCCTGAGCGCAAGGTCATAGAGGCTTATGATGTGTGGAAGGAGAAAAAGAACTATGGCAAGGTGTCCATGGGAGTTGTGAGAACCACATATCTTATAGATGAAGAGGGAATCATCATCAGGGCTAATGATAAGGTTAAGGCTGCTGATGATCCTGAGAAAATGTTGGGTGAACTGTAAGAAAAGTTTGGAAGAGAAGAAAATAGAGCAAAAAGACCGATATGAGTAAATCATACGGTCTTTTTTATGTTTTGATGATGTAACATTTAAATATTAAAATGTTATAAAATTATAACATTTAATATTGATATTGAATCCATCTATGGTATTATCATATCGGGAACGGAGGTTTTGTAATGAATAAAATGTTAGGAAGCCGAATCAGGGCATTAAGAATTGCAAACGATATTACACAGGAGCAGATGGCTGAACATCTAGGTGTGAGCAGGCAGAAATATGCTCGTATTGAGAACGGAGCCAACAGTATCACACTTGATATTCTTTCGAGAATTGCTAAGGTCCTTAGTGTAACAGTTGCAGATATTACAAGAGTTCTTGATGAAACACCTGCTGTTGCATACAGGACAGGCGCGGAAGATACTGCCTCTTCAGATAAAATATTTGATATGCTTGATTTATTCTACGCAAATAAGCACATGTATGACCGACTTCACCAGAGAGAGATGGATTAAAAGGGGTGTTTAAATGCAGGAGAGTAGAAAAAGAGAAATTCGTATTAAAGCAGATGCCTTCAGGGGAAAATGTAAGATTAGCCGCTACGGCATTATGGATCTTTTCAGAGAATGTGACAGATGTGGATATAAATTGCTTCGATATCCGCTGGGAGAAAATGCAGACCTTGGTTTTGCTACTAAGAAAGATGAAGATGTGGTTATATTTACAAATTCATCCAATAGACTTTCAAGGGAGATTTTTACCTTAGCTCATGAGATTGGGCATGTTATATTGCACTTTAAGGAGAACAGTTCCTTTATTGATAACAATACTACGATTGCTGGAGGCAATATGGATGTTAAAGAGCAGGAGGCGAATTATTTTGCAGCCTGTCTTCTTATGCCTGCGGATGATGTCTCCCGCTTTCTTGATCTTGAGATAGCTAATCAGGAAAATGGAGCGCTATCAGCAATGGATATTGCCAGAATTATGTCTGAGTTCAGTGTGAGTTTTGACATGGCACTTAACAGACTTGAAAGTCTTGGGAAAATAGGTTCAAACCAGAAATTGCGCTTGGATAATGAAAAGATTGAGAAAAAGGTTGGAAATCTTCTTCGCAGCGCATCAGGAAATATCAGATTGAACTTAGCAAGTAATGAGATTGGTATTCCGTATGAGTATATAGATTACGTTATTTACAATTATAATCATAACGCGATCCCTAGAGAGACGTTGGAAAAAGTGCTGGAATGCTATCAACTATCTTATGAAGATATCAGCGACAAGATAGATGTTCAACCTATTAATTATTGATAAAGGAGAAAATGGTTTGAGGAATTATAAAATTTGGGGAATTATATTAGGAACGGCAATATTGGCAGCAGGATGTTCTAAGCTAGCTGCAGAAAATAAAGCTGTAGAAACAAAATCCGGATCTGACACAGATTGGGCAACGGAAATTAACTCTACGGAGAATGCTAAGGCTGATGCTGAAACAGATACTTCTGCTACAGATACTGATGCGGCAGCAGGTACAGCAGATATCGAAACAACCGACGAGGCTCAGGAGGATACTGCAACTCAGGAAGAGGCTGCAACAGAAGAAGCTTCAGATGAGACCACCGTACCGGAAACAACCACAGCAAGCGACGGCACCTTTGACCGTACATATCTCGAGGAAAACAACGGTCAGTATACCTACAGACTGACAGATCAGGCGCTGATCGAAAAATATAATGAGCTTTATGCGGACGCCTTTGCCAGCGTTATAGATTCCTATAACTATGTCATGGAACAGCAGAACCAGAGCTATAATTCCGGTAACGATTATTCCGGAAGCAGTCTGGTGCTCAGGGATAATAAGGAGAACAGTTTTATGAAAACCGGCTCCTATTATGAAATGGATTACAATTTCGATCTCCACAATGTTGGTTACACCTATGTGGACCTGGACAGCGATGGGACCTATGAGATGCTTTTCGGAGTAATGCATGACAGCGATTCGGAATGGAGTAACGGAAGTGTGTTTGAGAGAGCCTTTGCGCTGGTTGATGGAAAGGTTGTAAAGATCTGCGAAGGCGGAAGCAGGGAATCATTCTGGCTTGGCTCAGACGGATACATTTACAATTACGGTAGTGGCGGAGCTGCATACTGGGGCACTGAGAGGATGCATTTTGACGTTGCAGAGATCGCAAACAGCATGGATCTGAGAGATATTGACTGGGGTAACAGAGGATTCATGGGGGATGAGTACCTGGGCTATTACGAAAGGCCTATCCATATCACAGGAGACTACACGGACCTCTATACCGCAGCTCAAGATACGAAGAACGATATAACCGAAGATGAGTTCAATACTTTGAATGATGAGTGGGATTCAAGACAGATCATAATTGACTGGATCCAGTTCCCCGATAATTTAATAAAAAATTCCTGATTTTTTAAAAAATAATGGCACACAATTGAATTACAATAGAGAGGTAAGTTCAGATAACTAACTTGGTAATTCAATGAAAGGAAGGTCAGGATATGGCGAACTTTGATTATGATGTGTTGTTCATACAGCCTGCCAGTTTTTTATAATTCTACTTTCGGAAGATTCCATAGGAAGTGTCTCGCCATAACTCTTAACAGGATAACAAGGGCGAAGCTGCTTACCATGGCTATGGTCCAGGTGTGCATGAATTCATGCATGATGACCATGGTGATTCCACCAATAATAACGGGAAGTGCGTAAACATGCTTTACGAAAATAGCGGGCATCTGGTTTGAGAGGACATCGCGCAGAACGCCGCCGCCGACACCTGTGATAAAGCCAAGGAATACCAGAAGGAACAGGTCATCCTCGTATCCAAAGTTAGCTCCAATCATAATGCCGTCTACCATGAAGGCTGCAAGTCCCAGCGTGTCTGAGATAAACAGTCCTTTGTCATATATGCCTGAGAATTTTGCAGGCATACCCTTACGATAATACATTATAAAAAATACGATATTTGCCACAATTGCTGCGACAATGACATAGAACGGATTGATGAACATCTGCGGCGGGAAATTGCCCATCACGATGTCTCTGGTAAGTCCGCCTCCGCAGGCAGTCATGATGGCGAGAATGTTTACTCCGAATATGTCCATTTTCTTATGGATTCCGGTGATCGCGCCGGATATTGCAAAGGCAACTGTGCCTATGAAATCAAAAATTACTAAAAGTGATATCGACATAACTTAGTCCCTCAATATTATCTGTAATTTATTTACTATATTCTCTCAAAGCATAGTAGTAGTATTTACGCAGCTTTTCCTTAAGAGAAGCCGGTTTTATCACAACGGCATCTCTTCCCAAACGTTTGAAGTAATCCTCCAGCTGCAGCTCAGGCCAGTCGAAGTAATAGAGATCGCCTTCGATCTTTGAGACAATAGGCCTGTTTTTGGTGATTACCTTGAACATCCTTTTTCCGTATTTATTAAGTTTCACTACGGCAGATACGGTCGCCGATACAGAGTGAGGACTTCTGACAGCCTTTTCCTGAAGCTCTTTTTGCAGATTTTCATCAATCTCAAATATATCTGACGTCACAAAGGCGCTCCTGATCCTGGAGATTCTGAAGGTCCTCGGAGTCTGTGAGCGTATGTCTCTGCACAGCAGGTAGTTACACTGCTCCTCCTTCGAAGGCGCTATGAAGTAGGGCTCAACGGTGAAGGAGTGATCACGCTCAGATGATGTGGTAGTGAAGGTCATGATGTGGTGAGTCTTGAGCGCTTTTTCTATATCCTCGTAGGTATCCTTGAAAATGATTGCCTCTCTTCGATCCCTTGGAATGGAAAGATATGAATTGAACATATCCTTAAGATACTGCGAAAGGGAAGTGCCGCGAAGCATGTTGTTTTCAATAATCCGGATTATATCATAGGATGAGCCGCTTACGGTAAGGGTCACGGCTATGTTTTTGGAGTTTGATACCTTATCGCTCTTTATGTAGGTGCTGACGATCTTATCCGCGAGCAGGGACGCATCCTTATCGGATATGGAGGTCATGCCGGTGAGGTCAGCCATTATGCTATTAAGCAGCGCTTCACTGTCGCGTCTGTACTGATCGAAGTAATTGACGATGAGGACCTTGAGGAATGCGTTGAGGTTGACGGTTTCGTCCTTCTTGGTGAACTCAAAAAGCTCAGCATCGTTAATTAGTCTTGATCTTGTATCCTCAGATAAATATATTTTATATTTCTCAGTCATTGAGTACCTCTTAAATGGGGTTATGAAAAATGAAATAATAAACGTAATATACGCATTTATTATATCATATTGGGGTTGCAGAATGTAAACTAACTGCATCTTTTTATATCCATTTTCCTGAGCTATGATTAAATCACAACAAAGCCAAAGACACAAACAGCAACGTGGTTGGCAGGCAGGACTCCGGTCCCGCTCGCGGGTTCAAATCCCGCCCCGCAAGGGAGACGTGTCTTGAAGGGCAACAATAAAAGGTGCATACAGCAATTACTACCATCGACTGTCAATCGAACAATCTGCCCGAAGGGGCAGAGGCACCTTGTTTTTGGAGGATAAAATTATGTTAGAGTTTTTAAAGAAGGAAGCAAATAAAACTAATACAGAAAACGGCGCAGTTACATACGTATCAACTCAGTCCGATTGTCTCGATATGTTCGCGACAATCGGAGCGCTTAGAGGAGCTTCCGATGATGATATAGTTTGCAGATTTATGAAGGCTTATGCAGAGGATGCTGATCTTGCAATGAAAATGCTTTTCTTTGCTAGAGATATCAGAGGCGGTCTTGGTGAGAGAAGAGTTTTCAGAGTGATCCTTGAGTTCCTTGCCATAACTGAGCCTGAATCTGTTAAAAAGAATATCGAGAACGTGGCGGAGTACGGCAGATTCGATGACCTTCTTGCTCTCATCGGGACACCTGTTGAGAAGGAAGTTATGGCTTACATCGCTAAGACCTTGAAACACGATATCGAGATCATGGCCGGTTTTCATGCAGAAAACGAGACCGTATCACTTCTTGCAAAATGGCTCCCTTCAGTTAACACCAGCAACAAGGAAGCTGTGAAAAACGCAAGAAAGATCGCAAGAGCCATGGGCATGACCGATGCTGAGTACAGAAAAACCTTATCAGCATTAAGAACCCAGATCAAAATCATCGAGAACAACTTAAGAGAAAAGGACTACACCTTCGCTTATGAGAAGCAGCCTTCCAAGGCTTTATATAAATACAGACAGGCCTTCATCAGAAATGACAGAGCCAGATACGAGACCTTCATAAAAAGAGCAGAGGAAGATCCTTCAGTTATGCATACTGGTACCCTTGCACCTTACGATGTGATCGCTCCTGTGATAAGAAGAGCTACATTTTCCGAGGGTGAGAGACGTGCCATGAATGCAACCTGGAACGCGCTCGAGAACTTTGCAGGTGCTGAGAATTCTTTGGTTGTTGTCGACGGCTCAGGCTCCATGTACTGGGGTCAGGGTACTACTCCTGCAGCGGTTGCTCAGTCACTTGGCATCTACTTTGCAGAGAGGAACACAGGCGCTTTTCATAATCACTTCATAACCTTCTCGACCAATCCCAGATTAGTTGAGATAAAGGGTAGAGATATTGTGGAAAAGGTTCGTTATTGCATGGGCTTCAACGAGTGTGCAAACACAGATATCGAGAAGACCTTCAGCCTTATCCTCAGAACTGCGGTCAACAACAGATTGAAGCAGTCTGACATGCCTGAGAAACTCTACATCATTTCCGATATGGAATTTGACTGCTGCGCGGGTAACGCAAAGGCTACCAATTTCGAGCATGCAAAGGCTGAATTTGCGAGATACGGCTACAAGCTTCCCCAGATAGTTTTCTGGAATGTGAATAGCCGCAATGCGCAGCAGCCTGTTAAGATGAACGACCGCGGTGTGGCACTTGTTTCAGGCTGCTCACCTCAGATATTCTCGATGTTAAAAGAGGGTGATCTCGAACCTTACAAATTTATGATGAGCGTTCTCAAATCAGAGAGATATAAGAAAATTGCAGCATAGATAACTGGGCTGGCAGAATGAAACTGTCGGCCCGATACGAGAGGACATTATAATGAACACAATTGAGATAAAGGGAAAAGTAAACACAGCCATCTGCTACGCGAAGGTAGTAGAGGACGAGGCTATAGAGCAGATCCGCAGAATGTGCGACTTTCCCATGACAGAAGGCTCCAAGATAAGAATCATGCCGGACGTTCATGCGGGCAAGGGCTGCACCATCGGAACCACCATGACCATCAGGGACAAGGCGGTTCCCAACGTGGTGGGCGTGGACATAGGCTGCGGCATGTACACAGTTAATGTAGGAAAAAATCCTATCGATTTAGAGAAGCTTGACGCTGCAGCTTTTCTTATCCCTTCAGGACGTAATGTGTGGGAGGGAAGAACTGAGAGATTTGATCTGACAGAGCTTCGCTGCTACAGAATGCTGAAGGAGACAAAGCGCCTTGAGAGATCCCTGGGCACACTTGGCGGCGGTAACCACTTCATCGAGGTGGACAAGGCAGCAGACGGAACGCAGTACCTGGTTATCCATTCAGGCTCCAGAAACCTTGGTAAGCAGGTGGCTGAGTATTACCAGTCTCTGGCAGTTGACCTTGATAAGGGAATCGGCGAGTATTTCGAGGCGAGAGATGAGCTTATCAGAGTTTACAAGGAGCTGGGGAGACGCAATGAGATCCAGGATGCCTTAAAAGAGCTGTACAATAAAAAGTACAATGAGTTCCCCGGCACCATGCCTGCGGACCTTTGCTACTTATCAGGGAAATACTTAGAGGACTATCTTCACGATGTTGAGATCTGCCAGCGCTTTGCAACGAGAAACCGCGAAAAGATGGCAGAGATCCTGCTGGAGAAGGCGGGAATTGCAGGCGGAGAGGCTTTTCATACGGTTCACAACTACATCGACACAGACGAGATGATATTAAGAAAAGGCTCCATTGCAGCTCATAAGGGCGAGAAGGTGCTGATTCCCATAAACATGAGAGATGGTTCCGTCTTAGCAGTTGGTAAGGGCAACCCCGAGTGGAACTACTCAGCTCCCCACGGCGCAGGAAGACTCATGTCCAGAACCACAGCCAAGAACAATATCTCCATGGAGGAGTACGAGGAGGCCATGAAGGGCGTGTTCACTTCTTCCGTGTGCGAGGCGACTTTAGACGAAGCGCCAATGGCGTATAAATCTCTTGATGACATCATCGATGTGATAAAGGAGTCGGTGGACATCGTGGATGTGATGAAGCCCATCTACAATTTCAAGGCAGCAGACTAAGTCCGAAATTTATGAAAAGTTGTCATCTGACGGAAAAACACCGTCAGGTGACTTTTTTTATATGCGTAAAAGCGATATATTAGATAAGGTATGTTAGCTTGAAATAATAATTGCAGGAGGGAAACATGAAGAAAATTGCATTAACAAAATATACGGATTTTATTGTTGAAGAGACTACAACTCTTCTGAATATTGATTCACCCACAGGATACACTGAGGAAGCAGCGAACTGGGTGAAGAGCGAGTTTGAAAAGCTTGGATTTAAGGCGACTAAGACAAACAAGGGCGGCGTTGTCGTTGACCTTACAGGAGAGGATAAGAATGACGGACTTCTTCTTGAGGCACACGCAGATACCCTCGGCGGAATGGTTGCAACTATTAAGGATAACGGAAGACTCGAACTTACAAATCTTGGCGGAATGAATGCCAACAATGCAGAGACTGAGAATGTGCGCGTTATAACCAAGTTCGACGGAATTTACGAAGGAACCTTCCAGCTCAACAACGCATCACTTCACGTAAACGGTGAATACAATGACACAAAGAGAAGCTGGGATACCTGCGAGGTTGTCCTTGATGAGGATGTTAATAGCAAGGAAGATACTGAAAAGCTCGGTATTTCCGTGGGCGATTTCGTTTGCTTTGAGCCCAATGTGAGAGTTACAAAGTCAGGCTACATCAAGTCAAGATTCCTTGATGATAAGCTCAGCGTTGGAATTTTGCTGGGCCTTGCAAAGTACATCAAGGATAACAAGATAACTCCCAAGAGAGCGCTTTATGCTCACATCACAGTTTTCGAAGAGGTTGGACACGGCGGATGCGGAAGCGTTCCGGAAGGCTGCACTGAGGCAATCTCAGTAGATATGGGATGTGTCGGCGACGGCCTTACCTGTACAGAGAAGCAGGTTTCCATCTGCGCTAAGGACAGCGGCGGCCCCTACAACTATGAGATCGTAAAGGGACTTGTGGAAGCTGCCAAGAAGAGCGGAGCAGACTATGCTATCGACATTTATCCTCATTACGGAAGTGATGTTGAGGCAACTCTCGAAGCAGGAAATGACTTGAAGCACGGCCTTATCGGAGCAGGTGTTTATGCATCTCACGGCTATGAGAGAAGCCACAGAGACGGTGCTGAGAATGTACTCAGACTCCTGATTCAGTACGCGCTGTAATATCACAAAAAATAGTGTGATAAATCTGTGATCATAAATGAGCTGATAAAAAATTGAAAATATAATAAAAAAAGTGAATATAGATGGGCGATCGCTACGGCGGTCGCCTTTTCGTTTTTTTAGATAAATATGGTAGAATTAGTGCATTATGAAAAAAGAAAAATTTAAATTTATAAAAACAAAACGATTCAAGGTGATTTTCATAGTAATCCTGATACTGATCGCAGCAACTGCGTGGTATGAGATCCCGGTGACGGAGTACGTAACAATCAGCAGTGGCGGGAAGGTTACGAATCCTGTGAGGTTTGCGCTTGTGACGGACCTTCATTCGGAGCTCTACGGGGCGGACCAGGCAGACCTCATTGACAGGATCGATCGTGAGAATGTGGATGCGATTCTGTTATCAGGCGACATTGTGGATGATAGGTTCAAGGACACCACCGCACGAATTTTTATAAATAAAATCGCTGCGAAATATCCCTGCTATTATGTGTCTGGGAACCATGAATTCTGGAGTGGCAGAATAGGCGTGATAAAGGATTTCATGACTGCTGCGGGAGTTACGGTTCTTGAGGGTGCTGCAAGTCAGCTGGAGATCGGCGGGACCACGGTTGATATATGCGGAGTGGATGACCCTACCTACATGACTTCTGAGGAATTTTTAGCACAGCTGGATACGGCATTGGCTGAATCTGATGAAGATCATTTCAGGATACTTTTATCACACAGGCCTGAAAAAGTGGATATTTACGAAAACTATGACTTTGATCTTGTGCTTTGCGGACACGCTCACGGAGGACAGTGGAAAATTCCATTCACACAGATTGGAGTTCACGCGCCGAACCAGGGCCTTTTCCCAAGGTTTGTGGATGGCGTATATGAGCTCAGTAACGGCTCTAAAATGGTCGTCAGCAGAGGCCTTGCCAGGTTGAGACAACCTTATCCCAGATTCTTCAATCATCCTGAGGTTGTGATTATTGATATCACGGAATAAGCGAGGATACGACAAATAGCTGCCGAATAACCATAAAAACAAAAAATCGATGACATAAACGTTTCTATTTCGCCGGAAAGATAGTATAATTGCAGCTGTATACTGTTTAATATATAGGTATACGAGAGGGAATCTCTTGTTAGTTAGGAGGAAAAGAGTATGTCAAAGAAAACTATGGGGTGGATACTTGTTATTATCGGTTTATTCATGTTGTTCAAAATGGTAAGGGTATCATCATTTGGATTCTATAGCATCGGAGGCAGGGTTAACACATCTGCAATAGTGTTGGTGCTTCTGATTGTTTCCGGAATTGCTGTAGTTGTTAATAAAAACAAATTCACATGGGGATGCTTTGTATTGTCTCTGGCATTTTTAGTTGTAGCACTTATACTTGGCACAGAACTTTACTTTGCATATTCAACACTTACAGATGTTCTTCTCGTATTAGTTCCTGTTGTATTCGGAGCAGGTCTCATCATTAAGAGCGCTTTTGAGAAACACAAGAAAAAGGAAAATAAATACGAGTACTAAGAATTAATGATTTTAGATATTTGAAAAAATGAGCTTGTAAAGCAGGTTGAGCTTTGCAAGCTCTTTTGACATATTATTACCGGAAAGAGAAGGAGTAAAAATGGCTAAGGAAGAACTGACTATAAATGTAAGAATTACAGGGGTTCAGGAAGTTAAGGGACACACCGGAACAGGCAGAATGATCCTTTTTGACGGGGATGCGGACTGCGAGAATTTCAAAGGAAAAATACTTCCCGGCGGCGTAGATACGCAGAAAGAACTCGATGGGAAATTCACACTTTCAGCAAGATATATTCTTGAAGGCAAGGATTTTGAGGGCAAGGATTGCAAGATTTTCGTAGAAAATAATGGCGAGCCCGGCGAGGATGGGCAGCTTAAGACTGTGCCCAGAGTGCTCACAGACAGCGAGGCGCTCTCATATCTTGAAAACAAGGCTCTCTTCGGATCAATAGAGGAGATACCGGGTGGCGTGAGGATTCACGTTTTTTCAGAAGACTGACACGAAGCTACGGGATCAGAACAGGAAAAGCTGCACGCAAATTACAGCACAGGCTGCTGCGACTATTAAACCGGCTGCAATGAGCTTTGTTTTGTAGGTGCTTACGTTTTTGTAGCGTCCGTTATATTCGACGGTATCTATGACCTTATATTTTTTGTCAGGAACGTTCAATTTTCCCATAATGTTAGTCCTCCCTATAGAGCGAAGATGCACAGTGTGCATGCGCTCAGACTTTTCATTTTGAAAATGATAGCTTTAAAATGTGTTCAAAATGGGGAGGAGAGATAAAACATTTATAAAAAAAGCTTGTAAAAAATATAATGCGAACGACAGGAATAGTGAGAGAAACGCAGATTTATGAAGGATTTTAACAGATTAAAAGAGGAGTGCCTGAGGGAGATTGCCGATTGCGGAATCGAGATCGGGCAGGTGAAATCATGGACGATCAACTCCAGAGCCATGAGCAGATGGGGCCAGTGCAGGAAGGAAGTTGACGGGACCTTTTCAATTCAGATATCGGACCGTTTGCTTGAGGACGACCGCATCACGGAAAAGGCCTGCAAGGAGACCATTATTCATGAGATTCTGCACACCTGCAAGGGTTGCATGACGCATCAGGGAAAATGGAAGACCTACGCGGATATGATGAATCTCAGATATGGCTACAATATTAAGCGTATAACCCGCGGCGAGGAAAAGGGTGTCGAGAACTACAAACCCAAGCAGATGGCTGTGAAATACATCATGACCTGCGGTGGATGCGGCGCGACGATTTACAGAAAACGGAGCAGTAAGTTTACCAGAAATTACAGGAACTACAGCTGCACAAGATGCGGAGCTGTGGCCTGGAGCAGGAAGACGGTAAAGTAGTTTTATGATGATTGTTTGAAGCCTTGATATGGTGAGGAGCAAATAGATTTGATAGGATAATAAAGGCGTTATGGAGGTGGGAAAATGAGTTCATTAAAATATCATGCTGGAGATATTACAAAGCTGGCAGTTGATGCAATAGTTAATGCGGCTAACTCAAGTCTGTTGGGCGGTGGCGGAGTTGACGGATGCATTCACAGGGCAGCAGGTCCTGAGCTTCTAGCAGAGTGCAGAACTCTGAACGGATGCAGAACCGGTGAAGCTAAGATTACGGCAGGGTACAAGCTTCCTGCGAAGCATGTCATTCACACCGTGGGTCCGATATATAGTGGTCGCGCTTCCGATGCGCAGGATCTTAGAAACTGCTACTGGAACAGCCTGGAGCTTGCGAAGGCAAATGATCTTCACAGCATAGCTTTTCCGGGAATTTCAACGGGAGTATACGGTTATCCCAAGAAGGATGCTGCAAAGATCGCGCTTGAAACAGTTAGTGAATGGCTTGAGGCTAATCCGGATTATGAGATGGAGATAACCATCGTCAATTTTTCAGAAGAGGATTATCTTATCTATCAGACGGTTGCAGCCGAGCTGGGATGAGAAATCATCCGGAGTGTGGGGACTCCAATAGGGATGATGTGTGAATGTGTATGCTTGTGAGAGCATGCCGGAATGTTGTTATGTATTAAGTTTGTAGAGGGAATGAAAAGTATGGGATTAAATGGTTTGGTAATTGGATTTGTGGTTTTGATTTTGCTTACCGCTCTTCGCGGAAGGGACAGAGGACTGTACGGAATATTGTACGGCATTATGACCTGGGCGATGGTGATTATTCTTCTGCCGACAGCCACGGTGCGTGTATCCGATAAGCTTGGTGAGCATGAAGAGGTACGAGCTAAGGTTGAAGAGGCAGTTGATCCTTATGTGGACGTGATCGCAGTTGGATTTATCTCTGACAAGATCAGCGGTATGGTTGCGGAGTCGGGACTTCTTAATGATTCTCTTAAGGGTATTGAGGGAAGTGAAGAGCTGTTGAAGGAGTATGAGAAGATGGCTCTTGGCGAGGAGCTTGATGCCGATAAGGTGAAGGATATGATCTTCGGTGAGGGTAGTGATATTGAAAAGCTTAGTGATAGTCTGAAGCTGGGTGATGGGGTTAAGTTGCCGTCTATTGTCAGGGATCAGGCTAAGGCTATCATTGTAGACTATGTAATTTATTTGATTTCAGTTGTCATCGGTTATATCTTAATTAAGCTACTGGCTGCCTTTGCAGGAATGTTCATCAAGAGCTTCCTGTCAGACCATAAGCGCTCCGACATCGATAACCTTGGCATTCTGTGGGGATTCGCCGAGGGTGTTCTCTATGTGTTTGTTGCACTTCTTCTTGTGTCAGCTGTGGCCCAGACCGGATTTGGCAAACTTATGGTGGCCATGGTCACCCAGAATAATATTTTGAAGTATATGTACGAGAATAATGTGCTGAGATTTGTGTTGGAGAATATGCCGAAGATTTGAGGCGGGATGTAATATTGGAATATTTGTTGGGAATATTCGTTAGTAATGGTGAGCGGTAGCCGTAGGGCTGCCGCTTTTTAATGATATAGGAAATTTCTCCGAAATTCCTATATCATAAAAAGCGCTCCGCTATGGATGCGCACTCGCGCGATAGGAATATGTTGCCTTCAGCAACCGCGCTCGGCGCGAGAATGTCGCAAGCGACATTCTTTCTTGTTGCTTTTTTGTGTGGTGGAGGGATTTGTTGATGGGAGCAGGATGATATATGGTTGTTGGCTGAAATTTGTTGTTGGGGAGGGTAATAGTTGGGGAGTGTTCATCCGATAGGGACTATTTTGGATGAACAGACGTAAATCAAGTTGAGATTATGAGGGAGCGTTCGCCCAGTAGGGGAAATATTTGTGAAATAGGTGTAACGCTTGAATAAGAAAATTAACGGAATTACGTTTGTAGTACGCCGATACCTCTTTCAACAAGATTTCTGACTGAAAAAAGTATGCGGGGGAGAAAAGCTAGAAGTGTGGGAAAGCTGATAGGGGCTGAAAAGTTCAGTCAACCTTCCGGTAAGAAAGAATTCTGGCGTAAAGGGGTTCAGAAATGTATTCTGTTATCCGTGAAGCGTTACGTCAATAGAGCACAAAAGAGAGCAATAGACTGAAAAACACACCAATTTATGGTATAAACATGTGGGGGGAAAAATAATAGAGTTTCGTTGACACAAGCGATTTAATGCTTTTAAATTGCACTTAATTGAATAAGCTATCTTCAGGGCAGGGTGCGATTCCCTACCGGCGGTAAAGCCCGCGAGCCGAAAGGCATGATCCGGTGAGATTCCGGGGCCGACAGTATAGTCTGGATGGAAGAAGATGTGATACTTTTTAGCATGTTTGTCCCTGAGAATATTTATGTTCTCAGGGATTTTTATATCACCGGAAATTTTCGAAACGGCGGTGATGGGCTGGATGAATGTCCTATAAATGCAGAGAGTAACGTGAATGTCCTGAATAGTAATGTTCAGGACTTTTTCTTTTGTTGCACAAGACCGGCAAGCGAATGGATGCTTGCATACAAATTCATTTGCCGGTTGTAAGAACATGGAGCACGAAGTGCGGAATGTTCGTGTGCGAAATCGAGTAGGAGTCAGCCTACTCGATTTAGAAATACCTTCTGAAGGCTTATAAAAGGAAAAGGTTCCGCTATGGATTTTTATCCGGAAATGAAGCGGACAGCGGGGAGATATGCGAAGAAGTAAAGGGGAATGAAGGTATGAACGATGAAATGTATATGAGGCGGGCGTTGGAACTGGCCGTCAGGGGACGGGGGTACACGAATCCCAATCCCATGGTGGGTGCGGTGATTGTGAAAGATGGAAGAATAATCGGCGAGGGCTACCATGAAAAGTACGGGCAGCTTCATGCTGAGAGGAATGCGCTGAAGAACTGCACCGAGAGTGCGGAGGGCGCCACGATATATGTGACCTTGGAGCCGTGCTGTCATTACGGGAAAACTCCTCCCTGCACCGAGGCCATCATAGAGAGCGGAATTAAAAGAGTTGTTGTGGGGATGCTGGACGTAAATCCTGTGGTTGCAGGCAATGGGGTGCGAATCCTGGAGGAACACGGAATCGAAGTAACCGTGGGAGTCTTGGAGGAGGAATGCCGAAAACTGAACAAGATTTTTATTAAATATATTTCTGAAAAAATCCCTTTTGTAACAATGAAATATGCCATGACATCCGATGGGAAAATTGCGACGGTGACCGGCCAGTCAAAGTGGATAACCGGCACAAGTTCCAGGGAAAATGTGCATAGAACAAGACACGCCATGATGGGCATCATGGTGGGAGTCGGGACAGTGATAGTAGATGATCCCATGCTGGATGTGAGATTGTCGGAGTTTGCAGAAGGAAGTACCTCAATAGATAGTGCATCAAAAGAAAAGGGGAACATTTGCGACAGGGAATCCAGAGAACCCATGAACCCCATAAGAATCATCTGTGACAGCAATCTGTGCACACCGCCCGATGCAAGAGTGGTGCGTACTGCAAAGGATATCAGAACCATAATCGCTACGGTTTCCGATGATGCTGAAAAGATAAAAATGTTTGAGGACAAGGGCTGTGAGGTTGTAAAGGTTGATGCTTTTAACGGAAAGGTTGATCTTAAAAAGCTCATGATAATACTTGGCGAAATAGGTATAGACAGCATTCTTCTTGAAGGCGGTGGAGAGCTGAATTTCAGTGCCATGAAGGCGCAGATAGTTGATGAGGTTCAGATTTACATGGCGCCAAAGATTTTCGGAGGGTGCGCGAAGTCACCGGTTGGAGGTAGAGGAATCGAGAACATTGATGAGGCTGTGAAGCTTAACCCCATTAAGGTGGAAATGTTTGACGGTGATATTTTCATAGAGAATGAGGTGATCTATGGGGATGAAGCCATGAACATTAGCGGTGGTGAATTGCAGCCAGGAATGGAGGCGCTATGTTTACAGGCATAATTGAAGAGATAGGGAAAGTGCAGTCCCTTAAAAGGGACAGTAAAGAGAGCCACCTGGTGATAGGAGCAACGAAGGTTCTTGAGGATGTTCATATAGGTGACAGCATCGCTGTGAATGGGGTGTGCCTTACGGTTGTCAGCTTTTCATCAGGGGGGTTCACAGTTGATGTGATGAATGAGACCTTTATGAGGTCCAGCCTTGGGCAGCTTCGAGTTGGCGAGGAGGTCAATCTGGAGAGGGCCATGGCTGCAAATGGCAGGTTTGGCGGGCACATCGTCAGCGGTCACATCGACGGCACGGGAAGAATTAAGTCAGTGTTCGATGATGGCAATGCGAAGTGGTACGAGATCAGCGTAGGCTCAGAGCTCCTTGAGGGAATCGTGATGAAGGGCTCCGTTGCGATTGACGGAATCAGCCTCACGGTTGCCAGGGTGACTACTTCGAGCTTTGCGGTTTCGATTATTCCGCACACGCTTGATGCCACGATCCTAAGGGGGAAAAGGGCAGGCCAGGTTGTAAACATCGAGACCGACATGATCGGAAAATATATAAAAATGTTTGTGAAGGATGATAAGGGAAGGGAGAGCGTTTATGAAAAGATTAGTCGAGGAAGCTATTGAAGAGCTGAAAAGGGGTAAGCTGATCCTCGTCGTGGATGATGAGGACAGGGAAAACGAGGGGGATCTTATTTGTGCAGCGGAGTTTGCGACAACGGAAAATGTGAACTTCATGGCGAGCAAGGCGAAGGGACTTATCTGCATGCCTATGAGCAGTGAATATGCTGAGAGGCTGCAGTTTTATCCTATGACAAAGGTGAACACCGACAACCATGAGACTGCGTTTACAGTATCTATCGATCATAAGGATACCACCACTGGAATCTCAGCGAAGGAGCGTGGCCTGACTGCAAGAATGGTGGTTTCGGAAGATGCCACTGCTGCGGATTTTAGAAGACCGGGGCACATGTTTCCGCTTGTTGCAAAGGAAGGCGGAGTGCTGGTAAGGGGCGGTCACACCGAGGCGACAGTTGATCTTATGAGGCTTGCAGGCCTTAAGGAGTGCGGACTCTGTTGTGAGATCATGGCAGAGGACGGCTCCATGATGAGACGAAAAGAGCTTGAGAAATTCGCTTCTGAAAATGATCTCGTGATGATCACAATTGAGGAGCTCAAGGAATACCGCAAGATTTTTGACACTATAGTTGAGTGTTCTTCAATTGCGAAGATGCCCACAAAGTACGGTGAATTCATGGCTCACTGCTATGTAAACAAGATCACCGGAGAGCACCATGTGGCACTTGTTAAGGGCGACATCGGGGATGGCGAGGATGTGCTTTGCAGAGTTCATTCTGAGTGCCTCACAGGAGATGTGTTTGGTTCCATGAGATGCGACTGCGGTCAGCAGCTTGAGGCAGCCATGAAGATGATCGAGGAAGAGGGCAGAGGAATTCTTCTATACATGAGGCAGGAAGGAAGAGGCATCGGTCTTGTGAATAAGCTGAAGGCATACAAGCTTCAGGAGGAAGGAATGGATACTCTTGATGCCAACATCGCTTTGGGATTCCCCGGAGACCTCAGAGAGTACTACGTGGGAGCCCAGATTTTAAGGGAGATTGGAGTGAAGTCACTTAATTTACTGACCAATAATCCGGACAAGGTGTATCAGCTTAAGGACTACGGGATATCCATAAATAAGAGAGTGCCTATCGAAATAGAGGCCAATGTGTTTGACCTGTTTTACCTTCAGACAAAGAGAGCCAGAATGGGGCATCTCTTGAGAGTGTGATGGGGCAATTTTCATAAAGAAAAGATATGGGCGAAGCCCGAAATAAAAGGCATAAAAAATAAATTCAAAATAAAAAAACAACAGGAGGAGTTTTGATCATGAAAACATTCGAAGGAAAGTTAGTATCAGAGGGAATCAAGGTGGGAATTGTTGCTGCAAGGTTCAACGAGTTCATCACTTCAAAGCTTCTTGGAGGCGCAGTGGACGCACTCACAAGAGAGAACGTTAATGAGGATGATATAGATGTGGCCTGGGTTCCCGGCGCTTTTGAGATTCCGCTGGTGGCATCAAAAATGGCAAAGAGCGGAAAGTATGATGCAATCATCTGCCTTGGAGCAGTTATCCGTGGTTCAACCTCACATTACGATTATGTATGCGCTGAGGTGTCAAAGGGAATCGCGCAGGTCAGCTTAAATGAAGGACTTCCCGTGATGTTCGGCGTTCTTACAACTGACACGATCGAGCAGGCAATCGAGCGCGCAGGCACAAAGGCAGGTAACAAGGGCTTTGAGTGTGGTCAGGGTGCTATCGAGATGGTGAACGTCATCAGACAGATCGGAGCCTGAGAATATTTAGAGGGAATTATTCATCCTGCTATGGCGATGGAGCAGCGCTGGACTTATAATTACATAAAAGAAAGGAAGGTTACTTATGGAAACTTGGTTTTATGTAGTAGAAAGTATCGAAGGTGATTACGCGAATTTGCGTAGAACCGATATTGAATCTGATGATCTTAAGCTCGTAGCGCGTGCTCTTTTACCTGAGGGGATTGCAGAGGGAACGCAGCTGAAGTATGAGCTCATGCAGTATACGATCGTGTAAAAAGTGCCTATAAAAGTTTACTTGGAGGAGAGGCTATGAAAATGCTTTGGAGGCTCAGCCGGGAGGCAATCCGGTATAGAACACTGTATGTTATTGCGATTTTATCTACACTGATGCTCACGGCGGTGAACCTTATTGCGCCAAAGCTGCTCTCGTCCATGACTGGAATTGTGGAAAGAGGCGTTGATGATGCGGGACTTCGGAAAATCGGCGTTCTGACAGCAGGTCTTGTGGTGCTGTATCTTTTGCGTATCCTTTTCAGATTCCTTAGTAATTACCTGGCACATAAGGCGGCGTGGTATCTGGTTGGAGATATGCGAACCAAGGTCTATGACAAGGTCGAGCGCATGCATCTGGGATTTTTTCACGACAAGCAGACCGGTGACCTCATGAGCCGCGTGGTCAATGACACCAGGGATTTCGAGCTTCTCTACGCTCACATCATTCCCGAGACCATCACCAACATCGTGACCTTCGTTGGTGTTCTTGTGGTGCTTCTTACCATCAATTTCAAGCTGGCGCTTATCACCTGCATGCCTATTCCGCTTATTCTTCTGTCAGGTGTTATCTTCTCAAAAAAGGTCCGCCCGTACTTCAGAGCTTCTCAGAAAAAGATGGGCGAGCTTAACGGAAAGCTTCAAGACAACTTTTCAGGTATTCAGGAAATCCAGTCCTTCGGCCGTGAGGAATATGAGTCGGGAAAAGTGGATGTTCAGAACTTTGAGCACATCCGCGCAATGCTCCAGGCCCTTAAATTAAGCGGCATTTTTCATCCATCTGTGGAATTCATATCGTCCCTCGGGACCATCCTCGTGGTGGGCTTTGGCGGATATCTGGCCTATCAGGGCGGCATCGACGTGGAGGACATCGTGGCGTTCCTTCTGTATCTTAGTCTGTTCTACGGCCCCATTACCGGCATGGCGAATCTTCTTGAAAATATGCAGCAGTCCATGGCAGGCGCAGAGCGCGTTCTGGCTGTTCTTGATACTCCCTGTGAGATTCAGGATAAGCCCGGTGCAAGGGATATCAGGGATGTTAGCGGCGACATACAATTTGAGCACGTGAGCTTTTCATACGGTGACGACATACCGGTTCTGAAGGACGTATCCTTCCATTGTGAGCCGGGAAAAATGCTGGCGCTTGTTGGTCCCACAGGTGTAGGAAAAACAACACTTACGCAGCTTATCTCAAGATTCTATGAACCCACTTCGGGTAAGATTCTTATTGACGGAAATGATATTCAGGATGTGACCCTTGAAAGTCTGAGGCGGAACATTTCTCCTGTTTTGCAGGATACGTTTCTCTTTAACGGAACAATCGCTGAGAATATCGGCTATGCGGTGCCGGAGGCTTCTCTAGATGAGATCATGGAGGCTGCAAAGGCTGCGGATATTCACGATAGCATCATGCTGATGCCCCAGGGGTATGACACCCAGGTGGGTGAGCGTGGTCTTCGCTTGTCAGGCGGTCAGAAGCAGCGCGTTGCTATCGCAAGAGCTATTCTTAGAAAATCACCGATCATCATTCTGGATGAAGCGACTGCGTCTGTGGACGTTGAGACGGAGAGACAGATTCAGAAGTCTATCAGCAGTATAGCAGGAAAGCACACTATTATCGCAATTGCCCACAGACTTTCTACCATTCGCAATGCGGATAAGATTCTCGTTATCGAGGATGGCTCCATTGTGGAGGAGGGTACACATGATGAGCTTGTGGCGCTGGGCGGCAGCTATGCAAGAATGAATAAGATTCAGACAAGTGGGATCAGTGCGTAAAAGTGTTGTGTTGACAAAATAAAATGAAGGGATTATATTGACTATAAAGTAAATTGTAGTCAAAAAGGATGTGAATAGATTTGCCTAAGAGTTATTCGGATCAGGAAAGGGAATATATCGTAAAACGCCTTAAGGAAGAGGCGGTGAAGTGCCTGTCACAGTATGGAGTTCGCCGCACCACAGTAGATGAGCTTGTAAAGCGCGTGGGTATTCCCAAGGGTACCTTTTACCTGTTTTATAAATCTAAAGAGCTGCTATTATTTGAGGTAATTCAGGAGCAGCACGATGCGATCAATAACGACCTGGCTGCTGCACTTTCTGTTATTTCAAGGAAGGCCATTACAGCAGATACTCTGACAGACCTGATTTTTGATTTCTTTAAGAAGACAGAGGAGATGCCGATACTTAAGCTTCTTGATACCGATGAGGTGGAGCTCCTTGTGAGAAAGCTTCCCAAGGAAGTGGTGGAGGCACATCTTCAGGATGATACAGATACCATAGGCCAGATGCTTTCCATGTTCCCGGTGAAAAAGGATGTGGACGTAAAGGCGATCAGTGCAGCGTTTCATGCTATATATTTTGCAACGTTGCATAAAGCAGATATCGGAGAAGACAGCTATGATGAGGCCTTGAAGATACTGATACGCGGAGTGGTGAGTCAGCTGATGTGATTAGTTTAATGAGCAGGAAGAGATAGTTAAGATTAGAGGATATTGTAATTAAAAATATGTAGTCCGTTGGATGAAGTATTTTGATGATATGAACATAATGAGTCCGGTGAAAAGCCGGACTTTAAACAAATCTTTAATTGACTAAATATTTACATATAGTCAAATGGATATGAGGAGACGATATGATACAAGTAAAAAATCTTACCTTCAGCTATACCAAAAAGCCCTTTATTAAGGACATGAATTTCTCAGTAAATGAGGGAGAGATCTTCGGATTCCTTGGGCCCTCCGGCGCGGGAAAGAGCACACTTCAAAAGATACTTCTGGGAATGCTTCCGGGATATCAGGGCTCTGCAATTGTTGGTGGCACAGAGTGCAGAGATCACGGTTCAGAGTTCTATCAGTCCATCGGAGTGGACTTCGAGTATTCGACCATGTACGAGAAGCTCTCAGCCAGAGAGAACCTTGAGTTCTTTTCATCTCTTTATGACAAAAGAGCGCGCTCCATCGACGAACTTCTCATGGCAGTCGGACTTGAAAATGACGCCGATAAGCGGGTTTCGGATTTTTCAAAGGGAATGAAGAGCCGCCTGAACTTCATAAAGGCTCTGGTGCATGACCCTAAGCTCCTGTTTCTGGATGAGCCTACAAGCGGACTTGATCCTGCAAACAATCGTCTAATGAAGGACATGATCCTGGAGGAGAAGAAAAGAGGTAAGACCATTCTTCTTACAACTCACAATATGCAGGATGCAACTGAGCTCTGCGACAGAGTTGCGTTCATCGTGGGTGGACAGATCTATGCCATGGACAGCCCGCACAACCTGATAATGTCAAAGGGAGCAGCCGTTGTCACCTACACCTGGATCCAGAATGGTGAGCAGACTGCCAGCTGCGAACTGGAGAAGATGTCAGAGGACAAGCAGCTGCAGGAGCTTATCGCTAAGAATCAGCTTCAGTCAATTCACAGCAGCGAACCGACACTTAATGATATTTTCATGGAGATCACGGGGAGGACGCTGGTATGAGAAGGTGGTTAAATCTTTTCATTTGGGATATGAGATTTCAGGCGAGATACGGCTTTTACCTGCTATATGCGTTTCTAACGATTTTCTATACTGCTGTGCTATTTGCACTTCCAATTTCTTGGAGAGGGAAGACAGCATCAATGCTGATATTTTCTGATCCTGCAGCCATGGGGCTCTTCTTCATGGGAGCGATTGTCTTACTTGAAAAGAGCCAAAGGGTAACTGCTTTCTTTGCGATTACTCCGCTCAAAGCCTTTGAGTATGTACTGTCAAAGGTGCTGTCACTAAACGCGATAGCCCTTGTGGTAGCAGGTGTTCTGGCATTTGTGTCAGGAAGCAGACATGTGATTTTAGTGCTTGTCGGAACATTTTTATCAGGCGCGATTTTTACACTTTTTGGAGTGCTTGTTGCTACTAAGATAACGAGCCTTAATCAGTTTATTCTGTTCACGGTTCCTGTAGAGGCAGCCGGCTTTTTACCAGCAATTTTGCATCTGTTTGGAATTACTCCGGACTATCTGAAATACTATCCTGCCAATGCCTGTATGGATTTGGTGTCTGGAAGAGGTGTTACATTTATTGGACTGCTATTTACATTCGCACTAATTATTTTCTTGTTTTACTTTGCCTGCCACGAGGTGCTTAGAATGTGGCAGGAACAGGGAGGCGCGAAGATATGAGAACTATTAGAATCAGTTTTATACATATGCTGGGATTTGTTCGAAGGGACATGATGCTTCTGGCTGCCGGTGTTTCGCCCATTTTTATTGGACTGGTAATTCGACTTGGAATCCCTTTTTCTGAAAAGATGCTTACGGAAATGACAGGGCTTCCCTATGTTCTTGTGCCATATTTTAGTCTGTTTGATATTTTATATGCCGCGATTATACCGGTTATATTTTGCTTCATAACCGCTATGGTAATGCTTGAAGAGCGCGATGATCACATCGACAGATATCTCTTTGTTACACAGCTTGGACGCTTCGGCTATTATGTTTCAAGAGTTGTATTGCCGGCTGCATTTTCCTTTGTGGTGACTGCGATTCTGCTTCCTGCTTGCAAGCTTTCGGATTTATCTGTACTTGAATTGTTATTCCTTTCTCTTGCAGGAACTCTTCAGGGAATCATCATCGCTCTTCTTGTGGTGGGTTTTTCTGCCAACAAGCTTGAAGGTATGGCAGTTACGAAGGTTTCATCTCTTATAATGCTTGGTGCTCTAGCGCCCTACTTTATCCCAGGGCCTTACAGGTATCTCCTTTCTTTCATGCCTTCTTTCTGGATAGGGATGGTGATAACTGAGAAGCAGCCAATTTTCATGCTTGTGTCTGTTCTTGTTGCTGCGCTGTGGATAGTTGTTTTGTGGAAAAAAGTGAGGCGGAAAAATAACTGAGACAACTATAAGATGGATTTGGGTAGAAATAGTTGTCTGGAAAAAGAATTGGAACAACTAGATAGTATATTTGTGTAGAAATAGTTGTCCGGAAAAAGAATCGGAACAACTAGAAGTGGTATTGAAGTGGAAATAGTTGTCCGGAAAAAGAATCGGAACAACTAGAAGTGGTATTGAAGTGGAAATAGTTGTCCGGGAATAAACCGGGAACAACTAAATAGTATATTTGTGTAGAAATAGTTGTCTAGAAATAAAACCGGAACAACTAGACGATGGTAATTGGAAGAAAAAGTTGTCCGGAAAAAGAATTGGAACAACTAGATAGTATATTTGGGTAGAAATAGTTGCCCGGAAATAAAAACGGAACAACTAAATAGTATATTTGTAAAGAAACTAGAATCTCCCTAAAACCAACACATCCAAACATCTCCAAGTATAAAAGAAAACGTAAAAGCAAAAATACCCCTTTACTCCGTAAATCTAATGTAGTAGAATACGCCTAATGGAAAACGTTTTCTGAATCGATTTTTTACTACAAGGGAGGTTACTAAGTGAACAGAGCAAAAAGAAGTACTACTTTTGTCATGGCCCTGGTTATGGCACTTACGCTCATGCTGTCCGGTTTGGGGAAGACCGTAACAGTAAGAGCGGCTGAGGGAGTGACGTTTAAGCTTCACTACCACAGGGAAGATGGGGACTACAAGAAATGGGATGCATGGCTGTGGACTGAAGGCGGCGAAGGCGGAGGTTATCCTTTTGAGGAAGAGGATGGCGAGATGGTTGCGACCATGTCTGTGCAGCCCGGAGCGACCAAGGTTGGTTTCATCGTTAGAACTGAGGAATGGGATAAGGACGTAGAGGCTGACCAATTTGTAGACATTTCAGAAGTAGTATCTGGTACAGTACACGCCTATGTTGAGTCAGGCGTGGAAGGTGCAGTGAAAGAATATGGAGATGATGTTGTGACTGGAACGAAATTAAAGAGCGCTATTTATGACGGAAAAAACACAGTAACATTACTTTTTACAGGGGAGCTTGATGCTGAGCAGGAGAAGACTTTCTATGTCGTTGGAAGACTTGGCGAGACTGAGGTTACAGAGGTTAGCCTCAAGGAAAAGGCATCAGACAGCGAGTACTATTACGACCTTACAATCGCTGATGAGCTTGACCCCACAAGGAATTACAGAGTTGGATTTGAGGAGCAGGAGTATCCTGTGAACATGCCTGTAATTTATTCAACTAAGGAGTTCGAGGACAAGTACACCTACGAGGGCGACGATCTCGGAGCTGTCTATGAAAAGGACAAGACAACCTTCCGCCTCTGGGCGCCTACTGCTGAGCAGGTTTTCCTGAATCTGTATGAGAGCGGTAAGAGCTGGGAGGAAGACCTCAGGGAAAAGGTTGAGATGAAGGCTGACGTAAACGGCACATGGGTTGTTGAGGTGCCCGGAGATCTCGCCGGAACCTATTACACCTTCACAGCGGTTCTCGATGGACTTAACGTGGAGGCCTGCGATCCCTATGCCAGAACCACAGGCGTTAACGGCAAGAGAGCGATGGTTGTTGACCTTGCTGCTACTAATCCTGAGGGCTGGGATGAGGACAAGAACCCTCATGCAGACGAGAGCATCAATGATGCGATTCTCTACGAGCTTCACGTGAGAGATTTTTCAGTTGCTAACGAGGCTGAGCTTGGTGATGATGCAGGAAAATACACTGCATTTGCAAAGACCGGAACAAAGACAGCAGGCGGTCAGCCCACAGGAATTGACTACCTGAAGGACCTTGGAATAACCCACGTACACATCCTTCCTTTCTACGATTTCGGATCAGTTGATGAAAATTCGAAGTCCACAGATCAGTTCAACTGGGGCTACGATCCGGTGAACTTTAACGTGCCTGAGGGCTCATATTCAACAGATCCTTACAACGGAGAGGTTCGCGTGGCTGAGGCTAAGCAGATGGTGAAGGCCCTTCATGACAATGGTTTGTCGATCGTTATGGACGTTGTTTATAACCATGTTTATAGTGGAAAAGATTTCTGTGTAAACAGATTAGTTCCGGGATATTTTTCAAGAATCAGTGATGACGGAACTTATTCAAACGGTTCAGGCTGTGGTAATGACACAGCTTCCGAGCGTTCTATGGTAAGAAAATATATTGTGGATTCAGTTCGCTACTGGGCTGATGAGTATCACATCGACGGCTTCAGATTTGACCTGGTGGGACTTCTTGATGTTGATACCATTAACGAGATCATGACTGAGGTTCACAAGACTCATCCCGATGTTATCTTCTACGGTGAAGGCTGGAGCATGGACACCAAGGTTACCAAGGAAAATGTGACTCTTGCGACACAGAGGGCTTCCGAGAAGACTCCCGGCTTTGCATATTTTAATGACAATATCCGTGACGGACTTAAGGGAAGTGTGTTCAGCACAGATGAGACCGGATGGGCATCTGGTGCCACAGGGAAAGAGCAGAACATGATCGCATCCTTCAAGGCAGAGGAGGTGTGGAGCAAGAATCCCACACAGATCGTGCAGTACGCGTCATGTCACGACAACAACACTCTTTTCGACAGGATTGCTACCGCGCGAGAGGACGTTGACAGAGATACAAGAATCAAGATGAGTAACCTTGCAGCTGCTTATTATCTGACTTCTGAGGGAATACCCTTCATGCAGGCAGGTGAAGAGATTCTCAGGACCAAGGAGAAGGAAGACGGAACCTATGATTCCAACAGCTTCAGCTCCGGAGATGCGGTGAACTGCTTAAAATGGGATACTCTTGATGATCCTGAATACAAAGCAAATCTCGATTTTTACAAGGGACTTATTTCATTTAGAAAAGCGCATGGACTTCTTAGACTATCAACAACTGATGAGGTTGAAAAGAGAGTAACTGCAGTTGAAGGACTTGATAAAAATGTGGTTGCCTTTAACCTTGATAATGCTGATAAGGGCGTTGCCGGTGAGGAAGCAGAGAATATTTTCCTCGCTTTTAATCCAAATGAGACAGAGACAAGCGTTCAGCTTCCGGAAGGTAACTGGAGCATCTGCGCAAAGGGCATCCAGGCGGGAACCGAGTCTCTTGGCACAGCAAGCGGAACCATAACTATCGCGCCTGTATCAGCGGTTATCCTGACAAAGGGCGATAGCATAGCTTTCAAGGCTTCTGCAAACGGAGCAAACAAGGGCGTTATCGGCGGCGTGGTTGCTGCTTCTGCGGCAGGTGCAGCTGCACTCCTGGCATTTACTCTTTCTAGAAAAAAGAAGAAGCAATAAATTACAGATTGTCCTCACCCCATTTTTTTAATTCCAAAAGAATGGGGATGAGGCTTTTTGCTTTTTCAGTGAGATTGTACTCGACTCTTACGGGCATCTCGTCATACTGTTTTCTCTCAACGAGGCCGTCTGCCTCAAGCTCTTTTAATGAATTCGCCAGCATGGTGTTGGTTATGCCGTGAACTGCGCGGGTCAGCTCTCCGTATCGGACAACTTCGTTATAATCAATCACACAGAGGATCATGATCTTCCACTTGCCACCGACGATGTCGATGACCTTCTTTAATCCACAGCCCTTTCCGGCAATGTCTTCACATAATGGTTCTTTTTTCGCTATTTTACTCATGGTATAGTTTTCCTTACTAGGTATATATGAACTGCGTACTTGATACATTTTTTATACCACCTATAATAATGGTGTCGGCAGAAAATAACAAGTAAGAATTTAGGAAGGAGATTTTCCAATATGAGAAAGGCAGCTAATGATATAGACAGATGCGTTGCCTGCGGAGTTTGTGCCCTTCAGTGCCCACGGGAGGCGATAGACATCTACAAGGGCTGCTATGCTGTGGTCAATGTAGCGAAATGCGTCGGCTGTGGAATATGTGAAAAGGCGTGCCCGGCAGGTTCGATAAGGGTAACTGATGATGGAGTCGGCCGCTGAGCCTTGATGGAAATGGAGTTTTAAAAATGGCATCAAATAAGAAAAAGCATTGGTATGACTATCTTTGGATATGGTCAATTGTATATTTTGCGCTGGGATTTTTTAACATCCTGTTCGCGTGGCTGGGAATGATCGATTTCATACTTCCCCTGATCTTTGCAATCGTGGGTGGAAATAAGTGGTTCTGCAACCACATGTGTGGAAGAGGGCAGCTTTTCTGGGTTCTCGGAAGAAATCTGAAGTGCTCCAGGAAAAAGCAGGCACCAAGGTGGCTCTCATCAAAGTGGTTCAGATACGGTTTTCTTGCATTTTTCCTGACTATGTTTGGGACAATGGTGTTCCAGACCTACCTTGTGTTCTCAGGTGCGGGCTCACTGAAAAAAGCGATCAAGCTCTTCTGGACATTTAAAGTGCCGTGGCATTGGGCGTATAATGGAAGTGTGTTCCCGGACTGGGTGGCTCAGTTTGGATTTGGCTTTTACAGCCTCATGCTGACATCAACACTCATCGGACTTATTGTGATGGTGCTCTATAAGGAAAGAACCTGGTGTTCATTCTGCCCCATGGGAACTATGACTCAGGGAATTTGTAAGTTGAAAAATAAGAGTGGCAAGAACTGATTTTGTTGTTTGGGAAAATGCTATCCTGTAGGATAGTTATTGATATAACGAATATATTTTATTCATAAAAAGTAAATTATTATTGAAAAGGAATGGAGAATTATGACTTTAGAAGAAAGAGCTCAGAAGGCAGTAGAATTAAAAACTTCAGGAAGGTATAACTGTGCGCAGTCTGTTACTGTTGCACTTGCTGATGAGACAGGCTTATCAGAGGAACAGCTCAGACAGATATCTGCAGGCTTTTGCGCAGGAATGGGTAACATGGAAGCAACCTGCGGAGCACTTATCGGCGCTGGCATGATCGCAGGTCTCAAAACTGAAGGTCAGGGCACACTTGGAAAGACAAAGCAGATCCAGGAAGAGTTTGCTAAAAGGTGCGGAGCAATTAAGTGCCGTGATCTTAAGGCGGTTACTGATGGTAAGCCGCTGTGCCCCTGCGAGGAATGCGTAAGGAATGCGGTGCTGGTTTATGGTGAAGTTATGGGACTTCAGTGAATATAGGGATTGAATAGATTTGTTGGTGGTATTACAGACCGGAGCGTGAGCTTCGGTCTTTTTGTGGTCTCTTTGCTTGGTCTCTTTGCTTTTTTGCGGGTTCTTTTTGAGGGGCGGTTGAGTCAGTGGAGCTCAATATATAAAAACCGACGTACCGATATCCGAAATTTAAAACAAGATTTTGAAGACCTTTCGCCCTGTATTACTGAAATGAAGGGAATAGACGTAATTTTGGATGCGACTTTTCCAACAAATTTTTTCTCAGAGAAAATTTTGCCAGAAAAAGTAAGTCTATAAGGAATATGAGACAAAACTGACTGAACGCAGACGGAATAACGTCAACTTTTGAAAAGAGCAAGTAAGTCAGTAGGCCCAAAATTGCACAAGCCGGATGAACACCCGCAACAAGAAAAGAGAAAATTCAACCAGAAACCAAGAAAAGCACAAAAACAGATGAACATCGGACTATCAAAGCAATTAACCCAGACACACAGGATCCCAATTTTTTCCTGAATGGATTATTATATTTAGTAGAAAAACAGTCAGGTTAACGATTGCTAACAATTTAAATGCAATAAATGTTTAAATCTGATATAATAACTGCGCATGTAAGATTTGTTTTTTATTAAGAGGTATTTGACATGGCAGAAGTATTTGATATTCAGAAGTATATGACAAGGGGTGTAGAGCGCGTTGTAGCTGACGCAATAAGAGCTACATTAAAGAACCCCAAGGAGAGCGCCTACATGGCAAAGTTTGCAATGGCCAGCAAGGCTGCTTCCAAAAAGAGAGCAAAGAGCGAGGCAGAGGGAGAGCATATTCCTCCGTTTTTGATAGCAAGTATCACCAGCAGCTGTAACCTTCACTGCGCAGGCTGTTACTCAAGATGTAACAACGCAACAGAGGATGCAGAGCCCGTGGATCAGCTTACTGATCAGAACTGGAGCAATGTGTTTGAGGAGGCCGATGACCTCGGAGTCAGCTTCATTCTTCTTGCATGTGGCGAGCCCCTTCTTAGAAAGGGTGTCATCGAGGCTGCGGGAAAAAAGCAGAATATACTGTTTCCGATTTTCACAAACGGAACCTATATGACTGAGAAGTATTTCGATGAGTTCGACAAGTGCCGTAACCTGATCCCTATCATGAGTATCGAGGGCGAGAAGGAGGCAACTGATAAAAGACGCGGAGAGGGTGTCTACGACAAGCTTGTTTCCAACATGGATGAGCTTAAGGAAAGAGGCATAATCTTCGGAGCTTCCGTAACTGTGACAACTGAGAATATCAAGGAAGTATCTTCCGAGCGCTTCATAAACATGCTGTCTGAAAAAGGCTGTAAGACAGTGATCTTCGTTGAGTTCGTGCCGGTGACAGAGGATTCAGAGTACCTGGCTCCCGGCGAAGAGGACAGAGAATATCTTAAGGCTGAGATCATGCGTCTTAGAAAAGAGCATGAGGAAATGGTTTTCGTATCCTTCCCCGGCGATGAGAAAAATTCCGGCGGATGCATTGCAGCAGGCAGAGGATTTTTCCATATTAATTCCCATGGTGGCGCAGAGCCCTGCCCGTTCTCACCCTACTCAGACATCAATGTGAAGGAGACTTCACTCAGGGATGCCATGAAGTCCAAGCTGTTCCACAGCCTTCAGGACGAGGGAGTTCTTCTCGACGATCACAAGGGTGGATGCGTTCTTTATGAAAAGAGGCAGCAGGTCGAAGAATTGCTAAATGCATGACAAAAAATGAGTATCTTCCTGAATATAGAAGATGTAAACTTGATAGTTGAGGGGCAATAAAGTTTTGGAGGATGAAAAATGAGCAACTTTTTAGAGCTTTCTAAAAGCAGAAGAAGTGTAAGAACTTTTGATAAAAACAGACTTGATGATTCCGTTATAAATGAGCTTAAGCAGTTTGCTGACAGTATCACCAATCCCTACGGAGTGCCTGTCAGATTCGTGTTCCTTGATAAGGATGAGAACGATCTTTCAAGCCCTGTGCTCTCAGGTGAGAAGACCTATGTGAGCGCTGTTGTGAAAAAGACAGAGCACGCGGAGGAGGCTTACGGCTACGCTTTTGAAGCACTTTTAATGCATGCGCATGAGATGGGACTTGGAACTGTCTGGATCGGTGGAACAATGCCCAGAGAGAAATTCGAGGAGGCAACAGGACTTGCAGCGAATGATCTTATGCCCTGCATGAGCCCGCTTGGAAAGCCTGCAGACAAGATGTCAATTAAGGAAACTCTCATGAGAAAGGGAGTTAAGGCTGACAGCAGAAAGAAATTTGAAGAGCTGTTTTTTGAAGAAGATTTCAATACTCCTCTGACAGAGGCTAAGGCAGAGTCCCTGGGACTTAAGGATGCACTTGAGTGTCTCAGGGTTGCACCATCAGCAGTTAACAAACAGCCCTGGCGTGTTATAATTAATGGAAACGAAGCACATTTTTATGAGAGACATGACAAGGGCTTTACAACACCTGACTATGACCTTCAGAAGATCGATGTGGGCATTGGAATGTACCACTTCGAGAAGGAACTTGCGGCCAGCGGGAAGACGGCCACTCTTGAAGTAAAGGATCCCGGAATTAAAGCGCCTTCAGATGTCGATTACGTTGCAACTTATAGGTGGTAAAAGTAATCTAATGGCTAATTCAAAAAATTATGACATGCTTAACGGCAGTCTTATAGACAAAATAGTATTATTTGCAATTCCGCTTGCAATATCCAGCATTTTTCAGCAGCTATTTAACGCTGCTGATCTTGCTGTTGTGGGAAGATTTGCATCTCCTGAGGCTATGGCAGCGGTGGGAAGTAATTCATCGGTTATTTCACTGATAATAAGCTTCTTCATCGGTCTGTCCATCGGTGCCAACGCCCTTATTGCGATGCAGATCGGAGGCGGAAAAAAGAATGAGATAAACGAAACCGTTCACACTGTAATTGCGGTATCCCTTTTGGCAGGATGCGCGATTATTTTGATCGGTTTCTTTTTATCGGGGCCGATCCTTGTCATGATGGGAGCACCATCCAATGTCCTTGGTCTGGCAAAGCTATACCTCAGGATTTATTTCTTTGCAATGCCTGCGATCATGGTCTACAACTACGGCTCTGCAGTCCTGAGAAGTAAGGGGGATTCCAAGAGACCCCTTTATGCGATGCTGATATCAGGTGTGATCAACGTTATTCTGAATCTGATATTTGTAGTTGTTTTTCATCTGCATGTAATTGGTGTAGCGCTTGCAACAGTTTTGTCTAACCTTTTTGGCGCCGGATATATTCTGTATATTTTATTTAATGAGGAAGAGACCTTCAGACTTGACCTCAGAAAACTCAGTATCAAGAAGCAATACCTTATCCGCATGATGCAGATAGGTCTTCCTGCAGGACTTCAGGGCGTTGTCTTTTCATTATCCAACGTGGTTATCCAGTCGACTGTAAACAGCTTTGGTTCAGATGCCATCGCGGGTTCAACGGCCGCTGCCAATTTTGATTTCATATCCTACTGTGCGATGAGTGCCTTCGCGCAGTCTGCCGTAACCTTCACCAGCCAGAATTATGGCGCTAAGAAATTTGACAGATGCAAAAGAGTTTTCAGGATATGTATGGCCTGCGGTATCGGAGCTTCGGCGCTGGTTGTGTTCCTTTTTGTGACCTTCAGATATCAGGCGATCAGTATCTTCACAACAGAGCCTGCTATCATCGAGTTCGCAATGAAGAGAATCATGAATGCCTTTTTATTCCACTTCCTTATTGGAAGCTATGAGATAAGCGGTGGCTGTCTTCGCGGTATGAACCATTCGCTGACACCTACACTTATTTCTATTTTCGGAACCTGCGTATTCAGACTTATCTATGTCTTTACCTATATTCCGACTCACCACACCTTTGAGGAGCTTTTCAGAGTTTATCCCCTTTCATGGGTGATAACCGGAATCGCCACGATTTCGGTGTATCTGATCGTGAGACGCAAGGAATTTGCACGTCTTAGCTGAAAATAAATATGCCCTGTTGCATGCCGAACGCATGTTTGCTAGAATTGTATATATTAAGTAATAAAAGCGGGGATATGTCATGCAGGAAATTCTTGATTGTTTAAATGAAGCACAGCGGGAGGCGGTTACTTCAACCGAAGGCTACGTACGTGTTATAGCGGGTGCCGGAAGCGGTAAGACAAGGGCTTTGTCGCACCGCTTTGCTTATCTTGTAAACGGTCTTGGAATCATGCCGGGGCACATTCTCTGCGTCACCTTCACTAACAAATCTGCCAATGAAATGAGACAGCGTATTCACCGCCTCACCGGAGACAACGACACAGGATACATCAACACTTTTCATGGATTCTGCGTCTCTGTGTTACAGGAGGATTCTCACGCGGTTTCCTATCCCAAGAGCTTTCTCGTTCTTGATAATTCCGATATCGATGATATGTTGAAAATCATATATGAGGAGCGTGGACTTTCCCTCCGCGACATGACCTTCAGTGCCGCCAGGGATATGTTTGAGATACGTAAGATTTTCAAGGAACCGGAATATTATCTTGATATGATCACCATGTCCCTTGAGACTCTTAAGGAAAAATACGACAGCGCAACTACTGCGGAGGACATACTGTTCTATGGCTATCTCTATCAGGAAAAGAAGTGCTTTGGACTTGATTACAATGATCTTATAAAATTCTCGCTTTACATCTTTTCACAAAATGAAGATATCAAGCTCAAGTGGCAAAAACGTCTTGAGTACATAATGATCGACGAGTTTCAGGATATCGACAGCCTTCAGTATGAGCTGATGGAGGTTCTCTCAGGCTACCATAAGAATCTTTTTATAGTAGGCGACCCGGACCAGACCATCTACACCTGGCGCGGTGCGAACGTGAAGTACCTCTTGGATTTTGATAAAAACTTCCCTGATGTAAAGACAATCATGATGAATGATAATTATCGTTCAACTCCGCAGATCCTTGGGGCAGTTAATTCACTGATTGATAAAAATACCCAGAGAATCAAAAAGGAGCTTACGCCTACACTTCCTTCGGGAGAGAGCGTCCTCTGTCATCTGGCTCCTAATACTGCCGAGGAGGCGGACTGGATAACTGGAGAGATTCTGGCCATGAAGGGGATGGGCATTCCCTACCGCGACATGACAATTCTTTATCGTGCCCACTATGTCACCAGGACAATAGAAGAGGGACTTTTAAAGGAAAAGATTCCTTATACGATCTATTCTGGTGTCCAGTTTTTTGGACGGATGGAAATAAAGGACGCACTTTGTTATCTGCGAATGATTGTTTACAGGGATGACATTTCATTTAGAAGAATCGCCAATGTGCCCAAGAGGAATCTGGGAAAACGCCGCATGAGTTTTCTGGAGCAGTACGCAGCGGAAAATAAGTGCTCACTTTATAAGGCGCTTCACGAGAATCTTGATAACGATATAATGCGTGGCACCAAGGCAGGAAAATTTATTGACCTTATCGAGAGATTTGCTGACAGCTATGAAGGGCTGCCGGTTTCAGAGGTTTTGTCAAAGATACTAAATGAGAGTGGCTATGAAGAGATGCTGAGGACTGAGGGCGCGCAGGAGAGACTTGATAATCTTGCAGAGCTTAAGCAGTCAGTGTTTGAGTACGAAACCACCTGCGGTGAGGAGGTTGGTCTGGAAGATTATCTTAAGCACGTGGCGCTTTTTACCAATGCTGACTCTGATGCGGGGCAGGAGGACAAGGTCCGCCTCATGACAGTACATGCTGCAAAGGGATTGGAATTCCCCTACGTATTTTTGTGTGGCATGAACGAGGGTATTTTTCCTTCAAGAAAAATCCATACTCTGGAGGGGATGGAGGAGGAGCGAAGACTGGCCTTTGTAGCTATGACAAGAGCGAAAAAGAGACTATTCATATCAGAGGCCGGGGGAATGAATTTCGAGGGAATCCCCAGGTATCCTTCAAGATTCATTCTGGACATCGATCAGAACCTGTTAGAGTTTACCGAGAAGCCTGATGATGCGATGCTGACAGCAGTAAGGAAATATATCGATAACGACTCCAGACACTTAAAGGGAGCAGAGAAGCTTAACCTGCTAGAGCCCGGACAGCGGGTGGAGCATGCAATTCTTGGTCAGGGAACAATCCTGGAGCTAAACACGGAGGAGCAAAGCTACCTCATTAAGTTCGATGGTATGGAGACAACAAGGCAGATTTCCTTTAAGGTGAAGCTGAGGAAGATATAGATATTTTCATTACAACATAAAAAGGATCCCCACAAACTAAAGGGGACCCTTTTTCATGCATTATCCAAATAGTTTTTTAGCTGTTTCTTCCAGCTCCTGTCGCTCTTTGGTATTGTCGTAGGAACTGTCCTTATCATCAATTCCCTTTATAACTTCAAGCTCAAAGAGACCATGCTTGTTGCAGTAGAAGTAAATCTTTTTAACGCCGGATATCTTGAATCTGGCTTCGGGATTTCCTTCCGGGTAGAGCTTTGTTATCTCCACTCTGTCGTGTGACATTGCTGCAACGAATGAGATATAGTGCGACTTTGTCATTTCATGCTCGATGCGGACGTAATATTCATCCTCCACGCGCTCAACGAAAATCTTGTGAGCTTCATCTGTGGGCTCAGCCACTTCAGGCTTAAGAGTGACACCGTGGCAGGTGATGACTGACTGCCCCATACTGTGGATAACATTGCCGCAGACGGGGCATACGTAAAATACCGAGCGCAGCATGTTGGCTGATACATTCACGTTGCTGACAGTGGTTCCGGAGATAAGCTCCGTGACGGAAACGTGGAAGATCTCGGCAATCGGTTCGAGTAAAGTGATGTCAGGATATCCTTTTCCTGTTTCCCATTTTGATATGGCTTTGTCACTTACTCCCAGGGAGTCAGCGAGCTGGCTCTGAGTTATCTTGTTCTTTTCGCGCAGTTCCTTTATAACTGCTCCTGTTACATATTGGTTCATTGTAATTCCCTCCTCTGATCCTGATTCTAAATCAGAGGGTAGCCCTTAGCTACCTACGCAAAGTAGAGATGATCATTTTGAAATTCTTCCAAGCTGCTTGTAGATTGTCTTTGATAGATCCTTTCTATATAGAGCGAATGACATTACTATGGCTGTTATGATTCCAAAGATCACAAGGACGTAGCTCAGGCCTATTGCATGGCTCATGCTGCCTCCTGCGAGCTTGTCGAACAGAACTGTGGAATGTCTCGTCCCTGTAAGCATAAGAGCAATAATGATTGCAACAAGCGATATAATTGAGGTAAGCATGTATTTATAGGTGAGTGATATAAAAATCAAATCAGCTGCTGTCAGAATTGCTGACAGGATTATGTAATTGCCTGAAAAGGATGCCTCAAAAGTGCCGTTTTTCGCAAGGGCTATGCGGTGCAGGACTATGAGAGAGAAAATGACAAGTGTAAACGGAACTACAAATATATAGGGAAACACTGTCTGGGAGTGCTTCTTGAGCGTTGATGACTGCATAAGTGCTGAGGTGTTTGCCATGTAGGCTACTTGGTAAACCACTGAAACAGGCATGAGCAGATACATTGACCCAAGCAGAAATTCGTCCGGAAGAAGGAATTCATATACAAATCCAACAGCCCAAATTACTAAGACCATACAAAACTGTGTCTTGATTCCCGGAGTATATTTTGCCATCTTTAACATCTTTTTTGTGTCGTTCATCATTTTAATCAGCCTCCTTAAAGCTTCGGTAGTAATTATTTTGCATAGCCTTTACCATAAATCTGGTGATATGTAAGGATATGAAAAGTGATACGAAAAGTGGTACTGCCGGATTGATAATTCTTAAATAGTAGCTCAAAAATCCTACCAGAAATGCCACAGCACAGCCAAGGACTGTTACTATAAAACATCCCAGTGAAAAATAAATATTATAGGTAATCACTTTTCTTAGTAGCAGTAATGATGCGGTGTTTGCAGCATACATTCCAAAGATCAGTGAGAGTGACATAAAGATAATTCTTAAGTTGTTTTCTTTTCCGGTAGACATCACCAGCAGCATGGTTGGAACAATTGAAAGCGTAAACTGTATAAGCCTTCTGACCTGGTCTGTTACTGCTCCGATTTTCAAAAGATCCTTTGCCTGCAGTGAGCATCGAAGCATTCCGTATTCATAGTCTTTTGCCAGTACGCCGTTATAGGCGAAGTAATCACCAAAATAGTCAATATACAGCATCCATACAGAGGCAAATATCAGGGAAAGATATCCAATCTCTGATACTAGAGCCATGTTCATAAGGAATATTACGACCGGACACACTAAAAGCGTAGCAAGTGTAAGAAGGTCAGGGCAAAAGGTTCTGTAGGTTTTCAAGATTTTTTTCATAGGTCATATTCCCCCGATTATTTTGAATAGCTGAGTCTGGTGTTGGCGCGCATGATGCCTACTGAAAGCTGGGTCAGGGTAGGTACCTCGGTGGTGATATCAAGTCCCGCAAGCTTATCAAGGTTATCTGAAAGGCAGAGACCTTCGAAACCAAAGCTGTTGGAGGTCATGTCAAAGAGGTACTTTTTAGCAACTTCCTCGCAGCTCTTTTCACCCTTAACATATACATATTTTTCCTTGAGATCCTCTACAAAGCCATGCTCAACAACGGTGCCGTTCTCGATTATTACTGCGTAGTCTGTAACGTTCTCCATATCGGCGATGTTGTGTGTTGAGTAGATGACTGAGTTCTCGCCCTCGTTAGATGCGATATAGTCGCGGATCATGGTGCAGAGAGTCTCTCTCATCAGGGGATCTAAGGGTGATGCGGGCTCATCAAGGAGAAGGAGATTGGTCTTTCTTGAAAGAACACCTGCAAGCATCAGCTTTGTTCTTGTTCCATCTGAAAGATTGCTTATCTTCTTGTTCTTTTCAAAAACATTGCCATTACCTACAGCAAGATCCTTTAACAGGGAGTCGTACTTGTTTTCATCAAAATCATCAAACAGAAGTGACTGTACTTCCTTGGCCTGCTTCATGTTCCAGTGGGGAAGGAAGTAGGTGCCTGTTCCTGTGTAGCCGATACTGTTTTTTACAACAGGGTTAGACTCTCTGTCGCTTTCTGTGTACTTGTCAAAATATGTGATCTCGCCCTTGTGATCAAGGTTGATGCCGGCGATCATGTTTAAAAGTGTGGTCTTACCAGCGCCGTTTTCACCGATAAGAGCTGTTGCAAATCCCTTGGGAAAATCAAGGCTTTCTATCTTGAGATTAAAATCCTTATAGTTTTTTTCAATATTCTTACAAGATATAACTGTCTGTGTTTTCATGTCATTCCTCCTCGAAGCTTAGTAAAGTAGTTAACATTTCCTGTAATTCTTTGTCGCTCATCTTTGCGATCCTGGCAAAGCGGATGGCTTCAGTAAGGGCGGCTTCAACCTTGCGTGTATGCTGCTCCTTTAACATCTCTCCGTCCTGGGCGTTCACGTAATAGCCCTTGCCCTGGACTGCGGTGACAAGTCCCTCCTCTGCCAGAAGTTCGTAGGCCTTGATCGTTGTGATAACACTGATCCGAAGCTCCTTGGCCAGTCCTCGTATTGAGGGGAGGTATTCACCCTGTTCAAATTTGCCTTCCAGTATTTCTGAGCGGAAGTTATCAGCTATCTGCTGATAGATCGGTACACCCGAATTCATTAAGATTTTCATATTGACCTCACAGAAAAATTAGTAGGTGTATATATCAACTGTATATGTGTTATATATACAGTAATTACATTCGGGTGTCAACACCTTTTTTTACGAAAAATCGATTTTTTGAAGCTGATATTAATTCCTATGAAGATGTTATGGAAGCTTCAAAGAACATAGTCAGGATGTGCCTGGAAAATGGCGCCAGCAAGCGCGCCGGAAACTTGCTGGGTCTCTTTGTTGAGGAGATGGGCAAGAACATAATCGACCACGGATTTGATGATGGCAAGACACACAGCGCAGGCGTCAGACTTGTCTGCGAAGATGACGGCTTTATGATTAGACTGCGGGATGACTGCAGAGCCTTCAATCCTGTTAACTGGCTTGAGATGCATGAATCCACTGACAAGATGAAGAATATCGGAATAAGAATGGTAATGGGACTTACTAAGGATGTTAAGTATTTGTCGGTCCTTCAGATGAATAGTCTGATCATAAATGTCAGGATGGAACAGTAGTGTATGGTAGTAATGGGGGTATGGACCTGCTATAGTGAACGATGGGGTTACTATGGGGCTGCTATGGGGCTAGTGGAACCGGGTTCCTCTGGAGACTAGTGGGAGCAGGTTCCCCCCTGGAGACCGCGACATTTGAATGAAATGTTGATACAACACGTAGTAAAAAGCGTGGAAGGCGTAAAGCTACGTGATATTCGCCAGAGTATAGAAAAAGCACGTAATAAAAACAGCAGGAATGCTAAAACTACGTGACGTTTGACGCTGAACATGAAAATGACGCGTATGAAATCGTTACATTGATTCTATAATTACGTGATATTCTGCTGCACAAGAAAATGACACGTAGAAAAACGCTACATTGAAGCATAAGTTACGTGACATTTGCATTAGCATAGAGAAAACACGTAATAAAACCAGAATGGTAGTCAAAAACTACGCGATATTTTCGCGGGACAGAAAAATTTCACGTAGAAACTAACAACCCCAACAAAATCCTACGTGCACTACCATAAAAACGAGAACCATACACGTAGAGACAGCGAAAAGAAAATAGCGCCATAAACTAACGCATCTTCAATTGAATAATGGGCGCCGGAGCGCCCATTTAATCCTTGATTGGCATGACTACCTTGTATCTGAAAGGATATGCTGGTCAACCCTGCGCAAAGCGCACCATTAGTGGCTTCGGGGTTGACAAGCATATCCCGTAAGATATCATAGTCATAAAGCCAATCAAGAGATTAGAAACTGCTCCCTTGACTTTTTTTCTTTATGAATGTTATCATACCCGAAGATTAAATATTGCTAGTAGGGTTTTGGAGATATTACCAGTGGCGGCGGATAGCTGCCAGATATCAGCAAGACCACGGTAAGGACATCCATAATCCGATCGGTTATGAGGTGTCTTTTTTGTTGCACAAGACCGGCAAGCGAATGGATGCTTGCATACAAATTCATTTGCCGGTTGTAAGAACATGGAGCACGAAGTGCGGAATGTTCGTGTGCGAAATCGAGCCTACTAGATTTTTGAAGGAGTATTCATGAGTAACGATTTATTTGAAAAAGCACCAATAAGGGAGGCGTACTTAAAGCTTGCTATTCCGGTAGTCCTCAGCATGGTAGTGCAGCTGGTTTACAGCATGGTGGACACCTACTTTATAGCACTTACCGGTAACACTTCACTTATCGCAGGTGTTTCTGTGTGCACACCGCTTTTTACACTGTTTCTTGCATTTGGTGATATGTTTGCACTGGGCGGAAGCTCCTATATTTCAAGACTTCTTGGAGCAGGAAAAGGTGAGGACGGAAAGAGACTCAGCGTTTTTTGTATGTACGCAGCTATAGGCTTTGGCATTCTCACGACGATCGTACTACTGATGTTTAAGACACCGATCCTAAGATTCCTCGGCGCGGATGGTGACGTCATGAACTATGCAGGCCAGTATTATCAGTTCATAGTCCTTGGCAGCTGCTTCATTATTTATTCACTGGTTCCCTCTAATCTTTTGAGAACCGTGGGACATCCCAATGCTTCAATGATCACTTCAATAATCGGTGCGGTTGTGAATATCATTCTGGATCCTGTTTTCATCTTCGGACTTGGAATGGGAGCTGCAGGTGCAGCTATCGCAACGGTTATCGGATACATCACTTCAGACTTGTTCGCAATCTGGTACACAGCTACCAAGTGCGATGGACTGTCAGTTAAGCTTGGTGATTTTGGACTTCAGCCGGGAGAGCTTGGAAAAATCTTTGCTGTAGGTCTTCCCGCATCCGTTACGAATTTTACACAGACAATCGGAATCACTCTCACAAACCGTGCGCTTTCAGGCTACGGCAGTGACTCAATTGCAGTTATGGGAATCGTTCTGAAAATCGTAAACATTGTAATGCTTGTAATTGTAGGCCTTGCCTTCGGTGGACAGCCTCTTACAGGTTATGTATTTGGTTCAGGTAATAAGGAGAGACTTAAGAAGGTTCTGTCCTTTGCGTATCGCATAGTTGGCGGAACGGCAGCAGTGATGGCAGCAATTGTTGCACTTTTGGCAAATCCCCTTATGGGAGCCTTTTTAAAGGACAACGCACTTATATCTCAGGGAGTGCTTATGCTGAGACTCCAGATGCCCGGAATGATCCTCATGGGACTGAGCCTTGTGACTATATGCACCTTCCAGTCTATGGGTAAGGGAATGCCTGCACTTATTTTGTCACTGTGCAGACAGGGCATTGTGTATGCTGTGGTCATCACTGTTTTCCAGATGCTATTTGGATATTACGGCGTTATCTCATCACAGCTTGGCGCAGACGTGGTTTCTGTTATAATAGCGGCAGGACTTTTCCTGATGTTCATTAAGCCTGAGCTTACTGAAGATGCCCACTAACTAATATTCAAAATCAGTAACGGAGTTAAAATGGCAGGTCAGATTACACACATGGAAATTGCATACAGACTGGCAGAGCGCCTTGGGATAGACGAGGGAATCGAAGAGTTTATTCTCGGATCCGTGGCGCCTGACTCTGTTCATTTTGCAGATAATTATCTTGAGAAGAAAATCCATTCCCATATATTTGAAAACTGCGGACCCTGGGGAGATACTCAGGACTACGAGCAGTGGCTAAAAAATATAAAGAATTTCTGGGAAAAATATGGGACAGTAGAAAAGGATGACAAAAGGAGACTTTTCATACTTGGAATCTGTGCCCACTGCTATACAGATTACTGGAATGATCTTCTGATATGGAGAGCGCTTCAGGCGAAGAACGTTCCGCCAATGGACAATGAGAATTTCAAAAAGGTCTACGCTCCCGAAACCATGCTAATAGACAGGTGGCTTTACCAGCAGCTGGACAGAGGTCCTGAGATTTTGGAGCTTCTTGGGAATTCAAAGGAAGAGGATTTTGGGGACTTTGTAAGAGCCATAGACATGAAAAACATGAAGGAGCATCTTATAAATACCCAGTATAATCTACCGGATCCAATTGATGTTTCAGGGCATCGTTTCTATACATCAGCCATGATGCTATGGTTTCTTGATGAGACCACAGACAGAGTTTTCAAGCAGCTAAAAGAGCTGTAAAAATTCTGTTGCCAAATCCAAACTACGGAGTATAATAAGTTCAAACAAAGGCGTTTTGATTCACAATGTGATTCAAAGCGCCTATTTTTTTTACTTTATCACTTTGCCTATTCACATGGACAAATTATTTAATCCAATAATAATATTATTAAAAAACGCATATAATATTTCGTTTTTAAGCTAAATATATTATTATTGTAATAGATGCTGAATTTGTGAATAACGGTACGAAAACAGTTTGAGGAGGAATTTAATAATGAGAGTAAGAAAAGTTCTTGCAACTGTAATGGCAGGCATTATGACTTTCAGTCTTTGTGCATGCTCGTCTTCGACAGGTTCTGCGCCTGCGTCATCAGGTTCTTCGTCCGGCGATACCATTAAGATCGGTGTCTTCGAGCCTTCTACCGGTGATTCTGCTTCCGGAGGAAAGAAGGAAATCCTTGGTATGCAATATGCAAATTCAGAGACACCTACTGTAGAAGTTGGTGGCAAAACCTATAATGTCGAGTTGGTTATGGCTGACAATGGTTCTTCAGCAGATAAGGCTCCTTCCGCAGCTTCTGAGCTGGTTGGTAAGGATGTATCACTTGTTCTTGGTTCATACGGTTCAGGCGTTTCAATGGCAGGTGGTCCCAAGTTTGAAGAGGCTGGTCTTGCAGCTATCGGTGTAACCTGTACAAATCCCAATGTTACAGCGGGTAACGATTATTATTTCAGAATTTGTTTCCTTGATAATTTCCAGGCTGACGTTCTAGCGAACTTCGCTATTGATAAGTTCTCAGCTAAAAAAGCTTATTGCCTCGGTGAGAACGGCAACGAGTACGATCAGGGTCTTGTAGTCTTCTTCAAGCAGGTGTTTGAGGCAGCTGGCGGTGAGGTAATCACTGACTCCTTCCCGACAAACAACTCTGATTTCACATCTTACCTTAACAAGGCTAAGAGCGAAGGCGCTGATGTAATTTTTACACCTGTATCAATCGCTTATGCAAAACAGATCATGGAGCAGGCTGCTTCACTTGATATCGGAATTCCTTTCCTTGGATCAGATACTCTTGATGACAACATGGTTCTTGAGGCAACCAAGGGAACAAACCTTCAGCTTTACGTTTCAACTTTCTATCAGGAGGGTGGTTCAGAGGAATTCGATAAGGGCATCAAGGAGTACATCAACGGTAACTCAAGTGCTCTTACAGCAAACGGTGGAAATGACACAATCTCAGCAGTTACAGCAATGGGTTATGACGCATACTATGTAGCTCTTGAAGCAATCAAGGCTGCAGGCTCAGGCGATAAGGCTGCCATCAAGTCAGCTATTTCAGGCGTTAAGTATGACGGTGTATCCGGCTCAATCGCTTTTGATGAGGTCGGTGATGCAGTTCGTGACACAGCTTATATCAAGACTGCAGATACAGCTACAGGAACATGGGCATTTGAAAAGGTTCAGACCGGTAGCGCAAAATAAGAAATTTTAAAGGATGATATTTTTATGGAATACGTCATTTCAATATTACTCTCCGGTATATCAGTAGGCGGGCAGTACGCGCTTATCGCTATTGGATACACTCTTGTATACGGAATACTTCGTCTTATCAACTTTGCTCACGGCGATGTATTCATGGTTGCCGGACTTCTTGGAATCTACTTCACAGCGACCCTTCCTATAGGAGGGTCGCTTCCTCTGGTTATTTTGGTAACTGTTCTTCTGGGCTTCACCATTGAGAGAGCGGCATATAAGCCCCTTCGAAATGCACCCAGAATGTCAGTTATGATCTCGGCTATCGGTGTCAGTTACCTTCTGCAAAATACTGCGACCTACGTAACTGGCGGACAGCCCATGACATATCCTACAATTCCGTTTTTGTCTGACACGGTGAATGTAGCAGGAACTCAGACAAAATGGGTAGTTATCATCACTCCCATTCTTGTGCTTGTTCTCGTCTTTGCACTTACCCAGCTTATAAACAGAACGAAAATCGGTATGGCCATGCGTGCTGTTTCAAAGGATTTTGAGACAAGCCGTCTCATGGGAATTAAGATTAACAGCGTAATTTCTGTCACATTTATTATTGGTTCAGCTCTTGCAGCAGTTGGTTCTATCCTGTTCTTTACGAACTATCCTGCGATAACTCCTACTGCCGGAGCAATGCCCGGACTTAAGGCATTTGTTGCTGCTGTTTTTGGCGGAATCGGTTCGATCCCCGGAGCTGTTATAGGTGCGTTCCTCATTGGTATCTGTGAGACCATCATCAAGGGACTGCCCTCAGCATGGGATGTTTCCGTATTTTCCGATGCATTTACTTTTGCGCTTCTGATAATAATTCTGGTATTCAAACCGCAGGGACTCTTCGGAGAAGCTGCTACTGATAAGGTGTGACGTATGAAACAAAAAAAGATAAATCTAAGAGCATTGGCAGCTATCGCCGTGATGCTTTTAATAATTATACTTCTTGAAAATATAAGCTCCATTATTCCGGGGCTTCCTCAGGTGTTCTGGCCCACAAGTCCTTTGTTCACCGTGTTAAAAAAGGCTGCCGTATACTCACTGGTTGCGGTATCAATGAACCTTCTTAACGGTTTTACAGGGCTGTTCTCACTGGGACAGGCAGGCTTTATGCTCCTTGGTGCATACACCTACGCAATTCTCATGGTGCCTGCAGCATCCAAGGAACAGGTTTACTACCTCTTTGGAGGATGTGCCTTCAATTCTTCGATCATTGATATCCTTGGCGGTATCTTTGGAACCACAGGTGTGGGCGGAGCCATCAGCATGATAATCGGCTGCATCATTGCAATCATTCTTGCAGGCTGTGTTGCAGGATTTTTTGCTTATCTCATAGGCTTCCCTGTACTTCGCTTGAAAAGTGATTATCTTGCGATCGCTACCCTTGGTTTTGCAGAGATTCTCCGTGCCATTTTCCAGTGGCAGAAGCTCGGTAAAATTACAAACGGTGCAAACATGATAAAGGGCTTCCCGACATTTTCAAGCTTCAATATCACAGACGGAGCAGGACACGAGATAGTAAGGCTTTCAACATTTGTGCCCTTCCTTATCTCAACTGTCTGCATCGTGATAATTGTGCTTCTTATCAACAGTTCATACGGCAGAGCCTTCAAGTCCATCAGAGATGATGAGGTTGCTGCAGAGGCTATGGGAATCAATCTCTTTAGTCACAAGATGTTATCCTTTGTTATTTCCAGCTTCTTTGCAGGAGTTGGCGGTGCACTTTTTGCAATGTATGTTGCCAACGCACAGGCTAAGGCATTCACATCTGTTATGACCTACGAGATTCTTCTTATCGTTGTTATCGGTGGAATCGGCTCCGTAAGCGGAAGCGTGCTTGCTACTTTCCTGTATGTTGCATGCTCCGAGTGGTGGCTCAGATTCCTCGACAGTGAATTATACATTGGCAGCTTCAAAGTTCCGTTCCTTAGAAACGGTTTCCGTATGGTGGTATTTTCAATCGTCATCATGGTAATCGTGCTGTTCTTTTCACAGGGAATTATGGGAGAAAAAGAGATTAGTTTGGGAGCGCTTTTTGACAGAAGCTCTCGAAAAAAGGAAAGGAAAGAATAAGACATGGGGAACGCTTTACGTCTTGAAAATATAACAATGCAGTTTGGCGGCGTTGTTTCAGTTAATAACCTGACCCTTGATGTGGAGGAGCACAAGATCACCGCACTGATAGGACCTAACGGTGCAGGAAAAACCACAGCGTTTAACTGCATCACAGGAGTTTATCAGCCCACCAACGGTCAGATAGAGTTTATGGGTCAGCCCATAGTAAGAAATCACCCGACAGGAAAAGCTGCAAAAACCTACAAGGGTGAGAACGCGGATAAATATGCGAAAGATGCAGTTCTTTCACCGACTCCGGATCAGATTACAGGTCTTGGAATTGCCCGTACTTTTCAGAACATCCGTCTCTGGAAGAGCATGACTGTTTTTGACAACGTGCTTATTGCAAAGCATCAGCATGCTAAGCAGAATGTCTTTTCCGCAATTTTCAGAGGTAATATGGCTGAAGAGAAGAGGATGAGAGAGGAGACCATGGAGCTTCTTAAGGAGCAGGGTCTTGATGCCTACAAGGATGAGCTGGCAGTCAGCCTTCCGTATGGTCTTCAGAGACGCCTTGAGATTGCAAGAGCTCTTGCAACAAATCCCAAGCTCCTTCTTCTTGATGAGCCCGCTGCCGGAATGAACCCGCAGGAAACTATCGAGCTTGCTGAATTTGTAAGACAGATAAGAGATAAGTATGATCTCACAGTTTTCCTGATTGAGCATCATATGGATCTTGTCATGAATATTTCTGATTACATTTATGTAATCGATTTTGGAAGCGAGATAGCGCAGGGTGTTCCTAAGGAGGTTCAGCAGAACCAGCGAGTTATCGAGGCATATTTAGGTGTAACTGAGGAGGAAGGCTAATCTGTGAAGACTTGGTGAGGTTTTTGCGAACCTAGTCTGAACGTGTTCTGGGGAGCGAAGCGATGTGCAGATCACCTGGCGAGGTATTTTCGAGCCTGGTGAGATGTCATACAGAGTAGATCAGAACTTCCTTGAAGAATTGGAGTGATATTTATGAGCGAAAAGGTTTTACAGATAGACAACTTACAGATTGGATATGGCGGTATCGAGGCTGTCCGCGGCATAAGCTTTGACGTTAATAAGGGCGAGATTGTTACCCTTATCGGTGCCAACGGAGCGGGCAAGAGCTCAATACTTCGCACCTTATCCGGACTTGTTAAGCCCAAGGGCGGCAAGGTAATCTTCGAGGGTGAGGACATTACCGGTAAGGATCCTACTCTCATCGTACAGAAGGGAATGATGATGGTTCCCGAGGGAAGAAGGATTTTTCCTAATCTTACAGTACTTGAGAATCTTAAGATCGGTGCTTATCTTAGAAATGATGATCTTGAGCAGGATATTGAGATGGTCTTCGGATACTTCCCGAGACTTAAGGAGAGAGCATGGCAGGCAGGTGGTACTCTTTCAGGTGGTGAGCAGCAGATGCTTGCTGTTGGACGAGCTCTTATGGGAAGACCCAAGCTCCTTATGATGGATGAACCTTCTCTTGGACTTGCTCCTATCGTAGTGCAGGGTATATTCGATATTATCCGCAAGATTCACGAGGACGGAGCTACTGTTCTTCTTATCGAGCAGAATGCGAACATGGCGTTGCACGTTGCTGACAGAGCGTATGTTATCGAGAACGGTAAGATATCAATGGAGGGCACCGGCGCAGAGCTGCTTGAGGATGAGCAGGTTAAGGCAGCGTACCTTGGTAGTGCGAAGTAAGGTGGATTTTGTTAGGTATTGTGGATAATAGAAGAGTTGTAGATATTTGATGAGAGTTTCGGGTATCTAAAAAGTTGGGCTTCATGAAGTGGTTGCTTTGTGAAGTCCTTTTTTGTGGTTTTGGGGATATGATGGGAGCTATGAAGGTTTTTTTTGGCGGGAGGTGGGGACATATGCTTTTTTGTTCTTTTTCAGTGTTCTTTTTCTTTTTCGGGGTGGCGTTACGTCTGTGGTGTGCTTTTTATGAAAATAGACTGAATAGATTGTTAGTCTAGAGGCGGTTGTTTAGCCCTATTTTGGGGTGTGTTACGCCGGTGGTCCTGTAGGAGATGATATAGACGTACCAGGTTCTGAAATAAAGTATAGTTTTCGGAGGGCTGTTACACCTACTGACTTAGAATGTACTATACTGACTGAATTTTCTTATCCAAAAATTTGTTGAAAAAGGGTTCCTCATAAAATGAACGCTATGGAGTTCAACCGATACCTCTTTCAACAAGCTTATAGACGTAACGCATACGAAATAACGATAACTTTTAAGGAGAAGTGTTACGCCAGGAATACTTTGTACAAGCTTATAGACGTAAAGGGAGGAAAAACACCCCGCTAAGGGAGAAGACAAGAGCAGGAAATAGTCGCAAAATTGAAAATAATTACACTAGTGACCGTGAGAAGGCATATGAGCAGATGTTAGCGATGAGAAAAAGATAGAAAGGATGCTTCCTAATTATGTAGGGTATTCTTTTTTATAAGAATAATGTTGACAAAAATAATTTACAGATTTATATTTAGACAAACATCAAATTAGAAACATAAAGAGAGGAAAGATAATTATGAAAATGGATATATACAAGAAAATAGTTAAGGCTGCCGGAATAATGACAGGAGATATGGTGCTTATCCAGTACTGGATGGAGGAGAGCTTAAGCGATGATGTGGCATTTTTGCAGGCAGAGATTGCGGCTGCGGGAGCTACACCTGTGATGGTGGTTCAGAATCTGAAGATAAGTCAGATGATAAATGAGAATGCGACAAAGACCACTTATGGCGATAAGTTCTTCAAACTGTATGAGGATGCGGATGTGGTCATCGACCTGATGGAGAGACCGGTAGGTGTTCTTACTAAACCTCTTGAACCTGAGAAGATGCAGCTTCTTGGTCAGTATATGGGAAGGCTGTTTCAGACCTGTGCAACCAGGAGGAAGATGCTGCAGCTTCGCGTTCCTACAAAGACTATGGCCGAGAAGGAAGGTCTCTCCTTTGAAGAATATCGTGAGAGAATGGAAGCAGCGTTGGACATTGACTATGATGCACTTAAGGATGAGTGAGAGAAGCTTAAGGCGGTTACAGAGAAGCATTCAGGTGTTACAATTATGACCGGAGATGGGAAGTATGCGCTGGACATGGCATTTGGCGACAGACAGTGGAGCGTGGATGCCGGAGATGGCGACATTCCCTGCGGCGAGATTAGCGTGGCGCCTGTCGAGAATGAGACCAATGGAGAGGTTTTCTTTGAGAAGATATATCTTCCGGATGCGGAGAATCCGAGAATCAGACATGACTTTGACAAGGTAGTTCTCACTTTAAAAAATGGTGTAATAGAGAGCTCTGATAATGAGGATTTCAACAAGCTTTTAGAGAGCTATGGAAAAGAAAACAGCACAGTGTGCGAGCTGGGAATCGGCATGAATCCCGGAGTGACAAGTCTTTGCGGCTGCGCAGTACTTGATGAAAAAATGATAGGAACCTTCCATATCGGAATCGGAGATAATACAATGTTTGGTGGAGAGGACGAAGCGGACTTCCACAACGATCTCGTGGGTGTGGGAGAGCTTAACTGGAAGTAAAGCTGTTTTTGTTTGGAAGAACAAAAAAGCCAGAACCAACATAAAGCCAAGAATAATAAACTTAGCGCCAAGAAAAATAGCATTGGCGAATTAAATAGAAAAGTTTGGGAGATTTAATTATGAGCGAAAAAGGACAAGAATTTTTTAAATATCTTGATGATAGAAAATCAGCAGTTTTATCGGAAGTAAAATCCCTCGCTGCAGAGGACAGAACAGACGAGAGCAACATCTTAAAGGCCAAGGCCAACATCTACGACATCAGCAAAGCTGTGTTTGGAGTGGCTGAAAAGGCAGTTTCAGAGGAGCAGCTTAGGGATGAGTTTTTGAAGAAGTTTGGTAACATCACAGGTCAGTGGGAGAAGGCCTACGAGCAGGCAAAGGTCCATGATGACAGCTACAAGATACTTGTTGAGGAAGCCAAGCTTTCAGCGGTAAGTGAGATAAAAGAGAAGGCTGCAGAGCTTTTTTGACTGGGAGGTAAACTATGACTGAGACTCAGGCGATAGCACTGTTTAAATGTCTTGCAGATAAATCGAGAATACAGATACTTAAGTCCCTCATGACAGAGGAGATGTATGTTGAGCGACTTTCGGAGAGGCTTGGGCTGACACCTGCAACCATATCCTTTCACCTGAAAAAGCTTGTGGATGCGGGAGCTGTGAAATCCAGGAAGGAGCAGTATTACACGATCTACTCCATCAATGACGAGGTCTTCAACGTGACAATCCTTGATATTTTGAAGGAGGAGTCCGAGGAGAAAAATCTTCAGAAGGAGCGTGATGATGCGTACAGGAAGAAGGTAATCGACAGCTTCTTCGAGTATGGCAAGCTTAAAAGTATTCCCACTCAGCGCAAGAAGGAGCGCATAGTTCTTGAGGAAATCGCAAAGGCCTTCGAGGAAGGAAAGGAATACACGGAGAGGGAAGTTAATATAATAATCGCCGATTTTAATGATGATTTCTGCACCATCCGAAGAGATATGGTTGCGGAAAAGCTTCTTGAGAGGGATAAGACAAAATACAAAATCCGCAAGAATTGGTAGGTTTACGACAATAATGTTTAGGAGAACAAAGTAATAAAGAAAAAGTAAGAAAAAGTCTTCCCTGAAAAGATTAACCAATCCACCAGGGAAGACTTTTATTATTTATACCATCACACTTTCTTCAACCTCAAAATCTCATCCAGCAACGCATTAGCCGCCTCATCCTTACTCATAATCGGCAGCTCCTTCTGATCATCCTTTGTGATAAGTGTAAGAATATTTGTATCCGTTCCAAATCCTGCGCCCTCAACCTTCACATTGTTGGCAGCGATCATGTCGAGATTCTTCTTTGTGAGCTTTGCCTTGCTGTTCTCTATCATGTTCTCGGTTTCCATTGAGAAGCCGCATAAAAACTGGCTATCCCTCTTGCGCTCACCCAGAGTTTTTAATATATCAGTGGTTCTCTCAAGGGGAATGGACATGTCACCGTCATCCTTCTTGATCTTGTTGTCAGCAACCGTGGCGGGTCTGTAATCAGCGACGGCAGCAGCTTTTATCACGATGTCTGATGTATCAAAATCGGCCATTACTGCATCGTACATATCCTTGGCGGAAACGATGTCCACAACCTTCATGTAGGGAGGCTTTGGAAGATCGGAGGGGCCTGTCACGAGAGTTACGTCGGCGCCTCTTCGGGATGCTGCCTTTGCGATGGCATAGCCCATTTTTCCTGTGGAGTGATTGGTCAAAAATCTGACGGGATCAATAGCTTCGCGGGTGGGACCGGCGGTTACGAGAACCTTCATTCCTGTCATGTCCTTTTCGTGAGAGCAGGTGTGAAGACACACTTCAAGGAGACTCTCGGGAGAAGGGAGTTTGCCCTTGCCGACTGCGCCGCAGGCGAGACGTCCGCTGTCGGGCTCGATGATCTCCCAGCCGTAGTGGCGGAGCTTCTCGATATTATCCTGAGTCACCGGATTCTCCAGCATGTTAGTGTTCATGGAAGGCGCGATAGCCTTGGGACATCTGCAGGCGAGAACGGTTGTGGTCAGCATGTCGTCTGCGATTCCGTGGGCGAACTTTGCGATTATATTAGCGGTGGCGGGAGCGACGATCACCATGTCAGCTTTGTCTGCAACGGAGATGTGCTCAACGCTGTGAACGAAATTCCTGTCAAAGGTATCTGTCAGCGCTTTGTTCCCCGTGAGTTGTTCGAAGGTAACAGGAGTTACAAATTTTGTTGCATTTTCAGTCATGATGACCTGGACGTTGGCATGCTGTTTTACCAGTGCTGAAGCCAGCTCGCAGGCCTTGTAACATGCGATTCCTCCGGTTACTCCCAGTACAATATTTTTACCACCAAGCATAATTAAACCCTCTCTTTTTTCATGAAAACAATTTGAATTAACTCTATCACAAAAGAGTGTAATTGCAAGAAAACTTGTGGAAGAAAAAATAATTTTTCATTGGGGTTGAAGTCACGAATTCCTATGATATAATCAGTTTGGTTTTGATATCGGGTAAACGTCCACTGTACCTTTTTCAAGGACAGGAGGAACAAACGCCTGTCCCGATGTCGTAATTCTAAGCACCGTATCCGCGGAAGGCGGAACGCAAGCAAGGAGGAAAAAATGAATAACAGTTTTAATCTCAGAAGGATGACAGAACTTGCCATCTTTGTCACTATCATTCTTGTAATGAAGATAACAGGATTATCTTCAATTCCGGTTGGACCACTTGTAATGACCTTCACAATGGTGCCGATCGCTATCGGAGCAATGCTCCTTGGTCCCGCAGAGGGCGCAGCTTTGGGATTCGCTTATGGTCTCACAAGCCTTAGCGATGCAATCACCGGAACATCAGCCATGACAGGCTTCTTTTTCCAGATCAGTCCTATACATACAATTATTCTCTGCGTTGGTATGAGAACTCTTGTTGGCTTTCTTACAGGCTATATCTTTAAGGTTCTTAGGAAAATCGACAGCAAGAAAATCTGGTGCTACTATGTCGGCGGACTTCTTGCACCCATGCTCAACACAGTACTTTTCATGGGATACATCGTTCTCTTTTTCTACAAGACAGAGTTCGTACAGAACCTCGTAACCAAGCTTGGCGCAGTTAACCCTATCATGTTCGTAATTCTTCTCGTTGGACTTCAGGGTATGGTCGAGTGGTTCACAGGCTGCCTTGTTGGCGGAACTGTGGCTAAGGCTGTAGCTCATGCAGTTAAGAGAGACGTAGAAGTAGCGTGCTGATTGCAGTCAGACATTTTGAGAGTCAAATTTAAAGTAATAAAAAGCTATCGGAGGAAGTAACACACATGATCCTGGCTATAGATGTAGGAAATACAAACATTGTTCTCGGAGGCGTCGAGAATGGAGAGGAGCAGTTTTCGGTAAGGATTGCAAGCGACCGCAATAAAACCGCAGACCAGTACGCTCTTGATCTTCAGGGAATCTTAAGCATGCATCATGTGGATCCGTCTGAAATTGAGGGAGGGATAATTTCATCGGTTGTGCCGTATCTTCAGTCGGTGCTTCCCCGAGCAGTGAAAATCCTTACAGGTATCGACATACTGGTTGTGGGCCCTGACCTTGATACCGGGCTCGACATCCGTACCGATAATCCTAAGGCAGTCGGAAGCGACTTAATAGTCGGAGCTGTTGCAGCCCGCGCCAAGTACAAGCTTCCCATCGCGATCGTGGACATGGGAACAGCAACTACAATGTCAGTCATCGATGAGAACGGCAGCTATATCGGGGGCATGATCATCCCAGGTCTCTGGGTTTCACTGAATGCCCTTTCATCCCTGGCAGCCCAGCTTCCCAACATCGATCTCACAGGAAAAGCGGAAGTGCTTGGCACTAATACAGTAGACTGCATGCGCGCCGGCTCACTTATCGGATGTGCCGCCATGCTGGACGGTATTATAGACAGAGTCGAGGAAGAGCTTGGAAAGCCGGTGAGCGCTGTACTCGCAGGAGGAGTCAGCTCTCTCGTTGCACCCTACTGCAAGAGAGATTTCCACCTCGAGCCCGACATCCTCATACGAGGACTTCAGATATTATATGAACGAAATACAAAATAACTTTCTTGTGAATGGGTATAACATGAAAATAATGGCGCAGACTAAAAATGGTCTGTGCTATTTTTATGCGAATAAATAATTAAACATTTATAAATTATCGTTATAAAGGCTTTATATAAGGTATAATCTGAGTAGTCAGAGTTGTTAAATATGCTAGTATCGTGTCCTATTGCCTGGGCACATAAGACCAGACTGAAAATTGGTTTCAATTTGCGTAAGGGTAGTGCATATGAGTAACACAATCTACAATGGAAATCTTTCCGACAAAATGCCGGATGAACAGATATTTACAGCGATAGAGTGGCTTGCAGAACAGATGCCCGGAGGGTTCTTTATTTACAGGGCAGATGAAGGGCAGGAGATTCTGTATGTCAATCAGGCGACACTGCTTATATTTGGGTGCGAAACAATCGAGGAATTCAAGGAGCACACCGGCTATACTTTTCGTGGAATGGTCCACCCAGAAGATTACGAGGAGATTCAGGAGTCTATAGATGAGCAGATTGCTGATGAAGATAATAAGCACAACCTTGATTATGTTATTTACAGGATAATCAGGAAGGATGGCGAGGAACGGTGGGTTGATGACTATGGCCGTTTTACTTATCTTCCCGGCTTCGGCGATGTCTACTATGTTTTCATATCGGATATAACTGAAACAAGAATAGCGCAGGAACAGCGCGAGAGGAATGAACAGCTGGAGAGGCTCCTTGCTGAGGCTGAGCAGGCAAATATGGCAAAGACAGCGTTTTTGTCAAATATGAGTCACGAAATAAGAACGCCTATCACGGCTATTCTCGGTATGAATGAGATGATTCAGCGGGAGAGCAGTGATCCGGCTATTTTGGAGTACTCTGAGAATATAAGAAAAGCGGGCACGAGCCTTCTTAGAATAATTAGCGACATTCTGGACTTCTCCAAGATAGAGACAGGCAGGATGGAGCTGGTGCTGGAGCCTTATTCTACAAAGGCTCTGTATGCCGATCTCTATAACCTTGTGCAGCTGCGGGCAGAGTCCAAGGGAATCGGACTTAAATTCGAGGTTGATCCCCAGATACCTGAAAAGCTCCTTGGTGATGAGATAAGGATAAAGCAGATCATCTCCAATATTCTTACTAATTCAATTAAGTATACGGAGAGGGGCTATGTAAAGCTTATAGCCTATCTTGAATCCATTCAGGACGGGATTGCCAATATCGAGATCACCGTGCTGGATACTGGAATCGGAATCCGTGAGGAGGAGATGGCAAGGCTGTTTGAAGCCTTCGACAGACTTGATGTAAAGAGGACCAGAACAATCGAGGGAACGGGCCTTGGACTTGCCATAACCAAGCACCTTTTATCACTTATGGGTTCAAAGCTTGAGGTCGAGAGTGAGTACGAAAGAGGTTCAAGCTTCTCATTTTACCTAAAGCAAAAGGTGATCGATGAAACGCCTGTGGGCGAGGTGGATTTCACCCAGATTGAAAAGGATAAAAGAAACCCTCTCAAAAAGCACAGCTACTTTGTGGCTAAGGACTTAAAAATCCTGGTTGTTGACGATACGCCCATGAACCTTCAGGTAATAAAAGGGCTTCTCAAAAGAACCTGCATGAAAATTGACACTGCTTCAGGTGGCGCGGAGTGCCTTATGAAAATTGGCCAAGGCTCCTATGACATGGTTTTCCTGGACTACAGAATGCCCAACATGAACGGTGTTGAGACCCTGGATGAGATAAAGCGAAGGTTCCCCGATTTTTATGAAAAGGTGCCGATAATATCTCTCACCGCAAGCGCGATATCAGGTGATAAGGAAAAGCTCCTGGCTGCGGGATTTACAGACTATCTTGCAAAGCCTGTAAACATCGATGAGATGGAGAAAATGATGATGAAGTATCTTCCGGGGGATGCCATCTCGATCGTCGATCCAACCGCAAAGGGAAATGACGAGGCAAAGGGGAATGACGTGGCAGAGGAGAATCCCGCAGAAGAGGAGGATGATGAGCTTCAGGAGTTACCCAAGGTTTTGAGGGAGTACAAGGGCATTGATGCCGGGAAAGGCATAGAGTACTGCGGGGATGCCGATGATTACATGTATGTGATTCAGACCTATGCTAAATCAGTTAATGATAAGGCAGCACAGATAGAGAAAAATCTCGCAGAGAAGGACATGGATAATTACATAATAAATGTCCACTCTTTAAAGAGTACGTCCCTGGCGATAGGTGCAACGCAGCTCTCAGAAAAAGCGAAAGCCCTTGAGGCAGCGGCAAAGGAAGGAAAAACAGATAACATCGAAGAGGATACCAAACAACTTCTGTCAGATTACAGGGAACTAAAGACTGTGCTAGATGCAGCACTTAAGGAGTAAAAAATGAGTGATGATTACAGCAAGCTGATTGAAGAGGTACAGAAAAAGAACAAGATTCTGGAGAAGGCCTTGGAGGAGGCGGAGCAGGCAAATATGGCAAAAACCGCTTTTCTCTCAAATATGAGCCATGAGATAAGAACGCCCATGAACGCCATCATAGGGCTTTATAACATAGCGCTCAAAAATCCGGACCTGCCTGATGAAACCAGGGAAATCCTGAATAAAATCGGTGGAAGTGCAAATCACCTTCTTTCACTTATAAACGACATACTTGATATGAGCCGCATCGAGTCGGGAAAGGTTACCGTAAAAAAGCAGGACTTTTCCTTCGGAGATATGCTGGAGCAGATAAATACCATGGTGGAATCCCAGTGTGATGATAAGGGGCTGGAGTTCGTCTGCCATATTAACGGCCATGTAGATGACTACTATATCGGGGATGATATGAAGCTAAAACAGGCTCTCATCAACATCCTCGGTAATGCGGTCAAATTCACCGAGGCTCCGGGAACCGTGTCATTTCTGGTGGAAGAGATCAAGCGTGATAAAAAGAACGGCCACATTTGTTTTAAGATAAAGGACACCGGAATCGGAATGGATGAGGATTATCTTCCCAAGGTATTTGAGCCGTTTTCACAGGAGGTTGAGGGCGCAAGCAATAAATACGGAAGTACAGGCCTTGGAATGGCTATCACCAAGAAAATCGTGGAGATGATGAACGGCACCATAGAGGTCGAATCCACGAAAAATGTGGGAACAACCTTCACGGTTACTGTTCCACTTGGCATTAGTGAGAAGCTTGGAAGCGGTGATGAGTTTGATCCCGGAAAAATAAAGACGCTGATTCTTGATGATGATGTGACAGCCTGCGAGCATGCGCAGCTTGTTCTTGGAAGAATTGGAATTGCAGCGGATTACTGTCTTAGCGGCAAGGAAGCGCTATCTATTATTGAAAAGAGCAAGGCCAGACAGGAGTCTTATCAGCTGTTTCTTGTGGACTGGAAGATGCCGGAGATGGACGGAATCCAGGTGACGAGGGCACTTCGCGAGGACTACAAGGATGAGAGCACAACGATAATCCTTACCACCTATAACTGGGATGAGATTCTGGATGAGGCATTAAAAGCGGGTGTTGATGCTTTTCTTGCAAAACCGCTTTTTGCAGGCAGTATCAGGAAAGAGATAAAAGAGATAATCGCGGATAAGCGCAAGAGATATCGCGAAGCTGCGAAGGTTTCACTTAAGGGCAGGAAGGTCCTTATCGCAGAGGACATGGAAATCAACGCTCTTATCATGAAGCAGATTCTTAAGATGAAGGAGATCGAGGCGGATCACGCATCGGATGGTCTCGAGGCGATAAAGCTTTTTGAAGAGAGTCCTGTGGGCGGATATGATGCAATCCTTATGGATATTCGAATGCCCAAATGTGACGGTCTCAAAGCAACCGAGAGGATTCGAAAGCTTGAAAGAGAGGATGCGAAGAGCGTCCCGATAATCGCACTTTCAGCAAATGCCTTTGATGAGGATGTGGAGCTGTCAATAAAAGCGGGGCTTAACGCACATCTGTCAAAGCCGGTTGAACCGGATGCACTTTTTAGTGCGCTGCAGAAATACATAAAGTAAAGCATAACGGGGGATGAGATTATGGCTGTGATTTTACTTGTTGATGATGATGAAGATATTCTTGCAATGAGCGGAAGATGGCTTGAAAAGGCAGGATATGAGGTTATTAAGGCGATGTCAGGAAGCGAAGCGCTTAGCGCACTTTCGGCAAATAAGATCGATCTGGTTCTTCTGGATTATGTCATGCCTGATATGAACGGAACTGAGACTCTTAAGAAAATCCGTGAGGATGAGAGGTTTGCAGAACTCCCAGTAATCCTGCGAACAGGTATGGCGGACAATGACATCGAGGGTGAGGTAGCAGGTCTTAACCCTCAGAAGATTTTGCCAAAGTCCGAGGGGAAGGGTCCGTTCCTCGAGGCAGTAGCTGAAGCGCTAGCGTAAGACCATAGATTAAGCGTATTACCTTATTTATGAAAGAAGGAGTACAAGGCTGTATGGAAAACAATACGTCCAGGGTTCTTATAGTTGATGATATGCTGGCAAACAGAATAATTCTTTCTTCGCTTCTTGCGTCCAACGGTGTTTCCTCCGATCAGGTGGAGACCGGTATGGACTGCATAAACATGTGCGAGCAGAACCGCTATGACCTTATCCTTTTGGATCATAGGATGCCGGATATGGATGGCGTTGACACTCTTGTGAGGCTTAAGGATATTTTCAGGACCCAGGGGCGAAGCACACCTGTCGTGTGTCACACAACTGAGGAAGGACGAAGCAATATCAATCTATATAAAGCTGCCGGTTTTGCAGACGTACTGATAAAGCCAATAGACCCGAAGCAATTATCTGAGATACTTCTGACCTACCTTGCAAAGCAGGATGAGACCATACGTGAGGAGCAGGAAAAGAAGCAGCAGGAGCAGAAGGAAAAGACTGAAGTTCACGTAAGGGATGAGGTTGAAAAGCTTCCGCTTTGGCTTAAAAATACACCGCTCTTAGACCTGGTTCAGGGCGTAACAAACTGCGAGACAGCAGAGGATTACATGGAAACCCTCACTGTGTTTGCAGCCTCTATCAAGCAAAAGACCAATGAAATTCTTAATTTCTATGAAAAGAAGGATTGGGAAATGTACACCATGAGAGTGCATTCCCTAAAGAGCGTATCTGCTCTTATCGGTGCAAGGAAGCTGAGCGAGCTTGCAGCCTCCATGGAGAAGGCAGGCAAGGATAAAAAATATAACACCATACTTGATGAGAACAGATATCTCATGGAGGAATACAGAGCCTTACAGACTGTGCTCTCACCCCTCATCGAGGATAAGACGAAAAAGGAAGTGCCTGAGGAAAAGGAGCAGAAACAGGAAAGTGCACCTGACTTTGATGACAGATGTGTTCTTTTCATAGAGGGAATATCAAGTATCTCAAATAAGGGACTCGCACAGAAGCTTCAAAGTGCGGACTTTACAGTGATAAGATGCGATGCCGATCCGGGCAAGATAATTAAGCACAGAGCGTCAGCTGACATTGTTATCTACTACCCCGGAGATGATGATAAATCCCGCATCACGGTTATCATGAATCATCTGGGAGAGATGTGCCGGGATGATAATAAGATACTGTGCCTTGTGGGTGAAAGCAGCGACCTGGAATTCGCCATGTCCCTGGAGGGGGCTGACCGCGTTTCAAAGATATACAGAAGGCCCGTTAACATCGATGCTTTCGTGGATGATATAGACAGCTTTGCTCTGATTGAGAAGGAGTATCACAAGAAAAAGTCCATATTTGTGGTGGATGACGACCCTGATTTCCTTAAAATCATGGACCACTGGCTTTCGCCTATTTACAACGTCTATCTCTTCTCAACGGGTGAGGATGCAATTGACGGGCTCTCATCATATATGCCTGACCTACTTCTCCTGGACTATGAGATGCCGGGCATGAACGGGTATGAGCTTATGAACAGAATAAAATCCGTACCGGAAACAAATCAGATTCCCATCATATTCCTCACAGGAAAAAATGATAAGGAACACGTATTTAAGATTCTGGAAAACAAGCCGGACGGATATCTCTTAAAGTCCTCCCAGAAGGAGTCACTCTTAGATGCCATCAGCAGATTCTTTGCTGAGAGTGCCTTCAAGGCATCCATGGAGGTGTAAGGCTTCTTTAAATGATTCCTCCGAAGGCGTATACTAAGATTCAGGGATAGTTTGTTTCCAATTGTTTTGGGCGCAAACGTAGATACGTAGAAGGAGGGTTACGACATGAAGGCGCTTTTTATTGGCGGAACAGGCACAATAAGTATGGGTATAGTCAGGAGACTTGCGGAGGATCCTCTGTGGGAGGTGTATCTTCTTAACAGAGGTAACAGAAGGGACGAGGTGCCTTCTTCTGTAAAGCAGATCGTTGCTGATATTAACGATGAGTTCGACGTAAGGAAAAAGCTCGAGGGAATGGAGTTTGACGTTGTAAGTGATTTCATCGTTTTTGATGTGAAGGCTGTGGAGAGAGACTACAGACTTTTTAAGGGAAAGACGAAGCAGTATATTTTCATAAGCTCTGCCTCAGCTTACAATAAGCCGGCAGCAGGTTATGTGATAACTGAAGGGACAACCCTTGCAAATCCTTACTGGGAGTACTCCAGGAACAAGATTGCAATTGAGGAGTTTTTGATGAAAAAGTACAGGGAAGAGGGATTCCCTGTGACAATAGTAAGGCCCAGCCACACCTATAATGAAAAGAATGTGCCCCTTGGAGTTCATGGAAATAAGGGCTTCTATCAGGTTGTAAAGCGTATGCAGGAGGGTAAGCCCGTTATCATTCAGGGAGACGGTTCCTCACTTTGGGCAGTTACCTTTAACAGCGATTTTGCTATAGGATTCACGGGACTTATGGGTAACAGGCACGCCATCGGTGAGGCCTTCCAGATAACAGGTGATGAGATACTGACCTGGGACCAGATCTATCAGACCATCGCAGATGCCCTGGGAGTTAAGCTTAAGCCCTACCATGTGTCATCGGAATTTTTGAGTGAAGTGGGCGAAAAGTACGGCTATGATTTCAGGGGGAGTCTTCTCGGAGATAAGGCAGTATCTGTGGTTTTCGACAACAGCAAGCTTAAGAAGCTGGTGCCTCAGATGACTACCAATGTTCCTTTCCATAAGGGTGTTCGCATTGCACTTGATTATGTTTTTGCACATCCTGAAAAATATGAAGAGGATCCTGAGTTTGATGCTTTTTGCGACAAGGTGATAGAAGCCCTTGAAAATGCGAAAAAAAGTATATAAAAGGCGGTTTTATAGGGTTTAATAATTTGTAACAATTTATTATAATATTGTTATCAATTTGTTTATTTAAAGTTATAGAGGGAAAAGGTTTTTAAGGGAGTATTTAATGTTAGATAATATTGAAGTGTTCACACATAGCAGCATACGAGTAAAATTCGGAGGTGGAACGATTTACGTCGATCCCTTCAGGATAAGAGAAAAAACCAATGATGCTGATTATGTTCTGATCACACACGCACATTACGATCATTTTTCACTGGAGGACATCCGCAAGGTTATCAAGGAGTCCACAGTCCTCGTATGTCCTGAGAGAATGGTGGAGGATGCCAGAGAGCTTGAGCGTGAGGTAAAGGTAATCGTTACGGTTAAACCCGGGGTGTACAAGGAGTTTGATGGCTTCGAGATCGAGACCATCCCCGCGTACAACAATATCAAGCCCTTCCACCCGAAGCGTGCGGAGTGGGTTGGCTACATTTTAAGAGTTGATGGTAAGCGCGTTTATATCGCAGGCGACACCGGCGTGACCAAGGAAGCCAAGAAGGTAAAATGCGATATCGCCATGGTACCCGTAGGCGGAACCTACACCATGGATGTTAAGAAGGCGGCTGACCTTATCAATACAATCAGACCTGAATATGCAATTCCTACACATTACGGTACGATCGTTGGAAAGCAGACTGACGGTAAAGCCTTTGCAGGACTTGTTAAGAGCCCGGTGAAGGTTGTAGAGAAAATACAGTATTTTGAGTGAGACAAGTAATAATCAAAAATCCTATATCGCGATAGATCTGAAATCCTTTTATGCATCGGTGGAATGCCAGGATATAACCAGGAATCCGCTGACTACGCACCTCGTAGTTGCAGACAGGAGCAGAACTTCCAAGACAATCTGTCTGGCTGTTTCCCCATCCCTGAAAAAATACGGGATACCGGGAAGAGCCAGGCTTTTTGAAGTGGAGCAGAAGGTTAAGGATATAAATGAGGAGAGGCTGAGGAAGGCTCCCGGCAGAGTTTTCATAGGTGAGTCCGATGACGAGGAGGAGCTTGCAAAGGATCCTTCTCTAAAGCTTGGCTTCATAGCAGCCGTTCCCAGAATGGCAAGGTACATGGAGGTAAGCACCGAGATCTACAGGACCTACCTTAAATTTATCGCTCCCGAGGATATTCATGTGTACTCCATTGATGAGGTTTTCATAGATGCGACGGGGTACCTGAGCATTCACAAAAAGACTCCGAGAGAGCTGGCAATGATGCTGATACAGGCGGTGAAGGAAGCGACAGGAATTACGGCCACGGCTGGAGTTGGAACGAATCTTTATCTCGCCAAGGTTGCGATGGACATCGTGGCGAAGCACGTGGAGGCTGATGAAAATGGCGTGTGCATAGCTGAGCTTGATGAGATGAGCTATCGAAGGGAGCTCTGGGAGCACACCCCGCTTACGGATTTTTGGAGAGTGGGAAGGGGCTATGTGAAAAAGCTCTCCTCCATGGGACTTTACACCATGGGAGATATCGCAAGGTGCAGCCTTGGAAGCTCTAAGGATTTTCATAATGAGGAGCTCTTATACAAGACCTTCGGAATAAACGCTGAGCTCCTGATAGACCACGCCTGGGGTTACGAGCCCTGCACCATGGAGATGATTAAGAACTATAAGCCTGAGAATAACAGCCTCAGCCAGGGTCAGGTTTTGCATTGCCCATACACCTACGACAAGGCGAGGATAATTGTCAGGGAGATGGCGGACGCGCTGGCTATGCAGCTTATGGATGGTGGCAAGGTTACAGATCAGGTGGTACTCACCGTGGGCTATGACATGGAGAGCCTTAAGGATCCAGAGATTTCAAAGAAATATAAGGGTAAGATCAAGAAGGACTACTACGGAAGAGAGGTGCCGGAGCACGCCCACGGAAGCTTTAAGCTAGAGGGCTTTACATCTCTTTCGGGGCACATAATAGATGCAGCGCTTGAGATATATGACGAGCACGTAAATCCCGATCTCCTCATCAGAAGGGTTAACATTGTGGCGGCCCATGTTCTTGATGAAGCCGATGCAAAAAAGCAGGCGGAGGAGACCTACGAGCAGCTTTCACTTTTTGATAATTATGAGGAAAAAAGTCTGAAGGAAAAGGAGAGGAAGGAAGCCGATGAAAAGGAGCTTGCGCTTCAGAAGGCAACTCTCGAGATTCAAAAACGCTTCGGGAAAAATGCCATTGTTAAGGGGACGTCTCTCCAGGAAGGTGCAACCGGAATGGAGAGGGGAAGACAGATAGGCGGACATAAGGCGTAAACGCACATTTCAGCATTCAGGGAATTCTTCCTCCGGATGCTCGGCCTTGAGGATGTTCTCCTCGAAGGTTTTCCCTGCGTCAGATATCTTGTCATCATAGCCCGTGAGCGCTGCGAAGGGCATGAACTGAGCAGCCCTGTTCTCCATTGGCATAGGGGCATGATTTTTTGAAATTGGTCTTTTCAGATTGATGATATCGTCGTACTTTCCCATAGGAACAGTATAGAATACTATGGTTAGTGACACAAATTATTTAGGAGGCTAGTATGAAAAAGTTCAAGATCACATTCAATTCCCCGGTAACACTGGGATTCATTTTTATCAGCTTTGCGGTGCTGCTACTGAATTTCATAACAGTAGGAAAATCGAACATGTTCCTGTTTATGACCTATCACTCATCGCTGGCATCACCCTTTACTTACATAAGGATGCTGACTCACGTCTTTGGACACAGCGGCTGGGAGCACTTCATAGGTAACGCGACATACCTGCTTCTCCTTGGTCCCATGCTTGAGGAAAAGTACGGCTCACCAAAGCTCGTAATGGTAATAATCATCACCGCAATTGTGACGGGCCTCGTAAACTTCATAATCTTTCCCAATGCAGCCCTCTGCGGCGCCAGCGGCGTAGTATTTGCCTTTATCCTTATGACCTCATTCACAGGCTTTAAGGAGGGTGAGATTCCGCTGACCTTCATCCTTGTAACCGTAGTTTTCATCGGGCAGCAGGTATACGAAGGCATCTTTCTTCAGGACAACGTATCAAATTTAACTCATATCCTTGGTGGTATCGTAGGAGCTGTTGTTGGTTATAGACTAAATAAGAATCGTTAATGGACAATATTTTATAAAATACAAAGAAGCGCCAGTCATGCATAAAATGACTGGCGTTAATTATTGATCTTTTTTATTCTGTTTTAATAGGAGATAACCTGGTAGTCTTTGTTCCAGATGAGCTCCAGGCCATCGAAGAGATATGTAAGCTTGCCATCAGGGTATAAACTGATGAACTTACTGGTGATATCGGAAGGATTATCCTTGGAATTGTAGAAAACACCGCCAATATCATTGTACCCCTGCTTGTCGTAAATGAAACCGTCAATAGTTATCCTGGAAGGAAAAGCAGCTAAATCTGGCATATTCTTGACTCCTTTTTATGGTGAAGGGTTGTCGTATCTCTAGTGCCTATTCTAACACTAATATATGCAAATGTAATTGATGAAAATTAATCATTGGAATTTTGAAATTGGGCATAAAATTGCAATAAATATAATGCATTAATGATTGATTTCATATATTTATGCAAAAATATTGTAGTAAAATGTGAGAGTCGAAACATTACTTTTTTAGAGAAGGAGACAATGACAATGGGTATTTGGAGAGCATCTAAGGTGGCAGAGATGTCTGCCAGAGAAAAAGCACATATGGAGAAGGTTCGAGGGTTTGCGGCTGAAGGTATGGTGCTTCTTGAAAATGACGGAACACTTCCGCTTGGGGACGGAGTTAAGAAGATAGCGTTGTTTGGTAACGGTGCACGTCACATGATCAAAGGAGGAAAGGGCTCTGGAGACGTTAACAGCAGAAGCGTGGTTGGAATCGAGCAGGGTATAAAGGAAGCAGGATACGAGATCGTGTCAGGTGCATGGCTTGATGGCTATGATAAGATCTGCGTGGATTCAAGGGCTAAGTATGACGAGCACATCCAGGAGATGGTAAAGAGCACAGGTAATCCCATGGTTGCTTTCATGGAGTACTTCAACAATCCCTATCACGATCCTGATGTTCAGGAGATCGCTGATGGCGAGATGGAGGACGCTGATGCCGCTGTTTATGTGATTGCAAGAGATTCCGGTGAGGGCCGCGACCGCAAGCCTGTTGCAGGTGACTATGAGCTCACAGACAACGAGAAGAAGAACATCGAGAAGCTTGCTGCCCGCTACGATAAGTTTGTTGTAGCTCTTAACGTGGGCGGTGTTATTGATACCAAGGCTCTCAGAAGCACCAAGGGGGTTGGCGCTGTTCTGTTAATGAGCCAGGCAGGTAACGTTATTGGAACTGTTTTTGCAGATGTTCTTTTCGGAAAATCAATGCCTACAGGACACCTTGCTATGACATGGGCTGAGAACTATTCAGACTATCCGGCCTATGACACCTTCAGCTCCCAGAACGGTGACGTTGATGATGAATACTACAAGGAAGGCATTTACGTAGGATATCGCTATTTTGATTCATTCGGTAAAAAGCCCGCATATTCCTTCGGATATGGACTTTCATATACAGATTTTGAGATTTGCACCAAGGAAGTGACCCTCGATGGCGAGGTAGTTACAGCTAAGGTCAGTGTGAAAAATACAGGAAGTAAGTTCAGCGGAAAGCAGCTGGTTCAGCTCTATGTTTCAGCACCTGATGGAAAGCTTGAAAAGCCCGTTAAGGAGCTTAAGGCCTTTGCAAAGACCAAGGAGCTTGCTCCCGGAGAAGAGGAGGTTCTTACTCTTAAGGCTAAGGTTTCAGAGTTTGCATCATACGATGAGGAGTCTGCTTCCTACATTCTTGAGCCCGGTAAGTACTTCATCAGAATCGGTGAAAATGCAGGCTGCACACATGTTGTTGCTGCTGTAGAGGTTACATCTCTTATTACAACCTACAAGCTTTCAAACAGATTCGAGATCGACACAAAGCTTGAAGAACTCTCAGCTAAGGGTGATAAGGCACTTACATACGACGATGAGGAGGATGAAAAGGCAAGCGCCAGGGTTCTTACTCTCGCAGATGGCGTAATTAAGACTATTACTACTGAGTATGAGGGCGAGCCTGTTGAGCTTAAGAACGACAGCGCTGAAAAAGTTACTCTGGCAGATGTTAAGGCAGGAAAGGCAATTCTCGATGATCTTCTCGGACAGCTCACAAGAGAGGAGATGGCTGACCTTTGCGTAGGTACAGCAAGAGGCGGCTTTGGTCAGACTTCAGTTATCGGAACAGCTTCTGCTGTTGTACCCGGTGCTGCCGGAGATACAAGCTCCAAGATGGCTGACGACAGAGGCGTTCACAACCTTGTACTTGCAGACGGACCTGCAGGTCTTAGACTTACACCTTATTTCGCTGTAGATGAAGAGGATAAGTTCATCCCTGAGCTTAGTGCCATGGCCTTCGATTTTCCCGGTAAGGACGAAGGTCCCAAGACTGACATCAAGGGCGAGGTTACAAAGTACTATCAGTACTGCACAGCTATTCCGATCGCAACAATGCTTGCTCAGACCTGGAACATGGATGTAATCGAGGAGGCAGGTGACCTTGTAGGTGCAGAGATGGAGGAGCTTGGAGTTAACCTGTGGCTTGCTCCCGGAATGAACATACAGAAGAATCCTCTTTGCGGAAGAAATTTCGAGTACTATTCAGAGGATCCGTTCTATGCAGGAATGTGCGCAGCAGCAGATACCAAGGGCGTTCAGAAGCACAAGGGCTGCGGTACAACAATCAAGCACTTTGCATGCAACAACCAGGAAGATAACAGAATGCATACAAATGCTCATGTAAGCGAGCGTGCCCTCAGAGAGATTTACCTCAAGGGCTTCGAGGTTGCAGTTAAGGAATCTCAGCCGCTTTCAATCATGACAAGCTATAACCTCATCAACGGCAAGCACGCAGCTAACAACTACGATCTTCTCACAGCTGTATGCCGCAACGAGTGGGGCTTCGAGGGCGTTGTTATGACTGACTGGGGAACCACCGGCGGAATCGAGATGGAGCAGAGAAAGTTTAAGTATGGAAGCTCCAACGCTGCAGACTGCGTAAGAACAGGTAATGACCTTACAATGCCCGGCTCAGACGCTGACGTTCAGAACATTCTTGATGCAGGTGTTACAAGAGCAGAGCTTCAGTCCTGCGCCAGAAGAATCCTCGATTGTGTTCTTAAGTGCAGATATTGATTTGATGGTTTTATGAAAAAGAAGTAAATAGAGTTTAAACAAGAGCTTCCCGCACTAACAAAATGGGCATTTTCCCGTGATGATAGTGTGGGAAGTTTTTGTAATATATGGTAAGATAAGCAAAGCTAAGAAGTTTACTGGACTAGAGGAGGTTGTATGATCTACGTGAATCAGGCCGGCTATGCGCCGGAAGAGGTAAAACACGCAACTTTGGTGGGGGATAAGAACTACACACTCTGCAACAAGGACGGAAAGGTGATAAAGAACGGTGAGTGCGAGCTCTCGTTTGACGCCAACAGTGCAGAGGAAGCAGCAGTTATCGATTTTTCAGAGGTGAAGGAAGAGGGTACATATTACTTCACAGATGGAAAGGGTAACAAAAGCGCTGAGTTTGTTATTGGGAAAAAGCATTACGACGAAGCTCTCTGGGCTTCAATGAAGATGTTTTATTTCCAGCGCTGCGGCATGGAGCTTGAGGAAAAGTATGCCGGAGTATTTGCAAGAAAGGCCTGCCACTGCGGCGGCGGACACATGCTTGAGGATAAGTCCATAAAACGCAAAATGCTGGGCGGCTGGCATGACGCAGGTGATTACGGAAGATATGTGACAGCAGGTGCTGTTGCTCTCGGACACATTTTATATGGTTATGAGATGTTCCCTGAGGAACTGGGGCTGGACCTCAACATTCCGGAGAGCGGCGGTGCGATGCCGGATATCCTTGCTGAGTGCAAGTATGAGTTAGACTGGATCCTTGATATGCAGGATGAGGACGGCGGTGTTCATCATAAGTGTACATCCCAGAATTTCTGCGGATTTATCATGCCTGATGAGGATGATCTTCCTATGGTCATCACTCCTGTATCAAGTCTTGCAACAGCTGACTTTGCAGCAATCATGGCTCTCGCAAGCCGCATTTACAGACAGTACGATGCAGCTTACGCCGACACTCTTGCAGATGCAGCAAGGAAGTCATGGGACTGGCTTGTAAAAAATCCTTCATTCCTTTTTGAGAATCCGAAGGAAGTTACAACAGGAACCTACGAGGATATGTGCGATACCGACGAGAGACTTTGGGCAGCAACCGAGATGTATCGCCTTGATAAAAACGAAGATGCAAAGAAGATCATTTTCGCTGTAATGGAGCTTCGCATAAATCTCTCATGCCTTGGATGGGCAGACGTCGGAGGCTTTGGAACTCTGGCTGTAATAAACGGCGGAGCAGAGCTTTTCGGAGAGGACCTTTACAAGAGAATGACTCTTAAGTGGCTCGATGAAGCTGACAGATTAAAGGGCCTTGCTGAGAGTAACGCCTTTGGAATTACACTAAGACCTGAGGAATTCACCTGGGGAAGTAACATGGTGGTTCTCATGAATTCCATGATCTTATGTGTGGCTCATCGTCTTACAAAGGATGACAGCTATCTTGAGGCGGCGGAGTATCAGCTTGATTACATCTTCGGAAGAAATGCTATGGACCTTAGCTATGTGACAGGAATTGGTGAGAGAGCATTCAGACACCCTCATCTTCGTCCCACAGAGGCTGACGGAATAGATGAGCCTATCCCGGGATTCGTATCAGGTGGTCCGAACTACAGACCCTGCGACGAAGCTGCTAATCCTGATAACATGTCAGATAAGCCTGCCATGAGAAGATATGCGGATGATATGAGATCCTACTCAACCAATGAGATAACAATTTATTGGAATTCACCTCTTGTGTTTGCACTTGGGTACATGAATTCGGTTAAGTGATGATTAGTCCTCACAGTGAGGATGAGCTTTGAAATAGAATTAAATCTGTGTAATACGGACCTGATTCAGTGAATGAGTCGGGTCTGTATTTTTTTGATGGTATTTTGACTTTGGAATAAGTGATATGGCGGATGAGATTGGGCAGTGTGTGAAATAGTGATTTGTAACGGTACTTCAACGTGCTAAATAGGAAAATTAACTGTATCGTTTTCGCCATAATCATAATTTATGCGGAGATGACTGGGAGTTATATTAGTTACATCAAATAGAAATGCGAATCCGAAGCATCTTCGGGGGACATAAACAATGTGTGATGCAAAGAAAGGTGAGTATTATGAGTAAAAAGAAATTAGTTAAAAGCAACAATCGTAAGATCTGTGGCGTATGTGGTGGTATCGCTGAGTATTTCGGAATTGATCCATTCATTGTCAGACTCATTTGGGGAATCTTAGCATTTGCATGGGGAACAAGTATTTTCGTTTATATCCTGCTTGCATTTATCATGAACGACAGTCCTGATTATATCGAGGGTGATGAGTATAGATCAGAGCCCAGAAACATCGAGGAGAAGAACGTGATCAATGCAGAGCCCGTTGGATTTAGACTGAACAACGGCGTTAAGGAAGAAATTTACCGCTAATCACAGCGCAGGATAAGCATATATAGAGGGAACTATATATTTGATATATATTGAAGCCCCGGAGCACGAGAGGGAACGTGTTCCGGGGCTTTTTGTAGTGTTTTTTTGTTTGGTTTGTGGCCTTTTTGGGAGCGGTGGCGGTGGTTTGGTGGAGGGGTTACGTCTATCTGTGGAGTTGCTTCTAAACTGGTTGTTGCGCTGGAGTGCTGGGGCGGTGGCGTTACGTCTATCTGTTTGATTGCCCTTTAATCGGTTGCCTCGCGGGAGCTTTGTTCCGGGAGGTATTGCGTCAATCCGCGAGCAATTATTCCAACCGGTTGCACTGAGAGAAAGCTTGTTGGAAGGTTGTTACGCCGGGCTAGGGGATTGTCACTAAATCGGTTACCTCGCGGGCGCAACATTCAGAGCGGCGTTGCGTCAATCCGCGAACAATTATCCAGACCGGTTGAACTAAGAGAAAGCAAGTTGGAAAGGGATTACGCCGGCCTGGGGGCTTGTCCCTAAATCGGTTACCTCGCGGTGGCAACATTCAGGGCGGCGTTGCGTCAATCAGCGAACAATTATTCATACTGGTTGAACTAAGAGAAAGCTTGTTGGAAAGGAATTACGCCGGCCTGGGGGATTATCCCTAAACTGGTTACCTCGCGGGTAAAATCCACATAGATGAGGTACGTCAATCCGCGAACAAAACCTCCCATAGACTTCACACCATTCATTTCGCCTTATTATTAGTCTTCCACAAGAACAGTCTGATAAGGAATAATGTTCCTCGTACGCATAACTCTGTGCACATAGCTATCCATGCGCCCTTAAGTCCATACTTTGAACCAAGAAATGCAGCCAGTGGAATTCTTACAGTCCAGACACTTATGAGATTGAGTACACTTGAAAGAAGTGTCTCTCCTGCACCTCTGAACACACCGGCTGCAACAATTGAAGCTCCATAAAGCGGTTCTGCAAATGCTTCAATTCTGAGGATCTGCGTTCCCAATTCTCTGATCTGCTCATCAGGAGTGAGGATTCCAATCATCTGCGGTGCAAGTATCCACATAAGTGCACCACTTAATCCCATTATTGTCATGCCAAGAGCAACCGCAATAAAGCCCAGTCTTTTTCCGAGCGCTTTTCTTTTTGCACCAATACACTGTCCTACAACAGTTGTTGCAGCGACACCTATTCCAAAGCCCGGCATGTAGCACAGACTCTCTGCGGTTATTGAGAATGAATTAGCTGCAACAGCGATAGTTCCAAAGGGTGAAACAATTCTTGTAAACGCAACGTAAGCAAAGCCCATGATGATATTGTCGATTGCAACCGGAATGGCTATTTTCAAAGCCTTCGGCAGTTCTTCATTTGCAAAGATCCTGAACCGCGGAATCTCTTCTCTTCGTCCTGCAATGTGCAGCATCTCTGAACGAACTAAGAGAAGATAAAGCATGATGCATGCTGTAATAACTATGGATATAGATGTACCAAGAGCCGCACCAACTACGCCTAATCTAGGAATGAGCAGCGCATTAAATAGTACATCAAGTGCACACATAATAATGCTGAATATGCTGGGAAGTCTGATGTTTCCGCTGGATTGGATCATTCCCTGGGATACATAAAGCATCTCATGAATTGGAATTGTCAGAGCATAAACAAGAAAATAGTTTGACGCATCATGTCTTATTTCCGGTGCACCACCCATCCATGTGGGTAAGAATCCGCTTATGATAACGCCTGTCGCAGAGAGAACAACACTAAACAAAAGCGCTGTAAGAAGTCCCCATCTGACTATCATTCGCGCACCGGCCTCATCCTTTGCTCCAATTCTGTGTGCCACGCGTACCGTAAATCCCATACTTGCAGCGGTCATAACTCCGCCAAAAAGCCAGGTGGTACTAGATACGAGACCTATGGACGCCGAGGCTCCAGCACCCAAATGCCCTACCATGGATGCGTCTATATATTGCATTATTATTGATGAAATCTGAGCCAAAATCGCCGGAAGACTAAGATGAAGAATCAAAGAAATCTCTTCTCTTAAAGTAAGCTTTTGACCATTTCTTATTGCCTTTAATGGATCTTTCGTTGTCATTGAAATCTGTTCCTTGTTCGTAATTTTCCAGAAATGGATATTACTTTGCACACTATTTATTGTCAAGTATACGTATCTTATTGGCTCTCTTTCAACTTGATTTTTCACTGTTTAACCGATCTGAATAATTGCTCGCGGATTGACGTACCTCATCTATGTGGATTTTACCCGCGAGGTAACCAGCTTAGGGATAATCCCCCAGGCCGGCGTAATTCCTTTCCAACAAGCTTTCTCTTAGTTCAACCGGTATGAATAATAGTTCGCGGATTGGCGTAACGTCCCATTGAACAAAGCACCCGCGAGGTAACCAGTTTAGGGATAATCCCCCAGGCAGGCGTAATTCCTTTTTAACTTGCTTTCTCTCAGTGCAACCGGTATGAATAATAGTTCGCGGATTGACGTAACGTCGCCCAAAACAGAACCTCCGCGAGGTAACCGATATAAGTGTAATCGGACAAATTGACGCAACGTCGCCCGAAACAGCCCCTCCGCGAGGTAACCGATATAAGTGTAATAGGGCAAATTGACGCAACGCCGCCCGGAACAGCCCCTCCCCGAGGTAACCAGTCGATAGTAAATCAAACATATAGACGTAACTTCCCCCTCGCCAGGCGGCGACACATCGCTTCAGAAAATAACAACATTCCCACAAATCAGGCATGGTCACCTCTTCAGGTTGGCATGTTTGGCGGAACCTTCATTGACAATCCGGATTTCCCTGAGCTCAACAAGGTTCTTGGAGAGCTGGCAGACAGAGAAGGCGTGTCCAAGGCAGCAGTAGCAATCGCATGGATCTTAAGGCATCCGGCAAAAATGCAGGCGATAATCGGAACCATGAATCCTGAGCATATCAAGGATATCTGCACAGCGACTGACGTTAAGCTCTCACATCACGATTGGTATGAATTATATCTTGCAGCTGGAAAGTTCTTACCGTAAAGTATACTCATAGACACAATTTAATCTGATAATATTGAAAAGGATGGCTATGGGGGCAAGAACAAAAAAGGAATGGATCATAAGATCCGTGATTTTGATGGTGGCGCTGGGATGCGTGATTCTTGCTTACGGAATGACGATGGTCATTAAATCCGGTGCGGGAACGCTTATATGTGTTGCGCTGGTTGGGCCTGTTGCCGGAATATTCCTTCCGGTGAATGAGAGGATAGTTGCCGGAATTATGAAAAAATTCCGTTACTAGATAAATTTAAGAAAGTCAGAAGAGGAAAAAATGAATGAGTGAAACAATCTATTTTGCAGGGGGATGCTTCTGGGGAACCCAGAGATTTTTTGATCAGTTTGATGGAGTAGAGAGTACGGAAACCGGCTATGCCAACGGACCGACACAGAACCCCACCTACGAGGAGGTCTGCAACGATTCAGGCCACGCCGAGACAGTTAAGGTGGTGTACGACAGCAGCAGGATAAGCCTCGAGGAGCTTATCGATAATTATTTCAAGATTGTCGATCCGGTTTCAGTTAATAAGCAGGGCGGGGATGAAGGAATCCAGTACCGCACAGGAATCTATTATACAGACAATGCGCAGCTTCCGATCATTCAGAAGAAGATGGAGGAGCTTGAAAAAGAGATCGGCCAGAAGAGTGCTATTGAGGTGTGTGAGCTTGAAAACTTCTACAGCGCTGAGGAATACCATCAGAAGTACCTTGTGAAAAATCCTACAGGATATTGCCACATTCCTGCTGTGATGTTCGAGCTTTACAAGAAAAAAGGCAAGGCAGAGTAAGCGCTTGTTTAGTGGATTTTTGCATTGTATAATTAACAAGAATCTTAATAAAAATTTTTTTTATGAAGGTGCTCTTATAGGGCACCTTTATTGATGTGAAAGGGAACTATGAAAAAAAGAGTAATGATGTTGCTTTTGGCAACCGTGTTGGGAATTGGAGCTACAGCTTGTGGCAGTGACAAGGATAGTCAGGATAAGTCTGAATTAGTCATGGACGAATCCAAAAAGAAGGCGGATACAGAGACTTCAGAAGACTCAGAAGCAGCCACAGATGAATCTACAGAAACTACTGAGAACGCAGATGCTTCTTCAGAAGAAGCTTCAGCAGAGAATAGCAAAAACTCAGAAGATGCTGAAAATGCAGAATCTGAATCTACAACAGAAACAGATGCTTTAGATGAGACAGAAAACGCAGAAACCCCCGATGGTATCTGGGAGACCTACCTGGCTTCCTCCGACAAAGATGCAATCGGCATGGATGATGAGAATGGCAATCCCTACACCATAATCTACAAGGGACAGTTTGCAGACGATACCTTCACTGCCTACGGTTCAATGGGCTATAGAAGTGATTATGATTCTGACAGCACCTATATCACCGATGAAGAGCCGCATGTTTTCAAGCTTAGTGAGGATGCGGTCTATAACAACACCAAGGGACAGCAGGTAACGAAGGAAGAGTTCGCAGAGCTTTTCAATGAGGGAATGTCCAAGAAGTATCATCTCGGAATGCTGGTAAAGGAGGGAATGGTATCCCACTTCTTCCTGGATGAAGTTAACTTTGCACCCAATCTTCCGTCTGAGCAGGCTGCTACGGATATGAGAGACTTCTTCTTCCCGGAGGGTGAGGGCGAGTATAACTATGACGTTTATAATCTCATGCTTGAGGATGATGAGAGCGTCAAGGTGAAGGTTGAAAAGAAAGAGACCTACAGCGAGGGTGATGTGTACACCATAACTCTCCTTCGTGATGAATGCCCCGGAAGTACAGATGTAGACGGATCTGACAGATTCAGACTTGGCTACTACTATGTAACAGAAGGCTCAATATATTACCTCAGAGACATTGTGGACGAGACTCCTGCTGAGGAGGACTTCTTAGAAAACGGCGTAGGTGTCTGTGCGCCTGAGGATGATGAGAGCACAGTGGATACCTTCGAGCTTAGAATTGAGCACGATGGCGATATCTGCAGATACAGATGCTGGGATACCGCAGTTGAGACAGGCTGGTACTGCAGAATGGAGTGGACTAAGGGAGTAGGACTCACCTACTACAGATCCGGTTATGGCGCAGAAGCAGAACCCATCGAAATAGCCCTCGAAGGCGTGGAAGTAGATCGTGAGTCTTAACTGAATCGATAGACGCGACATCACGATAAGCGCAGCAGATTTTCCAGAACCCTGACAACCCAAAACAAAGGGGGACCAATCATGACAATACACCAAATCCTACAAAACCAAATCGATTCAATATACGGCAAGAGCCTTGGCGAGAAAACCGGCAGGGTTCTTATCCCTGCCTTCATTGGAGACTTCCGTAAGGTTCTTGAAAAGAGCGACCTTGGCACCACAGTCTCCGAGGAATACATGACTGAGGATAAGAAGATGCACCTTATCTTCACGGGACAGCGAAGGATGGGGGCAGCAGGCTTCGACTTCATTGTCACATCCTGCAAATGCAACGATAAAGAGCTGCTGACAGGGGAGCTTTCACTCTTTCCTGCAATAGCGGGCTTATAACTTCTTTCAGGGGGGGAACATACTTGGAGGAAACGTATGAAAAAGAAATTTATCATTTCTAAACTTCTGATCTTTTCACTGATGATATGCTTCGTACTTGGGAGCTTAAGGTTTAACGTCAATGCGGCGAAGAAGAAATTCGCCTATGATTACGGCGTGTTCCTGTCGGTTAATTCCGGGAAAAGTGCCTTTAAGAAATTCAAGGATTACAAGACGATAGTGATCGATGTTCAGAACGGCTTTTTGTCAAAGGATATTAAGAAGCTTAAAAAGCAGGGCCACAAGGTCTACAGCTACATCAACGTCGGTGCCATCGAGAATTACAGAGATTACTATAAAAGCTACGAGGACATAACCCTCGGTGTATACGAGAACTGGCCTGATGAGAAGTGGGTTAATGTCCATGATGAAAAGTGGCAGAGATTTATTTTGGATGACCTCTCATCGAAGATCATTTCCACAGGCGTGGACGGCTTTTTTGTGGATAACATAGATGTCTATTACCAATACCATAACGACGATATCTACTCCGGCGTGGAGACCATACTTAAAGGCCTTAAGAAAAAGGGCAAGGTCATCATCAACGGCGGAGATACATTTGTCACAGAATATTATGATAAAAACAGAAGCCTAAATGATATTCTTGACGGCGTAAATCAGGAGACTGTTTTCTCAAGGATTATCGATTATGACAAGGATAAGTTCGGGAAAAACAGCTCCTTAGACGCAAAGTACTTCAAGAAATATATGAAGCTTGTAAAGAAGTGCAGGAAAAAATGCTACCTTCTGGAATACACGAAGGATAAGAATCTTAGCAACAAAATTCAAAAATACTGCAAGAAAAAAGGCTATAAATACTATATTTCAGATAAGCTGGATCTGTCTTAAAAAGCTGCCGGATACCTCAAATGCTCCAGCTGCTTGGTGACCTTCTCCTTTGTCAGTGGCTTTAATATCAGGCCGCTGCAAAACATATCCAGAGCCTTCATGGCGTTAGCCGGATTCTCGGTAATGAATATTATGTTTGCATGGGGATTTAAATCGATCAGCTTCTGTGCCAGAACAAAAGCGTTCTCATTAGATAATTCCGCATCGATAAATGCGGTGGAAATGCTATTGGTGGTTGCGTGGCTGTAGGAATCAACAGCGTTGCTGAAGCTGTCGAGACGGTCGTTGCTTATAATATCTGAAATCATCAAAGAGTATTTTGTCTTTAAATCAGGGTTATCTTCAACCAGAATAACTGAACCGGTAGCACTATCCTGATAATCTGCCGGCATGTCGGATCTATCCAAAGCGCCACCGCTTGGATGGTCCGATTTGTTATATCTTACAACAAGGTCAGATATACTGATATTCAGAGCGCGGGAAATTTTGTCCAGCATTTCAAGGTCGGGCTTACGTATTCCGACTTCCCAGTTTCCAACACATTTTCTTGTGACGAAAAGCATGTCTGCAAGGAAGAGCTGCAAAAAAAGGATCGTTTTTCTGCTAAAACCGGCACTGTATATGAAGATAATTTAATAGAAGCTGAAGGCGAAGTAACTGTATATGGAGCCGAAGTTGAAGGTGAAAAAAGTGGCAAGCTTTTGCATAGAAAGGGAAGTGCCTCTGCAAAATTCCTGACTACTGACTTTAGCGCAGCTGCCGGAGTAGGTTCATATGTTGTTAAAGATAAAGATGGCAAGCAACATCAAGCCTTTGGAGTGCAGGCAAAAGCAGGTGGAAACCTTTTCATAGGCAGAGCTAAAGCCGCAGGTTCACTTTCGTTATTTAAAAAAGGAGCGTTGGGAGTTCAGGGAGATATTGACGTTAAGGTTGGAGGAGTAGCAGCAGAGGTTGGTGGCTGTTGTCAATACATTCCCGGAAAAGGGTTTGAAATGGCCGTGAAGGCAGAAGCGGGACTATATGCTGTAAATGTAACTGCCTCTGCCGGAGTAACTGTTCTTGGAATAAAAGCCGATGTAACAGCATCCTTACAATTTGGAATAGGAGGCAAATTCAATATCGGATTTAAGGATGGAAAATTCCAAATGGAAGTGGGTGCATGTGTTGGACTTGGTGGTTCCTTAGGAATATCGTTAGATTTTAATGGACTAGTAAATATGATTAAAAAATTAAGGGAAGACATTAAATATGCTACTCTTGGACCAAGGACGGCAGACGGTAAACCGGTAGTTATAGTAAGTCCGATTTTTCAACCATAATAACAATTATGTATATAAATATTAAGGAGGTATACAAATGGCAAATGTAATCAGAGTAACACCAGAGGAACTGAAGGCAGCTGCATCAAGAATGGAAACGTGTTCCGATGCCTTGAAAAAGGAGACGGATGAGATGGTCGAAATAGTTGATACTCTTACTGGTCGTATTTGGAGTGGTGAAGCTCAGAAAGAGTATGTGTCCAGGTTTGATGCTCTTTCGATGGACATTGAAATGCTTCATAAGCTGATCAGTGAGCATGTTGAGCACCTTAATACGATTGCAAACGAGTATCAGACTGCTGAGAACACAAATAAGGAAGTTGTAGAGTCACTCTCAGCGAACATCATTTCCTGACAAAATATAAAGTGAAAAAAGTAGAATAGATTATCGTATAGAAAAAATAGGAGGTAATGATATGCCGGAATTTATTGTAACAGCACAGGAAGTTAAGAATAAAGCGATGGAGCTTCGCAAGATTAATGCTGAATTCAAAAAAACAGCAAGTGACCTTGAAGGTGAGCAGACACGTCTTAATACTATGTGGGAAGGCGATGCTCATGATAATTTTGATATGGCATATAAAAAGAATAAGGTACACATTGAGAACTTCTATAATGCAATTGAAAATTATTGCGTCAAGCTTGATGAAATTGCTGCTAACTATGCTAATGCAGAGAACAGAAATGTTTCACTGGCAGCCGGACAAGACGCATAAGTATGTAGAAGAAGGACATTAATAAGCGTGTTGCAAGCCTGAATAAGAAAAACATAATGCATGAAAAAACAGTGGAAGGATTTAAAACCTATCCACTGTTTTTATATGGCAGAAATGAATTTTAAATAAGGTTATATCCGGTATCACTCTGCAGAGGATGCCTTTTCATAGAGCATCTCAAGGGCTTCCGGTGTCACAGAACCGACCTGGTTATATATGACATTACCCTTTTTATCCAGGACGATTGTCTGAGGAAGAGCGCTGGAGCCGTTTACTATTTTGAATATGGTCTCTGCATCATCATCGATGGCAAAGGGGATATCCCATCCCTTCTCTGCGATGTAGGCGTTAACATCCTCGGTTGTGAGATTGGCATGTACTGCCAGCATTGCGATGTCACCCTCGTGTTTGTGATAGAGCTCGTTAAAGTGAGGAAGCTCCTTGACGCAGGGACCGCAGTAGGTTGCCCACAGGTTGATGAATACTACTTTACCTTTTGTGTCTGAGAGGTTGAAGGTGCTTCCGTCTATGCACTTGGTTTCGAAGGTTTTAAGACGCTGACCGATTTCATAGCCTTCGGGTGCGATGCTTTCTGTCTCGGGAGTTTCGGTTGAAGTGTTTTCAGATACCTGAGCGTTGGTATCTGCCGCATCTGCGCTTGCTTTTAGTGAAGGATCAAGGAAATTGGTCCAGATAATTGCAAATGCGAGAACAAGGACAGCTATGATGCCTATGACAGGTGCTGCCTTCTTAACCTTATTTTCTTCCTCTGTATTTACGAATTCCTGCTTGTGTGGCTGGATAAGTGTGAACCCACCGGCTTTCATTGACAGCGCACCCTGGTTGCAGCGTGCAACGCACTGGGCGCAGTGGATACATTCGTGGTCGCCTACTTTTTTAACATCCATCTTACAGAATCTTACGCAGGCGCCGCAGTTGTTGCAGCGATTAGCATCGACCTTAACGCCGATGACTGAGAGTTTGTTGAATATTCCGTAGATTGCGCCAAGGGGGCAGAGAAAACGGCAAAATGACCTGTAACAGAAAATGCACGCCAGGATCACTATTACCATGATTATGAATTTCTGTGTGAAGATTGGTCCAAGCATTGACAGAAAGCTTGGATTTTTGGGAATCATAAGCATAGCTCCTTCAGAGGTTCCTGCAGGGCATATGTATTTACAGAATCCCGGAACCGGGATTCCCTGGAAGATTCCGTAGTAAACTGGAATTGACACCACAAAGATGACGATGATTATGTACTTGAGATAACTGAGAGCTCTTGTAAAACGGCTCTTTTTTAATTTTGGAGTGGGAATCTTGTGCAGAAGCTCCTGGAGCATGCCGAGAGGACATATCCATCCGCAGATGGTTCTTCCTAGGAGCATGCCATAGAGTAGAATGATTCCAAGTACGTAGAATCCGATATGTTTATTAAGAGATCCAAGGGCATTCTGAATGGATCCCAGGGGACATGCACCGATTGCCCCGGGGCAGGAATAGCAGTTGAATCCGGGAACGCAGACGGCTTTCGATTTTCCTGTGAAAATCTGTCCCTCTGCAAAGCCCCTAAGATGCGCATTATAAAGAAGAGCACTATAAAGCTGTATTATCCTTCGCTTTGTAGGCTTGTGCGCGTTCCACCATGATACGTTTACCGAAGATTGATTATTATCCAAGGCCTATACACTCCGTACATATTTTGGATGCCTTAATAAGCACATCACTCATGCTTCCGTTGAAGATACCGATAATGATGAATATGATGGCTAATGCCAGGACGGTAAGCCTGACCTTGTTTGTAATATTGTCCGCCCCCGTGTTAGCCACATTCTTACCTATATCGATACCGGTTGCTGCCTTGTCCTGATTGTCATCACGAACACTAAGGAAGGTACTTAGGATTGTTACAAGAGCGATCAGGACAAATAAAGGCAAAACAAAAACAGCGTTATCAGCAATTGCCTCTGCAGTGTATATGTTTGCCATGGGATTTTCCGCACGCGCAGCCAGACCTTTCATATAAATAGAGAGGTCCAGTACGATCAGTACGGCGGCAGTTATAACACACAAAAGAGCTTCAATTGTCAGTAAAACTGTTTTCTTATTCATAGTTAAAACCTCATGTTTTTTCAGGGAAAATACCCCGAAGAGATTTAATATAATCCGTGAATATAATTTGTCAGTTTTTGTCGGTCATAAAAATTTTTAAGATTTGATATCACATAGTCCGGATCTGTTCCCTTATCAATGTCATAAAAGACGCCATTTTTCACAAATGACAGTTGATAATGACCTGACAGCTGGAATACCGATCCGGTGGCAGTGGACATATGAAGAACGCAGCAGGTTCCGCCACCTGAGGTCTGGCCCAGCAGTGTGACCTTATGGCTGCTCTTAAATATGCAGGGAACAAGGTTACCGCATGAAAAGCTGATGGGAGATATCAGGCAGTAGAGCTTGTAGCCTGACAGGGAATCCTTTTCATCATATTCGTGGTTAAGGTCAGAATCCACATAGTAATAGTCTGTGGTCATGGCATCTGTAAACAGGTTGCGCAGGGAGTATTGACCTTCTCCCAGGAACATTCCTATCACATACGCAGCAGCATCAACATCGCCTCCTGTATTAAGGGAAAGGTCAAGAACCACATTTTTGACAGGACTGCCTTTTCGCGTAATTTGCTGATAGCTGTACAGCATGCCACCTATGGTGTCAGAGAAGTTACTGTCAGGAGGATTCTTATAATAGTCCTGAGTTGTAGTTATAAATTTATCGAATGTGATATATGCAGTATCTCCTATCTCTTCATAAAAAGGGACTTCGTCATAATAGCTATCTCTGATGTCACTGAGTCTGGTTTGAAATTCTTCAAAGGAAACGGTTGAACTTCCTTCAGGTGGCACATTATCAGGGTCATATCCTTTGTAATAGGATGGGGCAACGTAGGTGCTGTGGAGGTCATCCAGATGAACATTTAGCAGCTCCTGAATAGCGCCGTCTACCGTAGCGGGGTCAGTACTTAACAGGTCGGCTTTAAGACCGGTGTTATCAAAAAAGTTTTCAAAGGTGCTTATGCCATGTAAGTCCTTAAGGCCATACAGATTATCAAGTGCGAGACATAATTCATTGTAGCTGAACTTGACCAGATCCTCAGGGATACTTCCGGCGGGAGCACTGTAATATACTTTTCCAAGGTCATAGAGTCGCCCCCTGGGATTGATAATTTCATTATATCCAAGGATAATAACCGATTCTCCATTAAAGAGAAGGCTGAAGTAATTATCAACACAAAGAAAATCACTTATCGTTGCTAGCGGAACAAAACAGCCTTCCTCTGTGCCTATAATGTCGATGTTATAGTCTGACAGAGAAAGGGTGATTTCATTCCCATATCTTTCATAGGCATAATCGGTGTGCTGAAAATAATTGGTGGTTCCGTCCGGATTGAAATCATTTCTTTTCATTATATCGATAAGTCTTATTGAATCCGGAGGCAGGATAAATGCATCATAGTCAAAGTAGGTAATGGTATCCTTGTCGGAATCCACTTCCATCGTGTATTCGTTTTCTCTTGTGAGTGTTGATACACTGCCGTATTCCGATAGCTCCAGCTCGTAGGTGGGATAATATGTAGAGTGGTAAATATATTCCAGGAGGTATTCGGTTTCGGCCATGGATATGTAAGGGACAGATGGCATATGGTCAAAAAAAGCCAGATTAATTCTGTCCGGATTGAAGGAGCTGCCTAAGTAAAGGGGGAACTCCTTGTAGGTTACTTTATAATCTGTAGCCGGTTTGGCTTCGCTTTTACTTTCTTTATCCTCCGATAAGGGAGTAGTTGTATGTAAATCAGCAGAGCCGTCCTGCGCGGTGTCGCTTACCGTATCCCGATCAGCTTCGACACGGACCGGGTTCTCGGCCTTTGGCGTATCCTTAACGGCAGGACTGCTTCCGCATGACATGGAAACAAAGGCACAGAGCGCAAATATTGGTATTAAGCGAACTGTATTCTTTGTCATTATAGTTATTTCCTCTGGGGCTTAATTCTTTTCAATAGTGATAGTAAGAACAGTGTTGTTCTTTTCTGTCTTGTATGCATCCGTGTGTTTTTTGTAGCCCTCCGGAACCTTGAGAATATGTACATCATAAATTCCTGCGGGCTCTTCAAAGGAGGCTATTCCCTTATCATCTGTCACACCCATCATGCAGGTGTTATCAGTACAGAATTGAACCATTGCACCGGGAACGGGATTGCTATCTGTATCTACTACTATGATCTGATAGGCCTTATCTGTTGAGCTTGATAATTTGTTTCCGCTTGTAGGTGTTGGAGGTACTGTGCCTTCCAGAAGTGCGTCGATATAATCCTCATATTCATCTACAAGTGCACCACTGATGGGATTGCCTACAAGCTCACCATTGCTGTTTACAAAGAAAGAAGTGGGCCAGCCCTCACTCATGTCGAGGGTTTCGTACCATTCATCCCAGGTAATAAGGTTAGTATAGGTTACGCCATTTTCCTGGAGGAGTGCAGTTGCTTCATTTAAGCTGTCTTCATCCTCAATGTCCGCGCAAACTCCTACTATCTGGCAGTTCTTGGCAGCAAGTCTGTCGTTTATCTGCTCCAATTCTGAGAGCTCACCAACGCAGAAGCCGCACCAGGTGGCCCATACATTTACCATGGTTATTTCGCAGGGGGCAAAAAGGTCCTCACTGCTGACAACATTGCCATCTAAGTCCTGAGTTACAAAGCTAAGCTGTCTACTTGGAACAGAAGCGCTGGTAGCAGTGGCTTCATCCTGAATATCTTTCTTTTCACCTATATTTGCTGACGCATTGACAGAGGTATTGGCTCCGCAGGCAAGAAGGCCTAAAGTAAGTGTGAGTAATAAAGCTGAAGTTGTTAATTTTTTGAATAAATTATTTTTCATAACAATCACCATTCCTTTTAAAACCCAAGACATAAATAATGGCTTAAATATGCTCAGACACTACATAGTTACATGAATTAATTATAATCTAACTGGCCTTTGTTCTCGATTAAGAAACTATTAAATCTACTGAGTTCAGAGGCTCTTTTTATTAAAAAAAAATAATTAATTTATTATTCTGCGATAAGAGGAAGCTCTGCATACAGAGATTTATTGTCAATTACATAGGAGTAGTTGTAATCATCCAGGCGGTCCGGAATCTCTTCTTCATAGAAAAAGTTCTCATCAAGAAAAACTATGTAAGGATCCCAGGTCATTAAAAGGAGCTTTAGGCTGTGACCTTTTTCCACGGTATATACTGTAGGTATCATGTAGAAGGTGTAATCATAGTACTTGCCGGTCTGTAGATCCTCACTTTCCGCATATTCGGAGGATTTTGGGCCACGACCGGGATTGGCAAGGTCAGTCCATCCATGGGATATGCATTTTGCGGTGGTGGGAGTTTGTTCCGGTTCTACAATGACAATAGGTTCTGCTCCGCCACCTATATCAACTACATCAATGTCCTTTGAGGGAAGAAGATTCTCATCTTCCTTATAGCATATATAGGCGTCAAATAGTTTACCTTCATCGACGGTATCTATCAGAACTGCTGTTATCATAAGACCTTCGAGATCGGTGTTGGGAGTTGACAGCTTTGCATGTATTTCGGGAACTCCGGAAATGGTTGCTCCTTCGGGGATATCAACATCGTATATTGCTGCATTGGAGATAGGCATTTCAAGGTAGAAATTCTCCATTTCTTCGACAGGGAATTCTGAATCCGGATAATAACTAATTGTATAATCGCCGAGCCCTTCGCTTGTAACGTCTGTTTTTGAATCGCTTTCTTCCGGATAAATCACGCACTTTTTATATTTTCCAAAGGAGTCATATTCATCAAATTCTCCGGTGATGTTATTCTGCGCAGTGATCTCAGCCATGTTTTCAATGCCGTTATCAACGCCATAGAGGTAATGGGCGAGCCACTTGTTTTCTATTTCTAACCATGGTTCATTATCGACCATTATGTTTCTGATTGTAGCGTGCCCATCCTGATGAAGCACCAGCTTAACTGTTTTGTTGGCCTTTTTGAAGGCGTTATACATAAGCTGTGCCTGTCTGGTATTGACGTTTATGTCATTTAGTCCCTGAATAATAAGAGCTGAGCAGTTTATTTTTTCATAGTCATCAGAGTAATCCGATTCAGCCCATATTTGAGTGTATTTTCCATTGGCTACGTCCTCGTCCTGTTCTACCTGCCACAGCCAGGAGCGATATTCGTCATTAAGTACGGTCCAGTCATCATCAAGAAAAACTCCGCCACAGTTATACAGCGCGAGTGCATGCTTGTAGGATGGATCTGAACGAAGGGGCACACCCTGGGAATTGGTGTAGTCATACCAGGAGGCGATGCCTGCGTAGGGGATGATTGTCTCAAGACCCTTTACACCTGTAGTGGCAACTTCATAGGGGAGTGTACCGCCGTAGGAGCAGCCGGTCATGGCGACTTTGCCATTTGACCAGTCAGCCTTGATTTCTATGTTGTTTTCTTTGTCGGTAAAGGCAATTCTGTCTCCTGTCAGCCATTCTACGACGCATTTGTGAGAATCGCGCTCCAGATCCGTACCGCAAAGTTCAAACCCCTCTGATCCGAAGGTGCCTATACCACAGGCTTCAACTATGGCATAACCACGCACCAGGTAATAGTCTAATTCTATTCCATACTCATAACTGAGTTGACCTGTCTTTGCGATAGTGTAGTCCCAGTCATCCGGATTGGCACAGAGGGCGGCTTCTTTTGTGCTCATATCACCGGAAGGAGTCCTCTTTTCACCTGCCTTATAAAGCTTTTCATAGTCGAAGGGCTTCTCGAGATATGTGTATTTTTCTCCTTCAGCTTCGGAAAAGTACTCTGAATTGACAGTACCTGCGGCGTAAGGTGTGGGATCGTAGATAGTAGCCGCTTTATACTTGCCATCTACAGCAGCAGTAGGTACCTGGACGAATGCTTTGACCAGATCTGCTTTTCCGTCATTGTCGGTGTCGTGATCTGTTTCAACATAGACGCAGAATCTCTGAATGTCATTATTTTCGTTGGTGTAATCGGAAGATCGCATTTCAGAATAATTGAGCATGGGTAAAAGTTTCCCATGCTCAATGCGAAGTATGCCTTCATATCCTATTTCTGACGTAGCTTCATCAAGGCCATCCGCCACGGGAACATTATTCTCAAGGGGAGATGACTTCAAGCTGTAAGCATCGGTTTGAAATGGTTTGCCTGATTGCTGCCTTGGAGTAGAGGAGCTTCCGCATGCGGATATAGTAAGACAGCATATCAGGGAAACTAATATAATAGATTGTTTCATTATCAGTTAATCCTTCTTACATAGGCATAGCCGCGCTTGGTGCTGCCATAGCCTGCATTAAAGAAATTGATTCTGCCTTCTCTGTAAAGCTTCTTGTTTCTGTTTGTAAGCTGACCGTTTCTAAGACCTACAACGCCGAAATATACGGGATCATGATCGCCCGGAATCAGGACTCTGTATACATAAACAGTTTCTTTTTGCCAATCATTTAAGTAATAGGTTTGTTTTCTGTCTTTGGCCTTGAGTCTTTTACCCGGTGAGCTGAGGTCTCTACGATAGCCACCGCTTACTGTGATGTTGTATACAGGGTCGCCATCTCTGTCGATAATGATTGTCTTATAATCTCCGAAGCCTGTATTTTTTCTCCTGCAGTCATTGCGGGAGTTTATGATATCTTTCTTTGAAAGATTTGATCTGTTGATTCTGATTTCTACCTGATAGGATCTGTATTCAACAAAATCATCGTTGGTATCAAGAAGTTTATCCTCCACGAGTGTGGAATTAATTGTATAGCGTGCTTTTCTTGGGGTAGCTCCGGGATAAAGGACACTGTAAACGTTACCTGAGCTGGATGTGTAAAGCTTACCGCAAAGACTGGCTGCCGCCCGTACCTCTGTAGGTGAAAATGACAACGCCAAAATAAGGGCAAGCATCAGTGCCGCCAGCTGCTTAAACATCTTCTTCATTTGAAAACCTCCTCATAAGAAATGATTTTTCTTCGCAACAATTTATTGGTATTCGTGACAAGTTTGGGTGATTCCGTTCCGTGACATTTTTTCCAGATATTTTCAAAAATATTGGATAAAATAATCATTACATAATTGGAAAAGCAGAACAAGGAACACCACATTAAACTATTATGTAAAAATCCTAAAGAACATCTGAAAAATTGGGTACAAAGGGGCACGTTCTGTGCCGTAAGGATTGCGGGAAAACGCTTGAGTATATACTGAAAATAGTGTATTATCGGTTGGTATGTCAAAAGAGAGGAGTTTTTAACATGAAAAATAACAAGAAGATTATTATCGGTGCAGTTATTCTGGTAGCATTAATCGCGGTTTTTGCCTGCGTTTACAAGTTCAACAAGCCCGCTACCAAGGCTGGTTCAAAGGATGTTGTGATCGCTGTTACAGGAAGCGACGGACAGACAACCTCCTACAATCTTTCAACAGATGCTGAGTATCTGATCCAGGCTATGGATGAGCTCGTAGAGAACGGTTCAGGCTTTACCTATTCAGGAACAGACGGTGAGTACGGCATGATGGTTGAGTACATCAACGACGAGAAGGCTATCTATGCTGAGGACAATGCTTACTGGGCACTGTATGTAAATGGCGAGTATGGACAGTACGGCGCAGACCAGCAGCCTGTGACCAGTGGGGATGAGTATACCTGGACCTACGAGAAGGCACAGTGATAAAAATTTTTTAAGGGACAGATTTAGAATGACCGGGACGAAACACAGATTTTCAATTCTTGATATAGCGCAGGCAGGTATTATGGTTGCCGTGATAGAGGTATCTAAAATGGCACTCAGCGGCATGCCTAACATTGAGCTCACGAGCTTTTGGCTAATTATGTTTACGCTATTTTTCGGATGGAAAATCGTGGTGGTAGTTCCGGTCTTTATTTTGGTTGAAGGCGCTTTTTATGGGATGCACCTCTGGTGGATCATGTATCTCTACGCGTGGCCCCTGCTGGTTTTGATCGTGTGGCTCTTCAGGAAAAATACCTCGGCCATTTTCTGGGCCATCGTGTCCGGCACCTTCGGGCTTATGTTTGGAGCGCTGTGCTCAATTCCCTATTTCGTGATAGGCCTTAGCTCAGGTGGAGTTGCCGCCGGGCTGCGTTCAGCCTTCGTCTGGTGGACAGCGGGTATTCCGTGGGACTTCATACACTGCGCGGGTAATTTCGTGATCATGCTTGTGCTGTATCGGCCTATTTCGGAGGCTATGAAGTGGATAAGCAGGGAGAGAGGATGAGGTCCTGTGAGGGGTCGCATCTCCGGACTCTGTTATGAATTTGCAGTGCTGGTAGGTTTCACCGCTAAATTCCGCAACCGGCCACTCAGCGGCTAGCTTCTTTTCGGGGTTATCGATGGTAACCTTAACTGTGTACAGCGGCATGGTTTCTGAAACTGTCATGCTGAAAATGTAGTACTGACCACGGTCCATAACCAGCGGATCGATGCCTTTTCCCTTATCGTCAACAATCTCAAGGGTTGTGTTGTCGTGCAGCGCTACGATCATCACCTTATTGGATCCGTTGGGCTCGACGGCATCAGATATTATCTGCGTCTCCGTGAACCATGTCTGGGGATCGGTCACTACGAAAAATGCGGCATCATCAGGTACATATTCCATGAATTTTTTGTAGTCGCTCGCTTTTCCTGAAACTGCGTAATCGCAGAAGGCGCACATTGCATGGTCCCGTCTTTCGGGCAGCTCGAAAATTTCTTCCTTCGTCTCGTCGGCGTCTACTTTCAGATACTGACATTTAACCTTTTTTCCATCATCAAGAAATTCCAGGTCCAGGATTTCATCGCCGTCAACGGTAAACATCAGGTCACCGCAAAGGTCTCTGACTTCGTTCCACTGGGCATATATTGCCGTTGAGAAATCGTCGTCAAGCCAGATGAGGCCCGTTCCCTCGATCGGAGTTTCAGTGAACTGGCCGTAGAAGGTGTCAAAGATGTGATATGCGCTGGTGTGAGGAGATATGTGACATTCCACGATCTTTTTTCCATAGGCGGAGCGGACATCCAGAATGTGACTGCCGGGGCTGGTCTCGGACAGGTCATAATCGATGCCATTCCAGGTGAAGGTCATGAAGTCATAGGACACATCATCCTCGCGGTCGCCAACATTGTAAATGCCGTAGAAGGCCTGGTCAACCTCCTCGAGATCCTCCAGCTCGCCATTTTCATCAAGTGTGATACGGCACATCAGCCTGGGATACGTCATGTCCAGTCGCTGGCTGTTCAGGAGGAGATTCTTGTTTACCTTGTCAGTGTATTCGTAGAAGGCAGAGCCTATGCAGACAGGCTCAAAAGCTGCTGCCGTAAACCGCGTTCCGGTGTACTCGTTTTCATCGTCCCATGTGAGCGGGATCATCTCCTGTGCCCAGAAGCCCTCGTCATCAGCCTTCCAAAGCCAGCCATAGAAGATTTCCTTTGCATCGGGTTCCACTGCGATTTCTCTTTTTCTATGCATGAGGACCGCCTGCGAACCCATGTAAAATGAGCCGTCCACGTTGGTCTGATCCTGGAACAGAACGGTGGTTATGAAAGAATCGCCGTTGCCGGTGGACTCCATATACATGTAGTCGTCGCCGTCGCAGTTTCCGATATAGATCTTGCAATCGGAGGTGTCCTTGCCGTCTTCAGGAACATAGTAGTGGTCCCTGTCGAAGTTCATCTTATCAATCCCCGAGACGTTTATCGTGAAGGACAGTGGTAGCTTGTCCTCGCCGGAATACAGGTGGTTGGCGCCAAGGCTTCCTTCGCACTTATCGCCGCTGCCCGTATATTCGTATGAAAAGCTGCCGTCATTTTGGAAGCTTATGGTCGCGTAGTCCGTTTTTGTGACGGGATTTACAAGGCTCCAGTCACCTTCCATGAACTCTAATAGATCTGCTTCGGATGCAGGGATTTTTACTGAGTCCGAGGAGTCAGAGCTGTTCTGCTCGGAGGCTGCGTCTTCGGTGTTGTCTGATGATTCGCTATTGGCAGAAGCGGTTTGGGAAGTGTCTGCGGTGGAAGAGCTGTCTTTTGCATCCGCAGTGTTTTCGCTGGTACTTTCTGATGCACCGGAGCTTTCTGTTGCATCGCCTAATGTGCCGGAGCTTTTGTTATCTGCCGGTGCTTTGCTGCAGGCAGTGGCGCTAAGCATCAGGGATGCTATCATGGTTGCAGATAATAGAAATCCAAACTGTTTTTTCATTATGATAATTCCCCCTCTCTCGCTCAATTTTATCATTATTTTGAACACTAATTTATTATAATAATATAAATTTCGTGAAAGGTGCCTGTAAAAGGTGTCTGGGACTTTCTGTTGTTGCCTGTAAAAGGTGTCTGGTAATTTCTGTTGGTGCCTGGCACCTTTCTCTAAAAAAGCTGAGAAAATAGGGATTTTTGTGTTTTACAAATTGAGAATCATTGTTATAATGGACTCAATTTATTTTGAAAAAATACAGGTTAGGGGAGGAAGCGCTATGGGAATTACAGAGAAACTGGATGAATTGTTGGATTTGGCAAGAGATAACGCAGAGCTTAAAGAGAGACTTCTTGATACACAAAAGTCTGTGAATCCTGTGGCTGATTTTTGTGCTATTGCCAGTGACAATGGCCTGTCGATGTCTGTCATGGACATTGTGAATCAGGGCGAGGAGTTCTACGCTGAGATCAAGCGCAGCACCAACGGTGGAGGAGAGAACTCACCGGACCTTGATTTCCAGAATGATGAGTATTCAATTTTCATGATGAGATTAAGAGATCTGTAAGAAGATAAGAGAAAGCTATAAGAAGATAAGAAAAAAATGTAAGAGATAAGAAAAAATCTATAAGAAGATAAAAAGAGTTATAAAAAAGTTGAACCGCACCCCTGTTATGGAGTGCGGTTTTTGTTTAGTCGGTGAAGCCATGCTTCAAATTTTTATTCTTTATCTGGAAAGATATTATGAAATGGTTTCTGGTAGTAAGTCCTGCCATGCTAAGGCGGGATCATTTGTCAGCACTGTCATCAGATTGCGGCAAAGCCCTTTTCAAGATCTGCAATGATGTCGTCGATGTGCTCTGTACCGATTGAGAGTCTGATTGTGCTCTGTGTGATGCCCTGGTCCTTAAGCTCCTCATCATTAAGCTGTGAATGAGTTGTTGTCGCAGGATGGATAACAAGGCTCTTTACGTCGGCAACGTTTGCAAGGAGTGAGAAGATCTCAAGGTTGTCGATGAACTTCCATGCAGCGTCTTTTCCTCCCTTGATCTCAAATGTGAAGATGGAAGCGCCACCGTTCGGGAAGTACTTCTCATAAAGTGCGTGATCCGGGTGATCAGCGATTGAAGGGTGATTAACCTTCTCAACCTTGGGGTGGTTCTTGAGGAACTCAACTACCTTCCTGGTGTTCTCTGCATGTCTATCGAGACGGAGTGACAATGTCTCCACACCCTGCAGTAGGAGGAAAGCATTGAATGGAGATATTGTTGCTCCGGTGTCTCTCAAAAGGATAGCTCTGATGAATGTTACAAAGGCAGCAGGGCCAACCGCATCATAGAAGGATACTCCATGATAGCTGGGGTTGGGATCAGCGATGTTAGGATACTTGCCGCTTGCCTTCCAGTTGAACTTACCTGCCTCAACGATGATTCCGCCGAGGGTTGTGCCGTGGCCACCGATGAACTTGGTTGCTGAATGAACTACGATGTCAGCGCCGTGCTCGATGGGTCTGATAAGATAAGGCGTTCCAAAGGTGTTATCAATTACAAGCGGAAGTCCGTGCTTGTGAGCTATCTCTGCGATTGCATCGATGTCCGGAATATCACTGTTAGGATTGCCAAGGGTCTCAAGGTAGATTGCTCTTGTGTTTTCCTGAATTGCTCCCTCAACTTCGCTTAAGTTATGAGCATCCACAAAGGTTGTTGTCACGCCGTACTGAGGAAGTGTGTGTGCCAGAAGGTTGTAGCTTCCGCCATAGATTGTCTTCTGTGCTACGATATGTCCGCCGTTTGCTGCAAGTGCCTGGATTGTATATGTGATAGCTGCTGCTCCTGATGCAACTGCCAGGGCTGCACTTCCGCCCTCAAGAGCTGCAATTCTCTTTTCCAGAACATCCTGAGTTGAGTTTGTAAGTCTTCCGTATATATTACCTGCATCAGCAAGTCCGAATCTGTCGGCCGCATGCTGGCTGTTTCTAAACACGTATGATGTTGTCTGATAAATCGGAACCGCTCTTGCATCTGTTGCCGGATCCGGCTGTTCCTGTCCTACATGTAACTGTAATGTCTCAAATCTGTAATTACCCATTTCGTTCTCCTCCTACTTCACTTTCATTTTTGTCTGTAATACGGTTTGTTGTGTATTACTTTTGTTTTTCTCAGTATTACAGCTGTTTCTCGTCTGCATTACTTCTGCTTTCATCAGTATTACAGCTGTTTCTCGTCTGCATTACTTCTGTTTTCATCAGTATTACAGCTTTTTCATCTGTATTACTTGGCTCGTTTATTGTTGGGAATAATATATAACTATTCACATAGTGAGTCAATAGGTTTTAGGATAAACAAAACTTATTGCCTTCGATAGTTTCTGGTTATTGTGGGGAGTGGGGGGCGTGGTTGTGGGCGAGATTATTCTGTAGTTGTGGGTGGATTATTCTGTTGTTGTGGACGGGATTATTCTGTAGTTGTGGGCGGATTATTTTGCAGTTGTGGACGGGCTACGTGACATGTTTATTGATTCGGTACTGGTCAAGTAGCCCTGGGACTATGTTTTGGCCAGCCTACGCGACTTCTTGATGCTTCTGGATATTTCTTGAGTAGTTCTGAGCCTTTATCAGCGCTTGCCTACTTGCCCTTGCTTAGATTTTATAAAAAATCGCGTAGGTTTCATTAATTTTCTCTTCCAGACTACGAGACTTTCTGCTTGTTAGGGGATAGGTCTAGTAGTCTGGGGAGTATGCTTCTTTAAGACTACTCGACTTGTAGATTGTTTGGAAAAAGGTCAAGTAGCGGTAGAACCTTGTTCCGGCACGACTACTTGATTTGTTAATTGTATGGAAAAGGTTCAAGTAACTCATGGACATAGCACCACCGCAGGGCTGGCCAGACTACGTGACTTGTTTGTTGTAGGGGCATTGATTCAGTAGAAAGGTTCAGAAGAATAGCCGGAACAACTAAAAGGTATATTTGCATAGAGATAGTTGTCCGGAAAAAAGGATAAGAACAACTAAATAGAATATTTGTGCGAAAATAGTTGTCCGGAAAAATAATTGGAACAACTAGACGGGGATATTTTGTAGAAATAGTTGTCCGGAAAAAAGAGCGGAACAACTAAACAGCATATAAGTACAGAAATAGTTGTCCGGAAAAATAACTAGAACAACTAGATAGAATATTTGTGCGAAAATAGTTGTCCGGAAAAATAATTGGAACAACTAGACGGGGATATTTTGTAGAAATAGTTGTCCGGAAAAAAGAGCGGAACAACTAAACAGCATATAAGTGCAGAAATAGTTGTCCAAAAAAGGAACAGAACAACTAAACAGCATATAAGTACAGAAATAGTTGTCCGGAAAAAAGAGCGGAACAACTAAACAGCATATTAGTGCAGAAATAGTTGTCCAGAAAAAGAACCGGAACAACTAAAAAGCATATTAGGACAGAAATAGTTGTCCCAAAAACGGAACAGAACAACTAAACAGCATATAAGTACAGAAATAGTTGTCCCAAAAACGGAACAGAACAACTAAACAGCATATAAATGCAGAAACAGTTGTCCTGAAAAAGAAATCGGAACAACTAGAAGCTGATACTTATTAGAAATATTTCCACCACCCACCTCCCCTCCAAATTCCCACCCCTCAAGCCCCATTTTCTCCCCGAATTTCTGCATTTAAGCGCGTTTTTATAATTGCGAAGACATAGACGTTGTAATAAAATATCAATATGAAACTAAGCGACGTGATGAAAGATTCAAAAATAAAAATTCATGCATCCATCAATGGGCACGGAATTCTCCTTATTACTAAGGCAGATATAGGTGTTCGTGATGGTCTTCTTGTGGACTCCCTTACTTACTTTGATGAGGACCTTACGTTTACGGAACCCTCCAAGGTTGTGGCTGTCAATAAGAGGGATGGCAGATCCTATGAGTTCATGGCTACGAGGATCGGACCTGTGGAGACCAAGTATGGTAAGTTCCATCTGATAAGATGCACGGACGATGGCAAGATCGTCAATCGCAGACAGGCTGAGAGATATGATATCGACAGACTCGGCGTTATCAGGATTGGCGACAGCAAGGATATCAGGAATGCTCTCGTCTATGATATTTCAATGAAGGGCATAGCCTTTATTCTTGACACGGAAGCCTCCGTGAAGGTTGGGGATCACATTATCGCGTCATTTAGATACGATCCGACTTATTTCCATTTTTATGCATGCGAAGCAACTGTGGTTCGCGTATTTACGATGAATGGTCAGCCGGCAGTCGGCTGTACTCTTGATGCTATGGGAGCTGATCTTGTAACGCTCATCACCAGCAGGAAGAAGGAGAAGCTTGGCCTTAAGGTTGACGACATCCTTGATGTAGCGGGATCACCCGATGAAAAGATCGCATCAGGAGATAAGATTCCTGTGAATTACGTTCCGCAGCTGGCTGTTTCTAAGGAATACGAGAGCCAGAAGCATCAGGGCAAGTGGGAGCTTCCAACCCCTGAGAAGAAGTCGCCTAAGAGCACACCTGCTCCCAAGTATGAAAAGCCGCAGCCAAGGCGTGAGCAGATTCCTGTGGAAGAAGAGGATCCTGAGCTTCAGCTCATGTCACCCGACGAGGCAGCAGATCTTATTCCCGAGAGATCGGAGGAGGAGATCATGCGCAAAAGGGCAGAGCGCGTAGCCGATATGGACGATATGCCTGAGCTTCCAAACAGCATGCCACTGGTGGATGCCGATGACCTTGAGGAGCTTGCTTCAATAGAGGACAGAACTCCTGCCAAGGCTAAGAAGCTTTTGCCGCAAAAGCCTGAGAATCCGCTTGATGATCTTAAGAAGACCAGGGGCGGTGCTACCAAGAAGTCCAAGCAGATGGTAGCTGACCTTGCTTCCCTTGAGGGCGCGTCATTTAAGCCTTCAGAGAAGACTAAGAGGAAGCTGGATTTCATATCAAAAATAGTTGGGGATAAGAACGAGCTTAAGAAGATGATTGATACTTCCGATGAACCTGATTACAGGGCAGCGGAGGGAATGTCAGCCGCAAGGACAGGTCATCAGGTTAGATTTGTCGATGCGTATAATACTTCTATGAATACAAAGCCTGCACCCAGTTCGGAGAAAGCGGTAAATGCGGGGAGGACTCCGGCGGATGACAGGTATATGGCAGATGAGCCTGTAAGAACAAGGAAGCAGACCTCTGCACTTTCCGGTGGATTCCATGATGAATTTGACGGATACTTTAATCAGAATGGCAACGCTGTAGACGAAGGTCTCTTTGCTCCCAAGAGGGATGACGGATTCCTTACTCCTGAACAGATTGCAGATATTATAGAACTTGAGAGGATAAGTAAGAACGAGTAAAGACTAAAACTAATTACAAACGGGGGAGTTTGACTTATGGGGACAAATCACAGAATCCATTTCGGATTTCTTTTTCATGTAAATTTTTATCATGCTGATCTTGGGGATACCAACGACAACAAGGGCTTTGGAAGAGACCTTGCACGTATCCGCGAGATCCTTGATATCATGGCCAAGGCTAATAAGGAGGGGCAGCCTGTTCAGGCAGCGTGGGATTTTGAGAATGATTACACACTTGGAAGGATCCTCCCTTCTTTGGGGCCCGATGTTGTTGACGGCGTCAAGGCACGGCTTCGTGAGAGAGGCGACGAGCTTTTATTCTCGGGAAGACATGCCAATCTTTTTGCCGGCATGACAGGAAAAGAGCTCAATTTTGCACTTCATTTTAAATCCAATGATCTTGGTGAAACTTCAGATGCACTTCGCGCAGAGGGTGATATTTTCACTCCGTCTATGATCGCCAGACTGAGAAAGTCAGGTATTAATACTGTGCTTTTGGGAAACAGTAACGTTGGTCCAAATGCGCTGTCCACGGTAAGTAAGGAGCTCAGGAAATCTCCTTATGAGACCTACAATCCATCAACCTACAGACATGGTAACAATTCAATAGTGGTGGTTCCTTACTACACTCCGGCTGACTGGATTGAAGAGGGTTCAATGACAAAGTTCCTGACAGGTCTTCATGAAAAGCAGCTGTCCGGTGAGATTGAGGGTGACCTTTTTGTGCTGGCAGGCGCCGATGTGAGAAGTCCCTGGTGGGAGCCTATGGAGATCAGAAGCCTTTTCAGAAAGGCAGCAGGTACCGAGGGCCTTGCAGGCTTCCTTAGAGCTCTGAGAAAACTGGACTTTGTTGCGTATAACACACCAAGCGGATATTTAAGAGATCATGCTCCTGTATCGGAGATCACCTTCGCAGGGGATGTGGCTGAGGGCAGAGGAAGTGACCTTTCATCCTACAGTGAGCTTCCCTATGACAGACTTATCTGGACCCGTATCGAGAGAGCGAGAATCGGCAGCAGGATTTACAACGCTGAGAGAGCATCCGATTCCCTGGCTGAGAGAATAAGACTTTTGTCAGCATCCGAGTTTGGACCGTTTTCACCGGCGCCGGAAAAGGACAGGTTCAGCGAGATTGAAAGGCTTTCTCTTGATATTCAGAATATCGAGAGAAAGGCTATTAATACAAAAGAGATGTCCATGAGAACCAGCGGACGTCAGAGACTTAACAACAGTGCGATCGGTAAGCATCTCTACTCAAGGAGAAAGGACGAGGAGGAGAGGAATTCCTTCATTATAATGAATGCCTCCGGTCAGAGAACTGTCTCCTTCCAGCTTGCTATCGACGGAGGTCAGTGTCCAAAAATCAGTACACTGGTTTTGGAGTGTGATGAGTGTCAGATCGACTCCTACACCGCAGTTGAGATGGGTAAGGAGAACGGATATGTAAACACCGCCTTTGTGGTTATGAAGTTCGCAGAGGCTCAGAATACTTACAAGATTTATTATCATTTTGACAGGTCGGATATTCCGAAGGAGCCCCATAAGCCGCTTATTGAGCTAAGACCCGAGGATCACCCTGTTTTCCATGCTGAGGGTGCCATGAAAAGGCTCCTTGAGGCACAGGGTAAGCTTAAGACAAAGCCGGAGCCTCCCAAGGAAGAGCAGAATCCTGCAGTTGCAGAGCGCATAGCAGCCATGAACAATGCCAAGGGTGCAGGCAAGGCAGCCCGCATAGCAGGTGTGGAGAGAGAAAGCTATGTTATCACAAGCCCCGGACATAAGCTTAAGATTGTTGTGGGCGGAACAGGAGCTTCAAAGGGTAAGATCCGCGAGGTGTACTTCGGAGATGAGAGAATCGGAGATGAGCAGTTCCTTTCATCCTTTGTAAAAAGCGGTGATACCGTAAATGAGTTTACCTGTGAGGAGGTTGCTTCTGCTGAGCTTGCGGGAAGAGGAGACGGTGTGAGGATTACCGGAACGGTTCACGCAAAGGGCGAGGCTACTCCCGGCAAGTTCACGATGCAGCTGATCAAGACCTCAGCTCTTAAGGGAATAGACGGCGTTCTGGTTCATATGGATGTGACTTACCCCGATATGGAAAACGGTGCTGGAGCACTTCAGGAGGTGGCACCGTTCCAGATATCACCTCAGTACCGCGCAGGTGTGGCTGTAATAAGGAAGAGCTTCACCGGGGATGTGAGTGATTTCCCTGTTTCTGTTTTCGGAAAAGCGGTGAGAGGAAACGAGAATATCTCTTCATTTAACCATCAGCTTACAGCAGGTATCGTAGGTGCCAAGGGCGCTCTGTCAGGCTTACTTCTTGGTATTCCGAGAACTGTTCTTGGAGGCCTTGCGGTTTGTCCCGGAAGACTTACAACGGACGGCGAGGGTCAGCACCTTTGCCTCAATCCCTACGGAACCTACGGCACCGGCAAGAGGGAGTATCCTTCCAAGAGCGCAGGACTTATGCAGAAATACGCAGACGCGGCTGTCAATGAAAAGCCTGCAAATATAGCTGCCGGCTACAGCGGAGTTCGTGAGAGATTCTGCATGTGCATGGCTGGCTTTGGCGGTGCAAGTCCCAGCGAGAACCTTATTGCCGAGCTTACAGCTTTTTGTGACGGAGCAATTATCTGCGGAGATGAGACAGGTGTTATCCATCCCTTCGAGGGCGATAATGTGAGACTTCCAAGGACCTACAAGGATGTTTCCATAAGACCTGTAAAGAGCGCAGATCCTGCTGAGCTCAAGGCGATAAAGGCAGAGCTCTCCAAGTTTTTAAATCACCGTCGCAAATGATTTTCGGTGAAAAATCTGTTGACGCAGACATGCGTTTTTTGATATTGTAGACGCAAGGCAAAGGCGCCATTCCATAGGGAAAAGTGTCTTTGCCTTTTCTTTTTTTAGAGAAAAAATTCCGCGAGCGCGCAAGGGCTTTAGTAGTTTTAGAAATATTGCGGCAGCGCCTCCGCATAAGATGGCGCAGAAAGAGGATGAAATGGGCAAGCTAACCAAAAAGGACATTTTCAGAATTGTGAAGGAAGAAGACGTAGCTTTTATCAGGCTTCAGTTTTGCGATATTTTCGGCACACCGAAGAATATTGCCATAACTGCAGGTCAGCTTGAAACTGCACTTAACAATGACTGCATGTTTGACGGCTCAGCTATAGAGGGATTTACAGGACTTTCAGGTGATAAGTTTGAGGAGCTTGAGAGCGACATGTATCTGTACCCCGATCTTGACAGTTTTCAGATATATCCCTGGAGACCCCAGAGTGGTAAGGTTGCAAGAATGTTCTGCGACGTTTACACCGCTGACAGAAAGCCTTTTACATGTGATTCCAGACATATTCTTAAGAAGGTTCTTGAGGAGGCAAAGGAGATGGGCCTTATTTTCAAGGCAGATCCCCAGCTTGAGTTTTTCCTCTTTGATCTTGATGATGAGGGGCAGCCTACGACACAGACTCATGAGAATGCCGGCTATTTTGACCTTGCTCCTGCAGATCAGGGTGAGAACGTGCGCCGAGATATCATCATGAACCTTGAGGAGCTGGATTTTAATATCACTTCCTCTCACCATGAGATTTCTCCTGCTCAGCACGAGATTGAGTTTACAGAAGATGACGCAGCCAGAATGGCTGATATGATAATGACCTTCAAGATGGCAGTTAAGACTATTGCTAAGCGCCACGGTCTCTATGCGACCTTCATGCCCAAGCCCAAGGAAGGCGTGAACGGTTCAGGTATGCACATCAATATCCTCTGTGAGGACGAGGAGGGAAGAGATGTTTTTGCAGGACAGGATGGCAAGCTCTCTGAGACTGCAAATCATTTCATCGCAGGTATCCTTGAGCATATCTGTGGCATGACTCTTGTGACCAATCCTCTTGTTAATTCCTATAAGAGACTTGTTCCCGGCTATGATGCTCCTGTTAATGTGTCATGGTCTTCATCATCAACCAACAGAAGTGCGCTTATCAGAATTCCTACAATGGCAGGCAGAAATGCCAGAATCGAGCTTCGTAATCCTGATGCTGCATGCAACCCTTATCTTGCGCTGGCACTTATTCTTGCGGCAGGTATGGATGGAATCAAGAGAGAGCTTATGCCTCCGGCTGAGCTCAAGGTCAATCTTAAGAACAAGACCGATGAGGAGCTTAGAAAGACTAGATTCTCAACTCTTCCCGAGACTTTGGGAGAGGCCATCGACAGCTACAAGAAGGACAAGTTTGTAAAGGGCATTCTTGGAGATGCTGTATTTAACAGATATCTTGATGCAAAGCGTAGCGAGTGGAAGAATTTCCGCACCTGTGTGACCCAGTGGGAGATCAACGAATATCTGAACAAGCAGTAATAGATTATTAAGTAAGGGAATGTGCCAGCTTGCAAAACATTATAGTTGCATTCGCTAAGCAGTCGGATGCGCAGAACTTCAAAAGCATATTGATGCGTGGCGGTTTTGAGATCGCCAACGTGTGCACAACCGGTGCCCAGGTTCTTTCAGCTATGGAGAACCTTGGTAGCGGCGTGGTCATTTGCGGCTCCAGGCTCGGTGATATGCAATGCATCGAGCTTGCAGGGGGTATGCCGGACTATTTCACCATGCTTTTGGTTGCAAGCCCCGCAAAGGCAGATGAGTTACCGCTCCACGATCACAGCAATATCGTGTATCTGCCCACACCCCTTAAAAAGGACGACCTCTTTTCAACGGTGACCATGCTTGTGGAGGGCGTTCAGCTCCGCCGCAAGAAGCTCAAGGAAAAGAGGAGATTCAGAAGTATCGAGGATCAGAAGATCATCGACAGCGCCAAGGCGATCCTTATGGAGCGCCACAATATGACTGAGCCCGAGGCCCACAAATATCTGCAGAAATGTTCCATGGATTCCGGAACATCTCTTCTTGAAACCGCGGAGATGGTTCTGTCTATCAAGTGATTTTTGGAAACTCTCTATAAATGTAGGGAGTTTTTTTATTGTGTTCTGCAAGAAATTCTCATGTGAAAATCTTTTTCTGTTGCCCCTTTGAACATCATATATATGGTATAATTTACTTATATTTTTTAGGAAAACGGAGGCTTGTTATGAACAACAGAGTTTTTCATGTAGATCACCAGATAGCAAGTAAAAATGTGGAGGATTCCGTCACAGAGTGGACCAGAGTCGTTAAGTTTGATGAGATCAACGGTTATGAGCGACTTTTCGGTGGAGAGCTGATGAGCTGGATAGATCAGGTAGCGGGCACAACTGCTCTAAGGCATGCCGGCACGCCGGTTACGACTGCTGCGATTGATAACATGCAGTTCAAGCAGGCGATCAAGCTCAATGATATCGTTGTTTTAATAGGAAGAATTACTCACGTTGGAAGGACTTCCATGGAGGTTCGCGTGGACACCTACGTTGAGGATCTTCGCACAGGCATGAGACATGTGGTTAACAGAGCTTACCTCACCGAGGTCTGCGTCGATGAAGACGGCAACCCGACTACGGTTCCTTATGGCCTGAATGTCCGCACTGAGACTGAGAGAGCTGAGTGGCAGGGCGCTGAAAAGAGAATAGAGCTGCGTGCGCAGAGGAGAAGAGAAGGATTTTAATTTAGGGCTTTTCCTTTGGTACTAAAGAGTGTAAAATAGTTTCCTACATACCTTTATTAAGTTATGTAGGAATTCTTGTTTGTATGAGAAATTTCTGTTTTGTCTGGGGGGGATAAGAAACGAGCATTAGTAGTAAAGAGGGAACAGAGACAAAGATGGATGATTTTGAAGTAAAATACCACCAGCAAAAAAGGCTTATAGATCAGCTTATGCACGCTCTTGCCAGAGTGGCTGATGAGAACGGAAGATATACCAAGGAGCACTCTGAGAGAGTTGCGCTCTATTCCATGGAGATCGCAAGACGCATGGGTAAGAGCCGCAGGGAGCAGTATGAGATCTATCAGATGGGTCTGCTTCACGATATTGGTAAGATCGGAATTCCGGACTACATCACAGCCAAGGCAGAAGGGCTTAAGGATAATGAGTACAATCTCATGAAGAAGCATCCCATGATAGGTGCCAAGATTCTTCAGGATATCACTGAGATTCCGGGACTTGCGGTTGGTGCCAGATGGCATCATGAGAGGTTCGACGGAAGCGGTTATCCAGACGGACTTGTGGGTATCGCCATTCCCGAGGAGGCCCGCATAATTGGTGTTGCGGATGCCTATGATGCCATGAGCTCCGAGAGAATTTATTCAGGAGTCATGAAGCAAAAGAAGGTAAGGGAAGAGATAGAGCGAGGCAAGGGAACCCAGTTCGATCCTGAGATTGCGGACATTCTTCTTCAGATGATAGATGATGACAAAAACTATGTCATGAATTCCGAAGTGCCTACTTATATTATAGAAGAGTATTTCACAAGATTAGAATAATAATGAAAATTTACGCCGGTAATGCGCTTTTAGGCATGCCGGTTCATTGAAAAGCGAGGCGCATCGTGGTAAAATTCTAACGGTGTGCCTCGTATTTTTTGCATATCTTTTGAAAAGTCATAAGACATATGAAAAATTCGAAGTACATATTATGTTGAATTATATTTTTTTGATAACCAGGAGGAACACAAATGAGTAAGAGTTTCGACGATATTCTCGCGAAGTTAAAGACAGCAAGCACTAAGAAGCTTGCAGTTGCATGCGCACAGGACGAGCCCGTTCTTGAGGCAGTTAAGCTTGCTAAGGAGCGCGGCATTGCTGATGCTATCCTTGTCGGCGATAAGGATGAGATCGAGAAGATCGCAGCAGGCATGGGAATGGATCTTTCCCAGTTTGAGATCATTGATGAGAAGGATACAGTTGAGGCAGCTACAAAGGCGGTTTCACTTGTTCACGATGGCAAGGCTGATATCTATATGAAGGGTCAGCTTGATTCCAAGACTTTCCTTAAGTCAGTTCTTAATAAGGAAGTTGGACTTCGTACAGGTCGTCCTCTTTCTCACGTATGTGTATTTGAGATTCCCGGCATTGACCGTCTTCTTTTCCTTACAGACGTTGCTTTCATGCCCTATCCCACTCTTGAAGACAAAAAGGTTATTATTGAGTATACAGTAAATGTTGCAAGAGCTTGCGGCGTTGAGTGCCCTAAGGTAGCTCCCCTTGCTGCAGTAGAAGTTGTTAACGACAAGATGCCTGTTACTGTAGAGGCAGCTGAGCTCACACGTCTCAACGAGGCTGGCGAGATCAAAAACTGCATCGTTGACGGACCTCTTTCAATGGATCTTGCTATCGATCCTTCAGCAGCTGAGCACAAGGCTGGCGCTAAGGACCGTAAGATCGTAGGTGACGCTGATATCCTTCTTTTCCCTGATATCCACGCTGGTAACCTTACTTACAAGACAATCGTTCGTCTTGCAACAGTTAAGAATGGTAACATCTTAACAGGAACCAAGGCTCCCGTTATTCTTACATCACGTTCAGATTCAGTTGAGGTTAAGCTCAACTCTATAGCACTTGCAGCAGTAGTAGCAGAAGAGAAAAACTTATAATCCGTAAAAATAAAGGAGAAAACCATGATAAAAAGTTTAATCATCAATCCCGGTTCCACATCAACAAAGCTTGGTATTTTCGAGGATGAGACACTTACAATGGAGGAGACTCTCCGTCATCCCACAGAGGAGATTGTTAAGTATGATCACATCATTGATCAGCTTGCTTGGAGAAAAGAACTCATTCTTAACTTCCTCAAGGAATCTAATCAGGATGTTAAGTCTTTCAATGTTATCGTAGGCCGTGGTGGTCTTGTAAAGCCTATCCCGGGCGGTACATACGCAGTTAACGACGCACTCCTTAAGGATCTTAAGGCAGGCGTTCAGGGTGAGCACGCTTCTAACCTCGGCGGACTTCTTGCAAAAGAGATCGCTGATGAGATCGGTGTTCCTTCCTATATTGTAGATCCCGTTGTTGTTGATGAGCTTTGTGATGAGGCTAGAGTTTCAGGTCTTCCTCAGTGTCCCAGAGTTTCAATTTTCCACGCACTTAACCAGAAGGCAGTTGCAAGAAGATATGCTAAGGAGATCGGTAAGAAGTACGAGGATATCAACCTTGTAGTTGTTCACCTTGGTGGCGGTGTTTCTGTTGGTGCTCACAAGAACGGTCAGATCATCGATGTATTCAATGCTCTTGACGGTGACGGAGCTATGTCTCCCGAACGTGCAGGCAGCCTTCCTACAGGCGGTCTTATCAAGCTTTGCTTCTCAGGTAAGTACTCTGAGGCAGAGGTTCGCAAGATGGCAGTTGGTAAGGGTGGTTTCAATGCTTGGCTTGGAACTAACGATATGAGAAACGTAATCAAGATGAGAGATGAGGGTAACGACACAGCTAAGCTCGTTATCGATGCATTCATCTTCCAGCTTGCTAAGAACATCGGCTCTATGGCAGCTGTACTTGATGGTAAGGTTGATCAGATCATCATCACAGGTGGTATCGCTTACAACGCTCCTCTTATGGACAGACTTACTGAGAAGGTTAAGTTCATCGCTCCTGTAACAGTTTATCCCGGTGAGGATGAGCTCCTTGCTCTTGCTCAGGGTGCACTTCGTGTTATGAACGGCGAAGAGGAAGCTAAGATTTACGAATAATTTTTTTTGAAATAGGGTGGCCCTTCCAAGCGTTGGCTCGGGAGGGCTATTTTTAGAGGGTATGATGAAGGTATTTTTGGTTGAGGACGAATTTGTCGTCCGGGAAGGCATAAAGAACAATGTGGATTGGGAGTCGCACGGCTACGAGTTTTGTGGGGAAGCCGGTGATGGGGAAGTTGCGCTTCCAATGATACAGAAGCTTCAGCCTGATATTGTTATTACTGATATTAAGATGCCCTTTATGGACGGGCTCACACTTAGCCGCATGGTCAAGGAGAAGTTTCCCTGGATAGAGATTATACTTCTCACGGGCTATGAGGATTTTCAGTTTGCCCAGGAGGCCATAAGGATAGGCGTATCCTGCTATCTTTCAAAGCCGATAAGCGGCGATAATTTATTGAAGGAAGTGGATGCTCTCGCGGAGAAGACCAAAGAAAAAAGGCGCGAGCGAGAGATTAAAAAGCGCTATGAAGAGGAAATGAAGGAACGCACTGAATATGAGAAGCATGAGCTTTTCAGCGATATAGTCGCAGGGACCAAGGGGCTTTCTGAGATTATTGAGAGTGCCAAGAAGCTGTCTCTGGATCTTACAGCGATCAGGTACAACGTGATCCTGCTTAAGGTATGGTCCACGAGGCATGATGCTAACGAGTATTCACAGAGCGTTGTTGAGATAGAGAAAGGGATAAGGGAGATCGCCGAGAAAACCGGTGCGATTTTCTTTGAACTTGGCGTGGAAGGTATCGCGCTTTTATATGAAGGTGACGACGATAACACCATAGAAAAAAATATCGAAGAAGGCATTACTGAGATGAAGGCACTTTTCGATAACTATCACCACATCAGATATTTCGGCGGTGTGGGACAGAGTGTCGGAAGAATAAGCGATATAGGGGCTTCCTTTGGATGGGCAAGCAGAGCCTTCGCTCACATGTATCTTACTGAGGACAACGGCTTCCTTGTGGGATCGGAGGAGGGCCTCCATCCCGGGAAGGATGATGTGGTCTTATCTGAGATTGATCCCAAGCACATAGACAGAAGGCTTATAAAAGAGTTCCTTAGAAGAGGAGATGTGTCCGAGGCGGAATTTTTCATAGAGGAGTTCCTGAACGGTATGGGCAAGGGCGCCATCCGCTCAACGCTCCTTAGGCAGTACATCGCCATGGATATCTATTTCTGCGTGGCTGACTTTTTGGAGAACGAGCTTCACAAGGAGGAAAAACCGGAGATACCTACTCCGGAGGTTCTGGCGGATGAGGGTCGCACGATTCAGTACATGGCCAGGATTGTGGGTCAGGCTGCGGTTCTTAGAGAAGATGATTCCAAGGGTCATTACCGGGATGCGGTTAATGAGGTCATATCCTATATCGAGGAGCATTACACCGAGGAGGATCTGTCCCTTAATACTCTGGCAGCCCATGTGAACTTTTCACCTAATCATCTGAGTGCGGTTTTCAGACAGCAAACAGGTCAGCCCTTCATCAAGTATCTTACTGATTACAGGATGAATGCGGCAAAAGAGCTCCTTATCAGTACCTCCAAGAAGAGCAACGAGATCGGCCTTTTGGTGGGATATAAGGACCCGCACTATTTTTCATATTTGTTTAAGAAGACACAGGGGGTTACTCCTACGCAGTACAGAAGCGGCTCGCGCACGGAGGAAGGCTGATGGGAGATGAACAGGTAAAGAGCAAGAAGGTCAGGGAAGGTCAGAGTAAGCTCGCCAACCAGATTCGAATATCCTATCTGCTTCTGCTTTTGCCAAGTATTATTTTCATGGTGTATGCCTTCTATAATCTGTGGAAGGTGAACGAGAGATACGATGAGATGCTGGGTTCCGTTGTGGCAGCCAGTGAGTTCAGTCTGGATTTCAAGGAGGATTTCGACTACGAGACTTATCTTGTAATAGTAGGTAATGTCACCCTTGAGAATTCCAAGATTCCTACATATCTGTCTGCAGCAAGGAAGATCGTAACAAGGCTTGAGGACTACACTGACGACGGTGACAACAAGAAGCGTCTTGAGAGTGTTGCGAAGTACCTGGATAATCTGGAGGTCTATATCCAGAGAATCCAGAGCAATATGGAATATGACGACAGGTACGAGGATAACATCACAATCTGGGAAAATGACGTTCAGATAGTTACGTCCCTTATTCAGGAGACCATAAACGAGTACGTCTATTATGAAAATAAGCAGATTCAGACTGCTCAGATCGAGGCGAAGAAATTCTACCTTGATATCGTGAAGATCATGGGTGTTATTTTTGTGTTCATGATTCTCTTTGTGGCTCTGCTTTCCTTCTGGGGTCCCTTGTGGATAACAAGGCCTATCGAGAAGCAGGTAAAGAGTGAGCAGAAGCAGCTGCGAAAGGCTGAGTTTGAGCTTTTGCAGGCACAGATAAATCCGCACTTTTTATACAATACTCTTGATGCCATCGTGTGGTCTGCTGAGGCGGGCAATCAGAAGCAGGTCGTGAGCATGGTTGGAAGTCTTTCGGACTTTTTCAGAAGCTCTCTTAATAAAGGTAAGGAAATCGTCACTATCAGGGAGGATCTTCAGCATGTGAGAAGTTATCTGGAGATCCAGCAGATAAGGTATCAGGATATTTTATCCTATGAGATCGATGTTCCCGAGGAGATTTTTGATTATACGATTCCGAAGATCACGGTGCAGCCTGTAGTTGAGAACGCGCTCTATCATGGCATTAAGAATAAGAGGGGCGGCGGTAAGATTATCGTAACAGGCGGTGATCTGGGCGAGTACATTCAGCTGACGGTGAAGGACGACGGAATAGGTATGTCCCAGGAGAGGCTTCAGAAGATAAGGGAGAGCCTTGCCATGGAGAAGCCGGAGGATAATACTATCTACGGTCTGTATAATATAAATGAGAGAATAAAGCTTTCCTTTGGTGAGGAATACGGTATCGGAATCGATTCAACGGAGGGTGTCGGAACGATAGTTAATATCAGACTTCCGAAAATCTTAACCGAAATCGTAAAAAAATGAACTTAAATAAAAAGGGTGTAAAAAAATTAACTTTATTGCATTTATTATTCAATGGCTTTTTTATCTGTAAAAATTAGAATAGTAATTGTTAAGGGAATGGTCCCTTAGCAATTACTTTTTTCAATTAGGAGGAAAAAAAGTTATGAAGAAGAAGGTATTGTCAGTATTGATGGCATCTACAATGGCACTTAGCCTCGTAGCTTGTGGCGGTGGCGCTAAGCAGGAAGCTCCTGCAGAGCCTGCAGCAACTGAGGCACCTGCAGCTGAAGAGAAGGCTGAGGAGCCCGCAGCTGAGGAAAAGACCGAAGAGACAACTGAAGAGACCGCTACAGAGGATACATCCGCTGCATCAGGCGATCTTATCAAGGTTGGTATCATTAACAACGATCCTAACGAGTCCGGTTATCGTACAGCAAACGATGCTGACTTGAAGGCAATGTTTACAGAAGCTAACGGCTATGATGCAAAGTTTGCATACAGCTTAAAGAATGATGAGCAGATCACAGCAGCTCAGGGCTTTATCCAGGATGAAGTTGATTATCTTCTTCTTTCAGCAGCTGATACAGCAGGCTGGGATTCAGTTCTTAAGGATGCTCAGGACGCAGGCGTAAAGGTTATCCTTTTCGACCGTACAATCGATGCAGATCCTAGTCTCTATGAGGCTTCAATCGTATCTGATATGGCTAAGGAAGGTGAGATGGCAGTTGAGTGGCTCGCAGGTCAGGGACTTGATGAGTACAACATCATCCACATCCAGGGTGTTATGGGTAGTGCAGCTCAGCAGGGACGTAGTGGTGCCCTTTCCGATAAGGTAGCAGCTGAGTCAACATGGAACCTTGTTACACAGCAGACAGCTGAGTGGAACGCAGAGAAGGCTCAGCAGATCGTTCAGTCAGTTATCGATGCAGGTACACCTTTCAACGTAATCTATGCAGAGAACGACGATATGGCTAAGGGTGCTGTTGCAGCTCTTGATGCAGCTGGTATCAGCCACGGCGTAGGCAAAGACGTTATCGTTATGGGTTATGACTGCAACAAGTGGGCACTTGAAGAGCTCCTTGCTCAGAACTGGAACTATGATGGACAGTGCAATCCTTTCCAGGCTAGCTACATCGACGAGATCATCAAGACTCTTGAGAGCGGCGGCACACTTTCAGAGAAGACCATCATCATGGATGAGAAGGGCTTCGATGCTGAGACAATTACTCAGGACGACGTTGATAAATATGGTATCTAATTATTGATTTTCTGAGCGGTGCGGAATGTCCGCACCGCTCTTTTATGTAATATGAAAGAAAAGAGGTATAGCCGGTGGAAGAAAACAGAGTGCTCGAGATGCGAGGCATTAACAAAACCTTTCCGGGTGTAAAGGCGCTTCAAAATGTGGATTTTTCACTGAACAAGGGTGAGATCCATGCACTTATGGGGGAAAACGGAGCCGGAAAGTCAACTCTTATAAAGGTTCTCACAGGTGTTTACACCAAGGATACAGGTACTATCACTCTTGAAGGTCGCGGAGAGGTGGCAATAGGTTCACCTCAGGATGCGCAGAACTTCGGAATCAGTACTGTGTATCAGGAGATAACCCTCTGCCCCAACCTTACTGTGGCTGAGAACATGTTTATAGGACGCGGGGCAGGTAAGATAACAAATTGGAAAAAGATGAATGCGGATGCAGATAAGATTCTGCAGTCCCTTGAGATTCCTGCAAAGGCTAATCAGCAGCTTTCAAGCTGCTCACTGGCTGTTCAGCAGATGGTTGCCATTGCCAGAGCGGTGGACATGGAGTGTAAGGTTCTGATCCTTGACGAGCCTACATCATCTCTGGATGAGCAGGAGGTTGAAAAGCTTTTCGGTCTTATGAGAGATCTTAAAGCGAGAGGAGTTGGTATTATTTTCGTAACCCATTTCCTTGATCAGGTTTACGAGGTCTGCGACAAAATAACGGTTCTCAGAAACGGTACCCTTGTCGGAGAGTATGAGATCAAGGATCTTCCCAGAGTTCAGCTTGTTGCCAAGATGCTTGGTAAGCAGATGGATGATCTCTCTGATATCAAGGGAGAGGGAGGAACATACGAAGGCGCGGATGCGGATGAGAAGATTTTTGAAGCATCAGGTCTTCAGAGCAATGCAGGAATTAAGCCCTTCGATTTTTATATTAAGAAGGGAGAGGTCAACGGTTTCACCGGACTTCTGGGTTCCGGAAGAAGTGAATGTGTAAGAGCGATTTTCGGTGCGGACAGAGTTATAAACGGTTCTGTCAAGATGCACGGCAAAGAGGTTAAGATCAGTAAGCCTCTTGATGCTATGAAAAACGGTATCGCATATCTTCCCGAGAACAGAAGAGGAGACGGTATCATCGGAGATCTGTCTGTAAAGGAAAACATTATCCTGGCACTTCAGGTACTGACAGGATTTTTCAAGCCCTTCAGCAAGGCGCAGGTAAATGCATTTGCTGATGAGTACATAAAGAAGCTGAATATCAAAACCGCTTCAGCTGAAACACCGATCAAACAGCTTTCAGGTGGTAATCAGCAGAAGGTTATTCTGGCAAGATGGCTTCTTATGCATCCTGAATATCTAATTCTTGACGAGCCCACAAGAGGTATCGATATCGGAACAAAGGTAGATATTCAGAAGCTGGTGCTTGAGCTTGCAAAGGACGGTATGAGTGTTACCTTCATTTCTTCGGAAACTGATGAGATGCTCAGAACCTGCTCAAGACTGGTTGTTATGAGAGACAGAAAGGTTGTAGGAGAGCTCTCCGGAGATGACCTTACACAGAACAAGATAATGAGTACGATCGCGGGGGATAAGTAAGATATGAGTAAAACGACAAATAAAGATGAGAGCTTTTTCAAGAAGCTCGTAGGAAATCAGTTGTTTATACCGATTCTGGCACTTCTTCTCCTGGCGGTAATAAACCTGATAAATGATCCCGGATTTTTCAAGATAAGTCTCGGATTAAACAATGCAGGTAATCCTGTTCTCTCAGGTTACCTTATAACGATTCTGGATTACGGCTCAGAGCTTGGAATCTTGGCAATCGGTATGACACTTGTAACTGCTGCTTCAGGCGGACAGGATATTTCAGTCGGAGCAACAATAGCTATTGCTGGTTCAGCTATGCTGAGAGTTCTCTGCGGCGGAACATCAAGACCCACAGAGCTTGCAGCTCCTATCATAGTTGCTTTTCTTGTGGCTTGTGTAGTAGGAATGCTCTGCGGCGCCTTTAACGGTATGCTGGTTGCGGTATTCAAGATTCAGCCCATGATCGCAACGCTGATCCTTTTCACGGCGGGACGTTCAATCGCAGCATGGATCAACAACAATGAGTTGCCTATCGTTCCCGATCCGAAGTTTGCTTACTTTGGAAGCTTTATTCCCGGAATCCCGGTTCCGACCACAGTTTTCATAGTAATCGCATGTATCATTGTGATAGCTCTTGTGCTTAAGTTCACTAACCTCGGTCTCTATACACAGGCTGTTGGTATCAATGAGGGAGCATCAAGACTTAACGGTATCAATCCTACATTTATTAAGTTCCTCAGCTTTGTAATTTTGGGACTGTGTGTTGCAGTAGCTGCACTTATCAAGGTTAGCCGTCTTTCCACAATTAACTATTCCGTTATTGCAAAGGATATCGAGATGGATGCGATCCTTGCGGTAGCGCTTGGCGGAAACGCTCTTTCAGGTGGTAAGTTCAATATGTGGGCTTCAATACTTGGCGCATATGTTATCCAGTTCCTTACAACTACTCTTTACAAATTCAATGTGCAGTCAGATGCACTTGCAGCTTATAAGGCTGTAGTTGTTATTGTTCTTGTTGTATTTTCTGCTCCTTCAGTGAGAGATTATATGAAGCAGCTTACAAGGAAGTTCGCGTCGTCGGATAAGGCTGCGCTTTCCAAGAAGGGGGTGGCCTAAATGAAAAACGAGAAAAAGACAGGTGTTTTCGGTAAGATGAACGATACAATGCTTCTTCTTACTATTACAGTCGTAATCTTCTTTGCGATGTATATCGGTGCGATCGTATTTCAGGGTGGTGCTTTTAAAAAGCCCCAGATGTTCTTCAATATCCTGAACGCCAACGCTGCGCTGATCATCACAGCCTGCGGAATGAGCGTTGTTATGATCTCCGGCGGAATCGATATTTCCGTTGGTGGTGTTGTGGCTCTGGTATCAATGTGCTGCGCGGTTTATCTGGATTATCACGATGGAAGCATTTTTGGATCAATTCTTATTGCTCTTGGAATTGGTGTGGCATACGGTCTGGTTCAGGGCTTCCTGGTTGCTTATCTTGATATCCAGCCATTCATCGTCTCGCTGGCGGGTATGTTCTTTGCCAGAGGTATGACGACAATTGTTAATACTGCTCCCTTCAACGTTGCAGACGAGGAGTTCACAGCTCTTAAGCTTGCGAGAATCGTGATCCCGGGTATGGGAACTACCAATAAAAAGGGTATTTATGTTCCTGCTTATGTTGAGATCGGAGTTATAGTTGCACTTTTAGTTGTTGCTGTTTTATTTGTTGTTCTTCGTTGGACCAAGCTCGGACGTAGCTTTTATGCGGTTGGCGGTAACAAGCAGAGCGCACTTATGCTCGGTGTAAACGTAAAGAGAACCAAGTTTTTATCACATATGATATGCAGCGTGCTTGCAGGTATCGGTGGTTATGTTTATTTCCTCCATGTTGGTTCAGGTTCAGCCAGCCATGCAATGGGTATGGAAATGAATGCTATCGCATCCTCCATCATCGGCGGAACAATGCTTACAGGTGGTGTTGGTAATATCATCGGAACACTTTTCGGAGTGCTTTCACTTAGTACTATCCAGAATATTGTTTCATCTGCCGGTCTTGACCAGGCATGGTGGACAGGAATTACAATTGCTGCTATGCTTTGCATATTCTTACTTATTCAGAGCGTTGTTATGGCTCAGAAGAAAAAGGCACTTAAGGCATGAAAAAAACCATTACACTACTTACCTTACTGCTCCTGCTCCCGGCTATTTTGGCCGGCTGCGGGAGCAGAACCATTGAAGAAGAAAACAAGGAAGAAGCCACAGCGGGAGAGATTATAACTGTTGGTTTTTCACAGCTCGGAGCAGAATCCGACTGGAGGAATACCAATACTGCTTCCATGCAGGAAGCGCTGACTCCCGAGAATGGCTTCAATTTAGTATATAAAAACGGTCAGCAGAAGCAGGCCAATCAGATAACGGCAGTCAGGACTTTTATACAGCAGGGTGTGGATTATATTGTGCTGGCACCTGCCACAGAGACAGGCTGGGAGTCGGTTCTTACGGAAGCAAGGGATGCGGAGATCCCTGTAATTCTTGTGGATAGGAGAGTTGATGTGGCGGATAAGAGCCTGTATTCCTGCTGGGTGGGCTCTGATTTCGAGCTCGAGAGCAAGAAGATGACGGCATGGCTCAAGGCTTTTACAGACAGAAGAAATATCTCTCCCGAGAATCTGCACATAGTTAATATTCAGGGTACTCCCGGTTCCACGGCTCAGATCGGAAGAACCAGGGGCCTTGCAAATGCTGCCAGGGAGTACGGCTGGGATCTCATGACTGAGGTCAGCGGCGATTTTACGGAGAACAAGGGAAGAGAGGTTATGGCCGCTCTTCTTAAGGGTTATGACAATATAAATGTGGTTTACTGCGAAAATGACAATATGGCTATAGGAGCAATTGACGCCTTAGAGAGCGCAGGAAAACGTGTGGGACAGAACATTATGAACGGAGAGGTCATGGTGGTCTCTTTTGATGGAGTAAATGAGCAGTCCCTTCAGTACTGCAGAGAGGGCAAGATATCCTGCATAGCAGAGTGCAATCCGCTGCACGGACCCAGAGTACAGGCGCTTATTGAGGCCCTGGAAAACGGCGAAACACCTGAGAAATTCAACTATGTGGACGAGGGGCTTTTCAGCTGCGTTAGTTCGGTAAAAAATGTGGTTGTTGACGGTACGGAGTACACTATTCAGGAACCCTAGCAGGGTTGATAATATGCGCGTTATTTGCTAGAATGTCATTTGTGATTTTGTCTTTATAAAATAGGAGGCGGATCTGCTTCCTGTTTTTTTATGGCATACGCAAAATTTTAATGGAGCGATAGAGAATGAGTATTATTGATAAGATCATCGGCACACATAGTGAGAGAGAGCTTAAGAGAATCCAGAGTACTGTAGATAAGATTGAGAGTCTGCAGCCTGAGATGAAAAAACTCACAGATGAGCAGCTTAAGGCTAAGACCGATGAGTTCAAGAAAAGACTTGAGAATGGGGAGACACTTGATGATGTTTTGCCTGAGGCTTATGCCACGGTTCGTGAGGCAGCCTGCAGAGTACTTGGCATGGAGCACTTCCGTGTTCAGCTCATAGGTGGTGTGATTCTGCATCAGGGACGTATTGCAGAGATGCGTACCGGTGAAGGTAAGACACTGGTTGCTACACTTCCTTCATACCTCGATGCACTTGAAGGTAAGGGTGTTCACGTTGTTACAGTTAACGACTACCTTGCTAAGCGTGATGCTGAGTGGATGGGTAAGGTTCATGAGTTTTTGGGGCTTACTGTTGGTGTAGTTCTTAACAGCATGACAAGCGAAGAGAGACAGGCAGCATATAATTGCGATATTACCTATGTTACTAACAACGAACTTGGTTTCGACTATCTTCGTGACAACATGGCAATTTACAAAGAGCAGTGCGTTCTCCGTGGACTCAACTATGCGATCATCGATGAGATCGACTCAATCCTTATCGACGAAGCTCGTACACCTCTTATCATTTCCGGTCAGAGCGACAAGTCAACAAAGCTTTACGAGGCTTGCGATATCCTCGCTAAGCAGATGACACGTGGTGCTGATATGGAAGAGTTCTCCAAGATGGATGCCATCATGGGTATCGAGCAGGAGGAGTCAGGAGACTTCATAGTTAATGAGAAGGATAAGCTCGTTAACCTTACAGCACAGGGTGTTGCAAAGGTTGAGAACTTCTTCAGAATAGATAACCTTGCTGATCCGGAAAATCTTGAGATCCAGCACAACATTATCCTTGCCCTCAGAGCTAACAACCTTATGGCAAAGGATCACGACTACATCGTTAAGGATGATGAGGTTCTTATCGTCGACGAGTTCACAGGTCGTGTAATGCCCGGTCGCCGTTATTCAGATGGCCTTCACCAGGCTATCGAGGCTAAGGAGCATGTAAAGGTTAAGAGAGAGTCCAAGACACTGGCTACCATCACCTTCCAGAACTTCTTTAATAAGTTCGAGAAGAAGTGCGGTATGACAGGTACAGCTCTTACAGAGGAGCGAGAGTTCCGTGATATCTACGGAATGGACGTTATCGAGATTCCTACCAATAAGCCTGTAATCCGTAAGGATCTTCAGGATGCGGTTTACAAGACCAAGAAGGAGAAGCTGAACGCTGTAGCTGATGCTGTTCAGGCAGCTCATGAAAAGGGACAGCCCGTTCTTGTTGGTACTATTACAATTGAGTCCTCTGAGGAAGTAAGTAAGCTTCTTAAGAAGAGAGGAATTCCTCACAACGTACTTAACGCCAAGTTCCACGAGATGGAAGCTCAGATAGTTGCTGAGGCCGGTAAGCACGGCGCAGTTACAATCGCAACTAACATGGCTGGTCGTGGTACCGATATCAAGCTTGATGATGAGGCACTTGCTGCCGGCGGTCTTAAGATCGTAGGTACAGAGCGTCACGAAAGCAGACGTATTGATAACCAGCTCCGTGGACGTTCAGGACGTCAGGGAGATCCCGGTGAATCCAAGTTCTATCTTTCACTTGAGGATAACCTTCTCAGACTGTTCGGTTCTGAGAGACTTATCTCAATGTTTAACTCACTTGGTATTCCTGAGGGTCAGGAGATCGAGCACAAGGCTCTTTCAAAGGCTATCGAGTCAGCTCAGAAGAAGATCGAGGATAACAACTATGGTATCCGTAAGAACCTTCTTGAGTACGACCAGGTTAACAACGAGCAGAGAGAGATCATCTATGACGAGCGTAAACGCGTTCTTAACGGCGACAGCATGCGCGATACTGTTTATAAGATGATTACAGATATAGTAGAGGAGTCAGTTCAGACAGTAGTCGGAGAGGTTACTGATTCAGATGAGTGGAATCTTACAGAGCTCAACGAGCTTCTGCTTCCTATCATTCCTCTTAAGAAGATCAACCGCGGACGTATCACAAAGCTTACCAAGAACGGACTTATGCAGCAGCTTAAGGAAGAGGCTGTTAAGCTCTATGAGGAGAAGGAGGCTGAGTTCCCGGAACCCGAGACAATCCGTGAGATCGAGCGTGTAATTCTTCTTAAGGTTATCGACAGAAAGTGGATGGACCACATCGATGATATGGATCAGCTCCGTCAGGGTATCGGCCTTCAGGCATTTGCCCAAAGAGATCCTAAGATCGAGTACAAGCTTGCCGGCTTCGAGATGTTCGATGATATGACTCGTAACATTAAGGAAGATACAGTAAGACTTCTTTTCCACGTTCACATCGAAGAGAAGGTTGAGCGTGAGCAGGTTGCAAAGGTTACAGGAACAAATAAGGATGACAGTGCTGCCAAGGAGCCTGTAAAGCGTATGGAAGCCAAGGTTTATCCCAATGATCCCTGCCCTTGCGGAAGCGGTAAAAAGTATAAGAACTGCCACGGCAGAGCACAGGGTTGACCAATTTTAATTTAATTGGTAATATAAGTTGCTTTACTGATGACATTAAAACAAATGCAGAGTGATGAGCTCTGCATTTCCCATGAGAACTGGAAGGAATAGATATGGTAATACTTGATCAGATGAAGGTCGAGCTTTCTAATCTCAGAGGTACTCTTGATGAGGTGACAGCTTCTCTTGACCTTGATTCAAAGAAAAAAATGATTGAAGAGTTGTCCCGTGAGATGGAAGAGCCTACTTTCTGGGATGACGCTGACAAAGCCAATAAGAAGACAAGAAATCTTAAGAACATGCAGGATCTTGTTGCTGAGGTAGAGGGTCTTCATAAACAGTATGATGACATGATGGATCTCATCGACCTTCAGAATGAAGAGGGTGTTGATGATGACGATATGGCAGCTGAGATCAGATCTGAGCTTGATCAGTTTGAAGATACTCTTGAGAAGATCCGTATCAGCAATCTTTTGAACGGACCTTACGATAAATATGATGTAATCCTCAGACTTAATGCAGGTGCAGGCGGAACAGAGGCTTGCGACTGGGCATCAATGCTTTACAGAATGTATACCAGATGGGCAGAGAGAAAGGGCTTCTCAACAGAGGTTCTTGACTACCTCGATGGTGATGAAGCAGGAATCAAGTCAGTTACATTCCAGATTTCAGGAACTAACGCTTACGGACTTCTTAAGTCAGAGCACGGTGTTCACAGACTTGTTCGTATCAGTCCTTTCAATGCACAGGCTAAGAGACAGACTTCATTCGTTTCCTGCGATATCATGCCTGATATTGAGGAAGATGTAGATGTCGACATCAATCCTGATGATCTCAGAATTGATACATACCGTTCAAGTGGTGCCGGTGGACAGCACATCAATAAGACATCATCTGCCGTACGTATCACACATATTCCTACAGGCGTCGTAGTTGCCTGCCAGAATGAGCGTTCTCAGTTCCAGAACAAGGACAAGGCTATGCAGATGCTCAAGGCAAAGCTCTTCATTATGAAACAGGAAGAGCAGGCAGCAAAGCTTGCAGGTATCAGAGGTGAGGTAATGGATAACGCCTGGGGAAGCCAGATCCGATCCTACGTTCTTCAGCCTTACACAATGGTTAATGATACACGTACAGGATTCAAGGCTTCCAACGCTGACGCAGTTCTTGATGGAGAACTTGATCCGTTTATCAATGCTTATCTTAAGTGGCTCGCTACAGGCGGTAAGCCGGTTGGCGACACTGAGGAAGAATAAATTTAAAAAAGTTGTTGACATAATATTTATGTTGTGTTAATGTATTCAAGGTCGTTATGACCAGCCGAAGACAGTAGGTGTCATTTGATGACGTAAGCTTAGCGCCTACCGAGGAAAAGTTTGATAAGACTTTTATGCCTCTCGTCTTCGAGAGGCTTTTTCTTTGGCGGTAAATTCTATAAGGAGGTAAAAAGATGGCAAAGGTTGAATTAAAACAGCCCGTAGTAAAAGAGATTTCTGAGAAAATTCAGAACGCTCAGGCACTCGTACTTGTAGATCACCGTGGTTTAACTGTTGCTGAGGACACAGAGCTTCGTAAAAAGCTTCGTGCTGAGAATGTCAGCTACAAGGTTTACAAAAATACGATGATGAACTTCGCATTCAAGGGTACAGACTTCGAGCAGCTTTCAGATCTTCTTAACGGACCTAGCGCACTCGCTATTTCTGAGACAGATCCTGCAGCTCCTGCACGTGTACTTGTTGAGTTCGCAAAGAAGGCAAAGGCACTTGAGGTCAAAGGTGGTGTGATCGAGGGTAAGCTGTATGACGCAGAGGCACTCAAGGAGATCGCAGCAATCCTTCCTAAGGATCAGTTGCTTTCCAAGTTGCTTGGTTCTATGCAGTCACCTATCGCAAACTTCGCTCGTGTGGTTAAGCAGATTGCAGAGAAGAAGGCAGAGGGCGGCGAGGCAGCTCCCGCAGAGGAAGCTCCTGCAGCAGAGACAGCTGAGGCTCCTGCTGAAGAGGCAGCAGCTACAACAGCTGAGTAATATTTTAATTTTTAAAACGAAAACTAACTATTTTTAATGGAGGTAAATAATAATGGCAAAGTTATCCACAGCAGAGATTATCGATGCAATCAAAGAGTTATCAGTACTTGAACTCAACGACCTTGTAAAGGCTTGCGAGGAGGAGTTCGGTGTATCAGCAGCAGCAGGTGTTGTTGTAGCAGCAGCAGGCGGCGCAGCAGCAGGTGCTGAGGAAGAGAAGAGTGAGTTCAACGTAGAGCTTACAGAAGTTGGCCCTAACAAGGTTAAGGTTATCAAGGTTGTTCGTGAGATCACAGGTCTTGGACTTAAGGAAGCAAAGGATCTCGTAGACAACGCTCCTAAGATGATCAAGGAAGGCGCTTCTAAGGAAGAGGCTGATGACATCAAGGCTAAGGTTGAGGCTGAGGGTGCAAAGGTTACTCTTAAGTAATAACCGTCTTTATAGAGATTTACTGAGGGAGAGATGCGAAAGCATCTCTTCTTTTTTATTGAATAGGAAATTCCTATTCAATAAAAAAGCACTCCGTGGGATGCACACTCGCGCGAATGGAAGATGTTGCATTCTGCAACCGCGCTCGGCGCGAGAATGTCGCAAGCGACATTCTTCCTTGTTTTGTTTTTTGAGCAAAAATAATACTTGACTTAAAAAAAAGCTTGTTGTAGAATGGATGATGCACTATTGTGGAGTGGTGGGCTTTTGCGCGCTTTTTTAGGTAGCGGTTGGCTTTACTACTAAATAAAAAATAAGAACGGGGTGAATGTCAATGGAAAAAAACAGATTGCATCCTAGTGGTACTGGTAAAAATGTACGTATGAGTTTCCAGCGCCAGAAGGAAGTCCTGGAGATGCCGAACCTGATTGAAGTTCAGAAGAACTCCTATCAATGGTTTCTTGACGAGGGTCTTAAAGAGGTCTTTAACGATATCTCTCCTATTGAGGATTACAGCGGTAAGCTGAGTCTTGAGTTTGTTGATTTTAAGCTTTGCGAAGATGAGATCGACAAGAACAAGAATACAATCGAGAAATGTAAAGAGAGAGATGCGACCTTCGCAGCACCTCTTAAGGTTATGGTTCGCCTTAATAATAAAGAGAGCGGAGAGATTGCTGAGCATGAGATTTTCATGGGTGATCTTCCTCTTATGACTGCAACCGGAACATTTGTTATCAACGGCGCGGAGCGAGTTATCGTCAGCCAGTTGGTTCGTTCCCCCGGTATCTATTATGATATAACTCGTGATAAGATCGGTAAGAAGCTGATCGCATGCACTGTTATTCCTAACCGTGGTGCATGGCTCGAGTATGAGACAGATTCCTATGACGTATTCTATGTACGTGTTGACAGAACCAGAAAGGTACCTGTAACTGTACTTATTCGTGCACTTGGAATCGGTTCTAATGAAGAAATCGTTGACCTGTTTGGTGATGAGCCCAAGATCCAGGCTAGTTTTACTAAGGATCCCTCAACTGATTACCAGAGTGGTCTTCTTGAATTATACAAAAAGATTCGTCCCGGCGAACCTCTCAGCGTAGAGAGCGCAGAGAGCCTTATTACTGCTATGTTCTTCGATGCAAGAAGATATGATCTTGCTAAGGTTGGACGTTATAAATTCAATAAGAAGCTTCACTTCAAGAACAGAATTAATAAGCAGATCCTTGCAGAGGACGTTATCGATGAGAACACAGGCGAGATGATCGCAGCAGCAGGCACTAAGGTTGACCGTGCACTTGCTACTGAGATTCAGAACGCTGGTATTCCTTATGTTCTTATTCAGGGTGAGGAGCGTAATATCAAGGTTCTTTCTAATATGATGGTTGATATTACAAGCTTCATCGATTGCAATCCTGAGGAACTTGGAATTACTGAGGATGTTTACTATCCTGCACTCAGAGATATCCTTACAGAGTGTGCTGATAAGGATCCTGAGAGCCTTGCTGATGTTATCAGAAAGAATGTAAACGAGCTTATTCCCAAGCACATTACTAAGGAAGATATTCTTGCTTCCATTAACTATAATATGCATCTTGAGTATGGTATCGGACATGATGACGATATCGATCACCTTGGAAACCGTCGTATCCGCTGCGTTGGTGAGCTTTTACAGAACCAGTACAGAATCGGTCTTTCAAGACTTGAGAGAGTTGTTCGTGAGAGAATGACAACACATGATGCTGATGAGATCTCTGCTCAGAGCCTTATCAACATTAAGCCTGTACAGGCTGCTGTTAAGGAGTTCTTCGGATCTTCACAGCTGTCACAGTTCATGGATCAGAATAACCCTCTTGGTGAGCTTACTCATAAGCGTCGTCTTTCAGCACTTGGTCCTGGTGGTCTTTCACGAGACAGAGCCGGATTCGAGGTTCGAGACGTACACTATACTCACTATGGACGTATGTGCCCTATCGAGACTCCTGAAGGTCCTAACATCGGACTTATCAACTCACTTGCAAGCTATGCAAGAGTTAACCAGTATGGTTTCGTAGAGGCTCCTTATCGTAAGGTAGACCGCACAGATCCTCAGAACCCTCGCGTAACTGATGAGGTTGAGTATCTTACAGCGGATGAAGAAGATAATTACCATGTAGCTCAGGCTAATACACCTCTTGATGAGCAGGGATATTTCAAGAAGAACAATGCTTCCGGTCGTTACAGAGAAGAGACTTCCGAGTATCCTAAGACCATGTTCGAGTACATGGACGTATCACCGAGAATGGTATTCTCAGTTGCTACAGCACTTATTCCTTTCCTTGAGAACGACGATGCTAACCGTGCTCTTATGGGATCAAACATGCAGCGTCAGGCAGTGCCGCTTCTTACAACAGAGGCTCCTGCAGTAGGAACAGGTATGGAGCACAAGGCAGCTGTTGACTCAGGTGTTTGTGTTGTTGCCAAGAAGGATGGTGTTATCGATTTCGTAGATAGCAAACTTATCCAGATGACATACGATGATGGTGAGAAGGAAGAGTATCACCTCATTAAGTTCCAGAGAAGTAACCAGAGTAACTGCTATAACCAGAGACCTATCGTCTTCAAGGGCGATCATGTTAAGGCTGGCGATGTTATTGCTGATGGTCCTTCAACATACATGGGTGAGCTTGGTCTTGGTAAGAACCCTCTTATCGGATTCATGACCTGGGAAGGTTATAACTACGAGGATGCTGTACTTCTCAGCGAGAGACTTGTTCGTGACGATGTCTTCACTTCTATTCATATTGAAGAGTATGAGGCAGAGGCACGTGAGACAAAGCTCGGACCTGAAGAGATCACAAGAGACGTTCCCGGTGTTGGTGACGAAGCTCTTAAGGACCTTGACGATCGCGGAATCATCCGTATCGGTGCAGAGGTTCGTGCAGGTGATATTCTTGTTGGTAAGGTTACTCCTAAGGGAGAGACAGAGCTTACAGCTGAAGAGAGACTCCTTCGTGCTATTTTCGGTGAAAAGGCACGTGAGGTTCGTGATACATCACTTAAGGTTCCTCACGGTGAGTATGGTATCGTTGTTGATGCCAAGGTATTCACAAGAGAGAACGGCGATGAGCTTAGCCCCGGTGTAAACCAGGCAGTTCGTATTTACATTGCACAGAAGAGAAAGATTTCAGTCGGTGATAAGATGGCTGGTCGTCACGGTAACAAGGGTGTCGTTTCCCGTGTACTTCCTATAGAAGATATGCCGTACCTGCCTAACGGTCGTCCTCTTGATATCGTACTTAATCCTCTGGGCGTGCCTTCTCGTATGAATATCGGACAGGTCCTTGAGATTCACCTTTCACTTGCTGCTAAGGCTCTTGGATTTAACATCGCTACACCTATTTTCGACGGTGCTAACGAGAAAGATATTCAGGCAACTCTCACTATGGCTAACGACTATGTAAACAGTACATGGGAAGAGTTTGAAGAGAAATATAAAGACAGCGTAGATCCCGATATCATGAAGTACCTTTATGATAACAGAGATCACAGAGAGCTTTGGAAGGGTGTTCCGATCCACACTGATGGTAAGGTTCAGCTTAGAGATGGTCGTACAGGTATTCCTTTCGATTCACCGACCACTATCGGACACATGCATTACCTGAAGCTCCATCACCTTGTTGATGATAAGATCCATGCACGTTCAACCGGCCCTTACTCATTGGTTACACAGCAGCCTCTTGGTGGTAAGGCACAGTTCGGTGGACAGCGTTTCGGAGAGATGGAAGTTTGGGCTCTTGAGGCTTATGGTGCAGCTTACACACTGCAGGAGATTCTGACAGTTAAGTCTGATGATGTTGTAGGACGTGTTAAGACATACGAAGCAATCATCAAGGGCGATAATATTCCTGAACCCGGAGTACCTGAATCCTTCAAGGTTCTTCTGAAGGAGCTCCAGTCACTTGGTCTGGATGTACGTGTACTTCGTGAGGATAATACCGAAGTTGAGATCATGGAGTCGGTTGATTACAGTGATTCTGACTACCGCTATGAAATTGAAGGTGAGGTAAACCGCGATATCGATCGTGAGAACCTTGCAGAGAATGGTTATCAGACACAGGCTTTCGATGAAGATGGCGAGCTTGTGACTGAGGATGACGAAGCAGCATACGAGGAAGAAGAGTTTGATGCTGCAGATGGTCTTGATGACAACTTTTAATTTGCGGTAATTAGTAACTGCAACCATGTAAACAACAGAAAAGAGGTTACGAATGTCTGATTCTACAATGAATAAAGCAATAAACGAAGCTTCCAGCGGAAGAACTTCATCAGCACCGACATATCAGCCGATGACATTTGATGCTATAAAGATTGGTCTCGCTTCTCCTGAGAAGATCAGAGAGTGGTCACATGGCGAAGTTTTAAAGCCTGAGACAATCAACTATCGTACACTTAAACCCGAGAGAGACGGTCTGTTCTGTGAGAAGATTTTTGGACCCACAAAGGACTGGGAATGTCACTGTGGTAAGTATAAGAAGATTCGTTACAGAGGCGTAATCTGCGACCGTTGCGGCGTTGAGGTAACAAAGAGCAGTGTTCGTCGTGAGCGTATGGGTCACATCGAGCTTGCAGCACCTGTATCACACATCTGGTATTTCAAGGGTATTCCCAGCCGTATGGGACTTATCCTTGACCTTTCACCCAGAGTACTTGAGAAGGTTCTGTACTTTGCTTCATATATAGTGCTTGATCCCGGTGAAACAAACCTGGAGTATAAGCAGGTACTTTCTGAGAAGGAGTACCAGGATGCACGCGAGGAGTGGGGCGGAAAGTTCCGTGCCGGAATCGGTGCTGAGGCTGTAAAAGAGCTCCTTATGAGCATTGATCTTGAAGCTGAATATCAGGAACTCAAGGAAGGTCTTGATACTTCAAGCGGACAGAAGAAGCAGCGTATCATTAAGAGACTCGAGGTTGTTGAGTCTTTCCGTGAGTCAGGAAATGATCCTTCATGGATGGTACTTGATTGCATTCCGGTAATTCCTCCGGATCTTCGTCCTATGGTACAGCTTGACGGTGGACGTTTTGCTACATCAGATCTTAACGATCTTTACCGTCGTATAATTAACAGAAATAATCGTCTTAAGAGACTTCTTGATCTTGGAGCTCCGGACATCATCGTTCGAAACGAGAAGCGTATGCTCCAGGAAGCAGTAGATGCTCTTATTGATAACGGCAGACGTGGAAGACCTGTTACAGGCCCCGGAAACCGTGCACTTAAATCACTTTCAGACATGCTTAAAGGTAAGGGCGGTCGTTTCCGTCAGAACCTTCTTGGTAAGCGTGTTGACTATTCAGGACGTTCAGTTATCGTCGTAGGTCCTGAGCTTAAGATTTACCAGTGTGGACTTCCTAAGGAAATGGCTATCGAGCTTTTCAAGCCCTTCGTTATGAAGGAACTTGTTTCCAGAGGAATCTCACAGAATATTAAGAATGCTAAGAAGCTTGTTGAGAGACTTGATGAGCAGGTATGGGACGTTCTCGAGGACGTTATCAAAGAGCATCCCGTTATGCTTAACCGTGCTCCCACACTTCACAGACTTGGTATCCAGGCATTTGAGCCCATCCTTGTAGAAGGTAAGGCTATTAAGCTTCATCCGCTTGTATGTACACCTTTCAACGCGGACTTCGATGGAGACCAGATGGCTGTACACCTTCCTCTGTCAGTAGAGGCACAGGCAGAGAGCAGATTCCTTATGCTTGCTCCTAACAACCTGCTTAAGCCTTCAGACGGTGGCCCTGTTAACGTTCCTACACAGGATATGGTACTTGGTATCTACTATCTTACTCAGGAGCGCGAGGGTGCTAAGGGAGAAGGTAAGTTCTTCAAGAGCATTGACGAAGCAATCCTTGCTTATGAGAATGATTACATCACTCTTCAGTCAAAGATTAAGATCCGTGTAGAGCGTAAGGATGAAAACGGTGAGGATATTTCAGGTGTCGTTGAGTCAACACTCGGAAGATTCCTGTTCAACGAGTTCATTCCTCAGGATCTTGGATTTGTAGATCGCTCTGTACCGGAGAACAAGTTCAATCTTGAGATCGACTTCATGGTTGGTAAGAAGCAGCTGAAGAAGATCGTTACAAACATGATCAATACTCATGGTACATTTGCAACAGCAGAGGTACTTGATAAGATCAAGTCAACAGGTTATCACTACTCAACAAGAGCTGCTATGACAGTTTCAATCGCTGATATGACAGTTCCTCCGCAGAAGCAGGAGATGCTTGAAAAAGCTCAGGCAGTTGTTGATGAGATCGCAGTTAACTATCGCCGTGGTCTTATGACAGACGAAGAGCGTTATCGTCTTGTTGTTGAGACATGGATGGAGACAGATAAACAGCTTACAGAAGTTCTTCTTAAGGGACTTGATAAGTACAACAACATCCACATGATGGCAGATTCCGGTGCCCGTGGTAGTGATCAGCAGATCAAGCAGCTGGCCGGTATGCGTGGACTTATGGCTGATACAACAGGTCGTACAATCGAACTTCCTATCAAGTCAAACTTCCGTGAAGGTCTTGACGTTCTGGAGTACTTCATGTCAGCGCATGGTGCTCGTAAGGGTCTGTCCGATACAGCTCTTCGTACAGCCGATTCCGGATACCTGACACGTCGAATGGTTGACGTATCTCAGGAGCTTATCATCCGTGAGCTTGACTGTAGCGAAGGAAAGGCTACTATCCCCGGAATTACCGTTAAGGAATTCAAGGATGGTAAGGCAATGATCGAGCCTTTAGAGGATCGTATCACTGGAAGATATACATGTGAGGATATCAAGGACAAGGACGGCAACGTTATTGTTAAGAAGAATCACATCATCACACCCAGCCGTGCTAAGAGAGTTCTCAGCGAGGGTGTTAACAGTAAGGGTGAGCCGGTAACAGCAGTTAAGATCCGTACAATCCTTACATGCCGTTCACACATCGGTATCTGTGCTAAGTGCTATGGTGCTAACATGGCAACAGGTGAGCCCGTACAGGTTGGTGAGACAGTTGGTATCATCGCTGCTCAGTCAATCGGTGAGCCTGGTACACAGCTTACCATGAGAACATTCCATACCGGTGGTGTTGCCGGTGGAGATATCACACAGGGTCTTCCCCGTGTCGAGGAGCTTTTTGAGGCAAGAAAGCCTAAGGGACTTGCCATTATTTCAGAGCTTGATGGTACAGCTACCATTAAGGATACAAAGAAGAAGCGCGAGGTTATCATTACTAATGATGAGACCGGAGAGTCAAAGGCATATCTCATTCCTTACGGATCCAGAATCAAGGTTTTGGATAACGAACAGGTTGAGGCCGGTGATGAGCTTACAGAAGGTTCCGTAAATCCTCATGATCTTCTTAAGATCAAGGGTATCCGTGCAGTTCAGGATTATCTGCTCCGCGAGGTTCAGAGAGTTTATCGTCTGCAGGGTGTTGATATCTGCGATAAGCATATCGAGGTTATCGTTCGTCAGATGCTTAAGAAGGTTCGTATCGAGGAGAGTGGAGATACAAACTTCCTTCCCGGAACACTTGTTGATGTTCTTGATTTCGAGGACGACAACGAGAGACTTATAAGCGAAGGCAAAAAGCCCGCTGAAGGAAAGCAGGTAATTCTTGGTATTACCAAGGCAGCTCTTGCTACTAACTCATTCCTTTCAGCTGCATCCTTCCAGGAGACAACAAAGGTTCTTACCGATGCTGCCATCAAGGGTAAGGTTGATCCGCTTATCGGACTTAAGGAAAATGTTATTATTGGTAAGCTGATTCCTGCAGGTACAGGTATGAAGCGTTATCGTAACACAGCTCTTAACACAGACGCTAACTTCAAGGATCTCGACAAGCTGATCCTCAAGAAGAATCTTGATGACGATGATTTCATCGATGAGCTTGATTCAGATTTAGACGAAGTAGTCGTTGCTGATGATGAGGAGTAAGACTTTTCGTAATTATGAAAAGTTCATAAAATAGCACGATTTTAAAACGATTGTGCTTGACAAGAAAATATTTAATACTTATACTTAAAAACTGTGCGACAAGCGAGAGGGGATAGTGTGCCCCTTTCGCTTGATGTATGTGTTGATTTTCAGATAGTTTCTATGTCAGAGAGCTGTCTGTTTATCATATATTGTTTTATCACTAAAATAGGAGGTAAAAGGAATGCCAACATTTAACCAGTTAGTTCGTAAAGGCCGTCAGACTTCTGAGAAGAAGTCAACAGCTCCTGCGCTTCAGAAAGGATTCAATTCCCTTCATAAGAAGGCAATTGATACTGCTTCACCGCAGAAGAGAGGCGTATGCACAGCTGTTAAGACTGCTACACCTAAGAAGCCTAACTCAGCTCTTAGAAAGATCGCCAGAGTACGTCTTTCTAACGGTATCGAGGTAACAAGCTACATCCCCGGCGAAGGTCACAACCTTCAGGAGCATAGCGTTGTTCTCATCCGTGGTGGAAGAGTTAAGGACCTGCCTGGTACAAGATATCACATTATCCGTGGAACTCTTGACACAGCAGGTGTTGCAGACCGTAAGCAGGCTCGCTCCAAGTACGGCGCAAAGAGACCTAAGGCTGCAAAGTAATTTAAGTAACTATCATAACAAGATCTAATTTTTTTAAGAGTGTTGGTGTTTCTTTTTCGTAATAAAAAGACCCGCACGTACACTAAAAATTAGTGAGTACCTATGATCTATAGTAAACAGATGAAGACTGACACTCATCTGCGATTCTAAAGGAGGGAAGAACCGTGCCGCGTAAAGGACATATTGTAAAACGTGACGTATTAGCGGATCCTTTATACGATAACAAGGTTGTAACAAAGCTTATCAACACAGTTATGCTTGATGGTAAGAAGGGTGTTGCACAGAAGATCGTATATGGTGCATTCGCACAGGTAGAGGAGAAGGCTGGAAAGCCTGCTCTTGAAGTATTCGAGGGTGCTATGAACAACATCATGCCCGCTCTCGAGGTAAAGGCTAGACGTATCGGTGGTGCTACATATCAGGTACCGATCGAGGTTCGTCCGGATAGACGTCAGGCCCTTGCACTTCGCTGGCTTGTAACATTTTCTCGTAACAGAGGCGAGAAGACCATGGTTGACAGACTTGCATCTGAGATTCTTGATGCATTCAACAACACTGGTGCATCTGTAAAGAGAAAAGAAGATATGCACAAGATGGCAGAAGCAAACAAGGCATTCTCACACTACAGATTCTAATTTATTTAGTTTTTGGTGTAAGAAACGTCGATTATTATTAGGAGGATAAACCTTTGGCTGAAAGACAATACCCATTGGAGAGAACCAGAAACATTGGTATTATGGCTCATATCGATGCCGGTAAGACTACACTTACAGAGCGTATTCTTTACTATACTGGTGTTAACTATAAGATTGGTGAGACCTATGAAGGTACTGCTACCATGGACTGGATGGAACAGGAGCAGGAGAGAGGTATCACAATCACATCTGCAGCTACAACATGCCATTGGACACTTCAGGAAAACGGAAAGGTTAAGCCCGGTGCACAGGAGCATCGTATAAACATTATCGACACTCCCGGCCACGTTGACTTTACCGTTGAGGTTGAGCGTTCACTTCGTGTACTTGATGGCGCTGTAGGCGTATTCAGTGCAAAAGAAGGCGTTGAGCCTCAGTCTGAGAACGTATGGCGTCAGGCTGATGGATTTAATGTTCCTCGTATGGCATTCATCAACAAGATGGATATCATTGGAGCAAACTATTTCGGAGCTGTTGAGCAGATCAGAAATAGACTTAAGAAAAATGCTATTATGATCGAAATCCCGATCGGAGCTGAGGATCAGTTCCAGGGTATTATCGACCTTTTTGAGATGCAGGCTTACATCTACAATGATGATAAGGGCGAAGATGTAACAATCGGCGAGATTCCTGCTGATCTAAAGGACGATGCAGAGCTTTATCGTAGTGAGCTCGTAGAGAAGATCTGCGACCTCGATGAAGATCTTATGATGAAGTACCTTGAGGGCGAGGAGCCTACAATGGAGGAGCTTAAGGCTGCTCTTCGTAAGGCTACTTGCGAGTGTAAGGCTTTCCCTGTATGCTGTGGTTCTGCACACAGAAACCGTGGTATCCAGAAGCTTATCGATGCTGTTATCGAGTTCATGCCTTCACCTATTGACATCCCTGCATGTAGCGGTACAGACATGGATGGCAACGAGGTTACAGTTGAGTCAACTGATGATGGCCCGTTCGCAGCTCTTGCATTCAAGATTGTCAGCGATCCTTTCGTAGGAAAGCTTGCATTCTTCCGCGTATATCGTGGTACAGCAAATTCTGGTTCTTATGTACTTAACAGTACTAAGGATACAAAGGAGCGTCTTGGACGTATCCTTCAGATGCACGCTAACAAGCGTTCAGATCTTGATAAGGTTTACTCAGGTGATATCGCTGCAGCTGTTGGTCTTAAGAACACAACTACAGGTGATACACTCTGTGATGAGAAGAACCCCGTAATCCTTGAGTCTATGGAGTTCCCGGATCCCGTTATCGAGCTTGCTATCGAGCCTAAGACTAAGGCTGGTCAGCAGAAGCTTGATGAAGCACTTCAGAAGCTTGCTGAAGAGGATCCTACATTCAGAGCACATACAAACTCTGAGACAGGTCAGACAATCATCGCTGGTATGGGTGAGCTTCACCTTGATATCATCGTTGACAGACTTCTTCGTGAGTACAAAGTAGAAGCTAACGTTGGTGCACCTCAGGTTGCATACAGAGAGGCTCTTCTTAACGCTTGCGATATCGAGAGTAAGTATGCTAAGCAGTCCGGTGGACGTGGTCAGTATGGTCACTGTAAGGTTCGTTTCGAGCCCATGGATGCCAACGGCGAGAATCTTTACCAGTTCGATAGCGAAGTTGTCGGCGGTTCTATTCCTAAGGAATACATCCAGCCTATCAGCGAAGGTATCGAGGAGGCTATGAAGGCCGGATCTCTTGGTGGATTCCCTGTTGTAGGTGTACATGCTACAGTTTATGACGGATCTTATCATGAAGTCGACTCTTCAGAAATGGCATTCCACATTGCTGGTTCAATGGCATTTAAGGATGCTATGGCTAAGGGAGGAATGGTTCTCCTTGAGCCCATCATGAAGGTTGAGGTTACTATGCCTGAGGAGTACATGGGTGATGTTATCGGTGACGTTAACTCACGTCGTGGACAGGTTGAAGGTATGGATGACCTTGGCGGCGGTAAGATCGTAAGAGCACATGTTCCGCTTGCTGAGATGTTCGGATATGCTACAGACCTTCGTTCAAGAACACAGGGTCGTGGTAACTACTCAATGTTCTTTGAGAAGTATGCTCCTGTTCCGAAGAACATTCAGGAAAAAGTACTTTCTAACAAAAATGCATAAATAAATTAAGGGCTGGCATCGATTTCTAACGAAATCATGCCATAAAGCCCTTGTTTATACTATTTAAGGCTTGATTTCAAGCCAAAATTCTAATATAATCGGTATAGTCGGTTATTATGAAAAAAAATGTTGATGTAACATTTTATTTAAGGAGGATATTTAAAAATGGCAAAAGCTAAGTTTGACAGAAGTAAGCCGCACGTAAACATTGGTACAATCGGACACGTTGACCATGGTAAGACAACTCTTACAGCAGCTATCACAACTGTTCTTGCAGACAGAGGATTCAGCCCTGCTGTTGCTTTCGATCAGATCGATAAGGCACCCGAAGAGAAGGAGCGTGGTATCACAATCAACTCTGCTCACATCGAGTATGAGACAGCTAACAGACACTACGCACACGTTGACTGCCCTGGCCACGCTGACTATGTAAAGAACATGATCACTGGTGCAGCTCAGATGGATGGTTCTATCCTCGTTGTTGCTGCTACTGATGGTGTTATGGCTCAGACAAAGGAGCACGTTCTTCTTGCTCGTCAGGTAGGCGTTCCTTACATCATCGTATTCATGAACAAGTGTGACATGGTTGACGATCCTGAGCTTCTTGACCTCGTTGAGATGGAGATCAGAGACCTTCTTACAGAGTATGAGTTCCCTGGCGATGATACACCTATCATCCGTGGTTCTGCTCTTAAGGCTCTTGAGGATCCTAAGTCTGAGTGGGGTGACAAGATTATGGAGCTTATGGATACAGTTGATTCTTACATCCCTGAACCTACTCGTGAGACAGATAAGCCTTTCCTTATGCCTGTTGAGGACGTATTCACAATCACAGGTCGTGGAACAGTTGCTACAGGTCGTGTAGAGAGAGGACACCTTAACCTCAACGACGAAATTGAGATCGTTGGTATCAAGGAAGAGACATCTAAGTCAGTATGTACTGGTATCGAGATGTTCCGTAAGACAATGGATTACTGTGAAGCTGGTGATAACGTAGGTCTTCTTCTTCGTGGTGTAGACCGTGACGGTATCCAGAGAGGTCAGTGTATCACAAAGCCCGGTTCTGTAACTTGCCACAAGAAGTTCACAGCCGAGGTTTACGTTCTTACAAAGGACGAGGGTGGACGTCATACACCTTTCTTCAACAACTACAGACCTCAGTTCTACTTCAGAACAACTGACGTTACAGGTGTTTGCAACCTTCCCGAGGGAACAGAGATGTGCATGCCTGGTGACCACGTAACAATGTCTATCGAGCTTATCCACCCCATCGCTATGGAGCAGGGTCTTAAGTTCGCTATCCGTGAGGGTGGACGTACAGTTGGATCAGGTAAGGTTGCTACAATCGTAGAATAAAGCCTTCGGCTTTGAGCCGCGCGTACGAATAAATAAAGAGCTTGGAAAGCACTTGTGCTTTTCCAGGCTCTTTTTTATTCGTGCATGGGGCGAATGCCCCGCGCTAGTAAGCGAAAGCGAAGCTTTCGGTTACGATGCGGCTCAATGCCTGTAAAGATACAAAAAAAGCTTATAAACAGAAGTGTGACAGTTGTGATATTTGATAAGATACAAAAATGAGTATTTGTAGTATTATGTTGGTAAGAGGCATGATGCAATACAGATAAAGTTAAGGAGTAGCCTATGCAGGAAATAAAAGAAAAAAATGAATTAGATTATACCTGTGGAATTTCGGATGATGAATTAACTGAAAGATTTAAGGAATCCATACGCATAGACGAGGAGATAAGAAAAATTAAAGGGCTTCCTACGTCAGGTTATGATGCCGAAGCGAAACGAGCATATATACTCTACCCTGATGGGAGGAAAGAGTATGTCTGATGTAGAGAAGAATTTAAAGCCAGAGGTAATTGTTTTTGCTGGACCTAACGGCAGTGGAAAATCAACAATTACAAAAATGGCAAAAACAGTTGGCGTGTATATTAATGCAGATGATATCAAAAGATCTAGTTTGTGTAGTGATCTTGAAGCAGCTCAAAAGGCAGAGGAACTCCGAGAGCAAGCTATAAATGAGAAAAGAGATTTTACATTTGAAACTGTTCTTTCTACAGACAGAAATCTTAATCTTTTGAGGCGTGCTAAGGAGAATGGTTACTTTATTAGATGCATTTATGTTCTTACTGCATCTCCAGATATTAATGTAGCACGTGTCAAGATTAGGGAGGCTTCAGGTGGTCATGGTGTGCCTGAGGAAAAGGTAAGATCCAGGTATTATAAGGCTCTATCTTTAGTTCCACAGTTGGTTGATGTTTGCGATATACTGCATGTTTATGACAATACGGACACACCATTTCGAATTTTTAAAAAGCGAAAAGATGTGTGTTTTCAATGGGAAAACGACTTTTGGAGCAACGAGAACATTGCTATATTAACCGGGATACATAATTGATATCAGTATAGAAGCGTCAACAGTTTGTTGACGAATTGATATATAGAATCGTCCCCAAGCTGAGGACGATTTCAGAAAAGAGAATTCTATGGCAAATATTAGATCTGTTCAAGATTACAAGGAATTTCTTAAGGAAAACAGAGAACTTCTGCATAAAAACGCTGTAAGAATCGAAGATCTTTCTCCGGATGATGATTGGATTCTTGATGAGGAGTGGGATAGAATATATGAGCAAGAGTTTTTAAACATATGATAGTATAATAGCCTTTGTTAAGCTAGGTGTTTGAGATATACTTTTTTACAACGAACGAAAACCTTCGAGGTTTTCAGCGGAAGCGGTGCCAGCATCAATTCCGTTCTTGAAGATTTACTAAGAACACTTCGGTGTTCTTTTTTCTTACAGAAAAACGGGGGCAACAATGACAAGGCTTTTGTTTGTTTAGATTCCCTATTACAATATAAAGGTATGAGAAAGAGAGGGCTTGGGTCTTGTTTGGGGAAATGAGATCTGGGAAGTGACCGATATGAAAAATAAATTAGTTGGGGTGATTCTTATTGGCATGCTCATTTTATCTGCATGCTCTTATTCCAATTCAAAAGAAACAGAACAGAATTAAGTAGCAACTTCTTCAAAAAAACTTCTGAGGTATTAATTTCAACTGACCAGGTTCCAGAAGATGAATTTGTTGCTCAGATGCCAGTACACTCAGGCATATGGAAAGCTGCTGATTATGGCAGTACAACTTATTATTATGAGTTTTCTGATGAGTATACTGGTAGACGGCTTGGATCAAATGCAGGAAATGTTGAAGAGTTTTCTTATGAAATGAGTGATAGTGATAATCTGGTAATACATTATGCTGACCGACATGTGTTGCAATGGTTGCCTGCGGATTAAAACAGGATGCAAAAATAAATCCTTATGTTGTTGGTAAATATGCAGCGGAGCAGGGACTATATACATATGGTCAGGGAACATCCTGGGATATTATGAAAACAGGAGCTGAGCATTATGGGCTTACTGTTTCTGAAGGAAATATTTCAGCAGAATATATAAGGGATAATCTTTCAGATAACACCCCTATGATATGCTCAATGAAACCAGGGAATTTTACTTATACCGGACATTTCATTGTTTTGACAGGAATCGATGAGAAGGGACTTGTAACGGTAAATGATCCTAACAGCCCTAAGAACAGTTCAAAAAAATGGGATGTGGACAAACTGGTTTCTCAGATGAAGAGCATATGGATGTACAGATTATAAGGTTTTAAGCATAAGCACTTTTTATGATAACCCGGCGCAGCTTGGTGTCATTATAAAATAGTGTATCTACGAATCATAGAGTATAAAATATACTTTTATCTATGCTCTATAGGTTACAATATACTTAGAATTATCCTACGCTTAAGTTGTAACCATTAACGCGCTGATAGGAGTGTTAAAAATGATTGATCAAAAGAAAACAGGACAGTTCATATCAGATATCAGAAAAGAAAAGGGCCTTACTCAGAAACAGCTGGCTGACGAGATTGGAGTTAGCGACAAAGCTATATCCCGCTGGGAAACGGGGCGTGGCATGCCTGATACTTCAATTATGGCAGATCTTTGCAAGGTACTTGATATCAGTATTAATGAACTGTTATCCGGGCAGCGCCTATCCAGCGTGGATTACAACGGAAAGGCGGAAGAAAATATGGTAGAACTAATAAAAACAAATGAAAATGTCAAAAAACAAGGCAGAAACGCCGTCATTGGGACTGTTGTTGGTATTATTTTGCTGTGCCTCTTTATTTATCTGATTACAATTATATCCGGTGGAGTAGGAATGATAATCTACTTCATCGATCCTCCATCCTTAGTCGCGTTGCTTGGTATTCAGCTTATTATCCTTGGCGCATCAGGACATTTTGCAGATTTTTTCAGAAGTTTCAAGTTGCTTTATTCATCAAAAAGCTATTCCGATGAAGAGTTTATGCAGTTATCAGAAAAAACAGAATATGCTTTAACCTTTGGTATAAAAGCCACGCTTCTTGCCGGAATATGTGTTGTACTGATTGGTTTCGTTGCTTTCATGCATAATCTGTCTGATCCGGCTACAATCGGCCCAAGCCTTGCTGTGATGGTGCTTACTTCCCTTTATGCTTGTATAATCTCCCTTATTCTTTTGATGATTAAAGGAAGAATCCATCGTTTTCATTCATAAAAAATTCAGTTGTGATTGACAGCCTTATAGGAGAAATCAGATGGCTTATGAAGATCCTCAAATAGTCCAGGAATGGCTAGATTCACTTAATGAGTTAGATGTAAAAGTTAAAAAGATGTTCGGCTGCTATTGCCTGTACTGTGATAACTAGGCTGTAGGTTGGATCTATGATAGTGTCATGAGCCTACGAGAGGTAGGCTTGGATTACTTGCCGGATGATATCATGAGACCGGGGAAAGATGATAAGATCCAAGAACTGGTAATTCCACTTGATTATGTCAGAGCGGATTGGCTACCAAGGGCTGTTCAGGATACAGCAGATTTTGGAAAAGAACAATAAAAGAACGTATTTGAGTAAAATTGGGGAGAGCACTGTATGTTAAGACTTGAGAAGATAAATGGTAAAAATGTTTGGGATATATTGAAGCTGTCAGTTAATGAAGACCAGAGAGAATTCGTTGCTTCTAATGAGGTTAGTATCATTGAGGCTTATACAACTGGCACCAATAATGGCTATGCGTTTTCTTTTGGTATTTATGATGACGATATTCCAGTGGGTTTCGTTATGATCGGATATGACAAAGATGATTATTGGGATGATGCACCTAAGGTAGCAGATAATAGCTATAATCTATGGCGGCTGATGATAGACAAGAGATATCAGCAAAAGGGCTATGGCAGAAAAGCAATAGAACTTGCGCTCGAATTTATTAGGACATCTCCATGTGGAAAAGCTGAGTACTGTTGGCTTTCATATGAACCGGAGAATAAGGTGGCAAAAGCTCTTTATGAGTCTTTTGGATTTGTAGAAACCGGGGATGTGGACGGAGAAGAATTAATTGCAGTTTTAAAACTATAAAGCATAAGCATGATGAGGATTGTGCTGTAGTCACACATGGCTTCTTTATGCATACTTTGATTAGAATAATGAAGAATGTGGGCTTCAAAGCAGATAAAGAGCGTGTGAACTATAGGAATGGAGAAGTGATTTTGCTTACAAGAGGTTGTGAGAGTTAAAAAGGATTTTTTGTATATGACAGATTGGGGATTAGAGAAAGATTTTTTGCATAGTTCCAGGAAGAATATGTGGAACAATGATTATTTTGAATTCCTTGTAAAATGTGTTTGGAAAATTGACAAGCCGGTAAGGATTATCGATTTTGGCTGTGGATATGGTTTTCTGGCGCAGATGTTATTGCCATTGATACCTGGTGGGAGCAGCTATAAAGGCATCGATATTTCTGAAGAACTTATAAAAGATGCAAACATACAATTTGAAAACTGTCAAGAGGTTAGTTTTGAACTTGCTGATCTAAATGAATATGTGCCAACTGAAGAGTATGATATTGCAATATGCCAGTCTGTACTTAGGCATCTGTCTAATCCTGAAAATATCTTGAAAAAGATGGTCAATTCTGTTAAGGAGAATGGATTGGTTATATGCATTGAGCCCAGTAGAAGATTGGAAAATGCAGGTATATATGTCGATAGTAATGCTTTTGATCCGTTTGAACATGACGATTTTCTACGACAAAAGTGGACATCTGAGAATAAATCCGGTGGTCGTGATTATCAGATAGGCGTTAAAATTCCAAACCATATGAGTAAGTTGGGGCTTAAGGATGTAGGTGTCAGAATCAATGACTACGTGGATTATATTGGAACTATAAATGACAAGGAGGAATCTGCCCCAAAAGAGGTAACTAGATTTCTCAAGGATCATAATGTCGATGATAAATATCCTGAGGCAGATGGATTCTTGGCTGCGCGTTGTCATGTGATTTCTTATGGTTACAAATAACTTGAAAGTGTTAAGGTGAAGAACAATGGCGGATTTTGGTATTAATGAAATGCTTGAAATGCAAAGAACATTACAGGAGAGATACAAAGACAAGTGGGAAGGTATTTCTCCGGAAGTTGGGAAGAGTAAGCTGCTGCAGAGATTGCCCAGGCTACAATCGTAGAGTAATTCTTACCCTAGCCTAGAGCTAAGCGCATATAATGCGATAAGAACAGCCACTGCAAGGTTTTCTTGCAGGTGGCTGTTTTTTATTGCGTTTTTAACTGCGTTTATTTTTTTATAATATTGAGAAAATATTGTAACGAATCTACGAAAAAGCGGACTAATATTATAGAATCAAATAAATGAGTCGGAAAGGAGGTATCCGTGGATTGAATATAAAAAAAATATGCGAAGAGTACTATCCACTTGTAATGGGATATCTTCTGACACTCACTAATGGAAACAGGGATCTGGCTGAAGACCTAACGCAGGAGACATTCTTGAGGGCTATCAAAAACATAAATACATTTAAAGGTGAATCCAAAGTTACAACCTGGCTTTGTCAGATTGCGAAATATACATTTTGGCAGCATCTTGATAAGAACAACAAGTTCAAGAATATACCTCTGGATGAGGTGGTAGAGGGTGCTTCAATTGAGTTAGTTGATGAATTATATATAAGAAAAGAAGAGAATGAGGCTCTATACAAGAGCATAGACAGCTTAGATAAGACAACGAAAGAAGTTGTGCTATATAGGATAAAGGGTGAACTATCCTTTAGGGAAATAGGCGAGTTATTCGGTAAAACCGAGAACTGGGCCAGGGTAACTTTTTATAGAGGTAAGGTGAAAATCGGAAAGGAGATGAATGGTTATGAGTAAGTTTGAATGTGAATTAGTAGCAGATCTCCTTCCGAGGTATATAGATAAAAAATGCACTCAGGAAACGACAGAATTTATCGAAGACCATATTAAGAGCTGTGAGGAGTGCAGAGAATTATTTGAGGTGATGAATACAGAGATAATAGGTGTGACTGAAGACAAACCAGCTAAGCGGAGAAGACTGAGCGGTGGGATTAAGGTGCTGCTTGTAGTTTTGGGATATCTTGGAATAGTAATCGTTGCGCTGATGATTTTTTCATATATTTTGATGAACGGGGTATTGTGATGGATGAGAAGATAACCCAGTGCGGAATTATAGAGGATCTGATACCTTCATACGTGGATGAGGTATTAAGTGATAGTGTGAATGATGCAGTAGAAAGCCATTTGAATGAATGCCCTAAGTGCCAGGAGGCGCTCCGGCAATATAAACTTAAGCTTCAAAATTCTCAGATGGAATCAGCAAAAACAGAGGCCGCTTTTGTAAAGAAGATGAAAAGTGCAAAGCATTATCTGATTGGAATGGCGATCGGGGCAGCGATTCCGATCGTGGCGTTCATAGGTTTTATAGTATATATTGTGATACTTACAGTGATAAACGGATAAGGGAGACAAGGCATGAAAAAAGGTTCAAAGATAGCAGTTGGGATTATAGCGGGCATAGTAATAGGCCTTATTACAGTTGTAGCGTTTATATTTGTTTTCATAATGCTGTTCTTTTTTGGTGGTCCGCCCAAGGTAACAAAGGGGGCGGATAAGTACGAGGAGACGATAAAAAAATATACTACTCTTCCAAATGGCAGAGTACGCACCGGTTTCTTCGTATTTCCGGAGAAGATTCCTGCAAGTGCATTTGAACAGGAGGAGCAGCCGGAGTTCTATTTTTCATATCAGGATACTTGGGATGATCCTACCTGTGAAGTATACTTAAAGTGTGTATACTCTGATGCAGATTATGAGGCAGAGATAAATAGAATTAAAAACGAGCATAAGGCTTTTGGCGGGAATAACAAGGATGTGCTTTATGAGAATTCTGAAAGATTTAATCATCCTGTATATCTGGCTATAGATCATCACGATTTTTCCTATGAATATGCCATGGATTTGGGCGATAATAGTATTGCCTATATTTATACCGCTTATAAAAGCGATTTGAAGAGTATTAAGAAGATTCCGAAGGAATATCTCCCTACGGATTTTGAGGAGAGTCTGGACTTTGAGAACGGCTCCTATTGGGCCGAAGGTAACTATGATATATACGAATTACCTAATTCAACGCCTGAGCTTCATAATGGTGGGAGAGACTTTGGCAGGAATTAAACGGTAATATTTTTCTATAGATGATAGGGGGAATGTTAGGAATTGAAGGCTTTTTTACAGGGAAAAGGAGTAATTCAATATCTAGCGGAAATATACTATCAGCTTTATGTTGCACCAGGCATGGAAGGTGCTGAGGAGATGTATAAAGCGATAGTAAAGCGCGGTGAGAGTGCGTATGCAAAGGAACTGACTCACTTTACTTTATCTGATCAGGACAAGATAGAAGTTGCCAATACCCCGGCAGGAGAGATGAAGGTCGTGACGCTTCATGAGAGGCACGATTTTGAGATCTTTTTACAGATCATGGCTAACAGATGCGCGGTGAAGGAGATTCCTGCGACTCAGGGAGCGTCTATCATCGATGGCATTATAAACTGGCGAAGAATAGAGGCTCATAGGGATGAGTTCATAAAAAAGGAGCTTGAAAAGGGCGTGGATGAACCTGATTGGAGTGCAGAATTTAGCAGGTTTACGATGGATAAGAGTAATTATCTCGACGCTATAATTGTGCTGTCTGTGGGCCCTTATAGTGGTATCACCGCAGCAAAAGTCGATATGTCTGATGATGAGTGGCTTGGTTATTCGGACACTATCCGTAAGTACCATGAGTGCACTCACTTTATTTGTCGTAGATTGTATCGTGAAAAGATTGATCCTATCTGGGATGAGATTGTGGCGGATGCTGTTGGAATCTTTGCTGCCTTTGGAAGATATGATGCGAAGATGGCGGAGCTCTTCTTAGGGATAGATGAGAATGGTTACTTTGGCGGCAGGCTTGAAAACTATGTGGACGTTGATAAATCGGACACCGCTCTCTGGGGAAATGAGATGGAGAAGGTATCAAAGCAGGTACACGGCACCATTATGCAATTTTCGGAGATGATAGAGAAGAGTAAGCTGTCTGATCCATTCGAGATAGCGATTATGCTAGAGGAAAGCAAATAAAAAGTCATTGACACGTTGGTCTATTGTGTGTAGACTATAATTACAAAGTCGATAGTGAATAGACCAAAAAGGAGGTTGTCATGGCGGTAGAATTAGGGGAAGTCCAGATGCAGTTTGCCAAGCTTATATGGGAGAAGGAGCCGGTTGGTTCCGGAGAGCTTGTGAAAATGTGCGCGGATGAATTCGGGTGGAAGAAATCAACCACCTATACTGTTCTTAAGAAGCTCTGTGAGAAGGGCTTGTTTCAAAATGTAGATGGCGTGGTCACGTCCATGATTTCCGAGGAAGAATTTTATACCAGGAAAAGTGAGGAGTTTGTGGAGGAGACCTTTGGAGGCTCGCTTCCCGCTTTTCTTGCGGCGTTTACATCAAGGCAGAAGCTCTCTAAAAAGGAGCTCGCTGAGATTAAGAAGATAATCGATAACGCGAAGGAATGAGACAGGCATAGTAAGGCGGAGGAAAATGTATGGGGACTATTTTTATAAAGGTTATTGAAATGAGCATAGCAGCCGCATTTTTGATGGCTGCGGTTATTCTTCTTAGATTTCCGCTTAAGAAGGCGCCCAAATGGTTTATGGGCGTTCTGTGGGCTATAGTTGCGCTGAGGTTGGCGCTCCCTTTTCAGATCGAGACGAAGCTTGGCGTTATGCCGAATTTTGCCGGAGTGATCGAAGGCTACTTTAATGAGAGCGGAATCACAAACGCAGCTACTTCTGTTACGAATCACATTTATACACCTGACTCAAATGTGGGCTATGTGGCTGAATTTGAGCCGAATACTTCTGTTGATGCTGATGAAGAGATAATAGAATATCTTCCAAATGAGGAGATCATCACGACCACTATAGCAGACGGAAGCATGAGCAACCTGACCGACAGGAAGGATCTGTTTATCAGACTTCAGATGATATGGCTGTTTGGTCTTATGGTGGTTATCGCATACGCTGTTTTCAGCTACATCTCTATATGGAAAAAGACCAGAGCTTCAATAAAAATGGGTGGTAATGATAGGGTTTTCATCTGTGATGAGATTGATACACCTTTCATACTTGGAATAATCAGGCCGTCAATTTATCTGCCTTCGGGCCTTGATGATGAGACCAGAAGGAATGTCCTTGCCCATGAAAAGGCTCACATCAGAAGGGGAGACCATCTTCGCAAGCAGTTTGGATTCGTTCTTCTGGCAGTGCACTGGTTCAATCCGCTTGTGTGGGTTTCATATATGCTGTTTTGCAAGGATATCGAGCTTGCCTGCGATGAGCGCGTAATAAGTCGCATGTCTCTGGACGAAAAGAAGTCCTATGCCAATTCGCTCCTTCTTTGCAGCACGCATCAGAAGCTTATTCTGGCGTATCCGCTGGCTTTTGGTGAGGTCGGAGTAGGAACGAGAGTGAAGCAGATTTTCAATTATAAAAAGCCTACCTTCTGGCTTTTGGTACTTCTTGTGATGATAAGTGGTGCGCTGTCAGCGTGCTTCCTTACAAGCTCAGCAGATACTGATGGGGCTGCGCAGGATGCGGATATTCACGTTACCATGCCGAATGCTGAAAGCGATGCTTCTGAGCAGACTTCAGAGGATGCCGAAAGTAACAGCTCCAGTCATGTATTCAAATCAACTCCTCAGGATGCGCTTCTTGGACAGTGGGGTACCTGCTTCATCGACAGAAACGTTGATGGTATAATCGAGAATTCCACAGAGTTTGTCCAGAAAAAACTTATCAGTGAGGGTGTTCTTTCCATGGACGAGGATGGCACATACTTTGGATGGTCAAGTCCCTGGCCGGATTCACTCTCTGATAATAAAGGTCAGCCAATCTCGGTTTCGTATTTTCTTAATGATGAGGAAAAGACTGAGGCGGTCGTACATTACTATGCGACGGATTCAGAGCCCCACGTGTATGTATGGATCGAGAAGATCAAGGTGGGTCAGGATGAAAACGGTGACTACAAGGTTACTGAGGAGTACCTTGATATGTACGATAGTATTGATACCTTCAAAGACTTGGAGGATGCGTACTTTAGTCACAGCATGGATAATGAGGCGATTGATTACACCAAAAACGGTTTTGGTGAATACTTAAATGACCATGCAAAGACAGATCCGGACGGCCTTTACAGCATGTATTTTGACCCGGTAGAATCCGCAAAGTATCTGCTTAATCTCTCTGATGATGAGTCAAAGGTTGTCGTGGCAAAATCAGAGGATAAGGATAACGGCACAGTTGTATCCATCAAATTTGTTAAAGAGAGCAAGTTCATGGATATCCTGATGGTTAAGCCATGGGGTGAGGATGGTATATTTGTTCCTCAGATGAAGATGCCTGCAGGATTGTATGGCGAGAGAAACTATGAGCTTCTGGATGATACAACAGGAAGTCTGTCTGATGATGAAACCAGCTATCAGATAGCAGATGATTCCGAGAACGATTATCTTGCAGGTAATGAAGGCCCCGGGAATTTGTTGTATACTGAAGAGACCGAGGCAAAAATCGGTACCGTACCTTTTTCAGATGATACCTCATACTTCGAGGATATCCATAAGGATAAATCCACGGTAGATGGCTACTATAAGGAAGTCGATCCTGATGGAGATAAAAAGAAAGAAAAGGAAAAGGTTATCGATCTTGAAGATTAGGGAGATGCAACAACCGACATCGTAATAAAAAAGAATCTAGGAGTAAGTTAAGTGAGAGCAGTTGTAACAAGAGTTTTATCAGCATCAGTAACGATTGACGGCAACAAGGTTGCAGATATAGGAAAAGGATTCCTGGTTCTTCTGGGAGTCCACACCAGTGACACTGAGGCTGAAGCAAAGAAGATCGCAGACAGAATCTGCGGTCTTAGAGTTTTTGAAGATGAAAAAGGAAAGATGAATATAAATCCGAAGGACGCGGGAGCTAAGCTCCTTATAGTGAGTCAGTTCACGCTTTATGCTGACTGCAAGTCCAGAAGACCCGGATTTACGGAAGCAGCAAGGCCTGAGATTTCAGAACCTCTCTACGAGCTTGTGGTAGCTGAGTGCAGAGAGCGCGGCTTTGAGGTACAGACAGGAGAGTTCGGCGCCGACATGAAGGTGGAGTCAGTGAATGATGGCCCTGTTACGTTACTCCTTGACACAGCGGAACTGGGATCTAAATAAAACAGCTTTCTAAAAGAATGGCCCATATAATTTTTATGCTGATTATACGCTAAGCGTAACAGAAGCAGAAAAATTATATGGGCTATTTAAATGGAAAGCGTCGGTTTACTTATAATCCCTGGCCGCCTTTACAAATCCTGCAAACAGCGGGTGCGGATTGTTAGGACGGGACTTGAATTCGGGATGAGCCTGAGTTGCAATGTAAAATGTGTTCTCAGGATACTCGATCATCTCAACGATACGGTTATCAGGAGAAAGACCGCAAAGCTTAAGACCATGCTCTTTTAATGCTTCCCTGTAATCGTTGTTAACTTCATAACGATGACGATGACGCTCTGTTATATTCTCGTTCTGATAGAGAGAATATGCCAGGGTGTCCTTTTCTAATGTGCAGGGATATGAACCAAGTCTCAGTGTACCGCCGAGGTCCTCGCCTGTTGTGTGATCAGGTAAAAGAGCAATGAGCGGGTGAGTGGTTCCTGCATCGAACTCAATTGAATGAGCATCATCATATCCTAAAACGTTTCTTGCAAATTCGATTATTGCGAGCTGCATTCCAAGGCAGATGCCGAGGAAAGGAATCTTGTTTTCTCTTGCGTATTTGATGCAGGTGATCATTCCTTCGATTCCGCGATCGCCGAAGCCGCCGGGAACGATGACACCGTTAACATCTGCTAACGCTTCTTCTACATTCTCATCAGTAATAGTTTCTGAATCAATCCACTTTATCTTAACTTCTCTTTTAGCAGCGATTCCGCCGTGCTTTAATGCTTCCACAACGCTAAGGTATGCATCGTGAAGCTGAGTGTATTTTCCGACAAGAGCGATGTTGACAGTCTCCTCAAGAGAGTAGAGAGTGTCTACCATGTGTTGCCAGTCGCCCAGATCAGGCTCTTTGCATTCGAGGTTCAGGCACTCGAGAGCAACCTCTGCCAGGTGCTCCTTCTCCATTGCAAGGGGAGCCTCATATAAGTATTTAAGGTCAAGGTTGTTAAGTACGTTTTTGCTGGGAACGTTGCAGAAAAGAGAGATCTTTTCCTTGGTCTCCTTATCAAGCTCGACTTCGCTTCTGCAGACGATTACGTCAGGCTGAAGACCCATTCCCTGGAGAGTCTTAACTGCCATCTGTGTGGGCTTGGTCTTGATCTCCTGAGAGCAGCGAAGATATGGAATAAGGGATACGAGGATGATCATTGCATTTTCATGTCCTACCTCGTGCTGGAACTGTCTGATTGACTCAAGGAAGGGCTGAGATTCGATGTCACCTACGGTTCCGCCGACCTCGATGATTGCGATATGTGTGTCGTCGTTCTCGTAGTTTCGATAAAAACGACCTTTTATCTCATCTGTTATGTGGGGTATAACTTGGACAGTATGTCCGCCGTAATCTCCACGTCTTTCTTTGTGAAGTACTGACCAGTAGATTTTACCTGTGGTCACGTTAGAATTCTTATCGAGGCTCTCATCGATGAAGCGCTCGTAGTGTCCAAGATCCAGGTCGGTTTCTGTTCCGTCCTCGGTAACGAAAACCTCACCATGCTGAATGGGATTCATGGTGCCGGGATCCATGTTGATATATGGATCAAATTTTTGCATGGTAACTTTGTAGCCTCTGGCCTTTAAAAGTCTTCCCAGTGAAGCAGCAGTGATTCCTTTTCCTAATCCTGATACAACTCCGCCCATAACAAAAACATATTTTACAGACATATAACCTCCTAAAAATAAAAAAGGCGCAAAACAGTGAGAGGTAGCCCTACTGTTTTGGCGCCATTGCCTTTACTAAACTATGTTAGTTTTTTTTAGAAATGATGTCAATACTTTTGGGGGCATAAATAAGGTAATATTAATTCTGTTATCTTGACACGGGAAAATACATAGTTTAAATTAATTGAGTTAAGGCAAAGGCGTCTTGGACATTGGTTCAAGGCGCCCTTTTTTACGACTTTTTGGATTTTGTGAAAGGAGCATTATGGCAAAGGTTAATGATAATTATTTGAAGCTTCCCGGAAGCTATCTGTTTTCTACAATAGGAAAAAAGGTTAAGGACTTTTCAGAGAAGAATCCTGATAAAGAGATAATAAGACTTGGTATCGGTGACGTTACACAGCCCCTTGCGCCTGCGGTTATCGACGCTCTTCATAAGGCTGTAGATGAGATGGGAAATGCTGATTCCTTCATGGGTTATGCTCCTGATCTTGGTTATTCATTTTTAAGAGAGGTTATCTCTGAAAAGGACTTCAAGGCACGTGGATGTGATATTGAAGCTGATGAGATTTTCGTATCAGACGGTGCTAAAAGTGACTGCGGAAATATCCAGGAGATCTTCGGACTTGATAACAGGATTGCGGTTTGCGACCCCGTGTATCCTGTGTATGTTGATTCCAACGTTATGGCAGGAAGAACCGGTGAGTATGATCCCCAGCTTGAGCGCTTCAAGGATGTTATCTATATGAAGTGCACCAAGGAGAACGGCTTTACACCTGATATTCCGAGCGAGGTTCCGGACCTTATTTATCTGTGCTTCCCGAACAACCCCACAGGTGCGGTTATGAAAAAGGAACAGCTCCAGGAGTGGGTAGACTATGCTAACAAGCATGACTCAGTCATCCTCTATGATGCTGCTTATGAGTCATACATTTCAGAGGCTGATGTTCCACACAGCATCTACGAGTGCGAGGGTGCAAGGGACTGCGCAATCGAGTTCAGATCATTTTCAAAAACAGCAGGCTTCACAGGACTCAGACTTGGATACACTGTTATCCCTAAGAGCCTGAAAACCGGCGGCGTTGACCTCTGGCCTTTGTGGGCAAGAAGACATGGAACCAAGTATAATGGTGCCCCATATATTGTACAGCGAGCTGGAGAGGCAGTTTATTCTGCAGAGGGAAGAAAGCAGGTTGAGGAGCAGATCGCATACTACATGCAGAATGCGAAGATCATCAGCGAGGGGCTTAAGGACGCAGGCTTTGAAGCATACGGCGGAGTGAACGCACCTTACATTTGGATGAAGACACCTGACAATATGACAAGCTGGGAGTTCTTTGATTATCTCCTTGAAAAGGGCAATGTGGTTGGGACACCCGGATCAGGCTTTGGACCTTCAGGTGAGCACTACTTCAGACTCACAGCCTTTGGCAGCAGAGAGAACACTGAAAGAGCTATCGAACGCATAAAGACTTTATGATAAAATGGATTCAAATCATTTTTATGTAAAGTCGATGGTGTTATGAATAACGATAAGATATTGCTTGGCAGAATAAGAGATCTGGCAAGAAGAGCATATGAAAATAATTATGTTACGCACACGGAGTTTTTATCAGGCTCAGAGCTGTATGATGTGAAATCCATGTGCGTGGCAAATAGTATGATCACCGGAGATAATCAGATCGAGGGTGTGGATTACTGCGTATACGGAGGCACATCAGAGGCGGAGAGGTCTGTGATGTGCTTTCTTCCGTCTTATCTTGATGCGGAAGGATTCCTTCTTCAGGAGGAGGTGGACCCGGAGGTTATCAGCTGCATTCTGATAGAGCCTGTAAACAGAAAGTTTGCGGATGAGCTTACCCACAGAGACTTTTTGGGAGCGCTTATGAATATGGGCATCGAGCGCAACAGGATAGGCGATATCATGACTGACCAGACCAGGGCCTACGTCTTTGTCATGAAGGAGGTGGCGCAGCTTATATGTGATGAGCTGTGCAGGATAAAGCACACTACCGTGAAGTGCAAAGAGGTGCCTGCTAAGGAATGCGATATCGTTCCTGAATACAAGGAGCTTGAGGGTACGGTTTCTTCCGAGAGACTTGACGCTATCCTGGCCCTTGTATATAAGCTCAGTCGCAGCAAGGCACAGGAGCTTGTTGAATCGGAGTCTGTTTTCATAGATGGGAAAACTGCGTATTCTGCAGGTTATGACTTAAAAGAAGGTGCCAGGGTATCCGTTCGTGGGTATGGGAAGTTCGTTTATGACGGTGTCCAGAAATCCACCCGTAAGGGCAGGCTATCTGTGAAAATAAAGAAATATTGAGAATGTATTAAATCATTTTTTGAGGGTATTTTTACATTTTGTTGCAAATATGTCATATTTTATTATCATACACAGTGAAGGCATGGTATAATTATTGTCAATTGGAATAATATATTCTAACTTTTAAACGGATTTACACAGAAAGGGAGAAGGCATTGTTGTTATAAGAGCTTTGGGGGAAGCTACATCAATGTTATGTGTGGGAAATGAAGAAAACGAAGCTTTATATCAAAACATTAGGCGGGTTTGGCATTGAGTGCAATGGCAAAGAGATTACTCTTGGAAGAAATCGTGCATCCAAGTACATTCAGCTGGTTGCAAGAGTGTTTACTGCAGGCGCGGCCGGAGTGAAGAAGGAAGACCTTCAGGATGACATCTATTCAGAGGATCTCAGCGTTAAGAGTAATCTCAATAACAGTATGAACAACCTGATTTATCAGTTCAGAAAGGTTGCTGAGAAAGCAGGCATTCCCGGAGGCAATGTGATTGCCTTCATAGATGGCATGTACAAGACTGACCCCAACATTGACGCTAACGCTGATACCGTTGAGTTTCTTGGTTATATAAGCAGTGCCAAGAAAGCGACCAAGGACGCAGATAAGGCGATCAATTACAGAAAAGCCTTCGATATATATAAGGGAGATTTTCTTCCGGAGCTCAATGAGCTTTACTGGATTTCCAAAAAGAGTGAGGATCTCAGAACCGTATATGAAGAGTGCGTGGATTTCCTTGCAGAGTACTACATGACAAATGGCGACTATGAGAATATGGCTCATATTTTCCATAATGCATCTGAGATCGATCCTGACTGTGAGTGGCAGGTGGGCGAGATCAATGCGTACAGACTCATGAAGGATTACCGCAAGGCTTACTCTCTCTATGAGGAGATGATCAGATACTACGCTGAGGAGCTCGGAATCACTCCCACAGAGAATATGCAGAACTGCTACCAGGAGCTTCAGGATGCAGCGTTCTCAGGCCAACAGGGCGACGAGGATGACGCGGCTGGAGAGAATTCTCTGAAAAGTGGTCTTATTGACGATGAAGAGGAAGAAGGCGGACCGTATGAATGCCTTTACCCTGAAATGAGTGCTTCCTACCATATTTTAAGCAGAAATATGGAGAGACACGGTCTCACAGTTTTCCTTCTGCTTCTTACTATCGCTGACTATGAAGGAAAAGAGATCAGGCAGGAAGAGAAGGCAGAGAGAAGAATGGAGTCCCTCAGGGATGCCATAAATGATACGCTTCGTCACGGCGATGCTTTCTGCAGATTTTCAAGGACTCAGTATCTTGTGCTTCTTACAGGAACAGGTGTTGAGGAATGCATGCTCGTTCACAGAAGACTTCAGGATAAACTGAAGGTACTTGCAGGTCCCAGAGCAACCTTAAATTACAGAATTATCTCCTACGCAGACATGACCGCAGAGGGCCAGTACGTATAAAGTAACTTTTTTTCAAATTATTTAGAAATTTGTGGGCTTTTTGCAGTAACATAATAAAAGCTTTATGGATAGTTTATAATTTGTTGAATGTTAGTGATATAATTGTAATTGAGGGGGCATAATGGTTATTTGGAGGAATGCCCATGGCTATTGGAAATCTTGACTTGACGTCGCTTGACAGGACGCTGATGACCAATGAGCAGAAGTCATTGTTGAATGTTAGCAACGTATCGCAGAAGGAAATCGAGCAGTTGCTCATTATGAGAGGGCAGGTGCAAGAATTCCAGATCATGATGATGAAGTATGATTGTGCTTTATCAGAAGTGAGAACCAAATTGGAGGTTTTGAATAAGGAACTCTCACTTAAAAACAATCGTAACCCGTTTGAGAGTATTAAGAGTAGGATTAAAACTCCCGTAAGCATATATGAAAAATTGAATCGCAAGGGCGTACCCTTTTCTATTGAGAATATTGAGAGCAATATATCGGATATTGCCGGTTGCAGGGCTATTTGCTCCTTTGTTGATGATATTTATATGGTTGCCGACTGTCTTAAGAAACAGGACGATGTAAACGTGCTTGTTGAAAAGGACTATATCGCTACACCTAAGGATAGCGGATATCGAAGCCTGCATCTAATTATTGAGACACCGATTTTCTTAACGGATGTCAAAGAGATGATGAAGGTTGAGGTTCAGTTTAGAACCATCGCTATGGATTTCTGGGCGAGTCTTGAGCACAAGATGAAATATAAAAAGGACATCGAGAATGCTGACCTCATATCTGAGGATCTTAAGTTCAGTGCAGATCTTATCAATCAGCTCGACAGACGTATGCAGCAGATTCGTGAGAAGATCGATGCCGGTGACGGAAGAACTTACAGAATGACACCTACCGAGGAAGAAGAGAGAGCTGACTCCGAGACCATGGAGATCATCCGCAGAGAGATTCAGGCGGAGCAGAAGGCCATGGCTGCAAGGAGAAAAAAGTAGAGTTCCTTCTATTATTAATTGAATATGAAAAAATGAATGCCATTACAGAATCTTCTATAGATAACTGTAATGGCATTTTTGTTTGTTGCACAAGACCGGCAAGCGAATGGATGCTTGCATACAAATTCATTTGCCGGTTGTAAGAACATGGAGCACGAAGTGCGGAATGTTCGTGTGCGAAATCGAGTAGGAGTCAGCCTACTCGATTTGTTTATATTAGGTGATTCGATTTCTTCCTATATAAATGCTTTTTGTAATGCTTTAGTTTTTGGCAGTCCATCTTCCGCTTGCACCGCAGGGAAGAACGAGTCCGTTTGATGAAACGGGAAGGCCAACCTCATCAGCTTCAACTGAGCCTTCGTGAAGAGGATCGATAGCTGTATGTAACATATAGGAAAGAACTGCTGGCTGCAGACCTGTGGTATATGAATTGATAAGGAAAAACAGAGGCTTATCTGAAAGGAGCTGAACGCTTCTTAATATAAGGTCATATACACAGTCCTCGATTTTCCAGATCTCACCCTTGGGGCCTCTGCCGTAGGACGGAGGATCCATGATGATTCCGTCATAGTGATTGCCACGTCTGATCTCGCGGTCAACGAATTTACCGCAGTCGTCTACGAGCCATCTGATAGGAGCATCAGCAAGACCGGATGAAGCAGCGTTCTCCTTTGCCCACTGAACCATACCCTTTGCTGCATCTACGTGTGTTACACAAGCACCTGCCTTTGCAGCTGAAACTGTAGCGCCGCCTGTATATGCGAAAAGGTTCAGGACCTTGATAGGTCTGTCAGCATTTTTAATAAGCTCTGAAAACCAGTCCCAGTTAGCTGCCTGCTCGGGGAACAGACCTGTATGCTTAAAGCTGAAGGGCTTTAAATGAAAAGTAAGTTCCTTATAATTAATGGTCCATTCTTCAGGAAGTGAACGGAAGTCCCATTCGCCGCCGCCTTTATTGCTTCTCTGGTAGCGGGCGTTCCACTTCTTCCAGCCCATGTGCTTTTTCTTGGTGTTCCAAATAACCTGGGGATCGGGACGCACCAGCATGTAGTCACCCCAGCGCTCTAGCTTCTCACCGCCGGATGTATCAATGACTTCGTAATCTTTCCAATTCTCTGCAATAAACATAGAGATAACTCCTTGCTAAATGATTTGACAGGATATCTTCTTTATTATATAGAAAAGAATTTGCATTAACTGTTCTGAATAGTGAAATGAAAAATGAGAATCTACATAATATTTAAAGAAGACTAATTGTCACAACTGTTTAAAGTGGTATAATGCTCTGAGTGTTACTAAATCAAGTTTACCACGTTTGTTCTATTAATATATAGAAGAAACATTTACCTATTCTATCTGAAAATGCATAAAATGGTAGAGTATGCATCAAAAAGATTAAAAAACATCAAGTTTAAACCGCTAAAATTGCCTATTTTCAATAAAAAGAGATTAATTTTGAAAATAACACTTGCATAGAATGGGAAAATGATATATAGTAATCCATGCTGTGACATGATAGCTGTGAAGCGAGAGGTTGCTGTCTTATCCAGTGAGACAGGTTTTCCGTGGAGCGAATGTCAAGAGACCTTTAAGGTCAGACAATCTGACGACAAGTCACTGTACAAACAATATGTCTGCGAGCTTTTGCGAGCAGAAACGACGTGTGAGAAAACATTGGATGAATTTGAGTCCATGACACACACGGGAGAGTGTACAGTCACCGCTTGTCGTACTTATCTAATTAAAGTGCGAAAAGGAGGCGACTTTTTTTATGGCAAATCAGGTAATGAGAATTACACTTAAGGCGTATGATCATCAGCTCGTAGATGCTTCTGCAAAGAAGATCATCGAGACAGTTAAGAAGAACGGATCTCAGGTCAGCGGACCTGTACCGCTTCCTACTAAAAAGGAAGTAGTAACAATCCTTCGTGCTGTACATAAGTACAAGGATTCCAGAGAGCAGTTCGAGCAGAGAACTCACAAGAGACTGATTGATATCATCACACCTACACCTAAGACAGTTGAGGCTCTTCAGAGATTAGAGATGCCCGCAGGTGTAAACATCAACATCAAGATGAAATAATTCATCGGTAACTAATGTAAACCTCTACTAGTATGATGCGAGACGCATGATGCCGTAATACTGGAGAATTGCAATAAGCAATTGAAGCGACATTGCGAACGATTTAAGCATCCGCTGTAGATGTAATAAGGAGGTAAATACAATGAAGAAGGCTATCTTAGCTACGAAGATCGGTATGACACAGATCTTCAACGAAGACGGTTCACTTGTACCTGTAACAGTTCTTCAGGCAGGCCCCTGTGTAGTAACACAGATTAAGACTGTTGAGAACGATGGTTACAGCGCAGTTCAGGTTGGCTATGTTGATAAGAAAGAAAAGATCATCAACAGAGACAAGAACGGCAAGAAGACAATCGTACATGCACATGGTGTAAACAAGGCTCAGCAGGGTCACTTCAAGAAGGCTGGCGTATCATGCAAGAGATTCGTTCGCGAGTTCAAGTTTGAGAACGCAGCTGAGTATGAGCTTGGAAGCGAGATTAAGGCAGACATCTTCGCCGCTGGTGATAAGATCGACGCTACAGCAACTTCCAAGGGTAAGGGATTCCAGGGCGCTATCAAGAAGAATGGTCAGCACAGAGGACCTATGGCCCATGGTTCTAAGTTCCACCGTCATCAGGGTTCTAACGGATCCAGTTCTGATCCGAGCCGTGTATTCAAGGGAAAAGGAATGCCTGGTCACATGGGAAGCGTTAAAGTAACAGTTCAGAATCTTGAAGTTGTTCGCGTAGATGCTGATAAGAATCTGATCCTTGTTAAGGGCGCAATACCCGGACCTAAGAAGGGACTTGTAACAATCAAGGAAACCACAAAGGTTGAGGCATAAACTTTTCGAAAGGAGGAACATACAGATGGCTAACGTATCTGTTTACAATATGGAAGGCAAAGAAGTTGGCAGCATCGATCTTAATGATGCCATTTTCGGAGTTGAAGTTAATGAACATCTTGTACATCTGGCAATCGTTCAGCAGCTTGCTAACAATCGTCAGGGTACACAGAAGGCAAAGACACGTTCCGAAGTTAGCGGAGGTGGTCGTAAGCCTTGGAGACAGAAGGGAACCGGTCATGCTAGACAGGGTTCAACAAGATCTCCTCAGTGGACAGGCGGCGGTGTAGTATTCGCTCCCGTTCCGAGAGATTACTCTTTCAAGATGAACCAGAAGGAGAAGAGAGCAGCACTTAAGTCTGCACTTACAGATAAGGTTCAGAACAATAAGCTTATCGTTCTTGACGAGCTTAAGATGGATGAGTTCAAGACAAAGAAGTTTGCAGAGGTTATGAACAACCTCAAGGCTACTCGCAAGGCACTCGTTGTTGTTGCTGAGAACGACGCTAAGGTTGTTAAGTCTGCAAAGAACCTCGCTGAGGTTAAGACAGCGCTTACAAACACAATCAATGTATATGATATCGTAAACGCTCATACACTCGTTCTTACAAAGGACGCAGTTGCAAAGATTGAGGAGGTGTATGCATAATGGCAGCATTACAGTACTATGACGTAATCCTTGAGCCTGTACTTACAGAGAAGAGCATGAATGCCATGGGCGAAAAGAAATACACTTTCTTCGTTCATCCTGAAGCTAACAAGACTCAGATAAAGGAAGCAGTTGAGAAGATGTTCGAAGGCGCTAAGGTTTCTAAGGTAAACACACTTAACGCAAACGGCAAGCTTAAGAGACGCGGAATGACTTACGGTAGAACTGCTAAGATCAAGAAGGCTATCGTACAGCTTACTGCAGACAGCAAGGACATCGAGATTTTCCAGGGACTTTGATAATAACTAATTAACTATACGCACAGGATCAAAACAAAGTCCGGATCCGGGTTAACAACCGTGCGTGATAACAAAAAAGGAGATTATCATGGGAATTAAGAAATACGGCCCATATACACCGTCCAGAAGAAATATGACAGGTTCTGATTTCTCAGAGATCACAAAGTCAACTCCTGAGAAGAGCCTTCTTGTTTCTAAGAATTCAAAGGCTGGACGTAACAACCAGGGTAAAATTACTGTAAGACATCGCGGTGGCGGTGGAAGAAGAAAATACAGAATCATCGACTTCAAGCGTTATAAAGATGAGTGCACAGCAAAGGTTATCGGTATCGAGTACGATCCTAACAGAACTGCAAACATCGCACTGCTTGAGTATGAGGATGGCACAAAGGCTTACATCCTTGCTCCTCAGGGACTTAAGGATGGCATGACAATCATGAATGGTCCTGCAGCCGAGGTTCGTATTGGTAACTGCCTCCCTCTTGCAAACATTCCTGTCGGTGAAAGCGTACACAACATCGAGCTTTATCCCGGTAGAGGTGGTCAGCTTGTTCGTTCAGCTGGTAACTCTGCTCAGCTCATGGCTAAAGAAGGTAAGTATGCAACACTTCGTCTTCCTTCAGGCGAGATGAGACTTGTTCCGATCGAGTGTCGTGCAACAATCGGTACAGTTGGTAACATTGATCATAACCTTATCAACATCGGTAAAGCTGGTCGTAAGCGTCACATGGGCATCCGTCCTACAGTTCGTGGATCAGTTATGAACCCGAATGATCACCCGCACGGTGGTGGTGAAGGTAGAGCACCTATCGGTCGTTCTGGCCCTAGCACACCTTGGGGTAAGCCTGCTCTTGGTTACAAGACACGTAAGAAGAAAAAGGCTTCTAACAAGATGATCATTAGAAGAAGAGATGGTAAGGCAATCAAGTAATTGGTGCCTGATTGATAGAAAAGGAGAATGACAATGTCTAGATCACTTAAAAAGGGACCTTTCGCAGATGCTAGTCTGCTTAAGAAGATCGATGCAATGAATGCAGAGAATCAGAAGCAAATCGTTAAGACATGGTCCCGTCGTTCCACGATTTTCCCTTCCTTCGTTGGACACACAATCGCTGTTCATGACGGAAGAAAGCATATTCCGGTATATGTAACGGAAGATATGGTTGGTCACAAGCTTGGTGAGTTCGTTCCTACAAGAACCTACAGAGGTCACGCAGGTGCCGAGAAGAAGGGCGGAGTTCGCTAAGTCCGTGTGACTTGGTTCAACATTGAAAGGAGGCAAATCTATGGCAACAGCACATAGATCTCAAGTAAAGAGAGAGAGAAATGCTCAGAAGGATTCAAGACCTTCAGCAAAATTATCTTACGCAAGAATCCCTGTTCAGAAGGCATGCTTCGTAATGGATGCCATCAGGGGTAAAGACGTTGAGACAGCACTTGCTATCCTGGAGTACAATCCGAGATACGCTTCCAGCGTTATTTATAAGTTACTTAATTCTGCAATCGCAAATGCTGAGAACAACAACGGCATGAACAGAGCAAATCTGTACATTGCAGAGTGCAATGCAAGCAATGGCCCGATTATGAAGAGAATTCAGCCTAGAGCTCAGGGTAGAGCTTACAGAATTCAGAAGAGATTAAGCCATTTGACTGTAATTCTGGATGAGAGATAAGAAAGGAGAAAGTAAGTTCAATGGGACAGAAAGTTAATCCTCATGGCCTCAGAGTCGGCATCATTGCAGATTGGGATTCCAAATGGTACGCAGAGAACAATGAGTTCGCAGACAACCTTGTTGAAGATTACAAGATCAGAAAGTTTCTGAAGAAGAAGCTTTACGCAGCTGGTATCTCCAAGATCGAGATCGAGAGAGCATCCGATCGCGTTAAGGTTATCGTTTACACAGCTAAGCCCGGTTTCGTTATCGGTAAGGGTGGTGCTGAGATCGAAGTTACAAAGAAAGAGCTTTCAAAGCTTACAGACAAGAAGGTTCTTGTTGATATTAAAGAAATCAAGAAGCCCGATAAGGACGCTCAGCTTGTTGCAGAGAATATCGCACAGCAGCTTGAGAACCGTGTATCCTTCCGTCGTGCTATGAAGTCTTGCATGAGCAGAACAATGAAGACAGATGCACAGGGTATCAAGGCATGCTGCAGCGGACGTCTTGGTGGTGCTGATATCGCTCGTAGCGAGTTCTACAGCGAGGGCACAATCCCGCTTCAGACACTTAGAGCAGATATTGATTATGGATTTGCTGAGGCAGATACAACCTATGGTAAGGTTGGTGTTAAGGTATGGATCTATAAGGGTGAAGTACTTCCCACCAAAGCATCCGAGAATTCAGATAAGGAAGGGAGCGATAAATAATGTTAATGCCGAAGAGAGTAAAGCATCGTAAGCAGTTCCGCGGTTCTATGGCTGGTAAGGCTACACGCGGCAACACAATTGCATACGGTGAGTATGGAATAGTAGCGCTTGAGCCCTGCTGGATTCGTTCAAATCAGATCGAGGCAGCCCGTGTCGCTATGACTCGTTTCATCAAGCGTGGTGGTCAGGTTTGGATCAAGATTTTCCCTGACAAGCCTGTTACAGCAAAGCCTGCTGAAACTCGTATGGGTTCCGGTAAGGGTTCTGTAGATTACTGGGTAGCAGTTGTTAAGCCTGGACGTGTAATGTTTGAAATCGGCGGAGTCGATGAAGAAGTTGCAAGAGAAGCACTTCGTCTTGCAACACACAAACTTCCTTGCAAGTGCAAGATCGTTTCAAAGGCTGATTTGGAAGGCGGTGCATCCAATGAAAACTAATAAGTATGTAGAAGAGCTGAAAGCTAAGTCTGCTGAGGAACTCAGCCAGGAGCTTGTATCAGCTAAAAAGGAACTTTTTAATCTGAGATTCCAGAATGCAACTAACCAGCTGGATAACACAGCAAGAATTAAAGAGGTTAGAAAGAATATTGCTAGAATTCAGACTGTGATCACTCAGAACGCAGCACAGTAATGGAATCCTGAAAGGAGTATATCGTGGAAAGAAATTTAAGAAAAACGCGTGTTGGTAAAGTAACAAGCGATAAGATGGATAAGACCATCGTTGTTTCCATCGAAGATCATGTAAAGCATCCTCTTTACAAGAAGATCGTAAAAAGAACCTATAAGCTGAAGGCTCATGATGAGAACAATGAGTGCCGTATAGGTGATACAGTCAAGGTTATGGAAACAAGACCGATCTCTAAAGATAAGAGATGGAGACTGGTTCAGATTATTGAGCGTGCTAAGTAATTAGCTGATAGTTGATTATAAAGGAGAAATAACATGATTCAGCAGGAAAGCAGACTTAGAGTTGCTGATAACACTGGTGCAAAAGAGCTTTTGACAATTCGTGTTATGGGCGGTTCTACAAGAAGATATGCGAGAATCGGCGATGTAGTTGTTGCTTCGGTCAAAGAAGCAACACCAGGCGGCGTTGTAAAGAAGGGTGATGTTGTTAAGGCAGTTGTAGTACGTACTGTTAAAGAGACTCGCCGTAAGGATGGTTCTTACATCCGTTTCGATGAGAACGCTGCAGTTATCATCAACGATGAAGGTAACCCGAAGGGAACTCGTATTTTTGGACCCGTTGCAAGAGAGCTTCGTGACAAGAAGTACATGAAGATTCTTTCTCTCGCTCCGGAAGTATTATAAGGAGGCACCGAATGTCTACAAGTAAGATTAAGAAGGGCGATACCGTTAAGGTTATCGCTGGTAAGAGCAAAGATAAAGAAGGCAAGGTACTCTCCGTTGACACAAAGAATGGTAAGGTAGTAGTTGAGGGTGCTAACATGATCACAAAGCACACAAAGCCCTCTGCATCTAACCCCAACGGTGGTATCATTCAGCAGGAAGCTCCCATGGACATCTCCAACGTTATGTATGTTCATAAGGGAAAGGCAACACGTGTTGGTTTCAAGGTTGAGGACGGCAAGAAGGTCCGCATCGCTAAATCAACTGGTGATGTCATTGACTGATAAGGAAAGGAGGTAAGGAGCTTTGAGTAGATATAAGGATTTATATAAAGACGAGATCGTGAGCGCTATGACAAAGAAGTTCGGTTACAAGAATGTTATGGAAGTTCCGAAGCTCGACAAGATCGTAATCAATATGGCTGTAGGAGAAGCTAAGGAGAACGCTAAGGTTCTTGAGAACGCTGCAAACGATATGCAGATCATCTCCGGTCAGAAGCCTGTTTATACAAAGGCAAAGAAGTCCATCGCTAACTTCAAGATAAGAGAGGGTATGCCGATCGGATGTAAAGTAACTCTTCGTGGTGAGAAGATGTACGAGTTCATGGATCGCCTCGTTAACCTTGCACTTCCTCGTGTCCGCGACTTCCGTGGTGTTAACCCGAACGCATTCGATGGCAGAGGAAACTATGCTCTTGGTATCAAAGAGCAGCTCATCTTCCCTGAGATCGAGTACGATAAGGTAGACAAGACAAGAGGTATGGATATCATCTTCACAACAACTGCCAAGACTGATGAAGAGGCTCGTGAGCTTTTAACACTCTTCAACATGCCTTTCGCTAAGTAATTAAGGAGGAATCGAACACATGGCTAAATTATCCATGAAGGTAAAGCAGCAGATGAAACCCAAGTTTTCAACACGTGCATACAACCGTTGCAGAATTTGCGGTCGTCCTCATGCTTATCTTAGAAAATACGGAATCTGCAGAATTTGTTTCCGTGAGTTAGCTTACAAGGGTGAGATCCCGGGTGTACGTAAGGCTAGTTGGTAATTTATTAAAACATTGCGGCTTCGTGTCTCTGTGCATGCAGGCACAGTAAGGCGGAGCAATAATAGAAAATTAAGGAGGCTTTTTCAAAATGGCAATGAATGATCCTATTGCAGATATGCTTACAAGAATTCGTAATGCAAACACTGCAAAGCACGATACAGTTGACGTTCCTTCTTCAAAGATGAAGCTTGCTATCGCAAACATTCTTCTTGACGAAGGTTATATTAAGAAACTTGATGTTGTTGAAGAGAATGGTTTCAAGAACCTTCACATCACACTTAAGTACGGTGCTGACAGAAACGATAAAGTTATCACCGGTTTGAAGAGAATTTCCAAGCCTGGTCTTCGTGTATACGCAGGTAGAGATGAGCTCCCGAGAGTACTTGGTGGCCTCGGAATCGCTATCATTTCTACAAACCAGGGTGTTGTAACTGATAAAAAAGCAAGAGAGCTTCAGGTTGGTGGTGAAGTTCTTGCATTTGTATGGTAAATTGGAGGTACGGGCATGTCACGAATTGGAAAAATGCCAATCGCAATTCCTGCTGGCGTAACAGTAGAAGTTGCAGAAAATAATAAGGTGACTGTTAAGGGTCCTAAGGGCACTCTTGAGAGAGTTTTCCCTGCAGAGATGCAGTTCGAGCAGAAAGACGGTCAGATCGAAGTTAAGAGACCTGACGATCAGAAGAAGACCAGAGCGCTTCACGGACTTTCAAGAAGTCTTCTGAATAACATGGTTGTTGGTGTTACAGATGGCTATGAGAAGAAGCTTGAAGTTAATGGTGTAGGTTATAGAGCAGCCAAGACTGGTAAGAAACTCACCTTAACCCTTGGTTATTCACATCCGGTTGAGCTCGATGATCCTGAAGGAATCGAGACAGTCGTTGAAGGTAATGCAATTATCGTCAAGGGAATAGATAAAGAAAAGGTTGGCCAGCATGCAGCAATCATCAGAGAGAAGAGAGCTCCTGAGCCGTATAAGGGCAAGGGAATCAAGTACGCTGATGAAGTTATCCGCCGCAAGGTTGGTAAGACCGGTAAGAAGTAAGAGATAAGGAGAGTAAAAAATGGTTAGTAAAGAATCCAGACAGAAGAGTCGCGAAAAGAAGCATCTGAGAATTCGCAATCGTTTTAGCGGCACTGCTGAAAGACCGCGCCTTGCAGTTTTCAGAAGTAATAATCATATGTATGCTCAGGTTATCGATGATGTTGCCGGTAAGACACTCGTTTCTGCTTCCACACTTGAGAAGGACATTAAGTCAGCTCTTAAGGTTACAGATAATGTTGAGGCCGCTGCATACGTTGGTGATGTTGTTGCTAAGAGAGCAATGGAGAAAGGTATCAAGGCTGTTGTTTTCGACAGAGGCGGTTACATCTACCATGGTAAGGTAGCAGCACTGGCTGAGGCAGCCAGAAAAGCAGGCTTAGAATTCTAAGGAAGGGAGAAAGATAATGAAGCGTACAATCGTTGATGCAAGTCAGCTTGAATTAACAGATAAAGTCGTTACCATCAAGCGAGTTACAAAGGTTGTTAAGGGTGGACGTAACATGAAGTTCACCGCACTCGTTGTTGTAGGTGACGGAAACGGTCATGTAGGTGTAGGCCTTGGTAAGTCCACTGAAATTCCGGATGCTATCCGTAAGGGTAAGGAGGACGCAACTAAGAACCTCATCACAGTTCCGCTTGATGAGAACAACAGTATTACACATGATTTCGTTGGTAAGTTCGGTTCCGCTGAGGTTCTTCTTAAGAGATCCCCGGAAGGTACAGGTATCATCGCTGGTGGTCCTGCTCGTTCAGTATGTGAGCTTGCTGGAATCAAGAACATTCGTACAAAGTCACTTGGTTCTAACAACAAGCAGAACGTAGTTTATGCAACCATCAATGGTCTTGCAAACCTTAAGACACCGGAAGAAGTTGCTAAGAAGCGTGGTAAGTCTGTAGACGAAGTAATCGCTTAATAGTAAGCAACATCTAGTAAAGGAGAAAATCAATGGCAGCTAATAAAGAAAGTGGAAAGAAGCTTAAAATCACATTGGTTAAGTCCACTATTGGTGCTGTTCCGAAGCAGGTTGCTACGGTAAAATCAATGGGATTTAAGAAGCTTAACAGCAGTGTTGAACTGCCGGATAACTCTGCAACCAGAGGTCAGATCCAGCAGATCAGACACCTTGTTAAGGTTGAAGAACTGAACTAATAAAGGAGGAAAGTCATGGAATTATCTAATTTGAGACCTGCCGAGGGTTCTGTTCAGAATGACAATTTCAGAAGAGGCCGCGGTCATGGCTCAGGAAATGGCAAGACTGCAGGTAAGGGACACAAAGGACAGAAGGCTCGTTCAGGTGCTCCCAGACCGGGATTTGAAGGTGGACAGATGCCTCTGTTCCGTCGTCTTCCTAAGAGGGGATTTAAGAACATTAACTCTAAGAAGATCGAAGCTATTAATGTAAGTTCACTTGAGTGCTTTGATAACGACAGCGTCGTTGACATTCAGGCACTTAAGGATAAGGGCATCATCAAGCACGAGTATGATGGTGTTAAGATACTTGGAAACGGTGAATTTACCAAAAAGCTTACGGTTAAGGTAAATGCATATAGTGCATCTGCTAAGGAGAAAATCGAAGCTCTTGGGGGAACGGCAGAGGTGATTTGATGTTCACAACCATTAAGAATGCATTCAAAATCAAAGATATACGATTAAAGTTACTGTTCACATTTGCAATGCTTTTGGTGATCAGACTTGGCTCAGCAATACCCGTGCCTGGAATGAACGTAACAGTCTTCCAGCAGTGGTTTGCTGAATTATCCGAAAACAATGCCTTTGGTTTTATGGATCGATTTACAGGTGGATCATTTGAGAATATGTCAATTTTGGCACTCAATATTACACCTTATATCACATCTTCCATTATTATCCAGCTTCTCACGATTGCTATTCCTAAGTTTGAGGAATGGCAGCGTGATGGCGAGGATGGAAGAAAGAAGCTTGCAGCACTCACTCGTTACATTACTGTAGCACTTGCTCTTATCGAGTCAGTAGCTATGGCAATCGGCTTCTACAGAAGTAACTTCCTTATTGAGAAGTCACCTCTGTATGTAGTTGAGATCGTTGCAGCGCTTACCGCCGGCAGTGCATTCCTTATGTGGATCGGTGAGCGCATCACAGATAATGGTGTAGGAAATGGTATTTCAATAGTCCTGACTATCAACATTATCTCAAGGATGCCTTCCGATTTGATGAGCCTGTTCACACAGTTTGTTACAGGCAAAAATATTGCCAGGGGGGTTGTATCCGTAATCATCATTGTTGCTGTTATAGTTGCAATGGTCGTTCTCGTTGTTCTTCTTAACGGCGCTGAGCGTAGAATTCCGGTACAGTATGCAAAAAAGATTCAGGGGAGAAAAACCTACGGCGGAAACCACTCAGAAATTCCGCTTAAGGTTAATACCGCAGGTGTAATGCCTATTATCTTTGCGATGTCCCTCTTCCAGTTCCCTATCATTATCAGTCAGCTCGTTGGCTATAAGGGAACAGGAGCGTGGAGCGAGATCCTTAAGTACTTGAATCAAAGCTATTGGTGTGATCCTTCCAATTTGAAGTATTCAATTGGACTTGTTGTATATGTTTTACTGCTTATATTCTTTGCATATTTCTATACATCGATCACATTTAATCCGCTTGAAATTGCGGACAATATGAAAAAGCAGGGTGGATTTATTCCTGGTATTCGTCCTGGAAAGCCCACCAGTGATTATTTAACAAACATTCTGAACTACATCATTTTCATTGGTGCAGTTGGACTTACCATTATCGGTGTCCTTCCTATCTTCTTTAATGGTGTGTTCGGAGCAAACGTATCCTTCGGTGGTACGAGCCTTATCATTGTTGTAAGTGTTATTCTTGAAACGGTGAAACAGATTGAATCACAGATGTTGGTACGTAATTATAAAGGTTTTTTAGATGATTAAAAAATGAGAGGTTTCGGAGCATACTATAAGTATGCTTCCTAACCTCTTATTGCTTACAATTAGTAAAATAACAGGAGCGAAACAAGTATGAAGATTATTATGTTAGGTGCACCCGGTGCGGGTAAAGGAACACAGGCTAAGATGATCGCTGACAAGTACAGTGTTCCTCACATTTCTACAGGGGATATTTTCAGAGCAAATATCAAAAACGGTACAGAGCTTGGTAAGAAGGCAAAGGAGTTCATGGATAAGGGACAGCTTGTTCCGGATGAACTTACTGTTGAGATCCTTCTTGACAGAGTTGCTCAGGATGATTGCAAGAACGGATATGTTCTTGATGGATTCCCGAGAACAATTCCTCAGGCAGACGTACTTGATAAGGAACTTACAAAACTTGGCGACAAGGTTGATTATGCTATAAACGTTGATGTTCCGGATGAGAACATCATCAGAAGAATGTCTGGAAGAAGAGCATGCCTTAAGTGTGGTGCTACATACCACATCGAGCATATCCCTCCGAAGCAGGAAGGTATCTGCGATACATGTGGCAGTGAGCTTGTTCAGAGAGATGACGATAAGCCGGAGACAGTTAAGAACCGTCTTAGCGTATATCATGAGCAGACACAGCCCCTCATCGACTACTATACAAAGAAGAACATTCTTAAGACAGTTGATGGCACTAAGGACATGCAGGAAGTATTTAATGAAATTACAGGTATTCTCGGTTAATTTGCGAGGTCTTAAGTAATGCCGGTAACAATTAAAACGGACGAAGAATTGAACCTCATGAGACATGCCGGGCAGCTCCTGGCACAGGTACATGAAGTTCTGCATGATGCGCTCAGACCGGGTATCTCCACACTTGAGCTTGATGCTATCGGTGAAGAGGCAATTCGCAGTCGTGGTGGTATACCAAACTGCAAAAATTATGAAGGCTATCCGGCTTCAGTATGTATTTCCGTGAATGACGAGGTCGTTCACGGAATACCTAAAGCCGAGACCATATTAAAGGAAGGAGACATTGTTTCCTTCGATACAGGTCTTATATATAAAGGATATCATTCAGATGCTGCAAGAACCTGGGGAGTAGGTAATGTATCTCCCGAAGTTCAAAAGCTTATGGAAGTTACACAGCAAAGCTTTTTTGAAGGCATAAAATACGCAAAGGCCGGGAATCATCTTTACGATATATCAAAGGCTATAGATAAGTATATTAAGCCCTTCGGATATGGAATAGTAAGGGAGCTGACAGGTCACGGTATCGGCACATCCCTTCACGAGGAACCATATATTCCGAATTATAGGCAGTTCAGAAGAGGAATCCTGTTACAGCCGGGTATGACGCTCTGTGTAGAGCCTATGATCACATTGGGTAAAAGGAAAATTGCTTTCCTTGATGATGACTGGACCGTAGTTACTTTGGACGGTTCACCAGCAGCCCATTATGAGAATACAATAGCAATAACTCCGGACGGAGAACCTGAGATACTGACAATCATAAAATGAACGATGTAAATGTAATATAGAAGTGAGGTTAATTTAAATGTCTAAAGCAGATGTAATTGAAATTGAAGGAAAAGTTGTTGAGAAGCTTCCGAACACAATGTTCAGAGTTGAACTTGAGAACGGACATATAGTACTTGCCCACATCAGTGGAAAACTCAGACAGAACTTTATTCGTATTCTTCCCGGAGATAAGGTAACACTTGAGCTTTCACCTTATGATCTTACAAAAGGAAGAATTATCTGGCGTGATAAGTAATCACCAAAAAACTACTTGTAATTCATATTTATATATGTTATTATTGAATGCGGTCGTTTTTGAAGGGTACAAGTATGCCCTTTTGTACGCATATACCAGAAAGGAGTTACAAATGAAAGTTAGGTCTTCTGTTAAGCCTATGTGCGAAAAGTGCAAGGTTATTAAGAGAAAAGGCGTTATTCGTGTAATTTGCGAAAACCCTAAGCACAAACAGAGACAGGGCTGATTCGAGTCATTTTGACATTACTTTTTGATACCAAGCGTATTGGAAAGATCGGACCAAGCTACTGTCCGATTGGGCTCAGTAATTTGCCCCAATCAAACAAGTAACATATTAAGTTTAAATTTTTTTTATTAAATGGAGGAATTAAAAAAATGGCTCGTATTGCAGGTGTAGACTTACCCAGAGATAAGCGAGTTGAGATTGGTCTCACATACATCTATGGTATTGGTAGAACAAGCTCAAACAAAATACTTGCTGCTGCAAATGTAAATCCCGATACACGTGTTCGTGATCTTACAGATGATGAAGTAAAGAAGATTGCCGAGATTATCGGTAATGATTATGACGTAGAAGGTGATCTTAGAAGAGAGATCGCTATGAACATCAAGCGTCTTTCAGAGATCGGATGCTACAGAGGAATCCGTCACAGAAGAGGACTTCCTGTTCGTGGTCAGAGAACAAAGACCAACGCTAGAACAAGAAAAGGTCCCAAGAGAACAATCGCTAATAAGAAGAAGTAATTCTCTTATTATACAGTAACTAAGAATTATTCATAGGAAGAAAGTAGGTTAGTTTAAAATGGCAAATCAGAAATCAAATGCTTCTAAAACTAAGAAGCGTGTCAAGAAAAACGTTGAACACGGACAGGCACATATTCAGTCATCTTTCAATAACACAATCGTTACATTGACAGATGCTGCAGGTAATGCTCTTAGCTGGGCAAGTGCTGGTGGTCTTGGCTTTAAAGGTTCAAGGAAATCTACTCCATATGCTGCACAGATGGCTGCAGAGACAGCAACAAAGGCTGCACTTATTCACGGCCTTAAGACTGTTGATGTCTTTGTAAAGGGACCGGGTTCAGGAAGAGAAGCTGCTATCAGAGCTCTTGCTGCAAGTGGTCTTACTGTTACCAGTATTACGGATGTAACTCCCGTACCTCATAACGGATGCCGCCCGCCCAAGCGCCGCAGAGTATAATCCTATTTTGCTTTTCATCAGAGCCTGCGTTTTTACGTCTGGCTCTGTTGAAATATATAGATACTATTAACTTTTACTCGTTGGAAGAAGGCACATTTGATATACCGTGCTGTAAACAACAGTCAGGATTTTCCTGAACAAGAAAGGAGCCAATAATGGCAGTAAACAGAGTTCCAGTACTTAAGAGATGCAGATCACTTGATTTGGATCCTACATTCCTTGGATATGACAAGAAGTCCAAGAGAACAAACAGCAGAGCAAACAAGAAGATGAGCGAGTATGGACTTCAGCTCCGTGAGAAGCAGAAGGCTAAGTTCATCTATGGCGTTCTTGAGAAGCCTTTCCGTAACTACTACGATAAGGCAGATCGTCAGAAGGGTCAGACTGGTGAAAACCTCATGGTTCTTCTTGAGCGCAGACTTGATAACGTAATTTTCCGTATGGGCTTTGCAAGAACAAGAAGAGAAGCTAGACAGGTTGTTCTTCACAAGTTCATCACAGTAAATGGTAAGGTTGTAAACGTTCCTTCATATCTCATCAAGGCTGGTGATGTTATTGAAGTTAAGGAAGCTGCTAGAAGCATCCAGAGATTCAAGGATATCGCAGAGATCACAGCAGGCAGAATCGTTCCTGAGTGGCTTGATGTAAACAAGGATAACCTTAGTGGTACAGTAAAAGAATTCCCTTCAAGAGAAGTAATCGACGTTCCTGTAGACGAGATGCTTATCGTCGAGTTGTATTCTAAGTAATATAAAATAATACGGAGCCGGGCTTTAGTCCTAAAGCTTCGGTTCTGGATTATTTAAATTTAGAAACACCATAAAACCATAAGGAGGGTATGTCAGTGTTTGATTTTGAAAGACCAAATATTGAAGTTGCTGAGATTTCAGAGGATAGGAAGTACGGCAGATTCGTAGTAGAGCCTCTCGAGAGAGGTTACGGAATTACTCTTGGTAATTCTCTTAGAAGAATTATGCTTTCTTCTTTGCCTGGAGCAGCAGTAAGTCAGGTCAAAATCGAAGGTGTACTTCATGAGTTCAGTTCTATTCCCGGAGTAAAGGAAGATGTTACTGAAATCATAATGAATATCAAGAATCTCTCAATCCGCAATAATTCTGAGACAAACGAGCCTAAGACAGCATACATCGAGTTTACTGGCGAAGGCGTTGTTACAGCTGCTGATATTCAGGTAGATCAGGATATCGAGATCACAAACCCTGAGCAGGTTATCGCAACATTGTCCGGAAAAGATGCTAAGCTTTACATGGAGCTTACCATCACAAAGGGTAGAGGATATGTAAGCTCAGACAAGAATAAGCTTGCTGATCTTCCTATCGGCGTTATTGCTGTAGATTCTATCTATACACCTGTAGAACGTGTAAATGTCAGTGTTGAAAATACACGTGTAGGTCAGGTAACTGACTATGATAAGCTGACACTTGATGTTCACACTAACGGAACACTTGCTCCCGATGAGGCTGTAAGCCTTGCTGCAAAGGTTCTTAGTGAGCATCTTAGCCTCTTCATCGATCTGTCTGAGAATGCCAAGACTGCAGAAGTTATGGTAGAGAAGGACAATGATGAGAAGGAGAAAGTTCTTGAGATGAGCATCGACGAGCTCGAGCTCAGCGTTCGTTCTTTCAACTGCCTCAAGAGAGCTGGCATCAATACTGTTGAGGAGCTTACAAACAAGACTCCCGATGATATGATGAAGGTTCGTAACCTTGGACGTAAGTCCCTTGAGGAAGTGCTTGCAAAGCTTGATGAGCTTGGTCTTGCACTCAGAACTGGCGACGATCAGAACTAATGAAATGTAAGTATTCGCTGAAGGTAAATCCAATGTGTACTGACGCGGATTCTCATAGGTAAACATACAACATATCGGAAGTAAAACCAAAGAGTATTCTGATATGCACCACAGCAGAAGGAATTCTGCGACTGAGAAAGGAAGTAAATTATTATGGCAATGTACAGAAAATTAGGCAAGGCAACAAAGCCTAGAAGAGCTCTTCTTAGAAACCAGGCAACAATGCTCCTTTACAACGGAAAGATCGTTACAACCGAGGCTAGAGCTAAGGAAGTAAAGAAGATCGTTGAGCCTATCATCGCTCTTGCAGCTAAGGAAATGGACAACTACGAGACAGTTACTGTTGAGGCTAAGGTTGCTCGTAAGGACAAGGACGGCAAGCGCGTTAAGGAAGTTAAGGATGGCAAAAAGGTAACAGTTTATGATACTGTTCAGAAGGAGATCAAAAAGGATAAGCCTTCACGTATGCACGCTAGAAGACAGATCCTCAAGACTCTTTATCCTGTAACTGAGGTTCCGAAGGCAGCAGCTGGAAGAAAGAAGAACACAAAGCAGATCGACCTTGTTGAGAAGCTTTTCACAGAGTATGGTCCTAAGTACGCAAGCCGTAACGGTGGTTACACAAGAATCGTTAAGATCGGTCAGCGTAAGGGCGATGCAGCTATGATGGTTGTTCTTGAGCTCGTTTAATTCGAACATTACTTATAATAAAGAGCGGTCAGTGATGACCGCTCTTTTTATGTAAATTTTTATTGATCAGCATCAGATACATTTCCTTCGGAAACAGCGATATCAGAATCAGCATCATTGCTATTATCGCTTCCTCCATAAGCGATTTCAGGGTGCTTCTGGGCATATTCTGCAAGGGTTTCGTTTCCACTGAGTGACCGTGCCAAAACTGCGCATACAACAATGGCAGCGATCAGTATAAGTGCTGGCTTAATATATTGTTCAAACATGTGTATATCATAGCATATATGCGCTTGTTTTTCACAACTCCATATAATAAAATAGATAGGATGTACAGCGATAGGTTATAGCTGCATTCGCTAAATAGTACACTATTTAATTGGTATGACATTTTATATTGTGAGGTAACATGAGTTCAGAGAAGATGCTCCGCACGGAGAACCTTACATTTGAATATATAAGACGTGACGAGGAAGGTAATGTCGAAGGCATAACTACTGCTGTAGATGGAGTAAACCTTGAAGTCAATCAGGGCGAATTTATTTCCATCCTTGGTCATAACGGTTCAGGTAAATCAACATTGGCCAAGCATTTCAATGCTTTGCTGTTCCCGACAGAAGGTACAGTCTGGGTTGATGGCCTGAATACATTGGAAAACAAGAACATCTGGGACATCAGACAGGATGCCGGAATGGTTTTCCAGAATCCGGACAATCAGATCATAGGTCAGATTGTTGAGGAGGATGTGGGATTTGGCCCTGAGAACATGGGAATCCCCACGGAAGAGATATGGGAGAGAGTTGAGGAGAGCCTCAAGGCTGTAGGAATGTACGAGTACAGGAAAAACTCTCCAAACCACCTTTCAGGAGGACAGAAGCAGAGAGTATCAATCGCCGGCGTTATTGCGATGCACCCTAAATGCATCATCTTCGATGAGCCGACAGCCATGCTCGATCCTAACGGTCGTAAAGAAGTCATCCGAGCAGCCCGTGCACTTAATGAGGTTGAGGGAATAACCATTATTCTTATCACTCATTACATGGAAGAGGTTATCTATTCAGACAAGGTCTTTGTAATGGATAAAGGGCATGTTACCATGCAGGGTACGCCAAGAGAGATCTTTTCGCAGGTGGACAAATTAAAGGAGCTTCGTCTGGGAGTTCCGCAGGTGACATTACTTGCACATGAGCTTCAGAAGCGAGGACTCAACATTCCTGATGGAATACTTGATAGAAAAGAACTGATAAATGCGTTGAAGAAAGCAACCGGTACAAAATGGCAATAATACTTGATCATGTAAATTACATATATAATCCTGATACAGCCATGTCCAAGGCCGCTCTTAAGGATATCTCACTGCAGATACCTGACGGGCAGTTTATAGGGCTGATCGGGCATACAGGCTCCGGAAAATCGACGCTGGTTCAGCACCTTAACGGACTGATGAAGCCTACTTCCGGCTCCGTCTATTTCAATGGAAAAGACATAAACGATGAAGAGTATAACAGGAAGGAACTGAGAGCCAAGGTTGGACTGGTGTTCCAGTACCCTGAGCATCAGCTTTTTGAGATAAACTGTTTCCAGGACGTATGCTTTGGACCTAAGAATCTGGGACTTCCGCAGAAGGAAGTGGAGCTTAGAGCTTATGATGCATTAAAAAAGGTCGGTTTTCCTGATGAATCTTTTTATCAGTCGCCCTTTGACCTCTCCGGAGGACAAAAGCGAAGGGTAGCGATAGCCGGAGTTCTGGCAATGAAACCTGACGTACTGATACTTGATGAGCCCACAGCGGGTCTTGACCCCAAGGGAAGGGACGAAATACTGAACCTGATAGCAGATCTTCATGAAAATATGGGAATAACCGTCATACTGGTTTCTCATAGTATGGAGGATGTGGCCAATTATGTGGAAAGAATAATCGTTATGAATAAGGGCGAAGCACTATATGATGGCGAGCCTAAGGAAGTCTTTTCACATTACAAGGAGCTTGAAGAGATAGGACTTGCGGCTCCCCAGGTTACATACGTTATGCAGGAGCTCAGGGATGCAGGTATCCCTGTGGCTACGGATGCGACGACAATTGACGAAGCAGCCGATGAAATAATGAGAGTGTTAGGAGCATGAGCTGAATGCTTAGAGATATAACACTGGGACAATATTATCAGACGGATTCAACACTACACAGACTTGATCCGAGAGTGAAAATAGTTGCAACACTGGTTTATATTGTATCCCTGTTTGTAGTAGACAACTTTATAGGATATATTATTGCAGCGGCTTTTCTGGCTACTGCGATAGTGCTGTCCAAGGTGCCCGTAAAATTCATTTTTAAGGGCATGAGAGCCATTTATATGCTTTTGGTTATAACTATGGTGTTCAACCTATTTTTGACGCCTGGAGAGCCTCTGGTTTCATTTTGGAAGCTGAAAATAACCAAGGAAGGTTTGAAGATAGCGATCATGATGGGAGTAAGACTGGTTTTCCTAATTACAGGATCATCCCTCATGACACTGACAACAACACCGAACCAGCTTACGGATGGCCTTGAAAGCCTCATGAAGCCCCTTAAAAAGCTTCATGTTCCGGTACATGAGATATCTATGATGATGTCCATAGCCCTTAGATTCATCCCGATTCTAATGGAAGAGACAGATAAAATAATGAAGGCGCAGATGGCCAGAGGTGCTGACTTTGAGAGCGGTTCACTGGTTCAGAGAGCAAAGAGCCTGATTCCGCTTCTCGTACCGCTTTTCATATCTGCATTCAGACGTGCGAATGACCTGGCAATGGCCATGGAAGCGAGATGCTACCGCGGCGGCGAGGGCAGAACCAAGATGAAGCCCCTCATTTATCATGGCACCGATTTTGCCGCATATCTGGTGATTTTACTGTATTTGTGCCTGATGATAGCTATAGGCATCATTTTTTGAAAATGACCTTTTGAATTTTCGTGAGGAATAGGAATTAAGTTGAAAAACATTATGCTGACAGTTGCCTATGATGGAGCAAACTATCATGGATTTGCTTTTCAGGAGAACACGGCAACGATCGAAGGAGTTCTAAAAACAGCAATAGACGGACTGACCGGCGAAGATACCGAGATAATCGGCGCCAGTAGGACAGATGCGGGCGTGCATGCTTATGGGAATGTGGTCGTTTTTAGCACCGAGTCCACTATACCCCCTGCAAGCTTTGCACCGGCCCTTAATAACAGACTTCCCGAAGATGTCAGGATAATGGAGTCCAGGGAAGTACCCCTGGGATTCCACCCAAGAAAGTGCCTGTCTGAAAAGACCTACGAATACCGCATTTTAAATGTAAAGACGATGATCCCGACCAAGAGGCTGTACGCATGCCATAACAGCTATCCTCTTGATGAAAGCAGGATGAATGAGGCTGCCAAGTACCTGGTGGGTGAATATGATTTTACAAGCTTTTGTGCAGCGGGTTCACAGGCTCTTAGCCATGTCAGAAGGATAATATCCGCAGAGGTGACAAGACAGGGCGATGAGATAACCATAAAAATAGTTGGCAACGGCTTTTTATATAACATGGTGAGGATAATTGCAGGGACTCTGATGGAAATCGGCCGAGGAAAAGGCGAGCCCTCTGACATGAAAACTATGATCGAAGCCATGGACAGATCCGCCGCAGGACCAACAGCTCCCCCACAGGGACTTTTCCTTATAAAATATGAGTTCCCGGAGGATTTATAAAATTTTTCTAACTTCAGTAATTTTGTGCCTTTTTGGGTAGATTTGAGGTTGACAAATTGAAAGAAATGAGCATATAATATATGACTGTGTGACGATAATCGCCAAGTAATCCCGGTAAGTTATGAGGCGTGCATCTATATATACAAGCGAATGGATCAGGTGAAGGGTTCATCGCACCAGAGATTTATACTGTTAACTGGTTATGGAGGTAATTAGAATGAACACATATATGCCTAATGCTTCTTCTGTAGAGAAGAAATGGTATGTTGTAGACGCAACAGATATGACACTCGGTCGTCTTGCTTCTAACGTAGCTAACGTACTTAGAGGAAAGAACAAGCCGATTTATACACCCAACATTGATACAGGTGATTATGTAATCGTTATCAATGCTGATAAGATTAAAGTTTCAGGTAAGAAGATGGACCAGAAGATGTACTGGCACCACACAGATTACGTTGGACACCATAAGGAGTTCACACTTCGTCAGATGATGGAGTCACACCCTGAGCGTGTTATCGAGCATGCTGTTAAGGGAATGCTTCCCAAGGGTTCTCTTGGAAGACAGATGTACACAAAGCTTCACGTATACGCAGGTCCTGAGCACGAGCACGCAGCTCAGAAGCCTGAAGTACTTACATTCTAATCTGAAAGGAGAATTTGAAAATGGCTAAAGCAGCAAGTTTCTATGGCACAGGTAGAAGAAAGAAGTCTATCGCCAGAGTTTATCTTACACCCGGTAAGGGCAATATCACTATCAACAAGAGAAGCATCGACGAGTATCTTGGTCTTGAGACACTTAAGGTTATCGTTCGTCAGCCTCTTGTTCTTACAGAGACACTTGATAAGTTCGATGTAAACGTAACTGTTCGCGGTGGCGGCACAACAGGTCAGGCTGGTGCAATCCGTCACGGAATCTCAAGAGCACTTCTTCAGGCTGACTCAGATGAGTACAGACCTGCACTCAAGAAGGCTGGATTCCTTACACGTGATCCTAGAATGAAGGAGAGAAAGAAGTACGGTCTCAAAAAGGCTCGTCGCGCTCCTCAGTTCTCAAAGAGATAATCTTTCGAGATTCAAAAAGAATTTACAAACCTCAGAAACTCAGTGTTTCTGGGGTTTTTCTTTTATCTATAATTGCATTCAGTTGTGGTGAAACGCAGAAAATTTTGTTCCGTAAACAGCAGGTAGGAAAACTTGTATCCGGAGCTTTCAAGAAGTTTAAGGAATGGTGGGATAGAACTAAAAAGCCTGAAGTTACTGAAAAGGCTAGAACAATCATCCTGGAACAGCTTAGAGAAGCTAAGGTTAGAGCTGATCAGCACAACGAACAGCAAGTTCCAAAACCACACAGAACAGATCTTGGGATGGAGAGATAAAGCTTTATAAGACATAAAGCAGGGGCGTGAAAATGCCCTTGTTTTCTGCACATAAGAGTTGAGATGGCATTATCTGTGAAGTATAATCAGTATATTGCTGAAAATTTAGTTTGCGTTGTACAGGGGGCAATTTATGTTTAGGGAGATTGATGATAGCTTTATACAGCTTATAGCTATGACCCCGGAAATGTATCATAGCTATTTTAAAGAATATGAGAATGATCCGGATCTTTGGCTAGATAAAATGAAATATACGCCTTATGAATATTCTGAAGAAAAGGTAAATAAGTATATCCAGCGTCAAAAGAATCTTAATCGAAGAACACTTGCTATAATGTGCGGAGGAGAGATTGTTGGTGAAGTAATTATAAAGAATATTGAAGAACACAAATGTGCCACCTTGGGTATATGCTTGAAGAATGCTAAGTATAAAGACCAAGGCATAGGGACACAGGCAGAACGACTTGCGGTTCGATATGTTTTTAAAGAGTTGGATATACCAGTGCTGTATGCTGATTCAATACAGCCTAATACAAGAAGCCAACATGTTTTGGAAAAGGTTGGCTTTAAATATGTGAATGAAGATGCTGACTTTAAGTATTATCGGATAGATCGGGGAGATTCAGAATGACACATTATATGAATTTATGGGATGATTCTTTTCGGGCAATTAATGAAGGCTGGAAAACAGTCGAGATGCGTTTGAATGATGAGAAAAGATCTGTCATAAACGTTGGCGATGTCATTGATTTTACAAATACAACGACTCAAGAGAAAATGTCCTGTAAGGTTACAAATATATATAAGTATTCAAACTTCGTCGAACTATATGAGAATCATGACAAAGTTTCCATTGGATATAGAGAACATGAAAGTGCGAATCCGGACGATATGCTCATGTATTACACAAAAGAGCAGATTGAAAGGTACGGAGTAATGGGAATTGAATTGGATAGATTGAATAAAGAGAGATGATGAGGTTTTAAGGCAATAAATGATAATTAAAGTTGACGAGAAAAACATTCTACAGGCTGCTACGATACATTCTGTTTCCTGGCAGGAATCGCATAAATCTTTTTGCTCAGAGGAGTTTATTAAAATACACACACCTGAACGTCAGAAACAGTATCTTCAAAAAGAAAATGGATGCTGGGAGTGAAGTATATATGCTAGTAGAGCAAAAACCAATAGCTATTGTATCCATTACAGGAGATATAATTGAGGACCTTTATGTTGTGCCGGATAAACAAAATAATGGCTATGGGACTATGCTACTAGAGTTTGCTATAGGTAGATGTAAAAGCAATCCGAGACTATGGATATTAGAAAATAATAAAGGGGCGGAGAGACTTTATCGCAAGATGGGCTTTGTAGAAACGGGCAGAGTAAATTCTGTAGATAAAGGATTAGATGAGATAGAGTTTTTTATTCCTTTAACAATACGCTAGGGTTGAAAAATAAGTAAAACATGTTATACTATGCTTAACAGAGTTGCCAGGTGCGAATAACACTTGGGACCAAGCCGAGCGTCGAGCTTGGCTTTTTTACTTTATGGAGATTATATGGATTTAAAGAAACCTTACACATTAGATGAGCAGATAAAGAAGCTAAGAGATCATGGTGTAGTTATAGCGGATGAAGCATTTGCAAGAAATGCGCTTCAGAAGGTTAGCTATTATAGATTGTCTGGTTATATGCTGCAATACAGAATTTCTACAGATAGTCATGAAATGATAAAAGGAGTCCGCTTTGAGGATATATATAAGATATACTGTTTTGATGAAGAAATAAGAGCTTTACTTCGACAGTATATTGAGAAAGCAGAGTTTTTCTATAAGAATCTGATCGGCAATAAGTTTGCGGAGCTTAAGTGCCAGACATCACCTTATGATCAGCACTATGATGTAAATAATTATTATGATAAAGCCGGAATTACAAAGACATTACAAAACTTCAGCAAAGAGAAGGCGTATTATAAGGACAGTGCTATTGTGAAGCACCATTTCAATAAATATGCGGACAAGATGCCGGTATGGGTAATGATGGAGTTGATGACATATTCAAGCGTTTCATTGTTCTATCACGCTTTGTATTTGTCGGACAAAAATGTTATAGCAACGCAAGTCGGCATAAGCACATCAACGTTGGAGAACCATTTACATGCGTTATCTGTAATCAGGAATAAGTGCTCCCATGGCGTGAGGCTTTATAACTCCTCAATCAATCCTCCGGTAAGATTTAATAAGAGCTTTTTGAGAAATAATCCATCAATCAGAAATGATTCCTTATTTGCATATGTTTTGATGCTGATAAAGAGATTACCTTCAGATGATGAAAGAAAAAATTTCCGTGATAAGCTTAATCGCATAGTAAAAAAATATGAAGCAGATATAGACTTAAATCTTATTGGCTTTCCTAAAAACTATAGGGAGTTGATGTATATAAAGAATCTGAAGAATATTACTTAGAATTGCCACAGTTGTATACAGTAGTCCTGAGCTTTCTACCGTACACAACAGGTAAACAGCAACTTGATGAAGAAATGCCTCAAATACGGCATTTTCACTTCATTAATAGTTCTCAAAGAGATAATCGATCTGCAGTTGCAGATTTCAGAAGACTCGGTACATTTGTACCGGGTCTTTTTTGTATGCCGAAAGCCTTCAAAATATTCTAATCTTAATAGGAATTATTTAAGACCTGAGAGATGAATAACTGATAGTGCAATAGGCAGGGGCGTGAAAACGCCCTTGTTTTATACACATAATATTGAACAGGATGGTAGTATATAGGTATAATTATAAACAGTTGCTACAAAGAAAAAATTTAAGTGTTTTTGAATAGATTAACTTTCAGCAGTGCGCCCAGCTAAGGGTGTTTAATCAAGCAGGTGGGAATCCTGCTTTGCAAAGGTCTAACCAATCAGCAAATAGCGAGTCTTGCGTAGCAGTCGGTAACGGCTGGTGCGAAGCGTAGACAGCGAGTTAGCAGGGATGAAATGCTATTGAGCCTCGAAAAGATAAAGTATCCGTTCGGTCGACGGTTTTGCTGACCCGGAAGACAACATCGTAGATCACGTTATTGGTGAGCGATATACGACACGGCGGGGTCATAGGGCCATTCATGTTAAACATTATGATTAAACGTCAACTGGGGAGAGCCTGCAGTTTCTCGTATAAGAGTATGATATAC
>NZ_AUJH01000014.1:0-179913 GCF_000424125.1 Butyrivibrio sp. FC2001
TGGGTGTATTCGGGACACAGCCCATATATGAACGGAGATGGAGTTTTTGATGATGACGGATGGCCTTTGGACTATATCAGTACATTTAGATCATGGCAAGCCATGATGGAAGAAGGTCCCTGTATCGATCCTGACTGCACAGACATGCAATCTGAGGATAATTCTTGGGGGTTTCTTGATAGCGATACACCGTTTTAAGATTTTTGTATACCCACGGAGTACTCCGTGGGTAATAATAAAAAAGTGGCGGTTCTTAACTGCCAAAATCTGCTGGTTGTTAACTGCCAAAAAGTGATGGAAATAAACTGCCAAAATTTGCTGGTTTCTACTTGCCGTTTACATCCTTCTTTCTCCCTTCTCGTATGATACTTTTTGCGGAAAATACATCAAAGAAGGAGGATACATGAATAGTATCACAGATTTATTAGACCTTGAAGATGGCGACCTCTGTATCACAGGAACCCAGATTCAAGGTCACACTAAAACCCTCACCATTGAAACAAAGCCTGTAGCTCATTATTGCCCTAACTGTGGCTACAGGATGTATTCAAGAGGTGTCAAAAAACGAAAGGTCAATCATCCTATTCTTCAGGATAGCTACTCACTTGTAATTATTCTGAAACAAAGAAGATGGCGCTGTACAAATCCTGAATGCCTTTATGACATCAGTGAAAACTTCAAGTTCGTTAACAAACGCCGCCGTACTTCAAACGCTACAGATATGTTGATTGTTAGCGCCTACAGAGATCTTATGGAAACATCCGTCTCTATTGCCAGAAAATTTCATGTTTCAGATTCTCATGCTCACGAAGTCTTCGACAGATATGTGAAGCTTGACCGTCTGCCGCTGACAGATGCTGTCTCCATTGATGAAGTCTGCATAGATATGGATGAACACTGCAAGTATGCCCTGGTCATACAGGACTTCCATACTGGAGATCCAATCGACCTGCTACGCAGCAGAAGAAACGATGTCACTGAGCCCTATTTTTCAGCAATTCCGATAGAAGAACGATTAGCTGTAAAGTATCTGATCTCTGACATGTACAAGCCATATATCGCCTATGTAGAGAAATATTTCCCCAATGCAATCCCTGTTGTGGATTCCTTTCATGTGATTCAATGGATAACCCGCCTGATAGACAATTATATCCGTCAGCTGATAAAGAAGTACCGTCAGCGTGACCGCGAACTTCAGGACAAGCTTTCTATTGAACGTCATGAACCAGTCTCTCTTCCGGTCTCTGACGAGGTATACATTCTGCAGAAGTACCGGTGGTTAATCCTGTCCAATCTATCAAATATCCGTTACCATCAGGATCTTCGTATGGATCCACATTTCCACAGGCTTATGAACACATTTGATTATGAAGACGCTCTATTCAGAATAGATCCCAACCTTCAAGAATTCAGGGATCTTAAAGAAAAGTATGTGCAGTTCAATTCACGCAACAGCGGCAATCCTCATTCAGCAAGACTGGAAATAGCTGTGCTGATAAAGGAATACAGAAGTTCCCGGCATGATATATTCCGCGATTTTGCCTCACTTCTTGAAAAATTTGAAGATCCCATAATCAATTCTTTCATAATGGTTGAAAAAATGGGAAATGGAAAAATCTATGACAGCAGGCTTTCCAACGGTCCTATTGAATCAATAAACAGGAAAATAAAGGATCTGAAACGCATGGGCAGAGGCTTCAGAAACTTTGAACACTTCCGCAATAGGTTTCTGTATTCAACCAGATCCGCTCCTATACTTAACGGAGTATCGGATTATAACCCTGTCGTTTACTTTGAAGAAGATGAATTTTAGGAGGACTAACAAATGCTTGATTATTGTGCTTTCAGTAAAGACCATAAATGTATCAAATGGGAGGATTATCAGATAATGCTTCAGGAGATAGAAGAAGCAGACTCACTTTGCCATGGCAACTGGATAGAGATAGAAAAGCAATACAACTACATCCTGGAGCTGCAGGCAATCCTTGATGAACATGGAATTGATTATCCTATTTTACTGTAACTTATTAGAGGGTCTGGAATCATAACTCCAGACCCTCAAGTTTGCCCCTCATGAATGACCCTCACGAACGACCCTCACGAATAACCCTCACGAACTCCACTAAAAAAAGGGCCAGCCCCTCACGACTGACCCTCATTAACTTTGGGAAACCCTCAAGAAAATCGATTACCCAAACAGAGTATCAGTATTTCTGAGGATTAAGAACGATATCAATAATCCTATCCTGATCTTCCGGAGAGAGATCCTCAAATATAGGAAGCATCAGTACGTGGTCTGCCATATCACGTGCACAATCAAGAGCGCAGTTTTTGTACTTGTTCTTGAAACATGCCTGATCGGATGTGATGGGATAGAAATATTTTCTGGGATAAATTTCATGTTCCCTCATCTTAATGTATAACTCGTCTCGGGTGCATTTGTATCCATCACCAATGATAATGGGATAATAAGCGTAGTTCCTGGTCACGTCTTCTCTTGGGGTGAGCAGCCTTATCTTGGGTACGCGAATAAGTACGTCTGTGTATCTGTCATGGCATTTTTCGCGGGCTTTTATTGCGGTTCCTATATGCTTTAAATTGCAAATTCCCATGATGGCACATAATTCGTTCATCTTGGCATTGGCGCCGACTTCAACCACAAGCTCTTCGCCGCGGATTCCGAAGTTCTTAAGGTTATAGAGCTTTTCATATAATTCAGAATTGCTGAAAACTGAGCATCCGCCTTCAACTGTATTAAACACTTTCGTTGCATGAAAACTGAATACCGATGCGTGTCCGAGGTTGCCGATACCACGATATGTCTTGTTTCCATTGGTGTCGGTGATTATCATATTTTCACCAAAAGCGTGACATGCATCGTAGATAACCTTTAGGTTATATTTGTGAGCAATTCTTTCAATTTCTTCATCGTTGCAGATATTTCCGTAGACGTGAACGGGCATGATTGCAACGGTGTTTTCTGTGATTAGATCTTCGATTTTACTTTCGTCAATTGTTCCATCTTCCGGTTTGACATCGCAAAATACGGGATTAAGCTTATTTCTTACTATTGCATGGGTGGTTGAAATAAAAGTATACGGAGTAGTTATTACTTCAGACCCTGCAGGAAAGCCAAATGACTGTAATGTGAGCTCTAGTGACATATGTCCATTTACCATCAGTGATACGTAAGGCACGTCAAGATATTCCTGGAGCTGTTTTTCCAGTTCTTTGTGGTATTGGCCCATGTTGGTGAGCCAGTGTGAATCCCACAATGGCTTGATTGCTTCTATATATTCTTCATAGGATGGCATTGAAGACCTTGTCACAAATATTCTTTCCATAAAAATATCTCCCCGCCCAATACTTGATTTGGTTAAGAAATTTACGGTTAATTATATTATAAGGTTACAAGGTCCCTTAAACTATTATAAAAGAATAAAAAAACTATAACATTATAGTGATATTACAGGCATAGGAGATAGCGTTCCCGCTTTGGATAAAGATTTTTGAAATCCTTCCGATATATTTTATACAGGAATATGGTTATCAGCGGAAGGAATTTTTATGCGTATACAACATAACATGCAGTCTATGAACAGTAATAGAGTGCTTGGCATTACAAATTCACAAAGAAGTAAAGTGGCTGAGCAGCTATCATCCGGATATCAGGTCAATAGGGCAGCGGATGATGCAGCAGGACTTTCCATTTCCGAAAAAATGCGTAAGCAGATACGTGGTCTGGATAGAGGCAGCGATAACGTAGGAGACGGAATCTCGTTTTGTCAGGTGGCAGATGGTGCGCTAAGTGAAGTGTGCGATATGCTAAACAGAATGAAGGTTCTGTCAATTCAGTCTGCCAACGGAACAAATTCCGATTCCGACAGAAGAGCCATTGATAATGAGATTCAGCAATTAAAAAATGAGACCGAGAGAATTTTCCAGACTACATCATTTAATGAAAAGCTTATCTGGGGTAAGGGCAGAGGTATTGCTCAGGAAATGACAAGAACGACGACTTTTAGCCCTGTAAGAATGTCAACTGGTCTGGGATCATATAGTATAACTAATGAAAATATGAAAAAATGGCCACAGAACGGTTTTAAACTGGAAAGTGTAGAAGCTGATGAAGCGGCCGGTACTCCTGCGGGACTTAAGTTTAAATGGACCGCTATAGATGGAGAAAACTGTGAATCGGACCTTATTCCCTGGCCTGAACCTGACACAGCAGGACAGACGCTGGTTCTTGCAGATCATCTAAAGCACTATACTCAGAATCCGGAAAAATATAAAGGTCTTAACTGCATTATCAGTTATTCAACAACAAAATATACCGAGTTTGATGAGATAAAGAATACTGTTACAAACGGAACTTTTTATACAACAGTCCATAAAAATTCGAGTGCACAGGTTGATGGAACAAACGAAGTGTATCCGAGCTTTCAAATATCCACAGAGGGCATAGAGTATTCAAATATAAATCTTAATGGATATGCGGATACCAGCTTTGCATCTTTTGCTTCCATGACAAATATTGGAAGTTCAGCAACTGATGATTCTAATCAGCTGAAATTTTCATTTACATTTGTCGACAGACTTGACTCCACTCAGCCGGTGCCTAATCCATTACCTACCACCACAGTAACTACACAGCCAACAAGTGTGACGATGTCTAAAAGTATTAGAGATTATAATAGTGCGGACAGGGTTTCCAGTGACGACGAAACAGCTGGAAGAAAGTCTTATCACTCCACACCGGATGCATATTTTAGTAATGATGGATGGTGGGGGAAATACGCGGAATTTAAAGATGGATATTTTTACAAGTACACCCCGATTTCAAGTAGTGTGAGTCAGTCCCTTTCTTCTTTTACTGCCAAAAGCATAGCGGACCTTCTGAAAGGAAATGTCAACAATCCTGAACTTGGAGGACTTCTTGATAATCATAACGGAGCTGGTGATGAAAGTGTTTCGATTACACTTAACTATGATCTGGTGGGAAATGGAAAAAGCTATGGAAGTTTTTCGCTGACTATGACGGGGAAGGAAAGTGATTCTGTAGATTCTTTTTTAAGCAAGCTAAGAAATATCACTTCTGCGGATTTATATGCTAGTAGTTCCGGAGGAAATACAGATAGCCAAACTAGTGGTACAGGAAGTAATAACTGGGTAACATATACTACATCGGGATTTTATAATGCCCCTTACAGAAGTGTTGATGAGAATTATTATGAAGTGGTCGGTTTACAGGATAAACACCGGGATATACATTCCGCTCCTGACGCCGATATGGATGTAAAACTCCTTTTCGACTATGCATGCTTATCAAATAAGACCATAGGCATATCTGACATGAATGTTTTAACTACCAAAACTTCGCTGGATGCCATGGGCATTATAGATGAAGCCGCCAGAATTGTGGTAGGACAACGATCGCTCTTTGGAGCGTATCAGAACAGATTAGAGCATACAGTCAGAAATATTGATAATGTCGTAGAGAATACGACCTCCGCAGAGTCCAGAATAAGGGACACGGACATGGCAGAGGCGATGGTAAGGCTCTCGACACAAAACATTCTGGCGCAGGCCGGACAATCGATGCTGGCTCAGGCTAATCAGACTACAAACGGAGTAATGTCACTACTTCAATAAAACACTTGGACCTCACAGGGAAGTGAAGTCACCCGGACTGACAGAAGGGTGATAACAAGATTGAAGCAAGGAAGCAAGTTGAGTTATAATATTTCCTATAGCTGATGATAAAGCTCTAGGGGGAAAATATGAAAGTTCATACTATCAAGGAACAACGTGAATCTGCGGAATCTTTCATTTTACGTGCAGGAGAGTTCGAACAGCAGGGAAGCAGTGTGGATGAGTATGCTGTTCTGATCGAGGGGTTTCGTGCGCACTATGATAACTATGAATTGTATTTTATGCTTGGTTTGTATTACCGATACCGTAATGCAGACCAGGCTTTTTTATGCTTTGAAAATGCCCTTCACTACTGTGATGAGCCTGAGGATGAGAAGATAATCCGTGAAGCGATTGAGGATGTCAGGGACAGAGTAAGTGTCCGCGGAACATCGATAGTCGTGGTGTCCTACAACGATATGGAGCTTTGCAGGGAGTGTCTGCATGCTATCAGAAGATATCTTCAGACAGACAGCTATGAGGTTATTGTTGTGGACAATGCCTCAACTGATGAGGGCGTTTTGAGATTCTTAAGGGAGCAGGCAGAAGGTGACAGCCATATTAAGCTTATAGAGAACGAAAAAAATGAGGGCTTTCCTGTGGGCTGTAACATCGGTCTCACCGCAGCGAATCCTGAAAATGACGTATTTTTCCTGAATAACGATGCAATACTTATGCCAAATGCGCTGTTCTGGATGAGAATGGGGCTATATTCTGACAAACGGAACGGGGCAGCAGGTGCTGTGACTAACTGTGCGCCTTCCCAGGAGGTGTCCATGGAGTCTGTGGAGCCTTATCTGAAAAAAGCGCCAATGGAGGAGTCACGCCCGTTATCTAATCTTTCAGCCAATATTATAAAAACATCGGACAAGCAGGAAGAGTCAGAGAAAACACCCAAAATAGACAAGAGTGCTTCAAGCGATATGACTATTACAGGAGATTTTGAGGCTCCCCCAGAGAAGAAGCATACTGAGGAGCACCGCTGGTGGAGAACCATAAGTCTTGACACAGCGCTTGAAACTGCCAAAAGCTACGCCAAGGATCACAATGTTCCTATGTGGAATCCCATTGAAGTAAGGTGCAGACTCACAGGTTTTGCCATGCTTTTAAGGCGCGAAGCCATAAATGGGTTGCTTCTAAAGAATACTGATGAAGAACAGAGCGGCAATAATGAAAAACTCATTCTTTTTGACGAGCGCTTCTCTCCCGGGTATTTTGAGGATGATGACTTAGGAATCCGTCTTTGCCTTGCGGGCTGGCGGCAGATCCTTTGTCACAATGCCTTCATATATCATCACGGTGGCAGCGGCTTTGCGGATAAAAAGGATGCAATGGAAGCCGGACGCGACAAATTCAAAGAGAAGTGGGGCTTTGATATCTGGAATTACACCCTTCCGGAGGATGAGAAGATCACGGCTCTGATGAGCGCCATCGCAGAGCGGGATGTGGCAAAATCAGACAAGAAACTAAGGCTCTATAACAGGGTGCTCAGAATCCTTGATATTTCAGCAGGCATGGGAAATACCTTATCTGCCATAAAATATCAGATGCCGGACAGCTTCACTGCAGGAATTACAAATGCGGACGTATTTGCAGGACTTTCCAAGTTCATGGCGGATGACATGATCTCCGGAGATCCTGAGCTTGTGACGTTTCCCTGGCCTGAGCACAGCTTTGACTATATTCTTGTAGGGGATATGTCTGAAGGCGCAGAGAGCCCGGAAATGCTTCTTCGGAAACTGAGAACATATCTTAGATATGATGGGCAAATTATCAATACAGGTACGGAAACGTGATAACTTTGTGGAACGAAAAAACGCAAAAATAATTCAGATTATTTTCGAAAAGTTGTATGTAATTCCGTTAAATATTTTGAAATTTACTAATTATTCTAAATATTTTTCTGTTTTATTGTCGAATGAGTAAATATTTAAGAAACGAAAAAGAGTGTATGAGTTCTGAACAGGACACAAAAAGTTCAGATTTCATGCACTTTTTGTCATTATGTCCAAAAAACGCTGATAAATTTATTGAATTTTATTATAAAATTTAAGAAAAAAATAAGTGACGAAAAACCGTTCATAAGGTATACTTGAAACTGCTACAAAATGACGCAATAACATTTAGTGTCCTTTTGAATGTTCGGATTGGAGTTTTTATACAGGGATGTATTTGTCAGGATTTCGGTCTGAATGAGAAATATAATAGGAATAGATAGGAGGTAAAGATATGACGAAGGCTGAAATACTTAAGCGAGAGATCTTAGCGCAATACAAGAGTGTACGACAGTTCGCAATAGACATGTCGATTCCATATAGCACACTGGTAACAGCATTAGACAGAGGTATTGAGGGTATGGCATACGGTACAGTAATCCGCATGTGCGACAAGCTCAATTTGAACCCTGTTGATTTCAGTACTCTTGAGAAGGGTACAGACCTTGGCAACAAGATTGTTGAGAACCGCGTTATGCAGCAGTATGTTAAGCTCAACAAGGTTGGACGCAAGAAGGTGCTTGACTATATGAGCGATATGACAGCTCTTGAGAAATATCAGGCATAAGATTTTCTATTATAATATGTAGAAATATGTAACCCGGAAGGCGATATATGCTTTCCGGGTATTTTTATGGTACAATTTCATACAGTAAAAGATTACGGAGGAAAGTATGAAGTACGATTATTTGGTAGTTGGGGCAGGATTATTTGGCTGCGTTTTTGCACATGAGATGGCAAGAACCGGTAAAAATGTCCTGGTTATAGACAAGAGAGCGCATGTAGGTGGAAACATTTACACAGAGAATCGCATGGGTATCAATGTTCACATGTATGGCGCTCACATTTTTCATACATCTGATAAGAAGGTTTGGGAGTATATAAACAGATTCACGGAGTTTAATCAGTATATCAACTCACCTGTGGCTGTTTTCCATGATGAGCTCTATAACCTTCCTTTTAATATGAACACATTCAGTAAGCTGTGGGGAATCCGCACTCCCGACGAGGCTCGCGCCATCATTGATGAGCAGGCTAAGAAGGAGGTTAAGCGCATCCTGAAGGAGCGTGCTGCGAATGGAGATGAGGCAGCAGCCGAGGCACTTGATGTGGCAGCAGCCAGCGGACAGGATATCCGCGAGGGCTTTGAAGCAGCTAACCTCGAGGAGCAGGGACTTTCACTTGCCGGACGCGATGTTTTCGAGAAGCTCGTAAAGGGCTACACCGAGAAGCAGTGGGGGAAGGATTGCAAAGAGCTTCCTGCATTTATAATAAGAAGACTTCCCTTCAGATTCATCTATGATAATAACTATTTCAATGACAGATACCAGGGAATCCCCATCGGAGGTTACACTTCTATTATAAAGAAGCTTCTCCTTCAGGAGTCTTCTGATAACGCTTCTGAAAATAACTTAAGCGGCAGTATCACTGTTAAAACCGAGACTGATTTCAAGAGCTTTATGAAAATGGATGGCGATGTTCCTGCAAAGCCCTTTGCTTCTGTATCCGGTGATATCTTCGATAAGATTCTTTACACAGGTATGATCGATGAGTTCTTCGGTTACAAGCTTGGTAACCTTGAGTATAGATCCCTCAGATTCGAGACAAAGGATCTTCCCGAGGTGGATAATTACCAGGGTAACGCCGTAGTAAATTACACTGAGCGCGACATTCCTTATACAAGAATAATCGAGCACAAGCACTTTGAGTTCGGTCAGGGAGAGGGAACCATCATTACCAAAGAGTATCCTGCAGACTGGAAGCCGGGAGATGAGCCCTACTATCCGATGAATGACGAAAAAAACAACGAGCTCTTTGCTGAATACAAAAAGCTCGCTGATAGATTTGGCGACGTTCTGTTTGGAGGACGTCTTGGTCAGTACAAGTATTACAACATGGACCAGGTTATCGCTGCTGCACTTGAGATGGTCAGCAGTAATTGTTAAACATCATACCGCTATACTCACTTGTGATATATGGTGAAGGATTATCGGTGCTATGCGGGTCTTTGTAATTGAAAACAGGTCGTTCCACGTATTTCATTGGATCTACGGATATTTCATCTGTTTTAATTACAAGGGCCTTGGCGAAATCCTTAAGCGGTGCAATTATTTCTTTCGGGGGCTCTGCTCCCGATTTTTCTCTTAGTAGCTGTGCATTATAATCTATTCTGCCATCCTCTTTTAAGGCTATTCCGAATTCGGCTGTTCCCTTCAGATGACTTTCTGCGATTGCAACTGTTTCTCCCACCAGCTTGGTGTTCTTTACACCTGTGCTCTGGACGTTACTTACGCTGTCGATAAAGGTGTTGTAGCCATTTACGAGAGATCTTACATTTTCTACAAGGGCATCACTTTCGTTTTTAACACCGATTGTAACAGGAGAGCCTTCATCAGTAGGTGCTCTCAGGGTTATTTCGAACTCGTTTCCAACTGTAAATCTGTTGGAGGAGGAGCTGTGCTCTGTTCCGTTTAATGAAAAACGGGCATTTGTAGGTTCCTGTGCTATCAGGTTAAGTCCGAAATAAGATACGCTGCCACTGTTTTCAGAGGTCTTGGATTCTGCGACTTCGAATCTGAGATTCTGTCCGGGCTTAAGTCCGGTGTCGCTGGAACCTATGATAAGAGTGCTCTTTCCATCGGCGCTTTCCTGCATGCCTGCGATGAGTCCGATTCCTGCCTTATTAATAAGACGGGAGAGCTTAGCCTGAATATCGTGGTTGGTGTCGCCTTCTCTGATACTGTACTGGAACTCGTAGTCGTGTCCGTTAATTCCAACATTGAATGCGTAGCTTCCTTTAGGAAGAGCAGTTTCTTCATCGGGAACAAGGAAGTGACCAGCGTTTATCTGGTTGGTAGCCAGATGACTTACTTCCATATTAAATTCGGAAGTTCCGCCATCACCTTTTCCTACATATTCTACTGATACCTTTTCGGGATCGGATGAGACTGCTGACTTTTTACCAAGAGAAGCACTTTCTTCATTATTTATAGATTCAAGCTGACTTTTCAAAGCCCGGGCATGCTCTTTAATACCCACGGCCTCAGCCTGAGCATAGTCATCCTGTTTCAAAACATGAAGAGGGGATTCTTTGTTGATCTTTGCAATAGATTTGTAGACACTCTGCAGTTCGCTCTTCTTATGCTTGTCTACATTTGCATTTTCTTTTGCGACGTATGTTGACGCGAAATGGTTATAAGCTTCATTAATGCTAATGCCTGCCATGCTGCCCCTCCTTTCTTCCTTGATGTCGTGCGAGTGCTTCTGCCAATCCTTTGGCAACCGACACGAGGGCATACAAAGACATGTTTTATTACTATAACATTATCATCCGGTAAGCAAGAGCGTCAATTAAATAAGTATAAACATATTATTAAAAAAGAAAGTATGCTATAATATAGAAGATATTCGTGACCGATAATAAACTGTTGGAAAAGGTTCTGAAAAAAACCAGTTGACGTAGCATGACAGTCATGCTATATTATACAAGCGACAGAAAATTTAGGTCTTTTTTTTATGCCTTAAAATAGGTGGTAAAATTGATAGAACAACGCACGGAGGAATGAACAATGCGTACAAGAATCACACTTGCTTGCACAGAGTGCAAAAACCGTAACTATGACACAACAAAGGATAAGAAGACTCATCCTGACAGAATTGAAATTAAGAAGTACTGTCCTTTCTGCAAGAAGCACACACCTCACAAGGAGACAAAGTAATTCCACTGTAACATGGAAAAGTCCATGAGTTGAAGGGAGTTTAGGTGATATGAGCGAAAATACTGCTACTAAAAATGCACAGGAGAGCAAAGTATCTTCCTTTATTAAAGGTGTAAAGGCTGAGTTTAATAAGATTATGTGGCCTACCAGAGAAGATATTACAAAGCAGACCACTGCTGTTGTTATCATTTCCGTTATTATTGGTGCTCTTATAGCTGTGTTTGACTATGCTTTTGGTTATCTTATTAACTTTATAACCAAGATTTGATAAAGGAGTATTATGGCAGAAGAGATGCAGAATGAAAATGAACTCGATCTGACTTTGGGCTCTGCTGAAGAGGAGAATGCACAGGCTGCAGAAGCTGTTAATGAAGACAGCGCTGTTAGCGAGTCTATTGATGCAACTGTTGAATCTTCAGAGGCTCCTGCTCACCAGAACGCTCACTGGTATGTTGTACATACATATTCAGGCTATGAGATGAAGGTTAAGGCCAACCTTGAGAAGACGATTGAGAATCGTCATCTGGAGAACCAGATTTTTGAGGTTCGTGTACCGCTTCAGGACGTTGTAGAAATGAAGAATGGTGCGCGTAAGACTGTCAGCCGCAAGATGTTTCCCGGTTATGTCCTTGTAAATATGGATATGAACGATGAGACATGGTATGTTGTCCGCAACACCAGAGGTGTTACAGGATTTGTAGGACCGGGAAGTAAGCCGGTACCGCTGTCAGATGCTGAGATTAAGCCTCTTGGAATCAAGACTGAGAACATGTCTGTTGATTTCGGTGTAGGCGACGAGATTGCAGTTGTTGCCGGCGTTTGGAATGGTACAGTTGGTATCGTTCAGCGTATGGACTTCGGTAAGCAGAGTGCTACTATCAATGTTAATCTGTTTGGTAGAGAGACACCTGTTGAGATTGGATTCACAGAAGTTCGTAAGGTAACAAGCTAAAGATTGGTATATCGTAGATTTATCTACTATATATAGATGGGTTGAAATTAAGATATTTCAATTCATGGGAACTGGAGTGGGAGCATTTGTGTATAACATTTGCCTTGTCTGGGCAGATGAGTGATTTATACACTCGGAATGCGCCTGACCACATTATTTCTAGGAGGTGCCATTATGGCAAAGAAAGTCGAAGGATACATTAAGTTACAGATCCAGGCTGGTAAAGCAACACCAGCACCCCCGGTTGGACCGGCACTTGGTCAGCATGGTGTAAACATCGTTGAATTTACAAAGCAGTTCAACGCTAAGACAGCTGACAAGGGTGATGTCATCATTCCTGTTGTCATCACAGTTTATGCAGACAGAAGTTTCACATTCATCACAAAGACTCCGCCTGCAGCAGTTCTTATTAAGAAGGCATGCAACATCCAGAAGGCTTCTGGTGTTCCGAACAAGAACAAGGTTGCAACAATTTCTAAGGATAAGATCCGCGAGATCGCAGAGACAAAGATGCCTGACCTGAATGCAGTTGACATCGAAGGTGCTATGAGCATGATCGCTGGTACTGCACGCAGCATGGGTGTTGTAGTAGAAGACTGATGGAGGACTAAGAGATGAAACACGGAAAGAAGTATGTTGAAGCTGCTAAGCTCATCGACAGAGCACAGCAGTATGAAGCTGCAGAAGCAATCTCTTTAGTAAAGAAGTCTGCTACTGCAAAATTTGATGAGACTGTTGAAGTACACATTCGTACAAGCTGCGACGGTCGTCATGCGGATCAGCAGATCCGTGGTGCGGTTGTTCTTCCGCACGGAACAGGTAAGAGCGTAAAGGTTCTTGTATTTGCAAAGGGAACAAAGCTTGACGAGGCACAGGCTGCCGGAGCTGACCACGTAGGTGGCGAGGAGCTCATTCCCAAGATTCAGAACGAAGGTTGGCTTGACTTTGACGTTGTAGTTGCTACACCTGATATGATGGGTGTTGTAGGACGTCTTGGTAAGGTTCTCGGACCTAAGGGTCTTATGCCTAACCCGAAGGCTGGTACAGTAACAATGGACGTTACTAAGGCTATCAACGATATCAAGGCTGGTAAGATTGAGTACCGTCTTGACAAGGCTAACATCATCCACTGCCCTATCGGAAAGGCATCTTTCTCAGAGGAGCAGCTCGAGCAGAACTTCACAGCTCTAATGGATGCTATCGTAAAGGCTAAGCCTGCAACTGTTAAGGGTCAGTACCTTAAGAGTGTATCACTTGCTACAACAATGGGACCTGGTGTCAAGGTTGTTGCTAACAAGTATTGATTTACGATTGAGAATATCAATATAATGTGAGCTTTAAATGGCTATTGCACTATGTGCAGTAGCCATTTTTTTACGTTTTTAACAATATGTGGTATTCTAAGAGTGGGAGTTTGCAGGGATATAGTTGTTCCTGTGGTATATTATGAAAAAAGATTTGTATGATGATGAGATAAATGAAAAAGGGGGCTTCTTTTCCGGGGTAAACACTGCGGTGGTAGCTTCAGTATGCGCATTTTTACTGACTATTACAGTGGGGGCTGTGGTTTTATTTACAATGGCGGCAAAGTCGACATCCCGGATTGAGGCTGCTGATGATGTAACGGAAATACAAGCGGATTTGAGGGTTCCTTTGGCTGAGAAGATCGGTGGTGAAGAGGAGAAATCATCCGATATAGCGGAAGTTAAAGGCGATTCAAGACTTCCGGGAGCTACGAAGCTGGATAATAATGACATAGAAGCTGCCAATGATGGTGAAAACACAGACCTGACTCTTGCTGATAAGCAGAATGGTGAAAACGGACAGGGAATATCAGATCAGGAACAGGCAGAGGGACAGGAAGCAGGAGCTTCGGACCAGAATCAGGATAAAGTAGAGGTAGAGATCACTGATGCCAATTGGGAGCACGCATTAACTCCTGCTAATCAGGATTATGTATCGATGGCCTTTGCGGGAGATATTCTCTTTGATCCTAATTATGCGATCATGAACAGGATTCGCCAGAACGGCGGTGGAATTGATGGGGTTATAGGCGGAAGTCTCCTTTCATATATGCGAAGCGCGGATATCATGGTGGTAAATAATGAATTCCCCTATTCATATGGCGGAAGCCCTACTGAAGGAAAGACCTTTACTTTCAGGGCTGATCCTTCCTCCGCAGAGCTTCTTAATCAGATGGGAGTTGACGTTGCTACACTTGCCAACAATCATGCGTATGACTATGGACAGACAGCACTTTTGGATACGCTCTCAGCAATAGACAGCGTAGGAGTTGCAAGGATAGGAGCGGGAGCTAATATTGAGGAGGCATCCCATCCTGTGTATTACCTGGCAGATAATGGCATTAAGATAGCTATTATCTCAGCAACAGAGATTGAAAGAATTGATAATCCTGATACTAAGGGAGCTACGGATAATTCTCCGGGAGTTTTCAGATGTCTTGATATAACAAAGCTCGTCAGCAGGATTAAAGAGGCGAAGGCTACAGGAGCTTTCGTTATCGTATGTATCCACTGGGGAACCGAAAATAAGGAAGAAATTGACTGGTGGCAGGAAAAGCAGGGAGCAGAGATTGTCGAGGCAGGAGCTGACCTTATCGTCGGTGCTCATCCTCATATATTACAGAAGATTGGTTATGTTAATGGAGTTCCTGTTGTTTACAGTTTGGGCAACTTCCTCTTTAATTCCAAGGAGCTGGAAACAGGCCTGCTTAGAGCCAATATTTATAAGGACGGACAGGTGAAGCTTCAGTTCATACCGGCGATTCAGAGTGGATGCACCGTATCCGAAGCCACAGGCGAGAGAAAGGCCGCGGTTCTGAACCATATGAGGCGGATGTCCGCAGGCATTTCTATTGACGATGAAGGGAATATTCAATAAGATATAAGTATATAATTGTCGATATTTCGAGAAAATAGTGCAGATAGGATGATAATTGTAGTTTAGCAAAGATTTAGTGAGGGGCGCTCTATGATTACAATAAGCTTATGCATGATCGTTAAGAATGAAGAGGAAAAACTCGGCACCTGTCTTGATTGTATAAAGGATCTGGTAGACGAGATGATAATTGTCGACACAGGCTCAACCGATAGAACTATGGAGATTGCCAAGTCCTATGGAGCGAAGGTTTTTGAGTTTGAGTGGACGGGAAGCTTTTCTGATGCCAGAAACTATTCATTTGAGCAGGCGACCTGCGATTTTATCTATTCTGCAGATGCGGATGAGACAATAGATGAGGAAAATCGTGAGCGCTTCAAGCAGCTCAAGAAGGATATAGATGAGCTTGATATCGATGTGGTTCAGATGTATTACTGCAATCAGCTAAGCCACAACACGGTTTATAATTTCGACCGTGAACTCAGGCCTAAGCTTTTCAGAAGAATTCGTAAGTATGTATGGCATGATCCCATCCATGAGATGATAAAGCTTGATTCTACTGTATGTAACAGCGAGGTTGAAATTCAGCACAATCCCACTGAGGATCATGGCGAGAGAGATTTATCGGCCTTCAGACGTGCCATTAGAGAGGGCGAGTATATCAGTAAACGTCTCCACAACATGTATGCCAGAGAGCTTTTCATGGTTGGAACGGAAGAGGATTTCATGCTTGCTAAGGAGTTCTTTGAGAGCTCAATTGTGGATACCGGAAGAGATCTGGACCAGATTAAGGAAGCTGCCTGTGTGCTTGCGCATATAGCAGTTATAGATGGGAAAACAGATGAGATTCTGAAATATTCCCTTAAGGATCTCACCACGATTCCGTCCAGTGAGATGTGCTATGAGCTGGGTAATCATTATAGGAACAAAGGGGATCTTGATGAGGCTATTGTGTGGTATTACAATGCGGCCTATGAGACTTCGCCGATTCTTGATGTACACAGGAGCGGAGACATGGCGCTTCACAAGATAGCTGAGTGCTATCGCGAGCTAGGCAATCTGGAGCTGGCAGCTGATTATGAAAATGAAGCCAATAAGTGGCAGGTTCCCTCCGGAGAACAGCAGCAGACAATATTGTAAAAGGTACTGACATAGTAGAAAATGCGTAGATTTACTGCGATTTTAATAGGAATAATTATGAGTATAAGCGCCATAGGCTGCGGCAGAAATGCCGATAATAAAGAGCCTATGGCGCAGATTCAGTCTTCGGAAGAAAAAGTGGCATGGAAGGCTGATAGCGGATATATCTGTGAATCCGAGAAGGTTACTGATGGTGCTGTAAGCGGCGAAGCTAATACAGAGTTTTCGCTTAGTGTTCCCACCTATGTGACCAGGATAGACGGGATGTGGTTCATTGTGGACTGCTACCATGATCAGATCATCTATAACGAGAACATGACCGCGCCCATTAACGAATGGAAGGTTCTGACAAAGGCTGCCAAGCAGCCCCACACCATGGCGGGAGACGGCAGCGTTATTATGGTGGATGATACGGAGAATAACAGGGTTCTGGTCTTTGAGAACAGAGACGGAGCCTATGTTAATACTCAGCTTTTTAATAATATAGGGAAAAGACCTCACTATACGGTGTACGACGAAGAGGATAAGGCTTTCTATGTGTGGAGCTCAACTACCGGGGAGATGTATATCTTCAGGCATGAGGAGGGCTCTACTGATATGTATCTGACAGAGGTCAGGAAAGCCGGAGGCGGGGAGACAAGTCCTCTTGACGGGACATATATCAGGTCCTTTTATTTAAATGGCGACGAGATATATTTTGTTTCCGGAATAGGTGCTGACGGAAAGCCTTCAGGTATTCTCATATGCGACAAGAACACCTTGGAAATTAAGGAAAAGATCGAGGTGCCTGACCAAATGGCAGGCATGGTGGCGCTGTATCGTGACGGTGGCTATTTTTATATAACTGTATCCACGGATATCAGTGGAAATCAGGACGCGGCTACCATGATAAGGACCAGGAACCTGAAGGGGCTAATGAGCGGTGACTATGAAGAAATCTACAGTACGTACTTTGTGGGAGGAGGAACTCCTTACAATGTTTCGCAGGTAGATGGAACCTATTATCTTACGGAGCACAGAGTTCCCGGACATTCTGTATGGAGCTACAGGATAGAGAATGATGAAATAACCGATGTACAGGCTGTGTATTAAGATGTCAGAAAAAAGGGTTGCTTTAAAACGCTTTAGTGTGATAACATGGTAAAGTGTTAAAAAGCAACCTTTAATTATTTGGAAATATTTCTTTATATTTATAAAAGACGAGATATTTCTTTATTTAACGGAGAGCAGATATGAGCTGGGAAAAAATAGTAAGAAAGGTAACTCCCTATGTTCCGGGAGAGCAGCCTAAGGATAAAAACATAATCAAATTAAATACAAACGAGTGCCCCTATCCGCCGGCACCGGGAGTAAGAAAGCTTTTGGATAACATCAAATATGAGGATATGAGACTTTATCCTGATCCGGAGGCTTCCGTTCTGGTGGATGCACTTTCAGATTATTACAATGTGCCAAAGGACCAGATTTTTGTAGGTGTGGGTTCAGACGATGTACTTTCAATGGCTTATCTTACTTTTTTTAATTCCGATAAGCCCCTGCTTTTCCCGGATATAACCTATTCCTTCTATGATGTATGGGCAGAGCTGTACAAGGTGCCTTATAAAAAGATTCCTTTAAACGATGATTTCAAGATCAATTTTGAGGACTATTATGAGGAGAATCAGCCAAATGGCGGAGTGATAATTGCAAATCCCAATGCCCCTGTGGGAATATCTGAGCCTGTGTCTGAACTTGAAAAGTTAATTCAGCACAACAGGAATTCTGTGGTTATCATAGATGAAGCATATATAGATTTTGGCGGAGAAAGTGCGCTTCCTCTCATAGAGAAATATGAAAATGTTCTGGTGGTACAGACCTTCTCCAAGTCCAGAGCAATGGCAGGAATGAGAATTGGGTATGCCTTCGGCTCCAAAAAGCTTATTAAGTATATGCAGGATGCGAAGTTTTCCTTCAATTCATATACAATGAACAGACCTTCACTTGAGCTGGGAGTTGCTGCAATAGAAGATGATAAGTATTTCAAGGACACCTGTGCAAAAATCGTTGCCACCAGAGAGCGTGTGAAGAAGGAGCTTTCCGGGCTTGGATTTACATTCCCTGATTCCAAGGCGAACTTTATCTTCGCAAATCATGAAAGAGTCTCCGGAGAAGAGCTTTTCCTTGCGCTTAAGGAAAAGGGTATTTATGTGAGACACTGGAGCGCGGATAGAATCGCCGATTACCTCAGGATAACCATCGGAACTGATGAGGAAATGGATAAGCTTATCGCATTTTTAAAGGAGTATCTTGCGTAAAGCGGACAATTGAAAAAGTGAGTTTTGACGTAAATTATTATACGAAAAAACAATTATACTTGTAGGATTAACAGCCTTTTGATACAATCGTGTACTGGAATGTTTTATATGTTCATCAGCATCTGATGATTTGCCCGGTGAACGGATTGTAAGAAAGGCTGTTTTTTATGCTTACTTTGTTTAAAACGTCACTTATTGGTCAGTATATTTTTGTATTTATTCTTTCCATGGTTCCTATGGTTGAACTCAGAGGCGCTGTACCCGCTGCCCATGGATTTGCACATACAGCTACAGGCTTTAACTTGCTTTTGGGATATATTATTATCGCAATCGGTAATATGATTCCTATGCCCTTCATTTTCTTCTTTGCAAGAAGAATCCTTGAGTGGGGTAAGGATAAGCCGGTTATCGGTCGTTTCTTCAGCTTTTGTCTTAACAAGGGTGAGAAGGGCGGAATGAAGCTTCAGGAGAAGGCCGGAAAAGGTGTTTATTGGGCACTCCTTCTGTTTGTTGGAATCCCGGTTCCCGGAACAGGCGCATGGACAGGAACACTGGCTGCTTCAATCCTTGATATGGACTTTAAGAAGAGCGTTATCGCTGTCGTATGCGGAATTGCCCTTGCAGGTACAATCGTAGGACTAGTCAGCTATTTGGGTGTTGGTGCGATTTTTGGTTTCGCAGGCTGATAGATGAAAATTGTAGAGAGCGGGTTTGTACATTAAAAGTGCAAGCCTGCTCTTTTTTTGATAAAATGTGTGTGAAGTAAGTTATTTTCATTGGAGATGACTATGGAAGCCTATACAGATTTTGCAAAAGTATATGATGAGTTTATGGATGAAACCCCATATCACGACTGGGCGGCGTATATATCGCGTCTTATTTCGGGATATGGGATTTCTGCTCCTTATGCTAATAAGGGTGCTGCCACCACAAAAGGGGAAGAGGAGCCTGAAACTGAATATGAGGATGCTGAAGATTCTGTAGAGGACACAGAGGAGCTCCTGCTCCAGGAAAAGAATCTTGTGGTGGAGCTAGGCTGCGGAACCGGAAGCTTTACAGAAGAGATGGCAAAGCTTGGTTTTGATATGATCGGGATTGATAATTCCGGTGATATGCTAGGGATTGCCAGAAACAAGATGGAAAAAGCGGGGCTGGATATCATGTATCTTGAGCAGGATATGTGCGAGCTGGACCTTTTCTGTACCGCGGGCACTATAGTCAGTGTCTGTGACAGTATCAATTATCTTATCGAGGACGAACAGATAAGGAAGGCTTTTACTAAGGTAAATAATTATCTTTATCCCGGCGGACTTTTTCTGTTTGATTTTAATACCCTGCATAAGTACAGGGATGTTATCGGCAATGTGACGATAGCGGAGAACAGAGAGGATTGCAGCTTTATCTGGGAGAATTTCTTCGATGTTGATACTAATATCAACGAGTATGATCTTACTCTTTTTGTGAAAAAAGGTGCAGGAACGGATAAGGCTTCAGCCGATGCTTCTGAGGAGCTTTTCGAGAGGTCAATCGAAACACACCTGCAGAGGGGATATACCCTGGATGAGATGAAGGCGTTTGTTGAGCAGGCGGGCATGACCTTTATCACGGCCATTGATGCTGATACTCACGAGGAGCCCACTGAGGATAGTGAGAGAATATACGTCCTTGCAAGGGAACATGGCAAGGATATGAATTGAAATAAAAATTCTTGAGAAGCCCGGAGAATCCGGGAGAAAGGAGTAATCCAATCATTTTTTCACATATGAGTGGATTATACGTGAATTGCATGAAGGATGGTTTCATCAAGGTTGCTGCGGCAACACCGAAAATAAAGGTTGCAGATCCGCTCTATAATGCGGACAGAATAATAGAGCAGATGAAGGAGGCTGAGGAAAACGGAGTTAAGATTCTTGTTTTTCCTGAGCTTTGTCTGACAGGCTATACCTGTAATGATCTGTTTTTGCAGGATGCGCTGCTTGAGGGAGCATACAAGGGACTTCAGAAGATTATAGATTTCAGCGCAGGCAGGGATATGATCACCTATGTGGGTTCGCCCATTGAGCATAGAGGTAAGCTGTATAACTGTGCGGTTATAATTCAGGACGGCGTCATACAAGGCATTGTGCCAAAGTATAATATTCCCAATCACGGTGAGTTCTACGAGCAGAGATATTTTGCCAGTGGAGCAGATTTTGGTGAAAATGACACGGTTAAGCTTAGGGGAATAACCTGTCACTATTCCTATGAGGATGATGAATGCTATGAACACGATTCGGATGAAGCGGAGAATGGAGTAGACGTATACTGGGCGCAGTTTGGCAAAATCATGCTTGACTTAGAGGACTCTGTAAAGGGGCTTAAGGTTGGCTGCGAGCTCTGCGAGGACTTATGGGTTCCGGATACACCTGGCACTACGTTTGCTGAGTCAGGAGCAACCCTTATCGTTAATCTGTCTGCTTCCAATGACCTTGTAGGAAAGGATACCTATCGCAGGGATCTTGTTAAGATGACAAGTGGAAGACTTGTTTGCGGATATATTTATGCTTCAGCAGGGGATGGTGAATCCACTCAGGATATTGTTTTTGGAGGACATAACATCATAGCGGAAAATGGCACGGTACTCGCTGAGCAGCCACTTTTTCAAAACGGTATCACCTACGCGGAGATAGATGTTGCAAGGATCTGTCATGAGCGAAGAAAGATGACGACCTTCAATACAATAAATGCTTCAGACTGTGGAATAATGGAAATTGAACCTGGGAATCTTTCTATTGAGGAGACAAAGCTTTCAAGAATTTTCCCGAGAAAGCCCTTTGTTCCTTCAAACGAAGCAGAGTGCGCAAAGCGCTGTGAGCAGATTCTTTCTATTCAGGCAATGGGACTTAAAAAGCGTCTGGAGCATACAAACTGCAAAACAGCGGTAATCGGCGTTTCCGGCGGCCTTGATTCCACGCTGGCACTTCTTGTTGTCGTGAGAGCCTTTGATGCATTAAAACTGGACAGAAGCGGAATAATCGCCGTGACAATGCCCTGCTTTGGAACAACTGACAGGACCTATAACAATGCCTGCAGACTTGCAGAGTCTCTTGGGGCAACACTTAAGGAAGTAAATATCAAAAAGTCTGTGATGCAGCACTTTGAGGATATTGGGCAGGATCCCGATAAGCATGATGTGACCTATGAAAACTGTCAGGCCAGAGAACGTACCCAGGTGCTTATGGATATCGCCAACATGATGAATGGCATGGTAATAGGAACAGGCGATCTGTCTGAGCTGGCTCTTGGATGGGCGACCTACAACGGAGATCACATGTCCATGTACGGCGTAAATGCCGGAGTTCCCAAGACCCTGGTGAGACACCTTGTAAAGTACTATGCGGATACACTTGGCGTAGATGGAGCCAAAGAGGTGCTTTTGGATGTTCTGGATACCCCTGTCAGCCCTGAGCTTCTTCCGCCCACAGATGGCAAGATATCCCAGGAGACAGAGTCTATTGTGGGGCCTTACGAGCTCCATGATTTCTTCCTCTACTATATGCTTAGGTGGGGATATCCCAAGGAGAAGATTCGCCGCATTGCAAGGCTCTCCTTTGGAACTAAAGATGGAGATGATTCTCCGGTTTATGATAATGAGACCATCGATAAGTGGCTTGATATCTTCTGCAGGAGATTTTTCGCTCAGCAGTTTAAGAGGAGCTGTCTCCCTGACGGACCGAAGGTCGGATCAGTTGCGGTTTCACCAAGAGGAGACCTCAGAATGCCCTCAGATGCAAGCTCCGTGCTCTGGATGAACTGATAAAAATTAAAAGACTATAAAAAAACTATGCGTGATACTTAAATGTCGGTGACATTTTTGTAACACGCATTTTTTTTGCCTTTTTGAATGCTATAATGGCATCACAGGAACCGGAAAACCAGCAGAGAAGCGAGTTTTCCCTAACCAGTGAAGAAGGAGTTATCTTATGAGGAAGAAAATTTTTGCAGGCATTTTGAGCTTGTTACTTAGTGTTTCAATTTTGCCTGTTTCGGTAAATGCAGCTGAAAACAAAGAAGCAATGTACACTGACGGCTTCGAGAAGGCTGCAGATTATGCCAAATATACAGCAGGAACCGATGAGTCCCTTAACGGCAGAGCTATCTGGATTGAAGGCGTAGCTACTAAGTATGACACTAATACGAATTCAATTATTGTAAAAACAAATGAAGGAAACTGGGCAGTATTTTGCGGAGATGGTGGAACTGATAATTACAAGTCTCTGGTGCAGGAGTCAGTTGGGAAGAATATAAGAGTTTTCGGAAAATACTGCGGCATTAATACCACCCTTCAGCTTCCGAGAATAGATTTTATTCAGAGTGATATTTACGAGCGTGCATACAGACTTGAGACTGCGGATAACGACTTTAGAATTTCTTATCCGGACTACGTGATCGATGTCCCCGCATTAGACAGTGAGAATACTTATGGGAATCTAACCTATAAGGATTCGTCTCAGATGATAAAAAATGCGGACGATGATACACTGTTCTACTATTTTACTGAAAAGATTCCTGTTTTCATGCTGATCCATGAGGAGGAGCTGACCAATTCAATTTATGACGGTAAAAGTGACGAGGAGATTCTCAATAACTTTGAAAATTATTACAACATGAATTCCAAGTATGTAGTAAGAAAAGAGAGAACAAAAATTGGCGATACAGAGGGTATTATCTGTGAGTCTTCCTTTAAGGATGACGATATGCCTTCAAGCATGTGCCTCTATTGCTACATGACGATAATTGACCGTCACTACTATTACTTTGGATTTACCCAGCCTTATCTGGCATCTGAGACTGTAAAGAGACTTATTCCCCAGATGCTTGCAGATGTAAGGTATGATAACGGATCAGCTCCGGCACCCACAGAGGATATAGAAGAAACAGAAGAGTCTGCGTCTGCGGAAGCGTCCGAAGATGTTGAAGCGCCTGCAGATGTGGAAGCACCCGCAGAGCCGGAGGATACCACAGAGGCTGAGGCACCTGCAGCACCTGAAACTGCGAAGAAGTTCCCCACTCTCGAAGAGGCCAAGGGCCGTTATACAATGACGGTTGAAATGGTACAGGATAAGGGCGGCAACAAAAAGCAGACCGGTGAGAACATTTACTGGGGCGAAAATGAGCTGGCAAATTATAACGAAGAGACAGGTGTATGCACACTTACCCAGGATGATTTCATTGCAGTGATAACCTTTGGATACGACCAGAATGGCAATGTTGTATGCCATGGAACAATCCAGTCAGGTAACAATGTGGGCTCTGTAATAGGTATCAGAACCTCAGATTAAAACAGAACTTTTTTCTGAACGAGAAAATCATTTGGTCAGGATCCCCGGATTTATTTCCGGGGGTCCTTTAATTTTGGTGCTTAAAATTGCACATTTCTTTTTGACATGAAAAAACATCTGCGAGTATAATCACAATATATTACTGACGATTGGAGACATCTATATATGCACTTTACAAAAATGCACGGCTGCGGCAACGACTATATTTATGTCGATGGCAGCAAGGAAAAAATTGCAAAAGAGGATAAGTCCGATCTTGTAAGACTGCTTAGCGACAGGCATTTCGGCGTTGGCGGAGACGGTGTTATTTTCATAAATAAATTCGAGGATGACCTGGCTGATTTCGAAATGGAGATGTACAACGCAGATGGCTCATACTCTGAGATGTGCGGTAACGGAATTCGCTGTGTTGCCAAGTACGTTTATGACAAGGGACTTACAGATAAGAAAAAGCTTCGCATAGTCAGCGGAGGAAGAGTGAGAATCCTTGACCTCAAGACTGAGGATGATATTGTTACGAGCGTAAGAGTGAATATGGGTGCTCCTATACTTACACCTGCCGAGATTCCGGTTTCACTTCCGGATGAGAGAGCTATGGCTGCAAAGCAGGTGATAAATTATCCTATAAAGGTTATGGACAGAGAGTATTCCGTAACCTGCGTGTCCATGGGTAATCCACATGCCGTTGTTTTCCTGAACAGGGGCGTTGATATTGATGCCCTTGACCTTGAGAAGATAGGACCAAGATTTGAACACCACTCATTTTTCCCTAAGGGCATCAACACAGAATTTGTAACCATCGATGACAGGGAAAATGTGCATATGCGCGTATGGGAGCGCGGAACAGGAGAGACTCTTGCCTGTGGAACAGGATGCTGTGCCACTGTAGTAGCCTGCGTTCTTAACGACCACACCTCTGACAACATAACAGTTCACGTCAGAGGCGGTGAGATAAAATGTAAATGGGACAGGGAAGAAAATGTAGTCTACATGACCGGTCCTGCAACGACGGTTTTTGAAGGAGATGTTTAATACATCTCCTTTTGTTTCGCTACTTTTTCAATTTAATACGTTAAAGTGCTTGCGTTAAATTCTGTTCTGTGATAATATCGTTCATGGACGTACAAATGTCCGCCGTACAAGAACAAAATTCGCAAATGTCCTTACAGGGACGAAAACAGGAAACAGAATATGAAGGAAGATACAGCGTACTACGTGCTGAAAAAGCAGGCAGTTCCGGAGGTTTTGCTAAAGGTTCTGGAAGCGAAAAAGCTTTTGGATACCGGTAAATGCAAAACTGTAAATGAAGCTTCAGAACGCCTTGGAATCAGCCGTAGTTCTTTTTACAAGTATAAGGATGATATCTACGAATTCCACGACAGTCTGCAGGGTACGACCCTGACGCTGAATTTGCAGATGGATGATGAGCTTGGTGTGTTGTCTGAGGTCCTTAGGATTATCTCAGGCTGCGGAGCCAATATACTGACGGTGCATCAGGCCATACCCTATAACGGGGTTGCAGCGTTGTCGGTAGGCATACAGGTTTTGCCTACAACAAGTGATATGGCAGATATGATCGGAAAGCTTCAGTCGGCACCTAAGGTGCACAACGTGCAGATTATCGGACGAAGCGCAGAGGTTTAAATAATAATCACTTAGCCGTTTATCCGGCTTGGTTTATGGAAAAATTTATCTATAGGAGGAAGTCAAAATGACAAAGATTGCAGTATTAGGTTACGGCACAGTGGGGAGTGGTGTCGCAGAGGTTCTGGATGTTAACGCAGCGTGCGTAGAGGATAGCGCCGGTGACAAGATAGAGATTAAGTATATACTGGATCTTCGTGATTTCCCCGGAGATAAGTATGAAAATAAAGTGGTTCACGATTTTGATGTGATCTTAAATGACCCTGAGGTCGAGGTTATCTGCGAGACCATGGGAGGAATCGAGCCCGCATTTACATTTGAGAAGAAGGCACTGGAGAGCGGCAAGAGCGTATGTACCTCCAATAAGGAGCTTGTTGCAGCTCACGGACCTGAGCTTGTTGAAATAGCTAAGAAAAACAATGTAAGCTATCTGTTTGAGGCAAGTGTAGGTGGCGGTATTCCGGTACTTCGTTCCATGAATGATTCCATTCGCCATGAAAAGCTCGACTCCATCACAGGAATCTTAAACGGAACAACCAATTACATCCTGACCAAGATGGATCAGGAGGGAGCAGATTTTGACAGCGTACTTAAGGTTGCTCAGGATAAGGGCTACGCTGAGAGAAATCCCGAGGCTGATATCGAGGGACATGATGCCTGCAGAAAGACAGCAATCCTTGCTTCCATAATGAGTGGTCAGTTCGTAAAGCATGAGGACATCTATACTGAAGGAATTACCAAGATCACAGGTGAGGATTTTGAGTACGCAAGAGAGCTTGGAATGGCTATTAAGCTTCTTGGAAGCTGCAAGAGAGAGGACGGAAAGTTCTTTGCAATGGTTGCACCTTTCCTTATTCCTTCCGATGATTCACTTGCTAATGTAAACGGCGTTTTCAATGCAATCAATGTTCATGGCAATATGCTTGGCGACGTAATGTACTACGGTAAGGGCGCAGGTAAGAAGGCCACAGCTTCAGCTGTAGTTGCAGACGTTATCGATATCGTTCGTCACAAGGGTAAGCACATCGACTGGAATCTGAAAAATGTTCCCGCTGAGGTTGCTTCCACAAAGGATGATGTTAGAAACTTCTTCGTAAGATGCGATGCATCAGGCGAGAGCAGTGCAAAGGAGCTTTTTGGTGATGTTAATCAGGTTAAAGCAGCTAAGGTGAGCGGCGAGTTCGCATTTGTTACACCTGAGATGTCTGAGAAGGAGTTTGCTGAGAAATTCGAGAAGCTTAGCGGCGCGAAGAGTTATTTAAGATTATTGTGATATATTGAGGAGTGAGTGAAAAAATGAGCAAGGTAGTAAAATTCGGAGGCACTTCCTGTGCTGACGCAAAGCAGTTCCAGAAGGTTGCAGAGATCGTTAAGGCTGACAAGGAGCGCAGATATGTGGTTGTATCTGCTCCCGGAAAGAGAACTAATCTCGATGTTAAAGTAACTGATATGCTTTATCAGTGCTACGATCTGGCTGAAAAAGGAAAGGACTTTTCCAAAGAGCTGACTGCAATCGAGGAGAGATTCAATGAGATCATCAAGGGCCTTAAGCTCAAGATGTCATTGAAGGATGAGTTCGCTGAGATCGCAAAGAACTTCAAGGCAAAGGCAGGTAGTGATTATGCAGCATCAAGAGGTGAGTTCTTAAATGGTAAGATCATGGCTCAGTATCTTGGATTTGAGTATGTTGATCCCGCAGAGGTTGTTCTCTTTGATGAGGACGGAAGCTTCGATGCAGAGCTGACAAACCGCAAGATGGCCAAGCGCCTTAAGAATGTTGAGTATGCAGTAGTCTCCGGTTTCTACGGAGCCTACGAGGATGGAAAGATCAAGACCTTTTCAAGAGGCGGATCAGATATCACAGGTTCTATCATCGCAAGAGCTATTCATGCAGATGTATATGAGAATTGGACTGATGTTTCAGGCTTCCTTGTAGCAGATCCCAGAATCATCGACAGACCTGCTCAGATTGAGACTATCACATACACAGAGCTCCGAGAGCTTGCATATATGGGTGCTTCCGTTCTTCATGAGGATGCAATTTTCCCTGTAAGAAAAGAGGGCATTCCGATCAACATCAGAAATACCAACAGACCTGAGGATGTTGGAACCTGGATTGTTGAATCAACTGCTAAGAAGTCAAAGTTCACTATCACAGGTATCGCAGGTAAGAAGGGATTCTGCTGTGTGAACATCCTTAAGGATCAGATGAACTCAGAGGTTGGATTTGTGAGAAGAGTTCTTCAGGCCTTCGAGGATCAGGACATTTCAATCGAGCATGTTCCTTCAGGAATCGATACCATGACAGTATTTGTTTCCCAGGATGATTTCATTGATAAGGAGCAGGCAGTTGTTTCCGAGATTCACAGACTTGCAAAGCCGGATCTTCTCGAAATCGAATCAGACCTTGCACTTATCGCAGTCGTTGGTCGAGGTATGAAGAGAACCCGCGGTACTGCAGCGAGAATCTTCTCAGCACTTGCACATGTAAGTGTCAACGTTCGCATGATCGATCAGGGTTCATCCGAGCTTAACATCATCATCGGTGTTGAAAACAGAGACTTTGAAAAAGCAATCAAGGCTATATACGATATCTTCGTAATGACACAGCTTTGATTTAAACAGACATAAAATAAGCCATCCGCAATTGATAAGCGGATGGCTTTTAGTTTCTTAGTTAAGTATATATTGGATGAAATCCTTTGCTACGTCGGTGCGCTGGCTTGCAGTTACGATTCCGATGTAGGCCTTCTCGCCGGGGTAGTACTGAATCTCGTCGAGATGCGGATTGTTCTCAAGGATGATTCCTACGGGAATAGGCTCTGTTTCAGACATCTTTGCCATTGAATCCTCGGCGGGCTCGGTAGGAGTAATTCCTGTTTCCGGATCTGTTTCCTTTACGAAGTCCTCGGGAGTTGCGTAGTATACCTTATCTCCAAGTGCTGCGAGTTCTTCTTCGGTATAATAATTTCTTAAATCCTGAAAAATTTCATTTCCGACATAGTTCTTGAAAATTGTTTCATCTGCCATGATGACATCTAAGTCTCTGGCAGCTATCATGGCGTATATTCGCTCTGAGTTGGCAATCGAGTACTGGTCAGGACTCTTTAAGTCGATTGTTGAAGATGAGTCAATTGCAATCGTGAACTTCGAGGTATCGATTTTTTCATAGTCGGCGAAGCCATCTCTTATTGAATCAGGTTCCATCATGCTCGCTGTGTTTATGAAGGTACATGACAGAGCATACGGCTTTTGCATAACAATGTCTTTTACAATTGAGATAGTGACTATCACCACGATGACTGCCACAATTACATGGATTTTGTAATAATCCCAAAAATAATCCCAGTGAGCTTTGAACCCCATTCCCTTAAGGGCCTGCCACTGGCTTCTTTTTTCTTCGTTGATATTCATTTTTCAATTACTCCTCAAATTCAATAATAGCTACCCTCGCCGAAAGAACTTTTTGAAAAGTTTTCGTTCCGATTCTTGACGAGAGTTTACAGTTAATATATCATAACGTTTAAAAAACATGGAAGGAAATTTGCAAAAAAATGATGAGTGACAGCAGTTACGTAGAAGTTTTAGTTGCAAGAAAGCCTCAGCCGCTGATGGTTTTTCTTAAGTATCTTTTGATTCTTTTGGCAGTATTCTCATTTATTTTGGGATTTTTAAGCGGAAGCATTATTTTTATGGTACTGTTCGTTGCATTCGGAGTCGGAGTATATTTTGTATCTCTTAATGCATCCATTGAATACGAGTATCAGTATTGCGAACGTGAGATTACCGTAGACAAGATTCTCAACAAGAGTAAGAGAAAAAGAGTAGCAACTTTCGAAGCAGAGCGCATGGAAATGCTTGCTCCATCTAAGTCCTATCATCTGGACGAATATCGTAATAAAGACAATTACAGATTGCTTGACTTCTCATCCGGAATCGAACAGCAGCCGGATGTTACTTACACTATGTACTATGACGGCAGAGAAAAGGTTGTTTTCGAGCCCACAAGAGAAATGGTAGAAGCTGTTAAAAATATTGCACCTCGTAAAGTATTTATGGACTGAAAAAGGAGAGAAAAATGGGACAGATTATTGGCGAAGGAATTACTTTTGATGACGTACTTTTGGTTCCGGCATATTCACAGGTTGTGCCGAACATGATAGATGTCAGCACACATCTTACTAAGAAGCTTAAACTCAACATCCCCATGATGAGTGCAGGTATGGATACTGTAACAGAGCACCGCATGGCTATCGCTATGGCTCGTCAGGGTGGTATCGGTATTATTCATAAAAACATGTCAATCGAGGCTCAGGCCGATGAGGTTGATAAGGTTAAGAGATCTGAAAATGGCGTCATCACTGATCCTTTCTCTCTTTCACCTGATCACACACTTGCAGATGCAGATGCTCTTATGGCTAAGTTCCGCATCTCAGGCGTGCCGATTACAGAGGGCAAAAAGCTCGTTGGTATCATCACAAACCGTGACCTTAAGTTCGAGCAGAACTTTGATCAGAAGATCAGAGAGGTTATGACAAGTGAGAATCTTGTAACCGGAAGACCCGGAATTACTCTTGAAGAGGCTAAGCAGATCCTTGCTAAGTCCAAGAAGGAGAAGCTTCCTATCGTCGATGATGACTACAATCTTGTAGGTCTTATTACTATTAAAGATATCGAGAAGACAATCAAATATCCTCTTTCAGCAAAGGATGATCAGGGCAGACTTCTCTGTGGAGCAGGTGTTGGTATCAGCGCTAATGTTCTTGATCGTGTAGGTGCCCTTGTTGATGCAAAGGTTGACTGTGTTGTTCTTGATTCAGCTCATGGTCACTCAGAGAACGTTCTTAAGTGCCTCAGAATGATCAAGGAAAAGTACCCGGATCTTCAGGTTGTTGCTGGTAATGTTGCTACAGCTGCAGCTACAAAGGCTCTTATCGAGTCAGGTGCAGACGCTGTTAAGGTTGGTATCGGTCCCGGATCAATCTGTACAACACGCGTAGTTGCAGGTATCGGTGTTCCTCAGGTATCAGCAATCATGGATTGCTACTCAGTTGCAAGAGAGTACGGCATCCCGATCATCGCTGATGGTGGTATCAAGTACTCAGGTGACATCACAAAGGCTATCGCAGCAGGTGGAAGCCTTGTAATGATGGGTTCAATGTTCGCAGGCTGTGATGAAGCTCCCGGTGAGTTCGAGCTCTTCCAGGGTAGAAAATATAAGGTATATCGTGGCATGGGTTCAATCTCAGCTATGGAGAACGGTTCTAAGGATCGTTACTTCCAGGAGGGTGCTAAGAAGCTCGTTCCCGAGGGTGTTGAAGGTCGTGTTGCTTATAAGGGAACTGTTGAAGATACAGTATTCCAGCTTATCGGTGGTCTCAGAGCAGGTATGGGTTACTGCGGATGCGAGACAATCCAGCAGCTCAATGAGAATGGTAAGTTCATTAAGATGACAAGCGCAGCACTTAAGGAGAGTCATCCTCATGATATCCATATCACTAAGGAAGCTCCTAACTACAGCGTTGATGAGTGATAATTTTTTGCAAATAGTAAAGTCTTCTCCCGGAGTCGGGGGAAGACTTTTTTGATTAAGAATTTTGCTACTAAAAATATCACAATAAGTGATATAATTATTAGTGATTATAACTATTTCAGGAGACGGCTTTGGACAGCAACAAAAATCCCGGAAATTATATAAGAATGAAGGACAAAGAACTCCGCAAATGGCAGGACAGCTTTGCAACTATGTCAGGAGTTTATTTGTGTTGTCTTGATCCTAAGGGTGAGAAAATTACTGAGTTTTCAGGTGATGTTCTTGAAGTTTCAACCATCAAAAAAGCAGTGGATGATATCCACATCAGAAATATTTTTCAGAGAGTAACAGAGGGTGACTTAGAGGATCAGGCTGTTGAGAGAACAACTATTCCGAACCTCAGAGTTGCTGCGGTTGCAGCTAAGCTTGAGGGCGTAACACAGCTTGTATGGATCGTCTGCGGACTTCTTAAGGATGCAGAGTATGAGCCTGATCTTTACAAAGAGGAGCCTATCACTGATTTTTCATATCTGACAACAGAAAAGAGATTTTATAATTGCCTTGATTTCCTTAGAGTGACTACTCTTGCTATGGCTAAGGGCTATAAGTCAATGAATCAGGCAGAAGCTTCGACTGCTGAGAACTTCAAAAAGTCCGAGAATTTTAAGGTGTCCTTCCACAGAGCAGAGCTCATGACGGAGATTGTGTCTCTTCTTGATAGCGACGACGAGATAGAGGATATCATGACACAGATTCTCGTGAAGGTCTGCGAATATCTGGATATAAGCAATTCCTTTATCTGCCGTATGCACACTGAGGATAGCCTAATGGACATCGTCGTACAGTGGACAGGCGAGGGTGTTTATAAGATATTTGAGGAGGACAAGGACCTGGATCGCTGCTGGTTCCTGGGCAGGAATCACATGGTGGCCGTTTCTCCAAACACTGCCATGAATTCCGGTGAGAAGGAGCAGCTGGAGGACCTCGGAATAAAGGGCGTTGTTTCCGTTCCAATCGCAATTTCGGATCAGACACCTTTCTATGCATGCTTTGCAGAGACAAGAGATGATAAGCGCAATAAGGACTGGGTTGTGGATGACATCAAGTTCATCAATGACGCGATCAAAATCCTGCAGAATATCATCACGAAAAGACTTCAGAAAAATTCCATCGCAAGCTCTTTTCAGTCGCTGGAAGCGGTTCTCGACAACGTGGGAAGCTCGATTTATGTGCGCTGCATGAAGACGGACGAGCTGCTCTTTGCAAACAGAAGTCTTAAGAAGCATTTCGCTAAGGAGCTTCAGAAGAATACACTGAAGGATCTTTTTGAAGAAAATATACCTCCCCGTTCCCATAGCGGTAACTATGAGATTTATTACGAGGAGAAGGATCGCTGGTACGACCTTTATTACACCCGCATCAAATGGGTAGACGGAAGGCTCGTTTCACTCTGCGCTATCTACGAGATCACTGAAAAGAAGATATATCAAAAGCGCATAGAACAGCAGGCGTATACTGACTTTTTGACAGGTCTCTACAACAGATTATGCTGCGAGAGAGATCTGGTAAATTATGTAGAAAAGGCTAAAAAGAGCAATTCCAAGGGTATGCTCATGTATCTTGACCTTGATGATTTCAAGAAGATCAACGACGGTCTTGGACATCAGTTTGGAGACATTCTTTTGCAGGATATATCAGCTGCCATAAAGAGTATCGATGGTGTTCAGAACTCCTGCTATCGTATGGGCGGCGATGAATTTGTAATAATAGTTCCGCCTGAGCATTATCACAAGCTGGACAGCATCCTTGAGGAGATAAGAAGAGCCTTCGCAACTCCCTGGTATCTAAAGGACGGCGAATACTATTGCACGATGAGTATGGGTACTGTTGAGTTCCCTACTGCGGGCGATACAGTTGAAGAGCTTATCCGCAAATCCGACATCGCCATGTATGAAGCTAAGAAGTCCGGTAAAAACAGGATTTCCCAGTATTCTGAAAATATTGATGCGTCCACAATAAGACGCCTCGATATGGAAAAAGCCATGTACAAGGCTGTCGAGGATAACTGCCGCGAGTTCACGGTTAATTATCAGCCTATGCTTGATATCCTTGGAAGAAAGCCCAAGCTTGTGGCTGTGGAGGCCTTTGTCAGATGGAACAGCAAGATTCTGGGAAATGTTAATCCTTCAGAGTTTATCTCTCTGGCAGAGTATCTTGGACTGATCAATCCAATCGGTGAGCATGTATTTCGTGAGGCAGCCAAGTGCTGCGGGATCTGGAGTAAGAAGCTTAAGAGGAAGCTCAATATTCATGTTAATATGTCTGTGGTCCAGCTTATGCAGCCTGACATTGCGGATAAATTGAAGTCTGCGATTGATGATGCCGGAATAAAGCCATCACAGATGATACTGGATGTAAGGGAAGCTCTCACCATGAACAATACTGAGAGAACCAAGGGCGCCATGGAAAAGATTGGTGAGCTTGGCGTAAGGCTATCCCTTGATGATTTCGGAACAGGCTACAGCTCCATAAGCGGACTAAGGGCCCTTCCTTTTACTGCGGTCAAGGTTGATAAGATCATAACCTCCGAGATTGGAAAGGAAGAGTATGCGAGATCGCTTATCCATTCTCTGATGGATCTGTCGGGAGCGCTTGGAGCCTATGTTTGCGCTGAGGGAGTAGAGAATGAAGAGCAGGAAAAGGTGTTAAAGGAGCTTAAAGTGCCACTTGTTCAGGGCGCTTACTATGATAACCCCATGTCCGCCGGAGAGTTTGAGAAAAAATATATTTAATGCTATGATAGTAATAAGGCTATTTTGCCATATTCTTCTCTGAAGAAGAGGAGAGGAGGCCATGAGGGGAAATATTTAAATAGAAAGTTGGATTTATAGAAAATGGCAGAAGAATCAAGAAATTTTATTGAGCAGGAAATTGACAAGGACCTGAAGGAAGGCGTATACGATCACGTCGTTACAAGATTTCCTCCGGAGCCAAACGGCTTTTTACATATAGGACATGCTAAGAGTATTCTCTTGAACTACGGACTTGCCAAGGAGTATAACGGTAAGTTCAACATGAGATTTGATGATACAAATCCCACTAAGGAAAAGTCAGAGTTCATGGATGCTATTATTGAAGACGTGAAGTGGCTTGGCGCTGACTACGAGGACAGACTTTTCCATGCATCAGATTACTTCGACAAGATGTATGAGAATGCAGTTAAGCTTATAAAAAATGGTAAGGCTTACGTTTCCGAGCTTACAGCTGAGGAGATGCGTGAGTATAGAGGAACACTTACTGAGCCCGGTAAGAATGATCCCAACAGGGACAGAAGTGTAGAGGAGAACTTAAGACTCTTTGAGGAGATGAAGAGCGGTAATGTTGAAGACGGTGCTATGACACTTCGTGCCAAGATCGACATGTCATCACCTAACATCAACATGCGTGACCCGATCATCTACAGAGTAGCACACATGTCACATGCCCGCACAGGCGATAAGTGGTGCATCTATCCTATGTATGACTTTGCTCATCCTATCGAGGATGCAGAGGAGGGCATCACACATTCAATCTGTACTCTCGAGTTTGAGGACCACAGACCTTTATATGACTGGGTTAAGATCGAGTGCGGATATAAGAATCCTCCGCGCCAGATCGAGTTTGCAAAGCTTTATCTGCAGAATGTCGTAACAGGAAAAAGATATATTAAGAAGCTTGTTGAGGATGGAATTGTTGACGGATGGGATGATCCCAGACTTGTTTCAATCGCAGCACTCAGACGTCGCGGATTTACTCCCGAGTCTATTCAGAAGTTCGTAGAGCTCTGCGGTATCAGTAAGGCTAACTCAACAGCTGATTATGCAATGCTTGAGTATTGCATCCGTGAAGACTTAAAGCCTAAGGCTAAGAGAATGATGGCAATCCTTGATCCGGTTAAGCTTATCATCGATAACTATCCGGAAGGACAGGTTGAGATGCTTCCCATCGAGAACAACAAGGAAGCACCGGAGCTCGGAAGCAGAGAGATTCCTTTTGGCAAGGAGCTGTGGATAGAGCGTGAGGACTTCATGGAGGAGCCTCCGAAGAAGTACTTCAGACTTTTCCCCGGCAACGAGGTTCGTCTCATGAATGCTTATTTCGTAACCTGCACAGGCTGTGTTAAGGATGAGAATGGAGTTGTTACCGAGATCCACTGCACATACGATCCTGCAACCAAGGGTGGAGACAGCCCGGACGGCAGAAAGGTGAAGGGAACAATTCACTGGGTATCAGCTGAGAAGTGCGGTGAGGCCGAGGTTCGCCTCTATGAGAATATCATTGATGAGGAGAAGGGCGTATACAACGAGGATGGTTCACTTAACCTCAACCCCAATTCCATCACTGTAATTAAGAATGCAAAGCTTGAGCCTGAGCTTATGGAAGCAAAGGCTTATGATAAGTTCCAGTTCGTAAGAAACGGATTCTTCTGCGTTGACAGCAAGGATTCCAAGGACGGAGCTCCTGTATTTAACAGAATAGTTTCACTCAAGAGTTCTTTTGTACTGCCTAAAGCTTGATGCTTTTGGAATATTTTGCACTACCATGTAACTATTGTCAGATTTAATGACTATCAGCAATGAGGGGTAAAAAGCATGGGATTTTTGGATGGATTAAAAAAGTTTGGTCTTGGTGCATTAGAAAATGAAGAGCTATATGAAGATCCAAAAAAGAAGGAGCAGAAGGAAGAAGAAAAAAAGCCTGCTGTTGTCATCAATGAGGAGACACTTCTTTTTGATAAGAAATATACCTGCCCTATCTGTGAGACACAGTTTGATGTAAAGACACTGAGGTCAGGTAAGGTAAGGATGAAGAGCCAGGATATGGATCTTCGCCCAGTATATAATGAGATGGATCCCAGTAAATATGAAGTGGTTACATGTCCTCGTTGTGGCTATTCGGTTCTGGCAAAGTTTTTTGCTCCGCTCACAAAGTTCCAGATTGATGAGGTTAAGAGCAAGATAAGTTCCAACTACAAGAAGCAGACCTTCGGTACCAAGACCTATTCCTACGAAGAGGCCCGCGTGCGCTATGAGCTTGCGATCGCTTCTGCGATGGTGAAAAAGGCCAAGAATTCCGAGAAGGCTTATCTTTGTCTTAAGATGGCCTGGCTTATAAGAGGAGAGACAGAGCATCTTGATCCTTCGGCTCCGGATTATGAGGAGAAGAAAAAGAAGAACGAGGCAGAAGAGAAGGAGCTTTTAAAGAAGGCTCTGGACGGATTTGTGCTTGCAAGGCAGAGCGAGTCTCAGATTGCAGGTATGGATGAAACTACGACAGATTATCTGATGGCGGCGGTTGCAATGGAAGTTGATGAATTTGATATTGCTATCAGAATGATTTCCAATATTCTTACTTCCAGAACAGCTAATTCCAGAATTAAGGATAAGGCTAATGAACTAAAGGAAATTGTGGTTGAAAAGAAAAAAGCTGCGCAGGCAGCAGCTGCAGCACCTGAAGGATGATATAAAAAGTCCCCGGTATAAACCGGGGATTTTGTTTTGCCATTAATTCAAAGTGCGCCATCCATTTTCTTAAGATCACTGATGTCGTCATCTTCGTCATCGTCGAAGAACTCCTCTGTCTTATCAGGAGCAGGAGCTTCGGTATCAGTAGAAGCTTCCTCTGTGTCTGCCTTTTCTGAAGAGCTTGAGAGATTAACGTAGCGACGGCCCCATGAACCGCTTGTGTCATCATCTTCAAAATCATCAAAGTCATCGTAATCTTCAAAATCATCGAAATCCTCTGATAATTCAGAATCCTTCTGAGTGAGATAATAATATACACCAGCAGCGGCAGCACCGGCAGCGGCTGCAAACAAAAATACTTTACCAAAATGTTTGGACATTGGAACCCCCTTTATAATGAAAAAATTTTTTCGCTTGGTTCTGTACTATAAATGATAATACAATTTATTCAATAAGAAAAGCATTTGCATTCAAATCGTTGAAAAAAGGTACATAAAATGCTATATTGAAATGGACTAGTCCGGTCAATTTTAGGAGAAATGTTTTTTCATGAACGAAAAATTTTTTGATCTTAAGAAAGAAAAGCAAGATCGTATTATCAATGCAGCGCTGAGAGCTTTTGCTCTTGGTGGTTATATGCATGCCAGTACAGACGATATTGTGAAGATGGCCGGTATCAGTAAAGGACTAATATTTCACTATTTTGAAACAAAGCTTGGATTGTATCAATTTGTTTATGATTACAGTGTGCGTGTAATTAATTTGGAGATTACAACAGGCGTTTCTAGGGATATCACCGATTTTTTCACAATACGAGAGGAAATAGAGAGGGTGTACTCTGTTTGTATGCAGCAGTATCCGTATATTAAGCTGTTTATGTACAGAGCTGCGGTGGAGGACACACCGGAGGCAGCTTCTGCTATTCTTGAAACTCGTGAGAATTACGATGAATCCATCAGGAAGATCCTGGATAGGGGAGATATCACCAGGTTTAAGCCTGAGGCTAATTATCAGATTGTTGATGACATGATCCAGATGGTGAACAAAGAGATACTGGAAAAGATGTTTCAGGAGGGCGTTTTCCAGCCGGAAGACTACTATGAAGAAGTTTTAAAGTACATGGAAATGCTTCGTGCGATTTCGTACGATTAAATGACGGCTTGACGGCCGGTTTTAAAGGAGGCACACATGGGAAAATTCGTCGTAGCAGGTATTACGCAGGTTGAGACAATCGTAAGAGTCAACAAGGTTCCGATTGAGTATGCTCCGCTTACTACAGAGATTAACTCAATTTATACGGGACTTGGTGGTGATGCTTATAACGAATCTCTTGCGCTCAGATGGCTAGGTGATGAGGTTGAGTTTATGTCGATCATCGGCAGAGATAAATCAGTCGAAGACCTGAACCCTCCGGGAACCAATATCGAACTTTCAACTAAGTATGTGGTTCAGATGATGGAGGAGACTCCTAACTGTGTGATCCTTTATGACAAGGAACGCAGAAGACAGATATTCGAGGATATCAAGGATCTGCGTGACAAGGTCTACGATATGTCTATGTTTGCTCCGCTTGCCAGCTGGGCTGATATGGTAGTTCTGGCCAATGCTAATTTCTGCAGACCCTTTGCAATTGCTGCCGCTGAGAACGGCAGGAAGGTTGCGGTTAATATCCGTAATTTCTGCAGGGAAAAAGAAAAATATAACAGGGATTTCCTTGACGCTGCTTCAATCCTTTATTTCTCGGATGATCAGCTCGAGGAGGATCCGTATGATTTCATAAGAGGAATCAGTAAGACCTACGGAACAGATATTATTATCATGGGCCGTGGTTCTAAGGGTGTTATTCTCTTTGACAGAAAAGGTGAGTTCATTGCCGATTACAAGACGGTAAAGACCAACGAGGTTGTTAATACTGTCGGTGCCGGTAATGCTCTTTTCTCATGCTTCCTGCACTATTATCAGGAGACAGAGGATTCTGTTAATTCCATTAAGAATGCACTCTTATTCTCATCCTACAAGATCGGTTACATGGGCACATCCAATGGTTTCATGACTACGGAACAGATGGAGCAGTGGCGTAATCTTATCTGGGGTATCAGAGATAACGGACTATGAGCCGTCAGTTGCTCATAGTCTGCGCAAGCAGTTATTAAAATAATTATAGTTTCAGAGAATATAGAGGATTTAGAAAAAATGGCTAAGAAAGTAAATAATAAAAGAGCATGTGGCGTTTTGATGCCTGTATTTAGTTTGCCATCAAAGTACGGAATCGGTGCTTTTTCAAAGGAAGCGTATGATTTTGTGGATTTTCTGGCAAAGTCAGGCCAGAGATATTGGCAGATTCTTCCACTTGGACCTACAAGCTACGGTGATTCACCGTATCAGTCCTTCTCTACTTATGCGGGTAATCCGTATTTTATAGATCTTGAGAAGCTTATTGAAATGAAGTTTCTCACACAAGAGGAAGTGGACAAGGTTGATTTTGGCTCTGATGATAAGGTCATCAATTATGCAAGACTTTTCAAGACACGTTATGACGTTTTATACAAAGCGTTTGTAAACAGTGGTCTGTCAGATACCAGCACAAAAAAGCCTGCCAAGGAGTTTAAGGCTGGATTCGATAAGTTTGTAAAACAGAACGCTGACTGGCTTCCTGACTATGCTCTTTATATGGCACTTAAAAAGCGCTATGACGGACTTAGCTGGGTAGAGTGGCCGGAAGGCTTGAAGCTCAGACAAAAAGAGGCCATTGAAGAAGCAAGGGTTAAGCACGCTGACAGAATCAGATTCCATGAGTTTATTCAGTACCTTTTCATGACACAGTGGTTCGATCTCAAGGCCTATGCTAACGAAAAGGGCATTGATATCATCGGTGACATTCCGATTTATGTTGCATTTGACTCAGCAGATACATGGGCTAATCCCAAGCTTTTCCAGCTTGATAAGAAGAATATGCCCACTGCTGTTGCAGGCTGCCCTCCGGATGCTTTTGCAAGAACCGGTCAGCTCTGGGGCAATCCTCTGTATAAGTGGGAATATCATGAAAAGACAGGCTTTAAGTGGTGGATCAACCGCATAAAGAGCTGCTATGAGCTTTATGATGTAATCCGTATCGATCATTTCCGCGGTTTTGATGAGTACTATTCAATTCCGTTTGGTGATCCTACTGCTGAGCACGGTAAGTGGGTAAAGGGACCCGGCTACAAGCTTTTCGAGGCTATGAAAAAAGAGCTTGGTGATCTTAGAGTTATCGCAGAGGACCTTGGATACCTTACACCTTCTGTAATAAGACTTGTTCATAGAACAGGCTTCCCCGGAATGAAGATCCTTCAGTTCGCTTTTGATGCGAGAGAAGAGAGTGATTACCTTCCTCACAACTATGTGCAGAATAGTATTGTTTACACAGGAACTCATGATAATGAGACAACTCTTGGATGGTACAATTCAATTCCGAGAGCTGATAAGAAGTTTGCCAAGAAGTATCTGAATATCCGCTCCAATAAGGATATTGTATGGGAGTTTATCAGAGCTACATTTGCATCAGTTTCAAATACAGCAGTTATTCCCATGCAGGATTATCTGGGACTTGGAAAAGAGGCAAGAATAAACACTCCTTCTACACTTGGCAAGAACTGGACATGGCGTATGGAGGACGGTGTTCTTACTGACGAGCTTGCTGCACGCATGCTTGATATGGCTAAGACCTACGGAAGAAGTTCAAATGTCTAAAATAACCATAGTTGATGTTGCAAAAATGTGCGGTGTCGGCGTTAGCACCGTATCCAGGGTGATAAATGGTCACCCTGATGTTAGCGCCAAAACACGCGAACGAATAATGGCTGTCATAAGGGAGACAGGATTTGTCCCCAATGACAGTGCGCGTAACCTTAAACGCACCGATGCTAAATGCATCGGTGTACTTATAAAGGGAGTAACCAATCCCTTTTTCTCCCCGATGATCGATATCATCGAGCAGGAGATAGACAGACAGAAGTATGCACTTGTCCTGCGTCATGTTGAGGCTGATGAGGAAGAGGCTGATGTAGCTATGGAGCTGGAGACGGAGAAGAGACTAAGGGGAATCATTTTCCTTGGTGGAGGCTCTGAGCAGTCCAGGCTCAAGCTCAATGAGCTAAAAATTCCGGCGGTTTTCTCAACGATTGGAGCATCCTTTCTTGAGGAGGAAGGCCGAAACGAGTTTTCTACCGTATCGGTTGACGACAGGCTTGAAGCAAGGCATATGACCCAGTATCTCATGAATCTGGGACATAAGAATATAGCCATCATCACTGAGGCTATGGGTAGAAGATCTGTAGGGCACCTCAGACTTGAGGGCTACAAGGATGCATATCTTGAGCGTGGTATGGCGGTTGACGAGGGACTTGTTTTCTACGTTGATCAGACCATGGAACACTTTTCGGTGGAAAATGGTTACAGGACCATGCAGAGAATGCTTTCATCAGGAAGAGAATTTACAGCGGTTTTCTGCGCGACGGATCTTCTGGCGATTGGTGCCATTCGTGCCATAGCAGATGCGGGACTTAAGGTTCCGGAGGATATAAGCGTGTGCGGTTTTGATGGGATGGAGATTGGCAGATATATCAATCCCAGACTCACTACCATTAAGCAGCCCCTTGATCAGATTTCCAGAGAAACAGTAAAGCTGCTGTTTGACATTATAGAATCGAGAAGCTCCCACAGGCATATCACTTTTCCTGCGGAGCTATGTGTTGGTGAATCAACTCAGAGTAACAGTCATTAGTTTTTTCGTTCGGAGTAACAGGCGGACGAAGTTTAACGAGGACAGGCTATGCGTATTTTTTCCAGGACAATTAGCACGATTTTAACATTATCCCTGCTCGTTTCCTGTGCGGGATGTTCTATTTTTAAGTCAAAGGAAGAGGCTGCCACTGACTACTCAGCAGATGATGAAAACTCCATCACCTGCATGGTGTGGGACAGAGGTAATTTCCCCGAAGGATATACTGCCGATGATAACGCCCTTGCCAACTGGATAAGAGCAAAGGTGAAGGATGAGTATGGAATAAACCTCCATTTTGTAAGCGTGGACAGATCCACCTCTGACACCACCATAAAGAAGATGGTGGATGAGGGAACTGCTCCGGATATCATTTTCACCTATTCATCCTCGGTGTTTGGGTATATGACCAAGCAGGGTAAGGTCACTGATCTTACGGATTCGCTGGAAAAATACGGCGATAACATTAAAAAATATATTGGCGACATTCAGTATATGGGAGCCTACAATGATCTTCAGGTTGCAGTAATGATGAGAAGAGGCTTCAAAGCGCCCAGGCACATGGCTTATATAAGAAAAGACTGGTGCGATATGATGGGCATGGATGTTCCTACTAATAAAAAGCAGCTTATTGAGTATCTGTATGCTGTTAAGGAACAAAATCCCGCAGGTGTTGATAACGTGATTCCCTGGGCTATGGGTGGGGATATTCATTCGGAACGTTTTTATCAGGGCTTTGTGGGATCCTATGTGGATGGTCTTTCTGACAGGGATGCATTTATTTACGCAGAGAGATATATGGTGGTTGCTAACGGCGCCATAGAAGGAATAAGAGAACTAAACAGGCTGTATAATGATGGGATAATCTCACTTGATTTTACGGCTGATACGGATAATTCCAAATATATAAAGGATGTCACCGAGGGCAGGGCAGGATTTTTCGTTGATGATACAATGTCTCCTTTTACATATATTTCTGAAATGAAGAAGACTGATCAGAAGGTCGAGGTGAGTCCGCTACTGTGCTTTGATCTTAAGGATGGTGGATATCGCAATGTAACAGAGCCTGATTATGGTTTGTATGTAATGGTTCCGGCATCCAGTAAGAATAAGACAGATGCCGTTATCAAATATCTGAACTGGCTTGCCGATCCTGCTATAGCTGAGATGGTCAACTATACTCCGGATCATGAAAAGACTGAAGAAGGTGCAGCAATGGCCATGGCGAAGGATGCGCTGTTCAGTCATGGATATCCCGGCAATCCGGATGATTACTGCATTGTGAATCGGCATTTTGATTTTGTTGATAAAAAAGGCGCTCAGGTTTCCACATGGACTCAGAACTGCAAGTGGGAGACTGAGGAGTGGTTTGATTATTTCTATGATCTGTGCGTACAGGATCAGTTTACGTTCCCCGGAAACAGTCTGGTACTGGATTCGGAAGCAAAATATCAGGTGGATCTTGATACAGCACTTGTGGAATATGTTTACAATCTTATGTGCTGTCCTCCTGCTGATTTCGACAGAATGCAGGAAGAGGAATATGGACGTCTTAAGTCAATGGGACTTGAGGAGGTTCTTGAGGAACGCGGCGGCTTATATGACAGTGGTATATTAAGAAATTGAATTTAGGGAGGATATGAAAAATGGCTAATATTGCAATTTTCCTGGCAGAGGGCTTTGAGGAAATCGAGGCACTTACCGTGGTGGATATCTGCAGAAGAGCAGGTCTTGCTATTGATATGGTTTCAGTTATGGGAGCTCTTCAGGTAACAGGCTCTCATGGAATAGAGGTTAAAGCTGACAAGCTTCTTGATGACGTGAAATTCGATGAGATGGATATGCTGGTTCTTCCTGGCGGAATGCCCGGAACAACTAATCTTGAAAAGACAGAGAAGCTCATGGAACAGGTAAGAGCCTTTGATGCAGCAAAGAGATATATCAGCGCAATCTGTGCTGCTCCCGGAGTATTTGGAAGAGCGGGGCTCTTACAGGGCAAAAAAGCCTGCGTTTTCCCGGGGCTTGAAGGTGAGCTTAAGGGCGCGGATGTTCAGATGACAGAAACTACTGTTGACGGACATATCCTTACAAGCCGCGGAATGGGAACAGCAATTCCCTTCGGGCTTGCTATCGTAGAGCGCTTCTGTGGTAAAGAGACTGCGGATGAACTCGGTAAGAAAATTGTTTTTAGGGTGTGATTTAAGTAATGGGATTAGAAATTGAGAGAAAATTTACTGTAAAGGAATTACCTGAAAATCTGGAGCAGTATGAGGTTCATGTTATCGAGCAGGGCTATCTTAATGTGGTTCCTGCCATCAGAGTTAGAAGACAGGATGACGAGTACTACATGACATATAAGTGCCATAAGGATTTTGCGGGTGCACATTTCGAAGGCGAAGATGGCGATATAGGTCAGATCGAGTACAACATGCCTCTTGATAAAACAGCATACGAGCATCTTGTTGAGAAGGCAGATGGGAATGTAATAAGAAAGAAGAGATATATCATTCCTATTGAAAATGGATTAAAAATAGAGCTTGATGTTTTCGGGGCTCCCTATGATGGAAGGATTCTTGCCGAGGTGGAGTTTCCCGATGAGAAGGCGGCAGCTGATTATAAGCCTGCTGACTGGTTTTTAGAGGACGTTACGGGAGATGTGAGATACAGTAATGCTCACATGAGTACCGAGAAACTCTGAGTTTTTCACTATTTTCAAATTAATATGGAAAAAGGAAAAGACCTGTGCTATAATCTTTAGGCGACTGTGCCGAGGAAAGTTAGCACAGGTCGTTTTAATATAGATAAATAACACAAAACTGTGTAAAGATTTATTTCATATGTATTCATAGGAGGAAACATTTCAATGAGCGTATCAGTAGAAAAGCTCGAGAAGAGCATGGCTAAGCTTACAATCGAAGTAGCAGCTGAGTCTTTTGACAAGGCAATCGACAAGGTTTACAACAAGCAGAAGAATAAGATCCAGATCCCTGGATTCCGTAAGGGTAAGGCTCCCCGTCATATGATCGAGCGTATGTACGGTAAGGAAGTATTCTTCGAGGATGCTGCTAACGAAGTTATCAACGAGGAGTATCCCAAGGCTGTTGAGGAGTGCGGTGAGGACGTTGTTTCTAACCCTGATATCGAAGTATCACAGATCGAGGCTGGTAAGCCTTTCATCTTTACAGCAACTGTAGCTCTTAAGCCCGAGGTTAAGCTTGGTAAGTACAAGGGCGTTGAGGTTGAGAAGATGGATCTTGACGTAACTGAGGACGAGATCAACGCTGAGATCGACCAGGAGCGTAACAGAAACGCCAGAACAATCGACGTTACAGATCGTAAGGTTGAGGATGGCGATATCGTAACTCTTGATTTCGAGGGATTTGTTGACGGTGTTGCTTTCGAAGGTGGTAAGGGCACAGATTATCCTCTTACAATCGGTTCAGGTTCATTCATCCCTGGATTCGAGGAGCAGCTTGTAGGCTTCGAGATTGGCAAAGAGGGTGAAGTTAACGTAACATTCCCTGAGGAGTATCACTCAGAGGATCTTGCTGGTAAGGATGCTACTTTTAAGTGCACAGTTAAGGCCATCAAGACTAGAGAGCTTCCTGAGCTCAATGATGAGTTTGCAAGCGATGTTTCAGATTTCGAGACAGTTGCTGAGTATAAAGAAGATGTAAAGAAGAAGCTTACAGAGCGTAAAGAGGCTGAGGCTAAGGCTAAGCGTGAGGATGAAGCAGTTAAGGCTGTTATCGAAGATTCTGAGATGGAGCTTCCTGAGAAGATGGTTGAGACACAGCAGCGTCAGATCGTTAACGATTTCGCTCAGAGACTTCAGTATCAGGGCATGAACATGCAGCAGTACATGCAGTACACAGGCAACACAGCTGAGCAGCTCTTAGAGCAGGTTAAGCCTCAGGCTGTAGAGCGTATCCAGTCAAGACTTGTTCTTGAGGCAGTTGCAGCAGCTGAGAAGTTCGAGATCGCTGAGAACGAGATCCAGGAAGAGCTCGAGAAGATGGCTAAGCAGTACAACATGGAAGTTGAGAAGGTTAAGGAGCTTATGGGCGACCGTGAGATCAAGAGCCTTAAGGATGACCTCCTTGTTCAGAAGGCAGCAGCTTTCCTTGTAGAGAACGCTAAGGAAGTTGGCGCTAAGAAGACAACAAGAAAGGCAGCAGCTAAGAAGTCTGATGATGCAGCTGAGGAGAAGCCGAAGCGCACACGCAAGACTGCAGCTAAGAAGGACGATGATGCAGCTGAGGAGAAGCCGAAGCGCACACGTAAGACAACAAAGAAGACAGAAGAGTAATATAGCAGCCCTCCCGGAAACGGGAGGGTTTTTTTCGCATAGTTGCGCATATTCAATAAAATGGGGTATAATGATTTGGTATTATATACTAAATATAACAGAGAGGAAGCGAATCATATGAGTTTAATACCTTATGTCATAGAGCAGACGAGCCGCGGAGAGCGCTCATACGATATTTATTCAAGACTTTTAAAGGAACGTATTGTATTCCTTGGTGAGGAGGTCAATTCTGTTTCTGCAAGCGTTGTAGTTGCACAGCTCCTTTTCCTTGAGGCAGAGGATCCCAGCAAGGATATCCACATGTATATCAACAGCCCCGGTGGAGAGATTACTTCCGGTATGGCTATTTATGATACCATGCATTACATCAAGTGCGATGTAAGCACAATCTGTATCGGTATGGCAGCAAGTATGGGTGCATTCCTTCTTGCAGGTGGTGCAAAGGGCAAGCGTATGGCACTTCCCAATGCTGAGATCATGATTCACCAGCCCCTTGGCGGAACTCAGGGTCAGGCTACTGAGATTGAGATCGCAGCTAAGCACATCATTCGTACAAAAGAAAAACTGAATACACTCTTATCAGAGAACACAGGTAAGGACTATGCTCAGATCGCAGCTGACACAGAACGTGATAACTGGATGACAGCTCAGGAAGCTTTAGAGTACGGTCTTATTGATTCTGTTATCGAGTCAAGACCTAAGGAAGAAAAATAAGGATAAATAATTTTATATTATAAGATTTTTAAAAGGAAAATAAATTATGGCAGGAAAAAACAACGGTGAAATTCGTTGCTCATTTTGTAACAAGACACAGAATCAGGTTAAAAAGCTGATTGCCGGTCCCGCAGGTGTTTATATCTGTGACGAGTGTGTTGATATCTGTGCTGATATCATCGAGGAAGAGTTCGAGGATGAGCCGATAGCACACGACGACAGGGACATCAATCTTTTGAAGCCTGTTGAGATCAAGAACTTCCTTGACGATTATGTAATCGGACAGGATGAAGCTAAGAAGGTTCTTTCTGTGGCTGTTTACAATCACTACAAGCGTGTTATGGCGCCTAAGGCTCATAATAACGATGATGAGGTTGAGCTTCAGAAGAGTAACATCATAATGGTTGGTCCTACAGGTTCCGGTAAGACTTACCTGGCTCAGACACTTGCGAAGATCATAAATGTTCCCTTTGCAATTGCTGATGCGACAACCCTTACAGAGGCCGGATATGTCGGCGAGGATGTTGAGAACATTCTCTTAAAGCTTATTCAGGCAGCTGATTATGATGTTGAGCGTGCACAGTACGGCATCGTTTACATCGATGAGATTGATAAGATAACCAAGAAGAGCGAGAACGTTTCAATCACCCGTGATGTATCAGGCGAAGGTGTTCAGCAGGCACTTCTTAAGATAATCGAGGGTACTACAGCAAGCGTTCCTCCGCAGGGCGGACGTAAGCATCCTCATCAGGAGCTTATCCAGATAGATACATCCAATATTCTGTTCATCTGTGGTGGTGCTTTTGATGGCCTTGATAAGATTGTAGAGGCGAGACTTGATCGCAACTCAATCGGTTTTAACGCTGAGATAGCTGATAAGAGCGAGCGTGAGATCGGTGAAGTATTAAAAGAGGTTACACCTCAGGATCTCACCAAGTTCGGACTTATCCCTGAGTTTGTAGGTCGTGTTCCAATCTGTGTAACTCTTGAAGGTCTGAACAAGGACGCTCTCGTCAGAATCCTTACAGAGCCCAAGAATGCTCTTGTTAAGCAGTATCAGAAGCTGTTTGACTTTGATGACGTTAAGCTTTCATTCGAGGATGATGCAATCGATAAGATCGCAGAGATGGCTCATGAGAGAAAGACAGGAGCAAGAGGCTTAAGGTCTATCATGGAAAAGGCTATGATGGATGTTATGTATGAGATTCCTTCAGATGACAACATTTCAGAGTGTGTTGTTACTGAGGAAGCAGTAAGTGGTTCTTCAAGTCCTCTGATTGTTTACAAGGATGAGGCTAAGAGACTTAAGCCTGCTAAATAAATAATGGCTGAAATAATAAGGCAGAGATGAGCTTCATCCCTGCCTTTTAAATCACTTAGCGAGGTTTTTATGGTAATTAAGAAAGTAAATTTAGAAACAGTAATAGGAATTACAAGTAAGCTCCCCCAGAATGATAAGCCGGAGTTTGCTTTTGCAGGAAAAAGTAATGTGGGAAAATCCTCATTGATAAACGGCTTAATGAACCGCAAGCATTATGCCCGTGTCAGTCAGGAGCCCGGTAAAACTCAGACTATCAACTATTACAATATAAATAATGAGTTTTATCTGGTGGATCTTCCGGGATACGGTTTTGCCAAGGTTCCTGAATCAGTAAAGAAACAGTGGGGTAAGATGATTGAGAATTATCTCAATAAGTCAGTGATGCTAAAGCAGGTTTTCCTACTCATAGACATAAGGCATGAGCCTTCTGCCAATGACAGGATGATGTATGACTGGATAGTTTCTCAGGGAGTTAATCCCATCATTATTGCTACTAAATCAGATAAGATTAAGCCCAGTCAGCATGAGAAGCATATTCAGATGATCAAGGACACACTGGGAATGCCTGAGGATGGTCTGGTGCTTCTTTTTTCTGCGCAGAGTAAGGCAGGAAGGGAAGAGATATATGAGCTTATGGATAAGCTTCTTGAGGAGTGTGCTACAGGAGAAGAGACTGAAGAATAATTATATTTGAGGTGCTTGGTATGAAATTCTTTGTGAAGTTAAAAACTAATTTTCTGGTGGATGCCCTGATACTTATAGCGGTTGGTGCTCTGCTGATATTTTTGCCGGGGACTACACTTAATCTGCTTACCAAGGTGATCGGTGGCGTGGTACTTGCTGCGGGAGTTATATCCATTGTGACCAGCCTGTTTTCCAAGAATCAGGGACTTATCGCGAGGAACAGCTCTATTGGATTTGGCCTGGTTATAGCTGTGCTTGGTGTATGGATACTTCTCAATCCGCACTTTTTTGAATCCATTATTCCTGTTATTGCAGGTGTGATAATGCTCTTTTCGGGTCTAATGAATCTTGGAGAGACCCTGAGCCTTGGAAGAAGTAAGTATGGAAACTGGTGGATCGCACTTATTCTTGCTGTACTTACTGTGGCAGGCGGACTTTACCTGGTGCTGAATCCTGTTACAACCATGAAGTATATTGTACAGATAATCGGTGCTGCACTTGCCTATAATGGTATTTCCAATCTGTGGATCGTATCAAGGATACATAAGGTTGATAAGATGGCTCAGAAAAATATCGTTGATGGAGAGGCTACCGTGGTGGATGTGGAAGAAGCACCTGCCGGTTCTTTTGATCAGGAGAGCCAGAGAAAAATAGTCGACAAAGAAATAATCGATGTTGAGGGTAAAGAAATAAACTGATAGTGATAATGCCGTAGAATGCGATATTTCTGCGGCATTTTTTATGATATAGGAAATTTCTCCGAAATTCCTATATCATAAAAAGCGCTCCGCTATGGATGCGCACTCGCGCGATAGGAATATGTTGCCTTCAGCAACCGCGCTCGGCGCGAGAATGTCGCAAGCGACATTCTTTCGAAAAAAAGAATTAGCACTCACTATTGACGAGTGCTAATAATCGTGTTATAACAGTTGTAGAACAAAGATTATTGTAAGCGGCCGAAACGTTTTTTAGTGAGGTAACTGTTATGAAGATAGATAGATTCACACAAAAATCAATTGAAGCAGTTCAGAATATGGAGAAGGTGGCTCTTGATTATGGCAACCAGGAGATAGAGCAGGAGCACCTCTTATACAGCCTTCTGACAATACAGGATAGTATAGTTCCCAAGCTTATTGAGAAGATGGGAATTGATAATACTGTATTTTTAAACAGAGTTGATGAGGCTTTAAAGAAGAGAACCAAGGTCCAGGGCGGAAGTCCCTATGTGGGCGCTGACCTTAACAAAGTGCTTCTTAAGAGCGAGGATGAGATGAAGGCAATGGGAGATGAGTATGTGTCTGTTGAGCACATTTTCCTCGCTATGCTTCATTATCCGAACCGCGAGATGATAAATATATTCCAGGCTTTTGGTATAGACAGGAACAGATTCCTTCAGGCCCTGTCAGAGGTAAGGGGCAACCAGAAGGTGACCTCCGATAACCCAGAGGCGACCTACGACACCCTTGAGAAATACGGCACAGAGCTTGTGGCAAAGGCTAAGGCACAGAAGCTTGAGCCTGTAATTGGCAGAGATGCCGAGATTAGAAATGTAGTAAGAATTCTGTCCAGAAAGACAAAGAATAATCCGGTTCTGATTGGTGAACCCGGTGTAGGTAAGACTGCGGTTGTAGAGGCTCTTGCCCAGAGAATTGCAGAGGGTGACGTGCCTGAGAACTTAAAAGACAAGAAGATCTTTTCACTTGATATGGGCTCCCTTGTGGCAGGTGCCAAGTACAGAGGCGAATTTGAGGAGAGACTTAAGGCTGTCCTTCAGGATGTGAAGGAATCTGACGGAGAGATAATTCTTTTTATAGATGAGCTTCATACCATTGTGGGTGCCGGCAAAACAGACGGCGCGCTGGATGCAGGTAATATGCTAAAGCCCATGCTTGCAAGAGGAGAGCTCCACTGTATCGGTGCTACCACGCTTAATGAGTACAGACAATATATCGAGAAGGATGCGGCACTTGAGAGACGTTTCCAGCCGGTTATGGTTTCAGAGCCTACTGTTGAAGATACCATCAGTATCCTTAGAGGTCTTAAGGAGCGCTATGAGGTTTATCATGGTGTGAAAATTATGGACTCAGCTCTTGTCAGCGCTGCAACCTTAAGTAACAGATATATTTCAGACAGATTCCTTCCCGATAAGGCAATAGACCTTGTGGATGAAGCCTGTGCCCTTATTAAAACCGAGATGGATTCAATGCCTGCTGAGCTTGATGAGATGAATAGAAAGATCATGCAGATGCAGATTGAGGAAACGGCCCTTAAAAAGGAAGATGATTCCTTAAGTAAAGAGCGTCTTGAAAACCTTCAGAAGGAGCTGGCTGAGCTTAAGGCTGATTTTGATAACCAGAAGGCTCAGTGGACCAATGAAAAGGAAGCGGTGGACAGACTCGCTGTTATCCGTGAAGAGATAGAGAACGCCAGCAACGAGCTTCAGATTGCCCAGAGAAGAGGCGATTTTGAGAAGGCAAGTGAGCTTCAGTATGGCAGGATTCCCGAACTGAAAAAGCAGCTGGACGAAGAGGAGCAGAAGGTAGGCTCAAAGGATATGTCCCTTGTTCATGAGAGAGTATCCGATGAAGAGATAGCAAGGATTATCTCCAGATGGACAGGTATTCCTGTAGCAAAGCTTACTGAGAGTGAGAGAAATAAAACACTTCACCTTGAGGATGAGCTTCACAAGAGAGTTATCGGACAGGACGAAGCGGTTACCAAGGTTTCAGAGGCAATCATGAGATCCAAGGCAGGTATAAAGGATCTCGGAAAGCCTATCGGTTCATTCATGTTCCTTGGACCTACAGGTGTAGGTAAGACAGAACTTGCCAAGAGCCTTGCGGCATCACTTTTTGATGATGAAAATAATATAGTCAGAATCGACATGAGTGAGTACATGGAGAAGTTCAGCGTGTCCAGACTGATCGGAGCACCGCCCGGATATGTAGGATACGAGGAGGGTGGGCAGCTGACAGAGGCTGTAAGAAGAAAACCCTATGCAGTTGTACTTTTTGATGAAGTGGAAAAGGCACATCCTGATGTATTCAATGTTCTTCTTCAGATTCTGGATGATGGCCGTGTTACCGATTCTCAGGGAAGAACAGTGGACTTTAAGAACACTATTCTTATCATGACCTCTAATATAGGTGCACCATATCTTCTTGATGGAATCGAGGAGGATGGAACCATCAGCAAGGAAGCTGAGGAACTGACCATGAATGAGCTTCACGCCCGCTTTAGACCTGAGTTCCTGAACAGACTTGACGAAATGATTCTGTTCAAGCCTTTGACAAAGGATAATGTCAGTGGCATAGTTAAGCTTATCGTGGATGATCTTAACAGAAGATTATCAGACAGAGAGATAAGCATCAGGCTGACTCCTGCTGCAGAGCAGTTTGTAGCAGATAACGCATACGATGCCAACTATGGTGCAAGACCCGTTAAGAGATTTGTGCAGAAGCATGTTGAGACACTTTCAGCAAAGCTTATCCTGGAGGATAAGGTTATGCCTCACGACACTATCGAGATCGATGTGGAAGGTGATGCGCTGGTTGCCCATGCGGTGAAAGGAGAATGATGATACCAAAGGATCCGGTGATACTGTTGAGTTATATTAATACACAGTTAAGAGATAATTATAATAGTCTTGAAGACTTGGCTGAAGGATTATCTCTTGGTGAAGAAGAAATAAGCTCAATTATTGCCAAACTTGAAGGCATAGGATATAACTACAGCTCTGACGCTAATCAGTTTGTCTGATGCATTTTGTAAAAGGCATACAAATACAGAAACCTCAAATGGCTTAAAATAACCATTTGAGGTTTTTGTTTTATTTAATAAAGAGATAAGTCAACGATTTTATGTAAATTTAATAATCAATTATTCGCAATAGTTGTATCATTTATGTATAGAATTAAAAGAATTACAGTATTTTCTATTCAACTGAGATTGTGCGATGGGAGTACTTATGACTGATAAACATACCGTTATAACAAACCTTAAAGGATATGAAGATGGGCAGGTAGTTTTCAATGAAGGCGATGACAGCTGCTGTATGTATGATGTACAGAAGGGAAAGGTTGGTATTTTCCTGAACTACGGAACTGATAAGCAAAAGAAGATTGCAGAAATTGGCGCTGGCAGAGTATTTGGCGAAATGGGAATGGTTGAAGGCCTTCCCCGTTCGGCAACAGCAGTATCTTTATCTGAGTTTACAGTTCTTGCTGTGATAACATGGGAGACTCTCAGTCTTTATTTTAAAGCTAAACCTTCCAGAGTTGTCCAAATTATGCAACATACAAGCGATAGGTTGAGAGTGACAACAAAAGCCAATTCGGGGCTTAGAGCTTCAGTAGAACAGACTATTGAGAAAATTGAAAATGGTTGTTCAAGAGAAGATGCAAGTAAGCTTCTTAGGAAGGCTCTTGAGAATGTGGAGCAGGCTTTTGCTGAAAATAAGTAGATTCTAAATGAAGACTGCAATATAAATAGATTTTTTTGAGAAAGGTATTGTTATGAGGGGAGAAAAATCATACCATGACATTTGTTTTATTAGCGCAGGCAGGCGATTCATTTTGATTGCCCTTGTGCTTTTTGTATTTATTTCGTATGCAAAAGTAGATGTTAACGCTGCTGAGGTGAAAACTGATGCTGCAAATATAATGAGGATGGAAAAATACGAGGGGACTGTTGGAGTATCGGACGATAAAGGAAAAGCAATCTCTGTAATGGAGAAAATGAGATTAAACGACGGCAACCAGATTAGCACAAAGAAAAAGAGTTATGCATATATAAGTCTTGACGACACAAAGGCAGTTAAGCTTGATGCAGAAAGTTCATTGGAAGTACGAAAGACTGGGACAAAATACGAAGCTTTACTTGATTCCGGAAATTTGTTTTTTAATGTTTCAGAACCTTTGACTGACGATGAAGAATTTAATATAAAAACATCCTCCATGACAATGGGGATTAGAGGTACATGTGCCCAGATAGAAGATATTGATGCAGAGCATACGAAGGTATGCCTTTTGGAAGGAAGCCTTCAGTGTTCAATGAAAAACATAGCTACAGGTGAAGAGAAAACTGTAATGTTAATAGCAGGGCAGGCAGCAGACTTTTATTCATCGGGATTGAGGGTTGAAACAAGTGAAGTCAGCATAAGTGATCTAAAAGGCTTTGCACTACTTGAATTATATAATGATAAGGAGTTAACAGAAAAAATTTTTCAACAAAGCGGTCTTGATTTTAGAAAATTGTCTTATGAGACTGTAACCGCAAGGTTAAAAAAAGATCAAGGTAAAGCAGGAAGCAGGTTGGCAAAAACTAACGGTAAATCAAACAAAAAGCCTAACAGCAATCCTGGCAATAATTTAGATAATCGTATATATCAGCTTCCCATAGCATATGACCAGCCTAGTGAATCACCTTCAAATGGTAATGATCAGGAAAATAATAGTAATCCGGGTGATTCACAAACTAATGGGAATAATAATTCATCATCTGATTCTTCAAAGAAGTCAAAAAAGAAGAATAAGAAGAATAAAAAAAAGAAGGAAGATAATAAAAAGGACGAGGGAAATAAGGACGACGGAAATAAAGATGATGGCAATAAGGACGATGAAAAAAAAGATGACGACAAAAAGGATAAAATAGAAAGTCCGTCAGCATCCGCATATCAACATTAACGAATTATGAGGCTCAGTAATAAAATGATTAATGCGCAGTTTACGCTTACCATTCTTGGAGCACGTGGTTCAATTCCGGTAAGTGGTAGTGAATATAACGAATATGGTGGCGCTACGTCCTGCTATATGGTAGAAGCAGGAGATCAGGTAATATTTTTAGATGCTGGTACAGGCATAATCAATGCCCCTAATCTGGATGATAAGGAAAACATTTATGTTTTATTGTCGCATCCTCATCTTGATCATATTATTGGACTTCCCTTTTTCTCTGAACTATCAAAGAAGAATAGAACTATAACACTTTATGGAAAAAAGAAAAGGGGTAAATCAATTGATCTTCAGATAGAAAAGGCATACTCTCCGCCATATTGGCCATTGACTATAGCGGAATATCCTTCGGATTTTAAATATGTGGATTTGGAATTGCCATTGATAATAAAAGATCAGGGCGGTGATATTACTGTTGACGGAATAAAAGTCAGCCATCCGGGAGGTAATCTCGGTTTATCAATTTCATATAGGGAGAAAAAGCTTGTATACCTGACAGACTGTGAGCTGTCTGAGGAGCCTGACAATAAGATTGTAGAATTTGCAAAGGGAGCAGATTTGCTACTTTGTGATGCTCAGTATACCAGGGAAGAATATGACAAAAGAATAGGGTATGGACATTCTACGCCTGAAATGGCTTCGAAACTATCAGGTTTAGCAGGTGTAAAGCAGACACTTTTTATACATCATGATCCCTTTAGAGATGATAAGGCTATTCATAACCTTGAAAGGAAAACGCAGGATAAGAATATTAGATTTGCTAGGGCTGGTGAAAAAATCATATTGGGTTAATATATATGAAATGTTTAAAAAGCAAGAAAAAAATCATAATAAGTATAGCGGCAATGACTGTCGCTGTACTTTTTGTGTTTATGGCAAACTCCGGTTTACTGAACTATGCGGATGGAGTTGTGTCTGATGCAGTATATCAAAAGCAGAAGGCTACAGATGGAGAAATAGTTGTTGTTGGCATTGATCAGAAGGCTCTTCAAGAGATAGGACCTTTGCCTTGGTCAAGAGATATTATGGCAGATGTAATTTCCATTTTAAATAGTGGAGAGGAGAAACCGGCAGTTATAGCAGTAGATGTTCTTTATGTGGGCGAGAGTGCGAGTCCTGAAAATGATAGTTATCTTGCGAATGTTGCTGATTTTGGGGAGAATGTTGTTACAGCATCAGCGGCTACCTATGGCTCAGGAATTGTTGAAATTGGTGACAATTTTTATGCTGAAAAAAGAAAAGTACTGGCTTATGATGAACCATTTCCAGAGCTTGCTAAGGTTACCAATACTGGACATATAAATACAATGGCGGACTCGGATGGGATAATAAGGCATGCACTCCTAGCTATAGATGTACCTGGAAAAGGGACGGTAAAGTCTTTTTCGAGAACTATTTATGAGAAGTATTGTGAAGTAAAAGGTATTGCGGTAAATCCGGAACCACCGACAATAAAAGGTTTTTTTTATATACCGTTCACTGGAAAAGGTGGTGCTTACTATGATTTTATTTCAGCCTCGGATATCTATTATGGTGAAGTTGATCCGGACTTTTTTGCAGGAAAAATTGTGCTTATTGGACCATATGCAGCAGGGCTTCAGGATGAATACCGGACCTCGATTGACCATGCTGCTCCGACATATGGGATAGAGATTCATGCAAATCTGGTTGAAGCTTTTCGAAACGGTTTTTATCCGATAGAGGCATCGAAAGCCCTTCAACTGGTATTGTTATTTTTTATTACTTTCGTTATGTTTATTTTCTTCTATGATAGGAAAGTATTGCATTCTGTAGTCGGAGAAATAATCGTTTGTTTGGGGACTATCTTGTTAGCATACTTGCTGTACCATACAGGCGGTATAGTGCTTCATGTTCTTTGGATACCTCTTTTTGTAAGCATACTGTTTGTGGTATCCATTGCGATTAATTATATAAAGACAAGTAATGAGAAAAGAAAAGTTGCTGATACGTTCGGCCATTATGTGGATCCTGTGATAATGAAACAACTTTTGGAGCAAGGAACATCTGCTCTTGAACTCGGTGGGAAGATGCATGATATAGCTGTTCTTTTTGTGGATATCCGAGGTTTTACCACAATGAGTGAGAGCTTGGATCCTCCTACTGTTGTGGAGATAATAAATTCATATTTGACTCTGACTACAGAGTGTATTATGAAAAATCATGGTACACTGGATAAGTTTGTGGGAGATTGTACAATGGCATTTTGGAATGCGCCTCTTTCCCAAGAAGATCCAGTGTATCTTGCCTGCTGTGCGGCCATGGATATGGTAGAGGGCTCAAAGGCTCTTGGAGAGCAGCTTTTGGAAAAGTATGGAAGAACAGTTTCTTTTGGCATAGGAGTTAATTGGGGTCCTGCAGTTGTTGGTAATATTGGAGCGCCTCGAAGAATGGACTATACAGCCATTGGAGATACAGTAAATACTTCAGCAAGGCTTGAAGCAAATGCACCTGGTGGCAAAATTCTTATTTCAAGGGCGGTTGCGGATATTCTTGGTGATAGAGCAAAGGTGACTTCTCTTGGGGATTCTATAAAGCTCAAAGGGAAGGCCGATGGTTTTGAAATTTTAACATTAGATGAGCTTATAAGAAAATGAGTGTAATCATAAAAAACTCCTTTTGTGCACTATTGCTATAAAAATCAACATGTTGTAAAATATATTGTGTATAAGTACAAGTTGTAGTGGGGAGTTTTTCGTGGTTCCATCAATTGATATTCATTGCCATATATTGCCCGGCGTGGATGATGGCTCACCTGATATTGAGACCAGTCTGGCTATGCTAAAGACTGCGATTTCAGAGGGTACCAAGGGCATGATCCTGACGCCGCATCATAAGCCTATGCATCACAATGTACGTCCGGATCATCTGATCGAGTACACTGCGCAGCTTATGGACAGGGCACACGAAAAGGGCATCAATGTTCAGCTTTTCCCCGGAAATGAAATATACTACAGCGATTCTACTGTTAAAGAGCTTGAAAGCGGCAGAGCTTCTACTCTTGCAGGTTCGGAATACGTGCTTATAGAGTTCCATCCCACGGATATGTATAAGACCATACATAATGCGTTGTATGCGGTTCAGTCAGCGGGATACATGCCGATACTGGCTCATGTTGAGCGCTATGCGGATATGGCCAAGCATGTGAAGTATGTCGATGAGCTGCTTGATATGGGAATATACATCCAGGTGAATGCCAACAGCGTAATGGGGAAGTATGGACTTGGAATAAGGCATTTTGCCAGAGAATTATTGAAGCGGGATATGGTACATTTTGTTGCAACCGATGCTCATGACAATGGCTCCAGAGCACCACATCTTCTTGATTGCAGGGATTATGTGGAAGGGAAATTCGGAGAGCAGTACGCGCTGAAGATTTTTCATGACAATGCAATGAAGGTACTTAGGAACGAAGTAATATAGAACTTAATAGGGTTCAGACAGATTAACATTATTATATATTTATGAGGGTTGTATGGGAAAAGATGATGTTATTGAAATTAATCTGGGTGAGTTGTTTGCAGTTCTGATCGGACGTGCCTGGCTTATCTTAAGCGCAGGAGTGTTCTTTGCATTACTGTGTCTTTTTGTCAGTAAATTCGTACTGACTCCTTTATATTCCTCAACTACAAAGATTTATATATTGAACAAGGAAGAGGGTGCTACGGTAACCTATTCGGATGTGCAGATTTCCACGCAGCTGACGCAGGATTATGCACAGCTGATTAAGAGCAGATATGTGCTCGAGGAGGTTATCCAGACACTTCACCTTGACATGGAATACGATGAGTTCAACGACCATGTATCTATCAGCACTCCTGATGATACCCGTATCGTTGCCATAACAGTCAGGGATTCGGATCCCATGATGGCTATGAAGGAAGCTAACTGCGTGCGAGAGGTTGCATCAAAGCACATTCAGAATGTTATGGATATTGATGCTATCAATATAGCAGAGCTTGCTAACATGCCTACAGAAAAGTATAGTCCCAGTCCCAAGAGATGGACTATGATAGGCGGAATCGCAGCAGTTGTGATTGTTTCAGCGGTGATAATCCTTAACTATCTTATGGATGATACCATTAAGTCCAGTGATGATATCGAGGCTTATCTTGGTCTTAGTACGTTGGCAATGATACCTTCCATAACGGATGAGCAGACCAGTAAGAAAAAGCATAGTAAGTCAAAGAGCAGGAATACTGCATAAATGGCATTTTTCAAAAGGTTACGTTAGATAGAAAAAATGCGACATGAGGGGAATATATGCAGCAGACTACATTACATTTTAGTGAATCCGAAAATAACTACCAGATAAAGGAAGCCTACAAGACGCTTCGAAGTAACGTCGAGTTCAGTGGACAAGACATGAGGGCAATCTCAATCACCAGTTGTACACCCGGTGAGGGTAAGTCCAGCGTGTCCATGGCACTTGCAAGAGCCTTTGCAGAGGCTGGAAAAAAGACAGTGCTTGTGGACGCTGACATGAGAAAGTCGGTCATGGTAGGACGATATAAGACAGGATCTGTAAGACTTGGGCTTACACACTGTCTGGTTGGTCGTGAAAAATTGTCAAATGTAATTTGTGAGACTGATACTCCAAATCTTTATGTTATCTTTTCAGGACCTATTCCTCCAAACCCCAGTGAGCTTTTGGGTGGACAGATTTTCAGCAAGATCCTGGACAATATGAAAAATGTATTTGATTACATAATCATCGACACACCGCCCCTTGGAAGTGTTATCGATGCCGCTGTTATCGCAAAGCAGTGCGACGGAACAGTTATGGTTATAGAGGACAACGCCATAAGCTACCGTTTTGCACAGAGGGTAAAGAGCCAGCTTGATAAGGCGGGAGCAAAGGTTATTGGTGCCGTTTTAAATAAGGTGGATATGACAGGCGGTGTTTATGGACACTACGGAAAGTATTATGGCAGATACTACGGCAGATATTATGGCAAGTACTACGGAAAGGATGATTCATCTGATAATGGAAGCATGACAGGTGGTAATCCCAAACGAGTTTTCCAACCACAGAAGGCTGCTGAGAGGCCGACTCCAAAGCCTGCATCAACAAAGGGTAATCTGGATGAGCTCGACTATATCGAGGGCGTTGTTAGAAAGGATTGAGTGAGCTTATAGTGAAAAGTAATATTCTGGCATTCTTTTTTACAATAGGTAGCATAGTGATGGCGGTTTTCATAGTCTGGTTTTATAACATGTCAGACAGGATTGAGCCCGAGATGAGATTCTCTGCGTATGATCTCACTTATAATGGGGAGACCAAGGAAGCGGATCTGTTAAACGGCGTAGTTGCCTATGATGCGGTGGATGGAGATATCACCGACCGTATAGTAGTTGAGAAGACTATTCTTAACGAAGAGCAGAGCGCTGCTGTGGTTTACTATGCTGTAAGCGATATGTCCGGTAATGTGACGAAGCAGTCCCGCGTTTTTAATGCGGATGTTGACAGTCTCAGAGGAACATACAATGAGTTTATGACAAATGCTCCGGATTACGAAGCTTTTGATGATGGTGAAGAGGGCTTTAATACTGAAGGCTTTAACACAGAGGGATTTACTCAGACCACTTTGTTTACGGAAGGTGAAAACACAGAAGGTGGTTCTAATTCTGAAGAAGGTAGTAGTGCGAACACTCAGGAGGGTGAATCGACAGGTAACTAATGTATGAGGAATCGTGTTAACAAAATCCTGCTTATATGGTGCATAGTGGTAACACTGATACTTGTCGGCCTTGGAGCTTTTGAAGTTACAAGGGTGGTTGGTAAGTCTGGCCTTTTTGCGAAAAATGCCAAGAGTGCGCCGGTTACCACAAGCACAGAAGTACTGACTCAGGCAGAGAATGCCATGCAGTGGCAGGATGACTGGATTAAGCATGATGGCGTTATATACGACTATAACGAGGACATCATGACGTTTCTGGTCATGGGAATTGATAAAACAGATGAAGAAGTGACTCCGGTGTATGGCGAGATCAATGGCGGACAGGCGGATGCACTTTTTTTGCTTGTTTTTAATCCACACGATAAGACCACGAAGGTTATCGGAATCAACAGAAATACCATGGCTGATGTGGAGATGTATGATGAGTATGGGAATTATGTGAATACCATCAAGGCGCAGATAGCAGTTCAACATGGCTTTGGGGATGGCGTTGAGGGATCATGTGATCTTGAGAAAAGAGCGGTTAGTAATCTTTTCTATCAGCTTCCAATCCATGGATACGCTGCAATAAATATGAGCGCAATACCAACAATAAATGATGAGGTGGGTGGTGTTGATGTGACACCGACCTTTGACTTTGCCAGTGGGGATTACGAGTTTAAGGCAGGAGAAACAGTTCATCTTGATGGTGATGCAGCTTTTGCGTTTTTGCAGAATAGAGATCTGGAACAAATCGGGTCTGCGGATAAAAGACTTGCCAGACAGAAAGTATACCTTACAGCGTTTATCAGGCAGGTAATTGAAACCACAAAGAGTCAGCCTACACTTGCAGTAGATATCTATAAGGCAATCAGTAAGCAGATGGTAACAGATGTATCAGTTGACCAACTTTCATACATAGCGTCAACAGTTGCAGGATATGATTTTAATGAGGACAGCTTAAAGCTCCTTAAGGGGGAGACGAGACTTGGCGAAAAATTTGAGGAATTTTATCCAGACCAGAATGAACTATATGAATTGTTTCTTGATACTTTTTATGAAAAAGTTGATGTGCAGGGGTAAAGGAAACAGATATATGTGTCGATATAAAGAATGGACAGCGTATAAGATGCTGAAAGGCGGGGGAATATTTCTGATTGGTATGACCATGGCGGCAGTTCTTGCGTCATGTGGAAATCAGGCTAAGTCGTCTAATTCCGGAAGCAGTGGAACTTCGGATAAAGAAATTATGCAGAAAATAGAAAATGCGCATGATCTTGTTGAAAGTAATCCTGACATTTTTGGGTGGATTATTATACCTGATACTGGAATAGATTATCCTTTAGCACAGAACCTTGATGGTGATGATACTTATTATGAGACGCATGATATTACCGGAAAAAAGAAAAGCAAAAAAGGCGGGATATATATTAAGTCATTTAACATGAATGATATGTGTGATTTTAACACTGTTATTTACGGGGCTACAACAAAAGATGGCGATATGTTTTCTGAGCTATGGAATTTTGCAGATGAAAATTTCTTTAACAAACATGACACATTGCTGATTGCGATTGAGGATAATATTCTGACTTACGAAGTATGGACTGCATATGCAAGAGATAATACTGATGTTATGCAGCAATATGATTTTACTGAAAAGACAGAGTGCCAGCAGTATCTTTATGACATGAAAAAAGATTGGACTTCTGCAACTAACATTCGTAGTGGATGGGAAGATGGTGTTACACCGGATAATTTCTTAGTGAGCCTTGTTACTGTGGATTCTGAACATCCTGATAAGCAATGGGTTGTGGTGGGCTGTCTTGTTGAAGATCAGAATGGTACGATTAATCGGGAAACGCTACAGTTTGATGAATAAAGCCAGGAAAAATCTGCAATATAGGTATATTAATCGTTATTAAGTGAAAATAAACTCAGTATTCATGCAGATTTTATGAATTTTTAATAGTTTATAGTTCGAATTTTTGATAATATTAATTTAGACTTTCTTATGATATTTGCGTCGTAAGATGCAGAAAGGGGAATTGCTATGAAAAAGATAATGGCTTTATTGTTGGCGGGGGCATTGATGATTTCTACATTGAAAATTTCAGCAGTGGCTGCTGTGAGACCTCCAAGGCCAGATTATATTCCATCAGCCGAAGCAGCTTCTTATTATGCAGGATATTTTGAAGGTGAGGTTGATGCTAAGGATCAGCATATTGCTGATTTAAAGAGGAATGTAACGGAGCTTTCCGGGATGGTTAGAGAACTATACAAAAAACTTGATGAGAAAACTAAAGTAGAAGTTACTGTTAAATATAAAAAAGGCTCAGACAGTAAACCAAAGGTTACGGTTAAAAGCGTTGGATCTTCATCAGGAGGGGGTGGCAATAATACACCGCAGCCAACTTATGTAAATACTGTACTAAATGCTCCAGGGTTGGATAAGGTTTGTCCTGTTGGACAAGGGGGAAAATTAATAATCAATGGAGTTAAGACCAGAGCAACCTTTGTAATGAGTGAAACAACAAGTGGAAAGGTTGCGTCAGCAAAGATTCTTGCTGCTGGTATCGGCGGTACTGTAAAAAATGTGGTCGAGACATATGCACCTGGTGTGCGTTTCAGCAAGGCACAGGTTAACTTCAATGTATATTGCGCAAAGAACGGAGATATATATAAGGTTTACCAAATGGGACCTAATGGTACTTGGCAGGAAGTTCAAGTGGATGAGGTTCGCGAGGGACACGTAATTTGTACAGTTTATAAAGCAGGAACATTTGCTTTTATAAAAATGAATTGATCTTCCAAGGATGATTAAGCAGAGTTATAGGATATAAGTTATAGCTCAAGGAAGGGCAAAAGCTCTGGATGTAAGTTTTGTTACATAAATCCTTTTTCGTAAAAGAGAAAGGTGCCAGCAGTATCGGCGTATGAGGGGAACAATATGAATGATAGCGCACTTATGAGGCAGGAGCAGGACATCTCTGTGGTGTCAGGCAGGAAGATTATTAGCTTAATTTATCAGGAGGTTTATGACCACAAAGCAAATATTTATAAGGGACTCAAGAGAGTCTTCGATGTGGTTGCAAGCAGTCTCGCCTTGATTGCGTTATCGCCCATTTTCCTGATTACGGCGATAGCAATTCTGTTAGAGGATGGTGGTCCGGTTTTCTTTACTCAGGAGAGGGCGGGAAAGGATTTAAAACCCTTTAAGATTTATAAGTTCCGCAGTATGTACAAAAATGCGGAGGCACAGTTTAAACGTATGCAGGCTCAAAATGAGCAGACAGGACATGCGTTCAAGATTAAGGATGATCCCAGAGTAACACGTGTTGGTAAGTTCATTCGTAAGTATTCAATTGATGAGCTTCCCCAGCTTATAAATATCATCAAGGGTGATATGAGTATTGTGGGACCAAGACCGATTCTACTTAGCCAGATGGAAGAGTGTAATGCTTATGAAAAGCAGCGCCTCATCGTAAAGCCCGGACTTACATGCTACTGGCAGGTAGGCGGACGCGCTAATATCAAGTGGGATGAGTGGGTTGAGCTTGATCTTAAGTACATTAAGGATATGAGCGTTACCACAGACATAAAACTTATTTTAAAAACTATTCCGGTTGTATTTGAATCGGAAGGCGCATATTGATAAAATAGTAATAGGCAGACTCCTCCGCAGTTCTTGCGGGGGAGTTTTTTTGATATAATAATCTGTAATGACATTGCATTTATTAAGCCTTCTCCTTGGGGAGAAGGTGTCAGCGAAGCTGACGGATGAGGGGAAAAACAGGAGGTTTCTATGAAAAATATTACATTGGGAAGTACAGGAATAACTGTTCCGCAGAATGGATTTGGAGCACTTCCGATCCAGAGAGTTACGCAGGAAGAGGCTGTTAAATTGCTTCGCAAAGCTTATGATGGTGGCATGCGATTTTTTGATACAGCGAGAGCATATAGTGACAGCGAGGAGAAAGTTGGAGCGGCCTTTGGAGATGGCTATGTAAAACGAGAAGATATCGTTATTGCAACCAAGACGGGTGCCAAGACACCGGAGGAGTTCTGGCAGCATCTTGAAACATCGCTGAAGAACCTGAGAACTGACTATATCGACATTTATCAGTTCCATCTTATGGGACAGTGCTGGAAGCCCGGAGACGGAACCGGTATGTATGAGTGCATGCTTGAAGCAAAGAAGCAGGGCAAGATAAAGCATATCGGAGGAACCGCTCACAAGATTGGAGTTGCAAAGGAATTGGCTGAATCAGGATTGTATGAGACAGTTCAGTATCCTATAAGTTACCTCGCTACTGATCAGGAGATAGAGCTGATTCATATATGTAACAAAAATAATGTGGGTGTTATCTGCATGAAGGGCCTGGCAGGTGGCCTTATAACCAACTCAAAGGCTGCTATGGCATTTGTTAATCAGTTTGAGGGAACTGTGCCGATTTGGGGAATCCAAAGAGAGTCAGAGCTGGATGAGTGGCTTTCATACATGGATAGCACACCTCAGATGGATGATGAGATAAAGGCGTTTATTGATGCTGAGAGAAAAGAGCTCATGGGCGATTTCTGCAGAGGATGTGGATATTGTATGCCTTGCACTGTTGGTATTCAGATAAATCAGTGTAATCGTATGTCACTGATGCTTCGCCGCGCTCCAAGTGATGCATGGCTCTCTGAGTACTGGCAGGGTGAGATGAATAAGATTGAGGAATGTGTAAGATGCGGTGCCTGCCTTAGTAAGTGCCCGTATGAGCTTCAGATTCCGGATCTCCTCAGAAAGAACCTTGAGGATTACAGAGAGGTTCTGGCTGGGAACAGGAAAGTAAAATAAGTAATAAGAGGTGTAAATTGGGAAGTAGTTCACTGGATTTTCTTAACATGATAAAGAACACTAAGGAGGTTGTTAGCGCAGTACCTGATAGTAGAGAAGAGATAGTAGCTGGTAGCAAGCTATTCGCTGTGATAGATACTGAGACCAACTGGAATAACGAAGTAATGTCGCTTGGCGTTGCTATAGCAGATGAGGATAGTCATCAATGTGTAGCTAAGAAATATTACATATTTGAACCGGAGTGTCTGATTGGCGGAATGTTCTCAAATGTGCTCTATAAGGGAAACATAAAAGCTGTTAAGTGCAGAAGAGATGATGCATTAGCTGACCTTAGCAGATATCTGGAAAATATGGGCGTAAGTAAAATCTTCGCATATAATGCAAGGTTTGATCACGGATTATTACCGGAGCTGGATGACTTTGAATGGTTCGATATCATGAGAATCGCAGCTTATAAACAGTATAATCACGCAATTCCGGAGGGCGCTCTGTGTTGCAAAACGGGAAGGCTAAAGAGTAACTATGGAGTAGAGCCTATACTCAGGATGCTTAGCGGAGATACGAGATACTGCGAGACACATAATGCAGTTAACGATGCTGTTGATGAACTCAGGATCGTAGAACTGCTGGGGCATGAGCTTTCAGTTTATGAATGTGGCAGGATTAATTGATGAAAAGCGGCTAATTTTTTAGAGTTAGCCGCTTTTACTATATATGGACGTTAATGTTTGATTCCGTTATCTTCTAAGAGCTTTGTAAGACGCGATATCTCTGCAGAAAGAGAAACTGATTCTGCAGTTAAAGTCTTGTTTTGCGCGGAAAGATTTTCTATTTGCCTTTCCTTTTCTTCAAGTTGTTCTTTTTGGTATTTTTCATGTGCAATAGCATCTTCTCTGGCGCGGCATTGTTCCTGAATAGCAAAATCGGAATTAGAAAGATATATAGACTCAGCTGCGGAGTCCATTGAAGGATTATCCTGTGTAATCATTTTGATTTCCTCCCAAGTTCTAGCCTTGAAAAGCTTAGCCCATTTGTCTATACCAAGGCGCTTATCGTTGTCAGTTGCTATGTTTGTATGATTTAATTCTATCACGTACAGATTGAAATTGTTAGTGTACAGATAGTTGTCTATTGCGTTTCTAACCTGGTATTTTGCAAAGAATTCAGGATGATCTTCAAATAAAGTAAAGTCAAGAAAACTTACGTGATAGACAGGCTTTATTGTATTGTAATCCTTTCCACGGGCAGCATTGTCAAAACGTCTGCAAAGATAGGCAAGAGAGCGATTGGTCCAGTTATCGTAATTGACAACCTGCATCTCAAGATTGATATAAGTGTTACCGTTTAGTAGTACAAGGATATCAAGCTGATACTCTTTATCGCTTATAGCTTTTCCGGGTTCAACGGAGTTCTCTATTTTTACATCTTCAATTACTGATAGTGGAAGGTCAAGCACAGAGCTAATAAGATTAATCAAAGTATTTTTATCTCTCTGTAAAACCATTCGAAACATATAGTCGTTGGTCATATTGTATTTTAGCTCTCCGGTGGCATTCATATATTGGTAATGCATATCGGAGGAGCTTTTTATATTACTAATTGGCATAAAATCTCCTTGTTAAAAACTTTTTCCTCATTATTGCGCGCAAAATAATAACATTGGAAAATACGAATGATTGAAAATCATTTCGGTGCATCAGGAATGATGCCAGAATAAAATAACACAACTAAAATAATAATGCAAGCATCTGATTACAAATTAATGACAATGCATGATTGTGGGCACTGTTACAGATATTTACTGACTTTTTGGGTGCATAGATACCTGATTTAGGTTCTTAAGATTTTCTTAAGGCACTTGCTTTCTATTTTGAAAAGTGATATTTTCGTTATCACGTCATTTCTTGACGTGGCTGCTGTTAGACAAACGGCAGATAATATCCCGGATATTTTTTATTTGTTACGTAACTGAAAAAGAAAAAACAGGAGGATAATTTTGTAAATGAATATTAAAGCAGTCAGAAGGCTAAAAAGAATGGCTGTAGCTATAGCTGTATCGGGGGCAGTTTTTCTGTGGACACCAACACCGGCTGGCACTGTGCATGCAGAAAATTGTGCACATGAAAACTATGAATGGGTCACATTGGTCAAACCGACATGCAGCAAAATGGGCAAAGACGTCAGAGTATGTCAGGATTGCGAAGAGATTCTGGAAACAGAATATATTGAAAAGAAAGAGCATAAGGGAAAGTGGGAACGAACAAAAGAGCCCACATGTGCTTCTGTAGGCATTAAGTCTTATATATGCAAGAACTGTAACGCAGTGATTGAAACAGAAGTAATACCAACAAAGAATCATAAGTTTGTGAGGATTGATACCATAGGTGCAACCTGCAAGGCTCCGAAGGTTATCAAAAAAGAATGTAGTACGTGCGGTCTTAAGACTACTGAGCAATCAGGCAATAAGCTAGATCACAAATATGGAAACTGGTCCATTAAGTCGATTAAAGTAAAAGGCAAAAATGTAAAGGTTACGCAGATTCGTACGTGCACAAGATGCAATGAAAGCAGCCAGATAGTGGCAGGTACATCTGCTGCATTATCAGGGAAGCACGGGAAAAACAATTATTTCTATAAGCTTACTAAGAGAAGTGGAAGGATTACAGTGCTTTGCGCGCAGTGCCACCAATCTGTTACAGGGAAAATATCAGGTGGAGTAATTAAGTTTACAAGACCCAAAAGAGATAATTCAAAACATACGGCAAAAGCATGGAAGGCATTGAAGAAATAATGCTGTTATCGGATATAGGATTATTGATGTTAAGTCAAATTATGTAAAAACATGAAAAGAGGATGAATTCTGTAATAATTGTTGGCACTCTTATAATAAGATTGATAATTTTAATGCTTGATTTTTTGGCTACTATGTCATATGGATTGACATCATTATACGTGATAATATTTTTTATACACTAGCTAGTTTTAATAATAGCCGGGAGGATACAGAATGAATACCGATGAAAAATTTGAAATTATATTAAACAAATTAGATACAATAGATAACAGACTCGATACAATGGATAACAGGCTTGATAGGATGGACAGCAGGCTTGATGCTATGGATGGTAAGATATCTGTTCTGGAAAAGGATATGAGTGATGTCAAAAGGGATGTTACAAGTATAAAACTCCAAATAGAAAATGAAATTGTTCCTAATACACAAAGAGTTGCTGAAGGCCATCAGGATTTACAAAGACACCTTGCGGAAGTGGTTACTTATAGGTCTGAATATGAAACACTTGTGCTTAGAGTGAATCATCTTGAAACAATAGTTGAAAATATTCAGAAGAAGATATGTTGAGTTCTATTTTTGTAGGAATGATATCTTGAGAAGGTCAAATAATGGCTTGTTTTCAATGACAAATGCCTATTTTTAGCGTATAATATCCCTATAGAGCACAAGGCTCTATGGGGATTTTTTCTTATGAGACACACCTGATGAGGCGGGTGTATAAACTTTATGAAAAGAGTTTATATGGGGAGCATGAATAACGATTAATTAGGCAGCAGCGCGTTGTGATGCTTCATGACGTGTATGCTGCTTTTTATATTACTTATACGTAGCTTTTCGTGGGAACAAGTAACCTAACGGTGCTTTTCTGGGGCATTAGATTTAATGATATAGTAGGACGATATGAAAGATATATTTTTAAATACAATATATTTTTTTGCAGAAAAAGGTAAAAAGATTGGGATAAACAGGGAGAAGATAAAGGCATGCTTTTTCCCACTTTATCGTTTCTTTTGCTGGATAGAATATAAGTGGTTTAATAATATCTATTTATATCATGTAGAAATTCCCGTTACCCAGCGATGTACATTAAAATGTAAAGACTGTAGTTTTATGATGCCGTATTTTGAGCATCCTAAGGACTACAAAGTAAATGATCTGCTTACATATATGGACAGGCTTTTTGAGTGTGTTGATACCATTCAGATCTTTAGAATTTTGGGTGGGGAACCGTTTGCCTATAGGGACTTGGATTCGATTATTATCAAGGCACTGAGTTGTCCCAAAGTCAGGACGGTTGATGTTGTGACAAACGGAACGTTAATACCTTCGGAAAAAGTATTAGCTGCAATGAAGAATAACAAGTTAACAGTTCAAATTAGTGATTATGGGGATATTTCCTATAAGAAAAACGAGTTACTAAAAATATGTGAAGAAAATGGGATAAAATGTGTTATTCGAAGTATGGCAGATAAAAACTGGTTCTCGGCGGGAGATTTGCATTTTAGGGGGAAAGTGGCGAAAGAACTTAAGATACAGCTTAAAAAATGTGGTGGTATATGCCGAAGCTTTCAGAATGGGAAACTGTATTTTTGTCCAAGAGCATCATTTGGGGCTCTGTTAGGAATACCTGATCCTAAAAAAGATTTTGTTGATTTTACAAAAAGTGGAGATGTAAAAGAGCTAAGAAGGCAAATATTCGAGTTAAATCAGAGAAAAGCTTTTTTGGCTTGTAATTACTGTGATGAGGGGACTGATAATTACAAACCGATCCCGCCAGCTTTGCAGATAGAAGAACAAACACAAATTACTAACTGGAAAAAGACAATTTCTAAGTAAATGCCATAAATAAAATGGCAAACAAGGGGATCTGATATGACAATAGTATATGTAAGTGATGACAATTATGCACACTTATTGGGAATATCTCTAACATCTCTTTATGAAAACAATAAGCTTGAGCGTACCTTGAACGTTTTCATTATTGATGACGGGATATCTCAAAATAACAAACAGAAAATCGTAAGAACAGCAGCACGTTATGATCGAGAAATAAAATTTTTTGATGTAGATATTTCATTATCGCTAAATAATATGGGAAAGTGGCCAAAGAATATTTTTTATCGCTTATTTTTTCTGTCCATTTTTGGAAATGAATTAAAGGATGATAGAATTTTATATTTGGATTGCGATACGATAGTTGTGGATAGAGTTGGGGAGCTTTGGGATATAGATATGAAAGGAAAAGCTTGTGCTGCAGTGTATGAATGTATGGGTAAGCGGCATAAGAAGAATTGTTGTTTGAAAGATGAATTGCCGTATTTTAACTCTGGAGTTTTACTAATTGACGTTAATAAATGGAAAGAGCAAGAACTTGAAGAAAAAGTTCAGAAAATTCTTTCTTTAAACTCAAAAACAAGAATGGAATATCCCGATGAAGGAATAATTAATTATCTTTTAATAGAAAATATTATGCCATTAAATCCGCGATATAATCTAACTACCATAAAATGCGTGTTTACATTTAAAGAACTGAAAATGTATAGAAAATCAAAGATTATGTACGCGGAAAATGATTATTATGAAGCTAAAGATAGACCATGTATAATTCATTACACGAGTAATTTTTTGGTAAGGAGGCCATGGCAAGAAGGTATGTTTTATGAACATCCACTAGCGCAAAAGTATTTGGAATATGAAGAGAAATCGGAGTGGAAAAGATCCTATATGTCTGAGGAACATTTAGGGTTAGGAAAATTAATACTAAGAAAGCTATTCAGAATTGATGGCATGTTGTGCGCGATTATTGCTGGATTTATTTATTCGTATATAAAACCATTACAATATGATATATTGAGTGTCCCTAAAAATGAGATATAGGTATTATGAGCATATATAATGCCTGCTTTGCGGAGTTACGACATGATTGTCTCAAAAAAAGAAGAATTATATAAGAAAAGTTTGGATGCGAAGTTGGTTTCTTTTGACATATTTGGCACGCTTATAACTAGAGATGTTGTTGATCCTAATGATATTTTCAAAATAGCAGGTGCTGATTTGCATAAAGGAATAGATACAGTTGAGAATAAGACTCATATTGAAAAATTATTCGAAATAGACATGTCGTTGGTTCATCCGAAAAATAATATGATAGATCTCTTAAAAAAAATAAGAACAGATGGCAAAACAGTCATTTTGACATCAGATATGTATTTGAATGAACAAATGATAGGCACTATTTTGGAGTATGTTGGAATTATTGCGAAGAATGATTATGACAGAATATTTGTGTCTAGTGAATACGGATGCACTAAAAAGGATGGTGGATTATTTAAAATAATCAAGGAGCAATATAAAGTTAATTATGGAGATATTTTGCATATTGGTGATGCCTTAAGAAGCGATTACTTGGTTCCAACTAAGTTGGGAATTAGTGCTATTTGGGTAAACGAAAAAAAATGGAGAATTCATTTCCATAGAAGCGTTGAAATTAATACTTTGAGTAGATTTATTTTAAACCATACCATAGGTAAAGGTTATGAGTATTCTTTGGGATATCGGTGTTATGGACCGCTTATGTATGGATTTTGTTTGTGGCTGGCAGAGAGGATAAAAGATTATAAAGGACAAATTTATTTTCTAGCTCGAGAGGGATACGTAATTTATAAAGCATTAGATATTATGGGATTTAAACGTAATAATATGCATTATATGTTGGTTTCGAGAAGAGGAATTACTGGGGCACTTTTGTGGACATGTAATAATGTTGATGAAATGGTGTATAGTTTGAGAATTGAAAAAAGTATTTCTTTAAAAAAAATAGCATCACTTTTGGACATAAGTGATTGTTTAGAAAAGGAAGATAATGGTGAAGAGTTACAAAAGATGATGTTTGCTAGTGCAGATGAAATATTAAGAGAACCAAAAGCTGTAGGCTTTATTTCTAAGTGTTTTCGTCAGATAAAAGATCGTTCATGGATACAGTATGAGTGTATGGAGCAATATTTCAAAACTATCGAATTTGATAAGCCAGATAACTGTACGGTCATTGACATAGGGTGGTCAGGAACGATGCAACATTATTTAAACAAGTATCTTCAAATAAAAAAAAGCAATAAGAAAATAAATGGTTTATACCTAGGAGTTCGTACAAATAAATATATTGGAGATGCTAAGGAGGGATTTCTATTTAATGGAGATAGTGTAAAAAAACAGAAGGAAATTTTTACATTTGTAGGCATGCTTGAATGTATTTTATCTGAGCAACATGGAAGTGTTAAGCGCTATTGGAAAATGGATGAATGTGATGAACCGGAACGATGCTGTTATGAATTTTTAGGTGATGATGCTAAGAAAATAGCTACAATTCAGGATGGTATCTTGAATTTTGTAAAAGATATGAATTTAAGTCCTATTAAACGCATCTTGAAGTTTGACTCGTTCTTATCATCATATAACGTGATTAAATATGGAAATCATCCATCAAAAGAAGATCTAGATTTCTATAGAAATCTTACTATCTGTGATGATTCTTATGGTTTGAATTCGGATTTTGGAATTAAGGAATGGACTATAGAGAACATTGGAAATAAATTGACAAATAGTATTTGGAAAATTGCCTATTTAAAATGTACATTTGGGAGGCTTTTTCCAGCTAAAGGACTTTATGATTTTCTATATTGGATTAGGCGTGATAGATGACAAAAAATGTATGTTTTAGATTAGGGGACATGTGCATATGAATGTGTATACTCATGTGTTGGTGATTATTGTATTACTAAGTTTTTTTGAAGTTCGAATTATTAATAATGAAAACAAAGTTCTTCTGAATATCAGCAGAGCAGTTTTGCCATGTGCTTTTTTGTGTTGTATGGCGGGAGTTAGATCTTTAAATGTTGGAAAGGATACATATCCCTATTCTCGTTTTTTTTTAGGTATGACATGGGAAAAAGTTCATGTGTTTGATCATAATTATTATTGGGCATATAATTTATGGGATTATGTATTAAGATATTTTACTGATAATGTATTTATTTTCAATATTTGTTGTGCAATTTTTATTTATATTGCACTTTATAACTTTATTCAGAATTATTCATGTGATGCAAGGGTATCGCTTTTTTTATTTATATCAATGGGGGTCTTTTTTACCTCAATGAATCAAGTCAGGCAGACAATGGCAACTGCATTGTTATTGTTTGGGTTCAAATATGCTGTTGAAAAAAATATATTTAAATCAATGCTGATTTGTTTTCTTGCTATTTTTGTACATAATGTCGCGGTTGTTATGATTCCAGTATATGCATTACTATGTTTAATTCCTCGTGTCAGTACAAAAACGGTTATGCTATTTTCACAGTTCTCTTTGGCGATAATACTACTATATAACAGGTTAATTAGTCTTTTTGTCAGCATTTTTCCAAAATATAAGAGCTACCTTAAATATGCAAGATTATTTGTAGAAAAGCGGAGCATATATAGATATGGTGATTTTTTATTAGCATTGTTTGTTCAGATAGTATTTGTGTGGGGGATATATAGAAGTAGAGCGAAAGAAGTTGCTATAAGTGAAAAAAATCATATAGAAGGAAATGCTGAGGGGAATAAAACTATAAAAGGTAATGACAAAGAATTTGGGAATATTCTTGCATGTATGAATGCATTATATTTATGCATGACATATTTGATATTGAATGGAGATATTTTTAATAGACTAAAATCAACATTTGTTTATTGGGTTTTACTAACAATTCCATACATTATAAAAAAATTTTTTAACGATAATAGATTATTAAAAATTATTGTATGCTTAGCTTCGATAGCATATATGTGGAGACTAGGTGTTCATGATGGAGATGGTATTATTCCATATAGCGTTTTCTTTGATTGGAAACGGATTACTTTTTTTAGCTAGTATGTTTTGGTGGTATTGAATATATTAAACCAAGGTGTATTACTGGTTATGAATTGCTAATAAAGAGTCAATAAATCGTGGTGGGGACATGAATATTCTGTATATTTCTGATGCGGACAATAAATATGGTGCGTCAAAGTCAATGCTATATACAATAAAGGGATTAAAACAACAATATGGCAATGATATAAAAATTTTTTTGTTGATACCATATCGATTACGTAATAACCGAAAAATGTATGAAGAATATTGCGAAGTGGTAATATGCAAAGTCTTTGGGCAATACTTCCAAAATAGACCATATAATAAATGGATATTTCCGATAAAACTTATTATAAAATTCTTGGAATATATCTTGGGCATAATCAACTTATCGTTGTTTCTAGATAAGGAAATTAGTTTCGAAGAAATTGATATAATACATAGTAATTCATCACGAGATGATACAGGAATTCGATTAGCAAGAAAGTATAATAAGCCATTGGTATGGCATATAAGAGAATATGGAGATAAAGATTTTAATTGCTTTTGTTTTAGAAATGATTACATAGATCTAATGAATGACAATAGAGCGACACTTGTCGCAGTATCAGAGGCTGTTCGTAAACACTGGATAAATAAAGGGATTAGTCCAAATAAGATTATTACAATTTATAATGGAATTGAGTTGACGGAATGTAAGGATTATGCCAATTTAGATAATTCAAAAATTAGAATATTGATGCTAGGGGGGATAAGCGATGCGAAATGCCAAAAACATCTTATAGAAGCAATTGCATTACTTGATGATTCAGCTAGAAAGCATATATCTATTGATATAATTGGAGATGGAAACAAGAAATATTTTACCGAGATAAAAAATCTTGTTAAGGTATATGGATTAAATTCTATTATTTCCTTTAAGGGGTACATTCCTAATCCAGAAAGATATATAAAACAGTATGATGTCGGAGTGATTTGTTCTAAATCAGAAGCTTTTGGAAGAGTAACAGTTGAATATATGATGAATGGATTATTAGTTATAGCTCCTGATAGCGGGGCAAATCAAGAGATTATTCAAGATGGAGTTGAAGGATTTATTTATAAGTGGGGAGATTATTCTGAGCTTGCATTGTGTATTGATAGAGCGATATCGGATAAAAATATATTATCAAGATATGGAAAGAATGCACATCATCGAGCAATGACCGAATTCTCATTAAAAAAATATATAGAAAAAATTTATAGCCTATATATGGAATTAGTTTAGTTTTGGCTTTTTATTATTGGCAATCAAATGATAATACAATGGTTTATTCAAAATACTGCATAGCGAAATGGTGCAGAAGGATTGTTTGCTCGTTTTTATTAAGTTCATCAACAGGGTCATTGAATTTTGTGATCGCATTATTGGGGTAATGGTTATTACATTTGGAGATTAACATTTTAGAATTTATGAAATATAAAGAAGAAATGTGCAATATATTACTGAGCATTCACAAAATCAAACTACCTCTTAAAACTTATATTTTTAGTGCATGATAAAAGGCATTAGTAGAAATATATATGTACTGAAAGTAAGTGATGATTCGCGGCTTTTGAATGATCAATAGTTAGTATCAGCAGTAATGCTACTGGTTTGGTATTCTGGAATTAAAGCAGAAATGATAGATAAATCCGCTTTTCTGGTATGTAGAGGAAAGAATTAATTATGATGTCTGATTTAAAATCTATGCTCAAACATTTCTTGGCAATTTCCATAGGGACTATTTTTAATATGATAATAGGGGTTGTTTCTGTGCCCATTATTACTAGATTAGTTGATACCGGTACTTATGGATCGCTATCTTTATTTAATTTGTATTCGGATATTTTGGTTATGGTGCTATGTTTAGGCCTTGATCAGGCTTATGTAAGGTTTTATTATGCGAAGGAAGGTGTTGGTTACAAAGCGTGTTTGTTAAAATATTGTTATAGCTTGTCTATTTTCGTTGCACTTATTGTATCAGCAATTTTTGTTTTTATTGTTTTTGTTTTGGGAATTACTATTGGCTTTTCTTTTTTTTTCATACTTTCCCTAGCTATATATGTTTTAATTGGACTCACTAGCAGATTTAGTTTTTTAACATTAAGATTAGAATATGATTCAAAAACATACTCGTTATTGAATGTGATACATAGATTTTTGTTTGCATTACTGGCAGTTGCCATATTATCACTAAGAACGAGGGAAAAGTTTGAAACATTGGTTTTATGCACTATTATATCTTTGCTTATACCAATGATTATTAGTATTTACTTAAAAAGAAATATTTGGATGTGTAAGAAAAATGATCAGGTAATAATTGGAAAAGAAGTATTGGCATATGGATTGCCATTTATTTTTTCAATTGGAATTGTAACCTTATTTAATGGAATAGATCGACTTACATTAAATGCATTTAGTGGAACCAAAGAGGTTGGAGTTTATGCGAGCGCTCAAGAATTATTGAAGGTTTTTGCTATTATACAAACTAGCTTCAATATAATATGGAAGCCATATGCTATGGAGCGTCACGAGAAGAAGCCTAAAGATAAAGATCATTATGCACAGATATTTGATTTTGCCTGTGCCTTGATGTTTCTCTTTGGGATTACTATTATTTTGGGCAAGGATTTTTTTGCATTGATTCTAGGAGAAAAATATAGAGAAGCAGCTTTCGTTATTCCTTGTTTATGCTTTTACCCGATGATGTATACGATTTCGGAGATTTCTTCGGTAGGAATAGATTTTTCAAAAAAAAGTTCAAATCATATATGGGTTGCAGCGATTTCTTGCATAGTGAATATAGTTGGAAACGCTGCTCTCGTTCCAATTTTAGGGGGGAAGGGGGCAGCAATTTCTACTGGGGTATCATATATTGTGTTTTTTTCTTTGAGAACATTTTTTTCTGTAAAGGCCTACGGGATGATATTTCGTTTACATAAAGTAACAATAGTCATTTTCCTTTCGTTTATGTATGCATTGTATAGCACATTTAATACGGTAAATATTTTTGGATTATTGGCGTATTGTCTGAATGTTTGTGTGATTCTGATTCTATATTGGAAACAGATAAGTCTTGCTTATTTACATGTTTTAGCGTTTATTGGGAGGGGGAAGTCGTGATAGTTCATATTTTTGTGTATGATAAATTTCATATTAGTTATATAAAAAAAATAAATAGTCTATTTGATAATCATACTTTTTTTGTTTACGATCCTCATAAAAAGAAGACAGGAGCAGAAAATGCTATAAAAAATGCATGTTATAGTTCTGATTTCAAATCAACTAAGAAATGGATATATAGTTTGGAGACAGCAATAGATCAAGCAGAGAGAGTTATATTTCATTCGATATTTAGCACAAGAATCCTGCTAAGTGCAGTAAAAAAAATACATGATAATAGTCAAAAATACTTCTGGGTTATCTGGGGCGGGGATTTATATAACGCTTATTGGAACAGAAATAATAGTCTGCCTATGATTTGTCGTGAATTTATACGAAGATATTTTATTAAAAGGATTGATTCTGTGGGTATAGTTAAAGGCGATTACAGATTTTTAAAAAAACACTATAAGACCAATGCGACATTCTATCTTGCTTCTTACACGTATGATTTACTTCCTTATAGTGAAAAAAAAAATCAAAATGAAATGACATCTATTTTATTAGCCAACTGCGCAAGTAATACATGTAGATATGAAGATATAATTATACGTCTTTCAAGGTTGAATACTAAGAACTATATTGTTTACTGCATTTTGTCATATCCAAATAACCAGGAATACATAGAAAAGATATGCAAAATGGGAAGAAAAATGCTTGAAGATAGGTTTATACCTGTTACAGAATTTATGGACTATAATGATTATATGAGATTTTTGGAAAAAATAGATATAGCAGTTTTTAATCATGATAGGCAGCAAGCATTAGGGAATATAGCTAGTCTTATATATTTGGGTAAAACAGTATTTATTAACCATGATAATTGTTGCGGTGAATTTTTTGAAGATATGGGAGCTGTTATCTTCCCTGTCGAAGAGCTATCTGAGAAGTGGATAAGCAAACCTTGCATGACAAAGGAAATTCGTAATTCAAATAAACAATGTATAGAAAATTTTTTTAGTGATGAAGAGTTCAAAAAAAGATGGGAGAGAATTTTTTATAAGAAAAAAGAAAATGTGTGATAATGTGAACTTCCGCGGTAATTAACAGTGATCTTCCATAGGATTTTCGACTAAAAGGAATTCCGCCTCGAAAAATGCACTTTGAAAATCGAAAAACTCGGTAACATGTGCATTTAAGCCCCGGTTTTTGTTGCTGGAAACAACTTCCTGTGGGAAATTATATTTAGTTGGAATTCTGACTAAAACTACAGGAGAAAAATACAAGTATCTGGATGCTTATGTGAAAGTGCCTGAGATAAAGGGCAAGATAACTTTCAGAAAAAATGGTAACACACCATATGTCGAGTTTGAGTATGACGGAATCTATAGCATGGAGAAGCAATATATGGATGTCAGGAGGAAAAATATTATCGAAGGGACATTTCCGTTGTAAATTTATGCAAGAAAGTTGCAATTGTAGGAAGTGCTCTGATACGGCACTTTCTTTTTCGAAAGTAGCAGGGAAAATGCATAGTTGTCATGCCCGGAGGACTTGATGAGATATATCCTAAGAGTAATGAGAGGCTTGCTGAATGGATCATTGAATGTGGTGGATGTTTGATTAGTGAGTATGAGCCTGGGATAAAACCTCAGAAGTATACTTTTGCAAAGCGTGACAGATTGCAAAGCGCTTTAAGTCAGGCTGTATTAGTTATTGAGGTTGAGTTAGAAAGCGGAACCATGCATACTGTTGATGCTGCATTAAGACAGGAACGTCGAATGGCTGTTTATGCTAATGAAATTGCATTTAGAACAGGGAATAAATTTGCTAAAGAAAAAGGTGCAGACTCTATTTTTGACGAACAATCGTTGAGGGAATTTTATATGAATTTAGAAAATGAGATAGTTTATGAGCAGATGACATTGAACCTATAAAATGTGCAACATTTTTTTTAGGAGGTGAAACTCTCTATGAAACTAACCACTGATCAGCAACGAGCTCTAAAAGTCATGCGTTCCGGCGTTAACGTTTTTCTATCTGGCGCATCTGGTACCGGAAAATCTTTTCTAATAAAACAATTCATGGAAGAAAATAAGAATAAGAACATTATCATCTGTGCGCCTAAAGGGATGGCGGCAGCAGGTGCAGGTGATGATACGCTGCACAGCGTGTTTGCGATTCCTAAGGGGATACTTAAGGTTGGTGACTATAACTCTAAGCCTGAGAAGGCCGTTATGGATGCTGACATCGTTATCATTGATGATATCAGTATGTGCAGGATTGACGTGTTTGAGTATGTGGTTAGGACACTTCTGAATATCAGGAAAAATCTGAAGCTTGAAGGTGACATGGATCACTATGAAAAGCAGATAATTTTGAGTGGGGATTTTTACAGAATGCCACCTGTGATAAATCGCGAGGACAAGCATGATTTCCTGGCTAACTGGGGATTTAAGAGAGGCGAGGATCGCTTCGCGTTTAATTCATCTTTGTGGGATGAGTTATCAAAGGTTAACATAATTTTGGGAGAACAGGTATAGCTCAAAGTACGATAGCGGATTGGAAAAGGAGGAAGACTAATCCGGCTGCTGATAAAATAATGCTGATTTGTGATGTGCTTAATATTTCACCATATGAATTATTGCAGGATTCCAAGAGGCTGAATGGTGGTTATGGATGGCTGCTTACCACTGTTCCAACAGGAGAAGCGCATTGGGTTGTTATTAAAACGGATAAAGATAACTTAGAGATTATCGAGATAATTATGAGGAAGAAAGCGGAGGATCATATTGAAACTTGTTTATGGGGAAGCGAGGAAGCGTAATTCAGAGAAGAGGTAACAAGCTCAAAGTTGCACTCTCGTAAAATAAATGCTAATCTATCAAAGCAATTCCTTTTTGAATGCCCGAAGAAGCACGTCAGAAAGGAGAAATATGCTATATAACAATTTTATCAATGACAAAGATTTAGAATTGGATCAGAGTCAGACAAACAGTGGAAGTACGCCATATGATGACGTCTTCCGTACCCTTGTAGTTGAGCACAAGGGGCTTCTTCTCAAACTGCTAAATGAGATGTTTGCAGATACTCATTATGTAGGTGATGAAGAAGTGAATTCACTCAACAATACTTATTTTGCAAACCGGAGTGATGGTAATCAAGACAAGATGATAACGGATTCTGCTGTGGAGATTATTGATCATAACGGTTACAGAAAGCTTTTTCATCTTGAGTGTCAGAGTGACAGCAAGGGGACTATGGTCCTTAGGATGTTTGAGTATGATGTGCAGATTGCAATAAAGGATGATAGTACCGTTGATGGGGCTAGTCTGATTGTTAACCTTCCTGCATCCGGCGTGCTTTATCTTAGGAGTAATTCTAATACATCGGATTATATGGATATTACTGTTAATGTTCCGAGCGGAGAATCTGCGAAGTACCAGGTGCCCATAATGAAACTTAAGGATTATTCTTGCAATGATATTATTGATAAGGAACTATATTTCCTTATTCCGTTTTATCTGTTTAACTTCGAAGATGACTTTGATAAAATAGAGTCACAGGATGAAACTTTCCTTAAAAATTTTAGAAAGCGTTACCGGGAGATTTATGATAAGCTTCGTGAAAAGCTAGAAAGCGGACAGATTGATGTTTTGACTCATCATTCTATTATAATGTTGTCAAAGAAAGTAATTGCTGCACTAACGGCGCAGCGGAAAATCGTAAAAGAGGAGGCCGAGAGAATTATGGGTGGACAGGTACTTGATTACGAGACGAAGGAACTGATTCGTACAGGAATAGAACAGGGAATAGAACAGGGAATAGAACAAGGAATGTCTAAGCAAAGTGCTGATGATATTCAAAAATTGAAGGCTTTCTTTCTGAAAACTAATCCTGGAATGACTGACCAAGAGGCTTTGGAAGAAGCAGAAAAAGTATTAAATAACTAAATCATTTTTCTTAAATGAGTTGCAGCCGGCAGTTTTGCCGGCTCTTTTAATAGGCGGCCAAAGGGATAGAATCAATTCTTTATTATGGGTAGCCCTTTTTTCTCATTACGGAAACATGTAATATAGTAATGTGCTCAACGAGATTTTGAGCACATTAGGGGGAACAATAATAAAGGAGAGACAGAGAGTATGAAAAAAGGATTAGTAGTTTTGCTATGCTTGACCATGGGGATTTCACTTTTTACTGTGGGGTGCGGAAAGGAAAAAGAAGTTATAGTTCCAGAGGAAATTGTAGAGGAATCTTCTGTCGTGTTAGAAGAAGAGAGTGAAGATGAAAAAGATGTAGATGAAAATGGTGTAGATGGAAAAAGTGAAGCTGAAGGTGATTCCGAAACTGATTCTGCAGTAGATATGGATGAGCTACAAAAGAATCTTGAAGCTGCAAAGGCTGAAGGTGACGCATATATTCAGGAGCTTGATACTAAGATTGAAGAGACTCTTTCCGGTTGCAATTTAAGTATTGATAATAAGGACTCATTTGATGAGACTGTAGCTAAGGAAATGCAGGTAGACGCAATCAATGGAATTTCTGTCGCCAAGATGGATGCAGGATTTGATAAGGATGTTCACTGGACATTACACCTTCATGAATCAAGTGTGAAAAATGATTTTCCTTCATATGATGAGCAGGATACTGTTTTCAAAATGACCGTTGCGGAGAATGAGAGCATTCAAATTAAAATCAGTTACACGATAAATGATGGATATGGCTTCAGCATAAATGTTTATAATCCGGAAAAAGATTATGTTGCATGGGTTAATATAACTGATAATACGGCGATGGTATCCGCGGAAGGTAACGTAGGTGATTTTAAGGATTTTTATAGTGACATAGACATAGGCGGCGGTGAAGCAGATGCAGTTGCAGATTATGACAATGTTCCGATAGATAACAGTATTCATAATTATGTTGGCTGCTTTATCTCTTCTATTGAGGGCTCCACTAACATGATTATTAAGGACAAGGATGGTAATAATGTTGCTCTTGTTACCTGTGAAGATAATTATAATGATTTTCATGATATACCAATTGTTGATTGGGAGGAGCTTTCAAAATGTGCCTCATGTGCTGATGGATTGAATTTCCAGGTCGGCTATGATGAGAATGGAAAGGTGATCTGTATAGGATAAAAGTGAATAGTTAATTGTCAGAATATAGAGCATCTTCACATAAAATCAAATGTGGAGATGCTTTTTCGTGGGAAAATTTATATAATATAGATAGATTCTACAGATTATACACTTGTTCATATTTCATCATAACGAAAGTAGGGGGTCGCTTATGAGGGATGGTTTAAATGTATTAACACATGATCAGCAGAGGGCAATGCAGGTTCTGAATTCCGGACTGAATGTGTTTTTGTCCGGGACAGCAGGTACCGGTAAGTCTTTTTTAATAAATGAGTTTATAAAAGGAAAGAAAAATAAAAACGTTATTCTTTGTGCGCCTACCGGGGAAGCTGCGGAGCGCAATGGAGAAGAGGACCTTCAAAAAATATTTGAGATGCCTGACAGGATTCTGAGGGTGGGCGAATATAATGTTGATCCCAGTCAAAGGCTCGACCAGGCAGACATAATTATTATTGATGATATAAACAGCTGCAGGGTTGATATGTTTGAGTATGCTATCAGGACGCTGCAGTTTATAGCTAATTTAAAAGAGCTGGCATCTTCATACGACCATGCCGATAAGCAGATAATTCTTGTGGGAGATTTTTACCGTCAGCCACCGAAGATAGCGGAAGAGTACAGATCACAGTTTATATCAGAGTGGGGAGTGAAGAGAGGCGAGGACCGCTTTGCCTTTAATTCGTCACTTTGGGATGAGCTGCTGTTGGCAAATGTGATTTTGAAGGCTCGTATAAAGAAGGACGAAGTGCCCGAATACATGGAAAGAGTCAACATCATCAAGACATGCTACGAAGCTGGTACGGATCTTTATATGTATGATCAGACTCTCAGAACTACAAAGGTTGTATTTGATTTCTACGAGGGTATTGCTATCAGGAATTATCCTAACGTTGACAGGTTAAGACAGGTCAACGCAAAGACGTATATTGACTGGAATGACGCCGAGGATGCTGAGCTCAGGGACGAGTGGGCCATGGGAGTTGGAATAGACGAGATAGCCAAGGCTCACGACAGGACTGTGGGAGCAATCAGATCCAGGCTTTTGAAGATTTCTTGATTTTTGATTTTGCTTGCAAGAATCAAGGAAATAGTGGAACAATATGGTTTGGACAATTTTATTTTGATGCTCTAAACTTACGCAAAGGACGTTAAACATTGAAATACACCACTATTACACCTGCAATTTTCATATCCCGCCCAAACCGCTTTATTGCCAGGGTTAATCTTGATGGTGAGGAGCTTGCTGTTCATGTGAAAAACACCGGGCGTTGCAAGGAACTCCTGATTCCGGGATGTAAAGTGCTCCTGGAGAAGGCTGCGAATCCCGAGAGAAAAACACCCTATGATCTTGTGGCGGTTGAGTATGATGGGTGCTTTATCAACATTGATTCCCAGGCGCCTAACGCTGTTGTTAGAGAGTGGCTCCTTAAGAGTGGTGAGTATGATCTTGTAAAGCCTGAGTATAAATTTGGAGATTCCCGCATCGATTTTTATATGGAAAAAGCTGGCGAGAAGTTTCTAATGGAGGTGAAGGGGTGTACACTTTTTAAAGATGGAGTCGGGTATTTTCCGGATGCTCCGACTGAGCGCGGAGCAAAACATTTGCGAGAGCTTGCAGGTGCGATAAAGGAAGGTTACAAAACAGCTGTCGCCTTCGTAATTCAGGGAGAGGGTATTAACGAAGTACGACCTAACGAAGAGACGGATCCTGAATTTACAGCCGCTTTTCATGAAGCAGTGGCAGCAGGGGTTAAGGTGATTTTCTACACTTGCAGAGTGACTGAAGATGAGATAGAGATTATTGGTTTGGGACCGAAGAGTACAATTTAATGGCTATTCTATAAGATAAGAGCAGATGGTTGACTTACCATCTGCTCTTAATTACATCTCCTTTGAGATATAGGTTTCCTTTTACATTTTCTTTAATCGGAGTTAGAAGGTTCTGCTTATTTAAATAAGTAATGTTTTGGCGAGAGCATTTAAGCTCGGCACATGAATCGCTGGTGTCGTAAAGGTTTTTCTGTACAAAAGAGATAAAATCCTTGTATTGTAATGGAATGGTCAATCCTTCTTTATATAGCTTCCATGCAGGAATATCAATGGAATCATTGAAGGTGGCATAATATCCACCGGTACCAAGCTTGCAGGAGTTGAATAATCGTTCGTTTGTAAGGATTTTTTCAATTTTGCTATTACCGGTAAATGATTGTAGGTCCACTTTTTTTACGGTCATATCAGTAAAAAAGCATAAGAGATGATAGCCTTCTAAGGCCACGATGTCTATCAGGTTTTTGAGTTGTCTTTGGCGTACATAGTCAGGAATAGATTCGATTTTTTTTATGTATAAAGCGTCCTGAGAACAGCGACCATCGGCAAGTTCCAATAATTTCATCTCATCATAGGACTTGAGCTTGTGATGAGTCAGGATTGATCCTATGTTTTGGCGGCCCCTTGGGATTACTCTTTCCTGAACCCATAAAAAGCTGATGTCTCTGGGGATGGTGTAGATACCTTTTTTGACAAAGCTTGTCAAAAGAAGTGGTGCTGTCCATTCATCCAACTCGTCACTCAGTTCTATAATGCAGGTCTTGTCTTTTTCGTAGTACAAAAGAATTCCTATAAATAGTTTCTCTGCTTCGTCATTGATTTCAAAGATTTTCATATATTTTGTACCTTTCAAAAATCATGTTCCAGGTCTTATCAATACGGGTTTCTGATATGATATCGTGAAGATCGCCGAAAATAATATCTTTATCTGATGCATGGAGTTTGTGTCGCAGTGGTTTATGCTTAGGGTCCATCAGCGAGAGATTATCAAGGCATGAAAAGCTGCCTATAAAATTGTTGCATGACTTATCTGCCAATATATCAAAGCTTTCTAAATCATCCTGCGTGTAACATGAATTAAGAAGTGACACACCATGGTCAAATAAAGGAGCTATTCTAAGTGTGTGCGCACGGGAATTTCTTAGGATTTCAATATTTGCTCCGTGTCTATCTCTATTCAGAATAATAAAATCGATGGCTATCATGGTGTCGATATAATTTTTCCATCCCTGACGAACGCAGAAATCATAATGGGATTCTCCTGGTTCGCAGTTTGTTCTGTAGTAATCATCTAAAGCTATTTTGCTTTCTCCTGCTTTTTTGAAATCTGTAGAAGCACAGAGATATGTGTTAAAAATGCTGTCTTCAATTTCTATATCAGCATTGATGAGTTCATATGGCAGATGCTCCACGCCAAATATATCAAGCAACCTATCCACTATAATTTCATTTACACATTCATATCCGATGACGCCTTTTACGGAATCAAAATTGGACAGCTTATAGTATTTTTTTTCACCATCAAGAGTAGAGGTGGCCTTAAGGAAAGTACCTGCTGTGCCGCTTGAACTCCTTACATGAGACCATTGAAGATATGTGAGATTCTGTTTTTCTTTGATGATTGTAGCCATAGTATCACCTCATGATCTGTATTTGACGTACGTCAAATATATATGCATAGTATATCAGCTTTATTTGACGAGCGTCAAATGAAATATAAATTAAAGAAATAAAAGTGCCTATATCCCGATGCAATTCCATCCCAGCAAAACATAATGGATACTAACCATCAAAATAATGGTAAAAATTGCTTTACACACCATCATTTTGATGGTTTAATTGTGTTATGAAGACAATAAATTATGTAACTCCGAATTCAATAAAGGCAGAGGATATCAAGGCTCTAAGGGCAAAGCTTAAAATGACGCAGAAAGAATTTGCCCTTTTTTGTAATGTGTCAAAGCCGACTGTAGAACGCTGGGAGATGTCTGATAAAGATATAACCGGTCCAGTGACACTTTTGGCACAGATAGTGTTGCGACATCCGGAGATTGCGGAGGAGCTGGCGCTGCCTGAGAAGAAGTGTCCTATGAGGTTGTGGTATTACTACCTGAATACAGTGTGTACAATTATAGATGTTGACACAATAAATCAGAGAGTAGAAATAAAGAATTACACAGATAATCTGATTTTCCGGGCGTTTGGAAGGAATGAGCATCCGACGTTTGAGGATTATGAACAATTTCTGAGGTCTAGATGTTTTCCGGAAGAACGTGACAAGATGAAGCTTATGCTAAGGGAATTGGATATTCCGTTTTATGATCCTCTAATGATAATTGAGAAGACAAACGGTCGTATGGCAGAGGACGATTTTTGGATAAAGATTGAGAGATAGTATGATAGAACTTTTTGAGAAGGATAAAAAGGATTTTAATAGGAAATCTTCTAAGGGGAACCAGATAAAATGGGAGAAGGATGATATCTGGTACAAGGCTGATTATACAGGCTATGAGGGCTTGGCTGAGTATGTCATTTCGCACCTTTTGATGAAAAGTAGCCTTGATGAAGATGAATTTGTGGTATATGAGCAGGAAGAGATTAGATATAAGACACAGACATATATGGGTGTCTCATGTAGAGATTTCCTTAGGAAGGGAGAACAGTTAATTACCTTAGAGCGTCTTTTTCAGAATGTTTATGGGACCGGAGCTAACAGTATGATATATAGCGTGTCTGAGCATGAGGACAGGTAATATATGAGCAGATGAGAAAGTATAAGTATTTATTCAGGTGAATAAACCAGGGAGGAAAAGTTTTTATGTGGGGAAAAGGTCAATTAAGAAGAACAGCTATCGTTTCGCTTATTTTTCTTGTAATGCTGTGTGGGGTTAAGGTAGACACTCACGCTGCGGGTACGACTACTTACAAAGTCACGGGTAAGTATGATCAGACATCGGCAAGGAGTATGCTTTCGACCATAAATGCTTATCGTACAGGAGGCAAGGCCTGGATTCGTGATACCAGCAATAATAAGAAGTCTCTTGGTAAGCTTAATGCGTTACAGTGGGATTATAATTTGGAAATAATCGCAATGCAGAGAGCGATGGAAATATCTGTCAGAGCAGATTTGGATCATAAAAGACCTAATAACACCTCTTACTATACATATACTTATAACGGAACAAAGACTAATGGAGAGAATATATATGGCATAAGTAGGGCTTCAGGTGCCCAGGAAGCTTATGAACAGTGGATGGAGGAAAATGAACCGTACTCTGGTCAGGGGCACAGAAGAAACATGCTTAATTCAGGGTATACTTCTATTGGAATAGCTCATGTTGTAAGAAACGGACATCATTTCTGGGTACAGGAATTTGGACATTCAAATTCTAATGCTTCAAAAACGAATGCTGTAAACGATTATAAGACGCTTTCAATTGAGGTATTGAATGGCTTTCTGCATTTATATCTTCGTGACGCTGACGATTGGGACAGCATTGAAATAATGTATGGCGAGACCTTTGATCTTGGGGAAATAACCGAGTATATAACTGCTGAAACAACAACAGAAGGCTTAGACATTGATTTTCCTATTGAACCGTTAGAGCCTCCGATAGCAACAAGGAGACCAACAAATTGGACAGTGACCAATAGTAAGATTGCTGCTGTGTCCGGTAACAAGCTTACTGCTAATAAGATTGGAACTACTAGTATTACTACCAAGTCAGCCCTTGGAAAAACCTTGAGCATGCCGCTTACAGTAACTGCATGCAGAATCGGTTATACCTCAATAAATCTTGATAAGTACGACTATGAATACACCGGAAAACCGATAACACCAAACATAAAAATCACATACGCCGGTAAGACCTTAAAGCAGGGCACGGACTATACTGTTTCATATAGTAATAACATCAATCCAGGAACTGCGAAAGCTACTATCACAGGAAAAGGGAATTTTACAGGAACTACTACCAGGTCGTTTTATATAAGGAAAAAGGCAAGTGACATAGAGCCTCAGAATCCATCAGAAGGAGAAGGTGGTTCAGAAAATGTCTGGGAGGAAAGCAAGGATACAGAAGAAAAACAGCCTGAGAATCAAACAGCAGATAAGCTTTTAGATGACGGAAAATCCTGTATAATAGGCAATGTAATATATGTTATAAATGGAAATGACGCAGAGGTAAGCGGATGCACAGGGGATATTGCATCATATGCTGCGCCTAAATATGTGACGATTTCAGGGAGAGAATATCGCGTATCTTCTATAGGAAGCGACGCCTTTAAGAAGATTAAAACCTTGAAAAAGGTTGACCTGTCAAAATCAGAAATCGAAACAATTGGATCGGGAGCTTTTTCAGGGGACAGCAATCTCAAAAATATAAAGCTGAACGCTTCTGCGCTTAAGAAGGTCAATAAGAACGCATTCAAAAAAATATCCTCAAAGGCTAAATGTACAATTAAGGCCAAGGATAAAAAGGCTTACGATAAGCTTGTTAAGAAGGTTAAAAAAGCCGGAATGAAAAAAGGCACATTTAAAATGAAGAAATAAATACATGGGAAGGAAGTATGAAAAAATGAGAAAATTACTTGTAGTAATCGACATGCAGAAGGATTTTGTTGATGGGGCACTTGGAACAAAGGAAGCAGTAAGCATAGTTCCAAACGTTATTGAGAAGATCAAAACCTATGATAAAAAGGATGTTTTCTTTACAAGAGATACTCATCAGGCAAATTACATGCAGACCCAGGAAGGTAAGAATCTTCCGGTGGAGCACTGTATAGAAGGAACGGAAGGCTGGGAGATTGATGCAAATATCAGGCCTCTTTCAGAAGGAACAACCATAGTTGATAAGCCTACCTTCGGAAGCACAAAGCTTGCCCGTATGATTAAGGACATTGCAGATAAGGAAGATATTGAGATTGAACTTGTCGGACTTTGCACAGACATTTGCGTGGTTTCCAATGCACTTATGCTCAAGGCTACAATGCCTGAGGTGTCAATAAGCGTAGATGCATCCTGCTGTGCGGGTGTAACACCTGATAAGCATGGCGCGGCGCTTGAGACAATGAGATCATGTCAGATATATGTGAAGAATGATTAAAATGTCTCTGAAGAAATCTCTATCGGAAAACGGCAGCAATAATGTTTAAAGATGGAAAGAAAATGAGGCTATATGTATGGCTAAGTGTAAGGTGTGCTACAGACACTGCGAAATTGAAGAGGGCGGGCTTGGTTTTTGCAAGGTGAGGACTGCTGCAGACGGAGTGGTGGTTCCTGTTAACTATGGGAAAATCACCAGCATAGCACTTGATCCTATTGAGAAGAAGCCCCTGGCTAGATTTATGCCGGGAAGCAAGATCATTTCGGTTGGCTCCTTTGGCTGTAACCTGCGCTGTCCGTTTTGCCAGAACTATGAGATATCCTGGTCGGATGAGGCGTATAGCTTTAATGACAGGGCAGAGTATCTGCCTCCGGAGGCGCTTTCTGAGCTTGCACTTAGCTATCGCGGTCGGGGTAATGTGGGAGTTGCCTTTACCTATAACGAGCCTCTTGTGGGGTACGAGTATGTAAGGGATGCTGCGAAGCTTGTCCATGAAAATGGAATGGTGAACGTTCTTGTATCTAATGGTATGGCGAGTCTTGAAGTGCTTGAGGCGATCATTCCCTACATCGACGCCATGAATATAGATTTAAAGAGCTTTACGGATTCCTATTACGAGGATTTCATCAAGGGCAACAGACAGATGGTGATGGAGTTCATCGAGGAAGCGGCAAAGCATTGCCACATTGAGCTGACAACTCTGATCATTCCAGGCGAAAATGATTCCGATGAGGAAATGCGGGAGCTTTCAGGCTGGATCGCATCATTAAAAGGATCTGATGGCAAAAATATAGGACAGGAAATCCCTCTTCATATTTCAAGATTTTTTCCAAGATTCCATCTGACTGACAGGGATGCCACGGATGTTGGTCTCATCTACCACCTGGTTGATGTGGCACGAGAAAATCTTAAGTATGTTTATACCGGAAATTGCTAGAGCCAGGGAACAGAACTACAAAATCATTTGCGAGCCCTACAGGGCTTAGCACACTTAATAAAAATATTACATTTATTTTATACATAACATTATCAGGATATCGTATAATTATTTATGATGATAGAATTGCAATGACTGTCGGGGATTTTCAGCATTGCATGATATATATTCAGAGCGTTTGAGAAAGGTGGCGCTATGAGGGGAGTATACGATTATCAGATTTACAAGGCAATGCGTGTGGGCAGAAGACTGCTCGCATGCATTGCTGTGTTTTTAATGATAGTCAGCTTTTCAGGGGATACCATCGTTGCTGAAACAAAGACTGAGACTGAAAATGCCATGCGACTAACGGGTGGCAGTGGAACCATAAGTGTCACAGGTAACAACGGTAAGAAGGATAAAGTCACATCCAAGATGAGACTTTCAAACGGAAGCACCGTTGCCACGGCCTCAAGGAGCTACGCTTATGTAAGTCTTGACAGCACGAAAACCATAAAGCTGGACGCCTTGACCAAGGCAGAGGTTAGAAAGAGAGACACCAGATATGCCGTTCTCCTTAACTCCGGCAATCTGTTTTTCAACGTAACTTCTCCACTTACAGAAACGGAAACCTTCAATATAAGAACCTCAAATATGAACATGACAATAAAGGGCACATGTGCACAGGTTGAGGTGATTGATTCCAGACATACAAGGGTATGCCTTTTAGAGGGAAGTCTTCACTGCAAGCTTACAAGCCTTAGAACAGGTGAGAGCAAAACGCTCATAATGCTGGCAGGACAGGCAGCCGATTTTTATCTAAATGGCGAGAGCCAGAACGACTGTAAGATCGTAACGGAGGAGATTACAGCAGATGCCATAAGGGGCTTCGTACTTGCAGAGCTGTACAGGGATAAAAATCTCGCAGCCAAGGTTTATCAGCAGAGCGGACTGGACTTCAGAAGCTTGACCCAGTCTGATGTAGATGCAAGACTTCGAAAGGACCAGAATAAGGCCGGAACCAGCGCAGCAAAGGCCAAGGATAATTCCAAGAGAGCCATGCACATGGACTTTTTGGAGGATCATGAGGAAGGAAAGGTTATATATACCACAGAAGGTGATGTGACCATAATTCCGGAAAATCTTTGTCTGGAGCGATTTAAAGGACCGGGCTGTCCCGGAACACCTCCGGCATCTGGCTCAAATAATGACCAGAATAATAACTCCGGTTCAAACGATCAGAACAATAACCAGAATAAAGATCATGGCAAAAAGACTGAGCGCATCTCGGGAGAGATGAGAAATTATAATGATGAAAAGTGGGAGATTAAGATTCCCAGTCCGAATGCGAACACGGTAATAAGAAATTACTTTGATGACCTGTAAACATGATACTGCCGGGTATTGTCACGATACCCGGCAGTACTTGTCACGAAAAGTTTTCTATGAGGGAGATAAGAGAATTACATTCCTTTATCTTATGGTCTTATATTAGGACCAAAATCGTAAGGAAAAGTGTCGGGTTTGTGATTTATTTGTGAAATGTAAAAAGGCAGTATAATGCATCATTGAAACCACTAAAGATGTTTGTTACTCTTATACTGTAAAACGTTTTAATGAGGGGAACATTATGAAGTATGCGTTTACAACATTTGCACTGATAGTGACGTTGCTGGGCGGCTTTATATTCGGTGCATATTATATGTATAGAAAGAATAATCCGCTTCCCGCTGAGCAGGTGAATGAGGCGCCATCTGAAGAAGAGGCGCTTGATAACTCTGAATATTACGACAGCGACGGCAATTGGATTTTTAAATATAACACAGAACAGAGCGGCTATGGCGGCAGCGGTGCATTGGTAGCCGGCGGCGACGCATCTGAGAACATCGATTATCGCATAACAGGAACTAATTTCGTATATGAGGATGACGGCTTGTATTCCGGTTTTCATGCGGTAGTTACAATAGAGAATATAGGAAAAAGTAATCTGTATCTCGGTACAGAATCAGTTTTCGATATTGAGGACAGAAACCTTGAGGTAGTTGATTCCTATGACTATGTCCGCGCAGTGCCGGATGTAATAGCACCCGGTGAAAAGGGATATTTCTACGTGCCCTACGGACAGATCAAGACCCGAGAGGACAGTGTGACCATAGAAGAGGGCGATCTCTCAGGCGACACACCAAATCCCGGCGAGGCGAACAGCGTAGAAGGCAATTTTGACGGCGAAGATGTAAATTCAATAGATATAGAAGAGCTTGAAAAGGCACTTGAGGAAGAGGGACTTACCACTTCATCAATAAAGGTGGAGGAGCCCGTACTTATGGCGGCTGCCAAAGAAAATGGCAAGACCTCTACAAGTGAAGCCGGAGAGCAGAGCGGTGGTACAGAGCTTCTGCCTTCGGATGAGAGTGGAGAAGAAGCTTCAAAGCCTGCAGAGGGCGAAGCTGACAGCAGCGCAGAGAAAAGTGCTGATACTGAAAAAGCACCCACAGAGGGTGAGGCGCCTGCAGAAGGAGAAGAGGTTTCATCCGGTGATGCCACTTCCCCTCAGGAAATCATCAATTCAGTAGTAGGAACTGAAGAGGAGAAGAAGAAAGAAAAGGTTAATTATCCCGGACTTTCTCTTTACAGAGTGCATGAGTACTTTATCATGCCTAATCTTGACGTCAAAAAATGCGCCAATGATCCTCGTTCGGACTTTGATATTTCCAACATTATGTATGGAAGTAACACCAGCGGATATTTCACCTTATCGGCTGACGTATCCAATTCCACAGATAAAAATGTGGATTATATCCCTGTAACAGTTGTGGCTCTCGATCGCAGAGGCAATGCCATAGCAGTTGGCAAGGATTCAATTACAGACTTTTATTCAGGAGCAACCAGGAGCTTTGGCGTAAGCTATATCCTTACAAGAGAACAGCGCTCTAACATTGTACAGTGCGTTGTTTACGCCAGAGAGGCCGTTAGTAAATAGACATGATATCAAATTTTTTACAGGATAATGAGGCCCTGATCAGACTGATTATGTCTGATATTCAGGGCATGACCAAATATATACATATTGGCGTTGGAATAGCTCTGGTCTACGGAGTACTCTATCTGATATATGTAATTTTTTGTAAGATCACGAAAAGAGAGAGGAAGCTCAGCGCATGGCATGCAATATCTGTATTTGCATTGCTTATATATCTGACAGCCATTCTTTTTATAGTGTTTATGAGCAGAGAGGCGGGGCAGTACGATGGAGTTAATCTTCATCTGTGGTCCTCATGGGGCATAACGACCCGCAGAAAAGCACTTTTCATAGAAAACATCATTATGTTTATTCCGATGGGGATACTGCTTCCCTCAGCATTTAAAACGTTCAGGAATCCTTTTGTGTGCATTTTTAGCTGTGCGGTGATGTCCTGCTTCATTGAACAGACGCAGTTTATCTTTAAGCTTGGCTTTGCTGAGCTTGATGATGTGGTGACAAACACGCTTGGAGGCGCAATTGGCTGGATAATTTGGGGCATTTTATGGTTTATTTGCCTGATTATTCACGGTATATTCCACAAAAATAAGTAATATTTTCGTAACAAAAACTTGACGAATGCGTAAAAATGGGTTAATATTCCGAACTATGAGGGAGCATAACAGGCTCCCTTCTTTCAGATTTTCATTTATCTTTGTAACCTTATAAACTTGTTTGGCATAGGAATCACGGAGTAACTAATATTTTTATGAATAGAACAGGTCGCAGGAAGACAAGAAATAGAAAACATAAGCAATTAATAAGAATAGTTCTGGCTATATCAATTCTCCTTATGATTGTACTGATCACAGCGTATACTGTGCAAATACTGGACAATCAGACGACAGCTATGGCTAAATCGGATGTCGAGATGGTCAAGGTAGAGAATAAAGCCGGCGCAGATGTTTCTAAGGCTCAGACTGCCAAGGTGACAAAGACTGTCAGCAAGCCTACCACTTCAAGTGAGAATACCTACAAAGCTGACAATCTATTAAAAGACGATTCCACCACAACCGACTATAAAATAACCGTTTATGAAACCGCTAAGAGCTTCTATTCCAATGAGCGTGTCAACGTAAGAAGCGGCGCAGGAACAGAGTTCGAGAGACTTGGAGTAATTAAGAGAGATACCAAGATGACAGTACTTGGTCAGACAGATAATGGCTGGTATCAGGTATCCTTCAAGGATGAAGTAGGATATATCAAAATGGACTACCTTCAGGAGAAGGAGCCCGGTGTTGAATATATTTTCGCAGGTGATTCACGTACAGTTCAGATGAGCCGTGCCGTTAAAAAGGGTGAGTACCAGTGGATCGCCAAGGTTGGAGAGGGCTATTCATTTTTCTCAAATGAAGCTGTTCCACAGATCGATGCATATGTGGGAGACGGAAGCGTGATCATCATCAATTATGGTGTGAACGATCTCTACAATGCAGATAAGTATATCAATCTTATTAATAAGAAGATTGATACATGGATTTCAGCAGGTGCTACAGTTTACTACGCTGCTGTTACTCCGGTAGGTAATTATCCTACGATCACCAACACTGATATAGAGAGCTTCAATGCCGCTATGAGAAAAGGCCTTGATAGCAGGGTTGGATGGCTTGATGGCTATTCATTCCTTCAGAACAACGGATTCTCAACTGGCGACGGACTTCATTATAATGATGCTACTTACCAGTCACTTTATACCTATTATGTGAATCAGGTAGCTGCAGCTAAGGAAACAGCATAAATTATCCCTAAGACCCGGAGTAATATCCGGGTCCTATTTATTTAAATCTGTGTTATACTATCCAAAGAAAAAAGTATTTGTGAGGCGGTAAAGATGGTATCTATCAGGGATGTGGCAAAGGAAGCAGGGGTTGCCATTTCAACAGTTTCAAAGGTCTTAAATAATTATCCAAATGTAAGTGAAGCAACGAAGAAGAAGGTTATGGAGGCGGTTGAGCGCCTTAACTTTGTGCCTAACCAGGTGGCAGCAGCTCTTTCCTCCAAGCGTTCAGGAAGAATCGCGCTTCTTCTTAAACTCAATATGAAAACTCAGGCCATCGACGAGATCGACATGCAGTACATTTCGGGAGCCCTTGGCATGGCACAGGAAAAGCAGCTGGACTGCATTACCGTTTTCTATTCCATGATAGAGCATATGAGTCATGAAGAGATGACAAGATACTTCGCATCACAGAACATAAGCGGAATCGTAATCTTCGGAATGAACAATGACGATAAGGTTCTGCATCAGCTTATCTCATCGCAGAACTTCAAGATAGTTGTAGTTGATGGCAATATCTTAAATGAAAGCACATCTGTTGTGGGCATCGACCACTATCAGGCCCAGATCGATGTGGCTGAGAAGACCATCAAGGAAAACACAGGAAATAAGATACTCTACATAGCCGGTATGAGAAACAGCTATGTTACAGAGGAAAAGATAAGAGCCATGGAAGATCTCTCCAAAAGGATGAAGCTCAAGCTCTTTATAAGGAACGGAGATTTCTCAGAATTAAAGGCAAGAAACATAGCGCTTCGCTATGCTAAGAATAAGGAAATAGTAGTCTGCGGATCAGATCTTATGGCTATTGGTGCCATGAAGGCTCTTATGGATATGGATATTTTCCGTCCCGTCTGCGGTTTTGATGGAATCATCCTTATGGGCTACGTCGGAAAACAGATGAACACAGTTAAGCAGAACTTCGCAGAGGTTGCAGCCGAGAGTGTAAGAGAACTGAACAGATTACTCAACGGATCATCCGGAAGAAAGGTGCGATTGCCGCATACTTTAGTAAGGATGAAATATGAGGACATCATCTGTTAAGCCTGCGTTGCAGGCTTATTTTTTTATACTTGCGGAAAACGTTTTCATGTGTTATGATATATGCAGTTCATGAGAAAACGTTTTCTGCGAAATTGGCAGAACCTAAGTTTTTACATTTTTTGAAAGGAAGGATGGAATGAGTCAGCACACTAATTTACAGCAGGATGTACTGGTAACAAACATGGAGGAAGCACTCCTTACTATATCTAAAGAGAAATTTGGCAAGGAGATCAAGGATCTTAGCAACAGGGAGACATATGTAGTTCTTCTTGATTATGCTAACCGCCTTATGGATGTTGCACAGATTGAGGGTGGAGAGAAGAAGATTTATTACATCTCAATGGAGTTCCTTATCGGTAAGCTCCTTTCTAACAACCTTATCAACCTCAGAGTTTATGATAAGGTAAATGAGATTTTGGAGAAGAACGGTAAGCACCTCGCTGAGATTGAAGAGTGTGAGCCGGAGCCTTCACTTGGTAACGGTGGTCTTGGAAGACTTGCAGCTTGCTTCCTTGATTCAATCGCTACACTTGGTCTTGCAGGAGAGGGTATCGGACTTAACTATCACTTTGGACTTTTCCGTCAGGTGTTTAAGGACAACCTTCAGACAGCTGAGAAGGATTCATGGATCGAGAACGAGTCATGGCTTGAGAAGACAGATACTACTTTCGAGGTAGCATTTGGTAAGAAGAAGGTAGTTTCAAGACTTTACAACATGAACGTTGTTGGTTATGACACTGGTGTTAACAAGCTCAGACTTTTCGATATTGAGACTATTGACGAGAGCCTTGTTAAGAAGGGCATCACATTTGATAAGGAAGAGATCGCTAAGAACCTTACACTTTTCCTCTATCCCGATGATTCAGATGAGGCTGGTAACCTTCTTAGAATTTACCAGGAGTATTTCCTTGTAAGTAACGCTGCACAGCTTATCTTAAGAGAGCAGAAGGAGCGTCAGTATGACCTTCGCGAGCTCAATAAGCACGCAGTAATCCAGATCAATGATACACACCCGACAATGATCATCCCTGAGCTTATCAGAATCCTCGTTGAGGATAAGGCATTCACAATGGATGAGGCTATTGATGTTGTATCCAAGACCTGCGCATACACTAACCACACAATCCTTGCAGAGGCACTTGAGACATGGCCTCTTAAGTATCTTGAGAAGGTTGTACCTCAGCTTGTTCCTTATATTAAGGAGCTTGATAAGAGAATCCGTGCTAAGGTTAAGGATCCTGCAGTTCAGATCATTGATAAGGATAAGAAGGTGCACATGGCATTTATCGACATCCACTATGGATTCTCTGTAAATGGTGTTGCAGCTATCCACACAGATATTCTTAAAGATACAGAGCTTAACGATTTTTATAAGCTTTATCCTGAAAAGTTCAACAACAAGACAAACGGCGTAACCTTCAGAAGATGGCTTATGTCCTGTAACCATCCTCTCACAGAGTTCCTCTCTGAGACGATTGGTGATGGCTTTAAGAAGGATGCAGATAAGCTTGAGGATCTCCTTAAGTATGTGAACGATCAGGCTGTTCTTGATAAGATTGAAGACATCAAGATGCAGAAGAAGAAAGAGCTCGCTGCATATCTCAAGAAGCACGAGGGTGTTGAAGTAGATCCTAACTCTATCTTCGATATCCAGGTTAAGAGACTTCACGAGTACAAGCGTCAGCAGATGAATGCTCTTTATATCATCCACAAATACCTTGAGATCAAGGGTGGTAAGAAGCCTGTTCGTCCTCTTACATTTATCTTTGGTGCAAAGGCAGCTCCTGCGTATGTAATCGCTCAGGATATTATTCACCTGCTTCTTTGCCTCCAGGAGATTGTTAAGAACGATCCCGATGTATCACCTTACATGAAGGTTATCATGGTAGAGAACTACAACGTTACTTACGCTGAGAAGCTTATCCCTGCATGTGATGTTTCAGAGCAGATCTCACTTGCTTCCAAGGAGGCTTCAGGAACAAGTAACATGAAGTTCATGCTTAACGGTGCAGTTACTCTTGGTACAGATGACGGTGCTAACGTAGAGATTCACAACCTTGTTGGCGATGATAACATCTATATCTTCGGTATCAGTGCTGATGAAGTTATCGCTCACTACAAGAAGGCTGACTACGTTTCTAAGGATTACTATAAGAAGAGCAAGGTTATCAAGGAGGCTGTTGATTTCATCACATCCAAGCAGTGCCTTGCAGTTGGACATAAGACTAACCTTAAGCGCCTTCAGGACGAGCTCCTTAATAAGGACTGGTTCATGACACTTATCGACCTTGAGGATTATATCCGTGAAAAGGATCTCATTTTCGCTGATTATGAGAACCGCGACAAGTGGAAGAAGATGATGCTTACAAACATCGCTAAGGCTGGATTCTTCTCATCCGACAGAACAATCGAAGAGTACAACAGAGATATCTGGAAGCTTTAAATATGTTACCCGCCTCAAATCTGAGGCGGGATTTTTATTGAGAAAATGTGTTAAAATAGGCGATGTGATTAAGGGGAACTATTGTTAAGGAGGAATTTGGGTTTTGAAAAAAGTTTTTGCTACAGGTATTTTTAGTCGTTCATTTTCATTGTTGATGGCGGTCATGTTTTTCATGGCAACGCCTGTCACATCTTATGCCGGAGGTTCTGATCCGGTCTATGATTCCATGACTCAAAAGTCTGAGTCCATGAGTGATTTCATGAAAAAGGCAAACAGATATTATGGACATATTTTGGCGGATACATCTTCGCCGGAATCTAAGAGAGTTCTTTCAATGGGAGCGGTTTACCTTTCAAGTGGAGAGATACTTCCTGACAAATTCACTGTTTATTTTGGGAAAATCAAGCTTTTTGCATATTCGCTTTCCAAAAGAAAGTGGATTGTCATTGATTCACATCCATATCCATGCGGAATTCGTATCTATACTCTTCCATGGGAGAATTCAAAATCAAAAAAATGTAACAGTATAACCTACACTGATAGCTATGCAAAGGTAGATCTGACAAAAGAGGAGATGAACAACTGCGTTCTCCATTTCTGGGGAAAGACTGCGTCAATCGATAAGTCTGATTATCTATTCTATGCCTGCGCTTTTGATTTTTGGACTGACGAAGCTGCCGCCGGGAAATTTACTGCAACAAGTGGAATAGATACCAAGAACAGCGATGGATCTAAAACAATAGTACAGTTGTATTCATCAAGAGGGCTCACGACTGAGACTATCAGGAAGACGCAGTGGGGGCACACTGTTCCAAACGATGTATATTCGGAATACAACACATCTTCTCTTAACGCGCTGTTTGAGAGCGGACAGCTTGAGCCTGGACTTTATACAGGAAAAGAGCCTAAGGGAACAGTACCTGTTGATCCCTACATGAAAAAGACAAAGATCAAGGATGTGACCACAGGCAGATCATCACTAAAGCTCAAGTGGAAAAAGGTTAAATCCGGGATTGACGGTTATGAAATCCAGTACAGTGATAATAAGAAATTTAAGAATAGAACGGGTTCGATTTTAATTAGTAAAGCGTCTGCAACTTCAAAGAAGTTCAAACATATAAAATATGGAAAGAAATTCTATATACGCATGCGCACCTATAAGAATGTCGGAAAACAGAAGGTGTATTCCAAGTGGAGTAAGAAAGCTTCGGCAAAGCTTAATGGGTGAAAAGTAAATAAATGAAACAAGACAACTTAATAACACCAAAGTACAAGGATACTACCTTCAGGATGTTGTTTAATGACAAGAAGGTACTTCTTTCTTTGTACAATGCGCTTAATGGTACAGATTATGATAATCCGGATGACATGATTATCAATACCATAGGCGATAGCACATTTATGAAGGTAAAAAATGATGTATCCTTTATCTTCAATTACGAGCTGGGAATTTTTGAGCACCAGTCAACACCATGTCCCAATATGCCATTAAGGGATTTATTCTATGTAGCAAAGCTCTTAAAAAGCATAACTCAGAAAGATGACCTATATAGGTCGAAGCTTATTAAGATTCCATCGCCCAAATTTTTTGTATTCTATAATGGAACAGAGCCTATGGAGGATAAAAAGGTTTATAAACTATCCGAGCAGTTTGAAAAGCATGAAGAATCTCCGGATCTTGAGCTTATAGTTACTCTTATTAATGTCAATGAGGGACATAATCCTGAACTTATGGCAGCGTGTGAGACGTTAAAAAATTATAGTATTTTTGTAGCTATCGTGAGAAAATATATAAAAGAGATTCCTATGGAAACAGAAGATACCGATGAGCCTATAAAGGATGCTATTGAGAAGGCAATCGATGAATGTATAAATCGAGGCATTTTAAAGGACTTCTTTGAAAAACGCAGAAAAGAGGTAGTGGAAATGGAAATGTGGGATTACGATGAAGAGCTTCACTATAAGACTATCGCTCAGGAAAAATATGAGGATGGCGTCGAAAATGCTATGGATATGCTTAACTGGCTTCTTGAACAGGGAAGAGAAGTAGACATGAAAAAAGCTATCTCGGATAAAGAATTCATGAAAAAAATGTTTGAGGAATACTCTGAGGCTAAGAAGGCATCTATATGCTGATGATATCGTAGCTAAATGAAATAAGGAGTTTGTAAAGGACAGTTGTAGAGGTTTCAGCTGTCTTTTTCCTTATGAAAACTCGCTGGAACTTATGGATTGAACAGTAAAAAGGTTAATTCGGAGGGACGCCAGTTATGAAAATAATAAGAGCAAAAGACTATAATGATATGTCCAGAAAGGCAGCCAACATTATATCTGCGCAGGTTATCATGAAGCCTGATTCTGTGCTTGGTCTTGCGACAGGTGCAACACCGGTCGGGACCTATAAGCAACTCATTGACTGGTACAATAAAGGGGACATCGATTTTTCAGAGGTTACAACAATTAACCTCGATGAATACAGGGGGCTTCCTAAAACTCATAAGCAGAGCTACTGGCACTTTATGCATGAAAATTTCTTCAATCATGTAAATGTACCGGAGAATAATATTCACGTTCCGGATGGCAGTAATTTAAACAGTGAAGAGGCCTGCGAGGAGTATGAGGAAATTATCAGAAAAGCAGGTGGAATAGACTTACAGCTCCTTGGTATTGGTACTGATGGCCATATCGGATTTAACGAGCCCGGGGAGGCCTTCGAGCTTTTGACCCACTGCGTTGATCTTACTCAGAGTACCATCGATTCAAACCAGAAATTCTTTGGTGACGAGGAAATGCCAAGACAGGCCTACACCATGGGAATAAAGTCAATCATGCAGGCAAGGAAGGTTCTTATGGTGGTTAACGGCGAAAGTAAGGCTGACATCATAGAGCGCGCACTTTTTGGAAGGGTGACTCCGGAGGTTCCCGCTTCAGTTCTTCAGATGCATCCTGACTTTACGATCATTGGGGACGAAGCAGCTTTTTCAAAAATCTGAGATAGATGGGCTAGGCGCATATACGCGTTAGAGTATAGAGGCGAAAGATGAAAATTACAGGTGCAAAGGTATTTACAGAAAATCATATTTTTACGGAAAAGGATATCTGCGTTCAGGACGGTCGTATTGCAGACATCTCCGCGGATAGCGAGACTTTCGATGGCACGGGATTAATGGCGATTCCGGGACTCGTGGATATTCATTTTCATGGAGCAGTTGGACACGATTTTTGTGACGGCGATGCAGAGGGTCTTAAGGAGATAGCAGAGTATGAAGCAAAAAGCGGCATCCTGGCAATCTGTCCCGCTACCATGACAATGAGTGAGGAGACCTTAAGTAAGGCAGTCACTGTTGCAAAGGAGTATGCACAAAAAAACAGTGAGCATGATGACAAGGCGGACCTTGTGGGAATAAACATGGAGGGACCCTTTATCAGCCCTGACAAGGTGGGAGCACAGAACCCGGAATTTCTTAAGCTCCCGGATGCAGAGATGTTTAAGCGGCTTATGAAGGACAGCGGAGATTTAATTAAGCTTGTGGATATTGCACCTGAATTATCCGGAAGTATGGAGTTTATCAAGACTCTTTCAGATGAGGTGAATATCTCAATTGCCCATACCTGCACTGATTATGAGACAGCTATAGAGGCTTTCGATGCAGGTGCAAGACATTTGACACATCTGTTTAATGCGATGCCTGGATTAAATCACAGACTCCCGGGACCAATAGCTGCAGGCATAGAGAAAAGAGCAGAAGCTGAGCTTATAGCAGATGGAATTCATGTCCATCCCGCCATGGTGAGGTTTGCGTTTAATGCTTTTTTGCAGGATAAGATGATTCTTATTTCAGACAGCATGGAGGCCACAGGACTTCCGGATGGCGAGTATCAGCTTGGAGGACAGAAGGTCACTGTATGTGGAAATAAGGCAACTCTTACGGAGAAGCCCGATGTCATAGCAGGCTCCGTAACCAATCTTTTTAACTGTATGAAGAATGCGGTACAGAATATGGGAATTCCTGTAGAGAGAGCTGTAAGGGCAGCAACTGAGAATCCTGCGAAGGCCATTGGAATTGATGCTGATTACGGAAGCCTTAAGAAGGGCTGCTATGCAAATATTCTTTTAGTGGATGATGAGCTTAACATAAAGTATGTGTTTAAAAAAGGAAAATTACTAAAGTGATGTCTAATTGCATAGTCATTACAAAGAATGTGTTATAATTTGTATAAACAATTTTTCATTATTCAAATTAAGGAGGAATAGTAATGGCACGAAAAGTAGTTTTGGCAGGAGCATGTAGAACACCAATCGGTGTTATGGGTGGAGCACTTAAGGATATCACCGCTCCTGAACTGGGTACTATCGTAATCAAGGAAGCACTTAAGCGCTCAGGAGTTAAGCCTGAGCAGGTTGATGAAGTATATATGGGCTGTGTTATCCAGGCCGGAACAGGTCAGAATGTAGCACGCCAGGCAGCAGTTAACGCAGGTATCCCGGTTGAGGTTCCTGCAACAACGATCAACGTACTTTGCGGATCAGGTCTTCACTGTGTAAACCTTGCAGCAAAGCTTATCTCCATGGGTGATGCAGACATCATCGTTGCAGGTGGTACAGAGAGCATGTCACGTGCACCTTATGCACTTCAGAATGCAAGATTCGGTTACAGAATGAATAACGGTGAGCTCATTGATACAATGATCAAGGACGCTCTTACAGATGCATTCGGCGGATTCCACATGGGTATCACAGCAGAGAATATCTGCGAGCAGTGGGGACTTACAAGAGAAGAGCTTGATGAGTTTGCAGCTAACAGCCAGCAGAAGTGCGAGAAGGCTCAGGCTGATGGCAAGTTCGATGAGGAGATCGTTCCTGTTCCTGTTAAGGTTAAGAAGGAAACAGTTATGTTTGCGAAGGATGAAGGCCCCAGAGCAGGCGTTACAAAGGAAAATATTTCAAAGCTTCGTCCTGCATTCAAGCCTGACGGAATGGTTACAGCAGCTAACTCTTCAGGTATCAACGACGGTGCTGCAGCTATCGTTGTTATGAGTGAAGAGAAGGCTAAGGAACTCGGAATCAAGCCCATGGCTACATGGATTGCAGGTGAGCTTGCAGGTGTTGAGCCCCGCATCATGGGTATCGGCCCTGTTGCTGCTACCAAGAAGACAATGGCTAAGGCCGGCTACCAGATTTCCGACTTCGATCTTATCGAGGCTAACGAAGCTTTCGCAGCTCAGTCAGTTGCAGTTGGTAAGGAGCTTGGCTTCGATCTTAGTAAGCTCAATGTAAACGGTGGAGCAATCGCTCTTGGACACCCGGTAGGATGCTCAGGCTGCCGTATCCTTGTAACTCTTCTTTATGAGATGCAGAGACGCGATGCCAAGAAGGGACTTGCTACTCTCTGCGTAGGTGGCGGAATGGGTGCCGCTGCGATAGTAGAGCGTGACTAAGGTGATCACTTAGCGAGGTCCTTTCGAACTTCATTATATTGCGAGGTTATATGAACGTTAATCTTGGAAAAGGCTTCGGCCCACTTGATTTTGATGAAAATGGAAAAATGTTTTCTATTTTTCCTGAAGACCTGCCATACATAGATGATGGCTTTGACGGAGATGGCGCAGACTTTACTGTTTATGTAGATGCTGAGCTTGTTGAAGCTGTTTGCAATTCAGGGCTGGACTTCGATGATTTTCTGCGGGCCGATGAGGAAGAGCGTCGGGCGATGCTGGAGGACGTAGGACTTAATCCGAATGATTTTGAGCTGGACTTTGACAGAGATGTAAGAGACAGGCTTGAAGCAGAAGGATACTTCGATTCGGAGTATGACTACGATGATCTTGATGATGAAGAAGGATCAGAGGATGACGATTACGACTTCGAAGAAGATGATGACGAGGACGATGATGAGGACTCGGATGAATTCGATGAAGATGATTTCGAAGAAGGGGACTACGACGAGAACCTCGATGAAGAGTTCGACGAAGGAGAAGATGACGACTTCGATGAGGACGACTTTGAAGACGGCTTCGGAGATGACAGTGATCAGGGAGATGCTTTTTTCGGAAAGCTTGGTCACTAATATCTAAATTTATGACGCAGGAGGGTAGATACCTTCCTGCGTTTTTTCTTATAGGAAAATAATTCGGATAGAAATAGTTGTCTGGAAATAAAACAGGAACAACTAAACGACGGAAATAAGCAGAAATAGTTGTCCGAGCAAATAATCGGAACAACTAAACGGCGGAAATAAGCTGAAATAGTTGTCTGGAAGTAAAACAGGAACAACTAAACGGCGGAAACAAGCAGAAATAGTTGTCCGGAAATAAAACAGGAACAACTAAACGGCGGAAGTAAGCTGAAATAGTTGTCCGGAAGTAAAACAGGAACAACTAAACGGCGGAAGTAAGCTGAAATAGTTGTCCGGAAATAAAACAGAAACAACTAAACGGCGGAAGCAAGCTAGAATAGTTGTCCGAGCAAATAATCGGAACAACTAAACGACGGAAACAAGCAGAAATAGTTGTTTTGAAAAATGATAGGAACAACTAAGTCTTCGATTATTGCTGTAATAGTTGTCATAATAATTATTTTTTGTGATAGCTGTAAATCAATAATGAAAATATAAAGTGCTAATCTCAAAAAAAAATAAAAATAATGCTTGCACAGTTTGTTAGCCTATGCTAATATAACTGTGTTAGCAAAAGCTAACTTATATGACATACATAGTCATAAGAAATCTCCTACCTGAAAAACCCCACGTCTTGCCAACGTGGGGTTTTCTTAAAATATTTTATGAAGCCCGAACGGGCGACTTAATAATAATTCTGAAATCATGCTGTTTATATGTAGAACAGAGTACAGATTTTTATTGATATAGCTTCAGTGAAGTTCATACTCCTTCATTATGCCTCTAACAGCATATTCAAGTTCAGGCAGGAGTTCATCAAGAGGCTGAGGCTGCTTATAGATTATTGAGCTGTAGCCTGCGGAGCCTACCATTTCAACAATGAGAAACATCATAAGCTCCGGGTTTCGATATTTTATCTCGGATGCTTCGAACATCTCTGTGATGATCTGAAGGAAATCAGTCTCGGAGTCATCTTTGTTGTTGGCCATGGCTTCCTTAAACAGAGCCCAGCTTAAGTCCTTATAGATAAGAGTAAGCAGCATGTGATTGTTTGATAGCTCGATGAGGATGTGCTTCATCATAAAGATGATCTTGTCCTCTACAGTGTGAAGGTTTTCCTTAAGAAGTGCCTGATAAGCAACAGCAAAAAGCTGGTTCGATTTTCGCGCAATCAAACGATTCCTTATATCATACTTGTCCTTGAAATATAGATAGAAGGTTCCCTTCGCAACGCCGGCTTTCTTAACAATATCAGAGATCGACGTTTGGTTGATTCCCTGCGAGGTGAACAACTCAAAGGAGGTGTTAAGCAAAGAATCCAGTTTCAATTTTTTATTTTCATCCCATTTTCCCATAGCTTTATCCTAACACAAAAATGTTAAAAAACAAATATTGACCAACGGTCATAATTGGAGTATAACATAGTTAAAGAAAAATGACCAACAGTCATAAAACGATATTGCGAGGAAAAGGTTATGAAATTTTTATCAAAAGCAATAGTAAAGGCCAGGTTCATAATCCTGATTGCCAGCATAGCACTGATGATTCCGTGCGTCGCAGGTATGGCAGCTACCAGAGTTAATTACGACATTCTCTCTTACCTGCCGGGTGAGATCGAGACCATGAAGGGCCAGGACATCCTCATGGATCAGTTCGGAACCGGAGCATATTCGCTTTTTGTAGTTGAGGGGATGGCTGACAAGGACATCGCTGATCTGAAATCCAGGATCGAGACAGTCGACCACGTAAAGAAGGTAGTCTGGTATGACACCTTCATGGATTATTCCATACCGAAGGAGATGCTTCCCGATGAGGTGACACAGGCTCTTGGAACCGGAGATGCACAGATGATGTTCATCATATTTGATGACACGACCTCCGGTGATGGCACCATGGAGGCTATAACCGAGATAAGGAAGATTGCTAATGAAAAGTGCTTCCTCTCAGGTATGGCAGCAATCGTTCTTGATACCAAGAACCTGACAGAGAAGGAAACACCTATATATGTAGGAATGGCAGTTTTGCTTGCAGTCATTGTTCTTTCACTGACAATGGATTCCTACCTGATACCATTCTTCTTCCTGGCGAGCATAGGCATAGCGATCATGTTCAACATGGGAACGAACATCTTCCTGGGTGAGATTTCCTTCCTTACAAAATCGCTGAGTGCAGTGCTTCAGTTGGGGGTAACGTTGGATTATTCGATTTTCCTGTGGCACAGCTATCAGGAGGAACTTGAGAAGACCGGAAGAGAGGATAAGAAGAATGCAATGGCAAATGCCATCTGCGCAACCTTCCAGTCGGTAATAGGTTCATCGATTACAACAATCGCAGGCTTTGTGGCTCTTTGCTTTATGAGCTTCACCATTGGACTTGATCTTGGAATAGTAATGGCCAAGGGTGTTATCTTCGGAGTTATCGCCTGTGTAACGGTTCTTCCTTCAATGATCCTTATATTCGACAACATCATTGAAAAGACCAAACATAAGCCGATTATGCCTGAGTTTGTGAAGACTCCGAGATGGATTTCAAAGCATGCTATTTTGTTCGGAGTAATTTTTATATGTCTTCTTCCTCCGGCAATTTGGGGATACAGACATGCAGCAGTTTACTACGATCTGTCTGAGACGCTTCCCGATAAGCTCTCAAGCAGACAGGCCATGATAGAGCTTGAAAAGAATTTTGAGACCAATACTACTTATATGATTCTTGCTGATGCAAACCTTGATACCGCAACGATGCAGGGAATGCTTAATGAGCTTAAGGGCGTGGATGGAGTTGATGCCGTACTTGGAGTGGACTCATTAGTTGGGCCCACACTTCCCAAGGACATGATTCCGGATAAGATTCGCAGCGAGCTTTCAAGTGATGATTATCAGATGCTGATGATCACAAGCCAGTATAAGACAGCATCTGACGAAGTAAACGCACAGATAGATGCAGTCAATGCAATAGTTAAAAAGTACAGCCCCACAGCAATGGTTGTAGGTGAGGCTCCCTGTACAAAGGATCTGATCACGATAACCGATAAGGATTTCAAGACAGTAAGTATTGTATCAATAGGTTGCGTATTCCTTATCATAGCGCTGGTAATGAAATCAATATCACTTCCTTTCATACTGGTAGCGGTTATCGAGTTTGCGATTTTCATAAACATGGGAATTCCCGGATTTACAGGAACTGTTATTCCCTTCATATCTTCAGTTGTTATCGGAACAATTCAGCTCGGTGCGACAGTTGACTATGCGATCCTGATGACAACACGTTACTGCAAGGAGAGAAAGGACGGACAGAGTAAAAAGCAGGCAACGCGAATTGCTCTTTCAACCAGCATGAAGTCAGTAATTGTAAGTGCACTTAGCTTCTTTGCAGCAACCTTCGGCGTAGGACTGGTATCCAGCGTCGACATGATCGGATCACTGTGCTTCCTTATGGCAAGAGGTGCGCTGATCAGTATGGCTGTAGTTATCCTGGTGCTTCCTTCAATGTATATGATCTTTGATGGTCTGATCATAAGATCCACATGGGGAATGCGTGACTGCCTGAGAGCGGATAAGGAAAGAAAGGCTGCTAAGGTGGCTTCAATAGGACACGCCGTTTGACAATAGCAGAAAAACAGAGCTGATTAACATAAATCTAAATTAAGAGGTGAATTGGTATGTATAAGAAAAATTTACTTAAAGCTACATCAGTTTTAACAGCATTCGCACTTGCCTTCTCTACAATGACAGGCTGCGGACTTTTCAATAAGAATAATACAGAGACTGCGGATGCTAAAGTGGAGAATCCCGAGGCAGAGGCACTTGAGAAGACAATGACAGAGACAGCCTTTGCAGGTAACAGAGTTAATTCTGACAGCGGAAAAGAAGAGACTGTTTACGTTATGACTGATGCCAACGGTGCTGTGGATGAAGTCGTAGTAAGTAACTGGTTAAAGAATGCCAGCGGAGGTAAGACTCTTACAGATAAGACAAATCTTAAAGACATCGTCAACGTAAAGGGTGAAGAAACCTACACAGATAATGGCGACGGAACAGTTACATGGGATGCCGAGGGCTCAGATATCTACTATCAGGGAACACCCACTGAGGAGGTTCCGGTAGGCGTTAAGGTAACCTATGAGCTCGATGGTAAGCAGATGAAGGCTGAGGACATCGCAGGAAAAAGCGGTAACGTCAAGATCAGATTCGATTACACAGACAGCCTGAAAAGAAAAGTTGATATCGACGGTGAGAAGCAGGACGTTGAGGTTCCCTTCACAATGATTTCCGGAACAATGCTGGATAGTGAGAAATTCGCCAACGTAAAGGTATCAAACGGTAAGGTTATATCAGATGCAAACAACTATGTAGTTGTAGGCGTGGCTCTTCCCGGCTTGAAGGAGTCCCTTGATATCGATGAGAAGAAGCTTGAGGAAAAGCTCGAGGAGAATGATATAGATAAAGAGGATATCGAGATTCCTGATTATGTGGAGATCACAGCAGACGTGCAGGATTTTGAGCTTCCCATGACGATCACCATGGCAAGCGCCAACGCTGTATCAGACCTTGGCCTTAACAAGATTTATGATTCGGAAAAGCTTGATACCGTAAACGATGACATGGACAAGCTTTCAGATGCATCTACACAGCTCCGTGACGGTTCAGGTGAGCTTGCAGACGGAACACAGAAGTTTGAGGACGGCACCGGAGAGCTCTATGACGGCACATCTGATCTTAAGGATGGAACAAAAGAGCTCAAGGACGGCACAAAGCAGTTAAAGGATGGTACCGGAGAGCTTAAGGATGGTGCTGAACAGCTTAAGGACGGTTCAGGTCAGCTTAAGGATGGCACAGGAGAACTTGATACTGGTGCAGGACAGCTTAAGGACGGTGCATCTACACTCAGCACAGGAATAGGAACCTATACAGATGGTGTGGGCCAAATTGCAAAGGGGGCCAAGAGCCTTGATGATGGTGTTACAAAACTCAAGGATGGTGCATCAACTCTTACAGGCGGACTTACATCTGCCAAGGATGGTGCTAAGAGCGTATCCGAGGGGGCAGCTCAGCTCAGCACAGGTATCGATACAGCAGCAAATACAGTAAAGCAGCAGATGGAGGCAGTTAAGTCAGCATCTGATACATTCTATAAGGAGTTTGCAGCAGTTATCAATTACGCTGCAAGTAATGCAGGAGCAACAAGCACAGCTTCAGTTAACAGCAGTATTTCAGCAAGTGATTCCGCAACATTGAATTCACTTCTGCAGACAGCTTCCGAAAAGCTCGCAGGACTTTACACCATGGACACAGTAAGCGGACTTGATGTTGTGGCTGTTGATACACCTGTGATCATCGAGAATAACAATGATTCAGATGATGCACAGACAGAGGACTCATCAGAAAAGAAGACAGCTTTTGATGAGCAGGAGAATCAGGACGAGCAGGAGAATCAGGACGAGCAGGAGAATCAGGACGAGCAGACTTCTAAGGATGAGAGTACTCCTTCAGAAGAGCAGAATAATAACGAGACACCTTCTGAGGATAATCAGGATGCACAGGAAGCACCCCAGGAGGAGCAGAACAACGAGGCACCCCAGGATGATCAGAGTGCTCCTTCAGAAGATACAGTTGACACTCAGGATACAGAGAAAACCTCTGATGAAGAGCAACCGGTATCAGATGGAAATGAGGCTCCCAGCGCTGACGATGGCGTAACACTTGGAGATGAGCCTGATGCAGCGGTAGATGGCAGCTTTGATGATTTTGCAAGTGACGGTGACTGGGCATACATTGAGAAGAACACCGGAATATCACATGCACAGTGGACTCAGATGTACAATGTGGCTAAGGCTACAATAGAGAGCCAGTCAGATCAGAACGCATTTGCAGCAACACTTAAGGCTATGTGCGATCAGATCAAGGATGAGATGAATAAGGGTGATGTTGATGCAGGAAAAGCTCAGGCTGCATACACAGAGGCTATGACCTATAAGGGACAGGCTGAGAAAGAGGCAGCAGAGGCAGCAGCTCTTGGAGAACAGGCTAAGGAAGCAGGCGCAGCAGCAAAGCAGGTAGCAGCCGAGGGAGATAAGCCAACTGCAGAAAGTAAATCTGCAGAGGCTGAAGCTCTTGCAACACAGGCAAAAGAAAAGGGCGCAGCAGCTCAGAGTGATGGCGCTAAGGCACAGGAGAAGGGTGCTGAAGCACAGAATGAAAAGGCATTGGCTACAGACCACTACACAGCAGCAGTTACAAAGGTAGCTCAGGCACTTACACAGACCAAGAATGCTACGCAGTATACAACAACAATTTATATGACCTACAGAACTCTTGCTACATCAGCAGGAACACTTGATGCTCTTTACAACGGAACAGGAAACGGTGGCCTTAAGGATATTCAGGCAGGCGCTTCAAAGCTTGCTACAGGTGCAAACTCACTTTACGATGGCATGAAGAAGCTTGATAATGGTGGTTCTACACTTGCAAATGGAATCGGTACACTTAAGGATGGCTCCAAGAAGCTCAAGGAAGGTGCTGATAAGCTTGAGTCCAACAGCAGCGCACTTAAGGATGGCGGAAGCAAGCTTGCAGATGGTGCATCCAAGCTCGCAGAAGGAACAACCAAGCTTAAGGACGGTGCAGGTAAGCTCGATGAAGGTGTCGGAAAGCTTTATGACGGCACAGTCAAGCTCGATGATGGTGCAGTTAAACTCGATGATGGTGCAGGTAAGCTTGATGATGGCGCAGGAAAACTTAAGGATGGCGCTAAGGAGCTTAAGGACGGCGCTGTAGAGCTTAACGATGGCGCAAGAAAGCTTGCAGATGGAATGGTTGAGTTTGATGAGGATGGAATACAGAAGATAACAGGAATTGTGGATGATGATGTACTTTCAGTAACAGACAGACTTAAGGCAGTCGATGAAGCATCACAGAGTTATACATCATTCTCCGGTGCAAACGATGATGAACCCAGTTCAGTACAGTTCATAATCAGAACAGCTCCGGTTAAGGCAGAGTAAACCCTCATCCGGCACTACGTGCCACCTTCTCCCAGAGGGAGAAGGCAAAAAAATAAAGCCTTCCCCCTTGGGGGAAGGTGTCAGCGAAGCTGACGGATGAGGGAAAAAGGGACATGACACAATGTCATGTCCCTTTAATTTTACTTACACGCATCAATCGCAAGCTTGATTGCGCCCATGATTCCCTGGTCATCATTGAGACTTGCAGGAACGATGTAGTTGTCGAGATCTTCAAGCTCATTGGTTACGATATATCCATTAAGGAGTTCCTTGAACTTAGCTCTTATCATCGGGAAGAGCTGTTCCTGATGCATTACGCCTCCGCCGAGGATGATCTTCTTGGGGCTTAAGGTTACTACGTAGGTAACGAGCGCTGTAGCAATATACTCAGCCTCGATCTCCCAGACTTCTTTTTTATCAACGAGCTGATCAGCGCTTACACCCCAGCGGGCCTTCAGCGAAGGACCGGATGCAAGACCCTCTAAGCAGTTCCTGTGGTAAGGGCATACACATTTTCCGGGATCGCCTTCTACAATAGGAAGAAGGAGGTGGCCGAGTTCAGGATGAAGCATTCCGTGAAGAAGCTTTCCGTTAGACATTACGCCGCCGCCAACGCCTGTTCCGATTGTGAGATAGAGCGCATCGGAAAGACCCTTTGCACAACCCCAGGTTATTTCACCAAGGAGTGAGCCGTTAACGTCTGTGTCGAATCCAACAGGAATGCCGAGCGCTTCCTTCGCTGCATTCACGATGTTGTAGCCTGACCATGCAAGCTTAGGAGTTGTGGTTATGCTTCCATAGGTCTCAGAATCTTCATTTAAATCGATAGGACCAAAACATGCAATGCCGAGGGCTTTGATATCTTTTCCCTTAAAATACTCAAATATCTGTGGCATTGTGGTTTCGGGTGTTTCTGTAGGAAATTTTACCTGCTCTAAAATTTCACCGTTTTCATTGCCGATTGCGCAAACCATCTTGGTTCCGCCGGCTTCTAGTGCTCCGTATAACATATTGTCCTCCAAATAAAAATTTTTTTGCTATTTCTACATTAAAACAAACGGAGAAAAAATCAAGATATAAAATTAACGTAAAAATCTGAATGTCTAAATGGAATAATTCTTTCAATTAATGTAAAATAAATGCACTATGGATTTATTTGAATACGCACGCGAAAAAAGCATGAGTTCGGAGTCACCGCTTGCCGCAAGGATGCGCCCCAAGACCCTCGATGAGGTGGTTGGGCAGCAGCATATCATTGGTAAGGACAAGCTCCTTTATCGTGCCATAAAGGCTGACAAGATCAGCTCAATTATACTGTACGGCCCGCCAGGAACCGGTAAAACTACACTGGCTAAAGTTATCGCCAATACAACCAAGGCGGATTTTACACAGCTTAATGCCACAGTTGCAGGAAAAAAGGACATGGAGGAAGTGGTTGCCAAGGCAAAGCAGAATCTTGGCGGCTACGGAAGAAAGACAATCCTTTTTATAGACGAGATACACCGTTTCAACAAGGGGCAGCAGGATTATCTTTTGCCATTTGTTGAGGATGGCACTGTTATCCTGATCGGAGCCACCACGGAGAATCCCTATTTTGAGGTCAACGGCGCTCTTATTTCAAGATCAGTTATCTTCGAGCTTAAGCCGCTATCAGTAGAGGATGTGAAGACTCTGATGAGAAGAGCCATAACCGATACTGTTAACGGAATGGGCTCCTATGACGCGGTTTTGGAGCCTGATGCAGAGGAGTTTCTGGCTGATATAGCAGGTGGAGATGCCAGACATGCCCTTAATGCCATTGAGCTTGGCGTTATGACCACAGATAGAAGTGAAGACGGCAAGATCCACATCACAAGAGAGGTTGCGGAGGAATGCATACAGAAGAGAGTAGCCAGATATGATAAGGACGGCGACAATCACTACGATACGATTTCGGCCTTTATAAAAAGTATGAGAGGCTCTGACCCCGATGCGGCTGTTTACTATCTTGCAAGAATGCTCAATGCCGGAGAGGATCCGAAGTTCATCGCAAGGAGAATGGTTATCTGTGCCTCTGAGGATGTCGGAAATGCTGACCCTCAGGCACTTCAGGTGGCGGTGGCTGCTTTTCTTGCAACAGAGAGGATAGGTATGCCGGAGTGTCAGATCAATCTCTCACAGGCAGCCAGTTATATAGCAACTGCGCCTAAGAGTAACGCAGCAGTGGAGGCGATTTTCAGCGCTATGGATACAGTGAAAAATACAGGCAATCTTCCCATTCCTACGCACCTTCAGGATGCACATTATAAGTCCGCTGCAAAGCTTGGACACGGAATAGGGTATAAATATGCTCACGACTATCCGAATAACTATGTGGAGCAGCAGTATCTGCCCTATGAGCTCAATGGCAAAGAGTTCTACAGCCCTTCGGGCAACGGTTATGAGGTGAAGATTAAGGAGCATATGAAGTTCCTCAAGGAACAGGCTAAGAAGCAGGAGGATTAATTATTAATTCGTTTTTGAAAAAAATTAAGGCTATTTTTGAATCTTTAAAGGATATGGTATTAGCCAGACCTAAAGTAATAGGCATTGTTTGCAGCATTGTGGCAGTGCTTTCTTTAGTGGTGGCGGTATGCTGTGTATCAGGAGTTTTTGATAATAAAAATAAAAAGCCGCAGGTGGTATCTGAGGAAAATCCTAAGGAAGATAAAGCAGAGACTCCCAAGGAAAAGAGCTACCTGGACGATGATGCATTAAAGGCCATCATAGATTCAGGTGACAGGGTTAAGAAGGCTCTGGATGAGAGACCTGCCACGGTGGATGTGCCAGACGAGGAGCTTACTGACTATGTGAGCCTCGATGAATGTGTGATCGGTGAAAGCGGTCAGGTGGAGGTCATCGCGTCTGCGGAGGCGATCCCGGCTTCAGATGATAAGTACTATTATCTTTTTGATGCGGCAACCTATGAGGATGATTTTGATGCAGATGCAGAGCCCATCGCGAGAACCTATAAAAATACCGAGATAAAGCTTCGCGCCGGTGTTAAAAAGGGTGAGGCAGGATCAAGACTTTACAGGAAGTTCATCGTTGCGGTGATGAAGGATGACGAATATAAAAGTGTGTCCCATGCAAGCTACATCACCAATCCCGAGGCGGTTGCATCCTATAATTACAGCGGAATGCAGCAGAGCTCCAAGAAGGGACTTCTTGTTGATCCCTCAAGGCTTCATGAGGTTGGGGACCTTGGCGTCAACTATGCGACCTACAATATTCCGCTGAACAGGCTTCTTGCCACAAGCGGAGATGGCTCAATTGCATATAACTACAACGGAGTTACATATTATTTCAACGGAAGGATAATTCAGGAATACGATTATCTTTTCACCAATCTGAACTCAATGGGCGTGGATATTGCTGCGATCATATTAAATGATGTATCGCCATCCACTTTTCCTGAGGTGACTCATCCAGATGCAAGAGGAGGCTCCACAGCCCCTTACTATATGTTCAATGCAACGGATGAGAGCGGTGTGAACGCAGTTGCGGCTATAGGGTCATTCCTTGCAAACAGATACTCAGGATCAGGTCACGGCAACGTTGCCATGTGGATAATCGGCAATGAGGTCAATGCAAGAAAAGAGTGGAACTACATGGCTCAGACAGACCTTTCCACCTACACGGCAGCCTATGCAAGAGCCTTCAGAGTTTTCTATAATGCGATAAAAAGCACAAACTCAGGAGCACATGTGTACATTTCCCTGGATCAGCAGTGGGATAGAAATATGAAGGGCAATCCAGATTATGACGGAAGGGATATGCTGGATACTTTTGCTTCATCCCTTAGGAGCTATGGTGATATCGGCTGGGGACTTGCCCAGCACCCTTACACAGTGCCGCTGTACAACGTGGATTTCTGGAATGGGCACAAGCTTGTGACAGATTCTGCGGATACATCTTTTATTACTATGAAAAATATAAAGGTTCTCACTGATTACATGAACAGTGAGGCTATGCTTTATAATGGGAATGTCAGATCCATCATCTTAAGTGAAGTCGGGTATACTTCATCTAAGGGTGATACGCTTCAGGCAGCGGCTATTGCCTATGCCTACAGCAAGGTTGCGGCAAACAGCAGCCTTCATGCCATCATGTTTTCCAGACAGACCGATGCGCCTGAGGAGATTGCTCATGATGGTCTCGCCATGGGACTTTGTACCACAGGCGGCGGACATAAATATTCTTATGATGTGTTTAAATATATGGACACGGATAAGCGAGAGGAGTATATTTCTTTTGCAAGATCAATTGTGGGGGTAAACTTTTAATTATCAAGAGGTTTTTATGAGTTCACAATACCTTACTTTATATAAAATGATAGTGCTTTACATGCTCAGAAAATCCGAAGGGCGCCTTAGTAAGGCACAGATATATGATTTTATTTTGGAAAAAGAATACACGAATTTCCTGACTCTTCAGGAGGTTTTCAGCGAGCTTGCAGATTCAGATCTTATAACTGAGAAAAACGAAGGCAACAGAACATACCTTAAGATGACAGATGCGGGCTCCGAGACTCTGGATTTCTTCGGAAACAGGATAAATCCTTCCATAAAGGAAGAGATAGATGAGTTCTTTAAGGAAAACGGCCTTAAGATGCGTGATGAGACCTCGATAGGCGCTTTTTATAAAAAGACCGGTGAAAACGAGTACACGGTCTACCTGTCTGCGACAGAGGGAGAGAGCAGTCTTATCGACATTTCTATCCCTGCCTGGACAGAGGAAGCGGCCATTTCCATGTGTGATAACTGGAAGAAAAAGAACTCGGATATCTATCGCCATCTGCTTACAGAACTTATGTAATTGGTACATTTATTAAAATAAAAATTATATGATTATAAATATATAATTAAACGATTTGCAGACTATTGTTGCAGCGCCTTTTAAGGTTTAAAATCGTATTATGAAAACTTTGCGGAATAGCATTTTAATTGTATATTTTGCAGTTTGTATTTTGTTTTCTTCCGTATTATGGGCTAATGCGGAGGATAGCTTAGAGCGGCAATTTCGCGTGCTTTTTATATCTTCGTATGGTTTTTCTAACGCTGCGGTTCCCGATCAGCTCAGTGGGTTTGAGAAGGGAATCGAGGGCGTCAATGTGGATATCAGCTATGAATTTATGGATTCCGATAAATATTATGGCAGTCTTGATATCCAGAATTTCGACAGATTTGTAAAATATAAGATTTTTTCAGTAAGAGCCTATGATCTTATCGTGGTTGCGGATGATTCTGCGCTTAGATATGCCATTAATAACAGGGAGGAGCTTTTCCCTGATGTTCCGCTGGTGTTCATGGGCGTAAACAATATGACGGAGGCTATCACTGCCTCTGCTATGAGCAATGCGACAGGTATCGCTGAGTCACCTGACTTTGAGAGTAATTACGCTCTGATGAAGGATCTTTTCCCCATGAGGACTCATCTGAATGTCGTGGTGGATTCCTCTGTCGCCGGTCAGGGTGACTATGTGGAGTTTATGAAATTCAGGGACAATCATCCCGAGATAAACAGCACGGTTATAAATACCTCATACTACACGGCAACAGGTCTTGAGGAGGTCCTTGGGGGGCTGGATGGAGACGACATTATTCTGTTCCTTGATTTCTCTGTTGATGGTGAGAAAAAGAACTATTCCCTGAAGCATGCCTCGGATTTTCTGTCAGCCTATGCGCCTAATGTTCCGATTTTCAGGCTTACGTCAACGGATGTAGGGCATGGTGTATTTGGCGGAATATCTTATTCATACTATAATGCCGGAGAAATAGCCGGTGATGTAGCAAGGAGAATACTTCTAGGAGAGCCTGCGGATGCTATTCCGCTTAAAAGCACCACCGTTTCAACTCCCTATTTTGACCAGGACTGCATGGATAAATTCGGAATTGTATATTCCCAGCTGCCCAAGGGCTCGGTTGTCATAAATGAGCACGAGAACCTGGCAAAATTCTATCGCGAAAATACACTTATCAGTAATCTGGTCATTATCATTCTGATTTTGCTGGTGGCTATTATAGGGATTCTCTATGCTACAAATATACGCAGAAAGAAGATTATCCGAACTGACTTTTTGACTCAGATGCCCAACAGAAAGAAGATCATGGAGGATATAAATCAGGCCATTACATCACTTGCACCTTATGGGCTGATAATGCTGGATGTGGATCGCTTTAAGCTTATCAATGACACATATGGGCATAAGGTTGGAGATGAGATAATAATCGGTGTTGGTGAGAGGCTTAAGAAGCTTTCGGGAAAAGATGTGACCTTTGCAAGACTTGGCGGAGATGAATTCTGTGGACTGTTTACGGCAGCGACTCCTGAAAAGGGTAAAAAGATCTGCGAAGATATCATTAAGAATGTTAAGGGCGTATTTAAGACTTCCGCAGGTGACATTTCACTCACGGTAAGTATCGGATGCGCGACATATCCTGAGGATACCAATGATGCTGGAAAGCTGATAGAATGTGCAGATACAGCCCTCTATGAGACTAAGGCAAATGGAAGAAACGGTTATACCTTATTTGGTAGCATAAATCAGTCCTGAGCTGTTTCTCTGATAATATCCTGTGACAAATAATTCTTTTTCAAGATTCTGATAATTGATAGTGATAGGCTTTAACAGATAAGAGGGCACTGCCTTGACGCCGTTGTCGTAGGTGGTGGTATCGTAGGAGCAGTCAAAGCTGAAATTGGCTGCTTCTATCAGATCCTCGGCGGGGGTGTTGCCATCTAAAATGGACGAACAAAGGGCAACAGTAACAACAGCCTCCTGATCAAGAGCCTTGTAAACTGTCATGTCCTGTGTTCCGTTTATAATATTGTATATATTTGCGATATCCGCATCCTGACCTGTTAATACTACATGATTGGTTCCGGAATAATCTGCCTCAATGGCCTTCGCTGCGCCGAGGGCTGTTGAATCATTGGCACAAAGAACAGCGTCTAATCTTGTTCCCTTAGGATAATAGGAATTCAATATGATCTGAAGCCTTTGCTGTGCGATATCTGTGGACCACTGTGCGGTAGAGGTCTCATAGAAGCCTGATTGGGTAGAGAGAATCCTTATCTTGTTCATTTCAAGGAAGGGATCAAGAGTGTCCATCGCTCCCTTATAAAAATATCTTGCATTATTATCTACAGGGTCTCCTGAAATAAATTCAATGTTGTAAATTTTATCGGAGTTTACCATAAGAAGAGCTCCGATGACGTAATTGGCCTGAAGAACTCCAACCTGATAATTGTCAAAAGAGACATAGTAATCCACGGCATCAGTTTCCATGATGAGCCTGTCGTAGGCTATGATCTTTACGTTGGCTGCTCTGGCTTCATTAAGAACCTTAGTGAGTGCGGCGCCGTCCACGGCTGTGATTACGAGAACGTCAGCACCGCCGGATATCATATCTCTGATGTCGTTTATCTGGGTATCTATCAGATTGTTGGCAAAGCGCAGAATTACCTCGCAGCCATCGTTTGCAAACTGCTCTTTTAGGAAGGCTCCGTCGCGATTCCAGCGCTCAAGCAGAACATCGGGCATGGAAATACCCACAACTGTACGCCCATCATTAGAATGGGTATCAACAATTGTGGTCTCCTCAGTTTCCTCAGTAGTCTGCTCCGTTACATGAGGCTGCGGTTCGCAACCTGACAGAACCAGCGAGAATAATATAATTGTTATAAAAGCTGTCTTGATTTGCTTTAACATAATGTTTTATACAAAATCATTTACGTTTATATTGAATCCTAACAGGAATAATCGTATTTCTGTTATTTATTGCTATACTAATATCATATATTTTGAGGGTGCTTAAAGCTATAATCATCCTATAAACTTTCTGAAAAGATAATAAAATCTGAGATTAATTATTCATTACTATAGGATGAGTCGATGTTTAAATATTGTGTTGACAATAGAGTTTGTGCTTGCTACAATATCTTTCGTGACTTACATAGGTCGCGGATTGCTGGCATAGCACAGTCGGTAGTGCGTCGCATTGGTAGTGCGGAGGTCACGGGTCCGATTCCCGTTGCCAGCTCGAATTGATAAAAGCTAGTAGATGAGCGAAAAGTAGTTTGAAGTCGCTTGTTTACTGGCTTTTTTAGCGTTAATAAATGATATTTAAAATCACTTTTTAACTCTGAAAAATCATTATTTAACTATAAAAGTTGACACGAAATTATGCTTCCTGAGACGGCTTAAAATTATCCTCGAGATATTTATTCGACAAGTGAGTGTGTTTCTTTCTGGAAGAGTCCAAAGTGTTGTCATATACTTTTTTCATGACTGATGAGCTTTTCCATCTTCCAATAGCACATACGTCAAAATTGATGAGTACTTACCGATGATTAAGGCAATTCTTAAGTCTGACAAATCTATCGACTTGATTGATATAGGGAGGAACTGAGGATGATTAAAACAGATAATCCAATAGCTGACGCGGAAGCGTGGGCGAGCAGAAAATTTTATTTTGAAGGGGTTAAGTTATTAGATTTATTGCCGATAACCTTAATGGAGCATTATCACTATCTTAGTCGAACATGGAGGTTGGCTATGATTATGTCTCGCTTACACGGAGGTATTGGGATATGAACATTAAAGCAACTAATCTTTCCATAAAAATGGATTCTAATATTAAGCAGCATATCGTAGGAATTCCTGATTCTAAATCCAAGTCACGTTCTCATAAGAAAAATGATTTGCCAATCATGGATGCAGAAAAGTCTGCTACTGTGGATATTTCAAAAGATGGTAGAGAACTTGCTAAAAAACTTCGTGAAGATAAGCGTAAGGAAATAAAGATCAATATTGAAGAGACCTGGAAGCAAATCGGAGAGGCCGACAGATTGTCAAACAAAATCGAAAGCGGTGAAGAGCTGACAGATGTTGATAAAGAGTTTATCAATGATAATCTTCAGAAGATTACATCTGAACGATACGTGTATAATAAAACACATATTATCACGAAAGATGAATTTGAAGTTATTCTCAAAGGTTTGAAGGAAAACTTCGAGGCACGTCTTAATATGTATGCCGATATGCAAAAAAAGTTGGATGCGCAGGGACTTGAGGATGAGCACAATAAAAATGCACAGTTTATAGCAAAGGCTAAGCAGGATGAAAATGAAAAACAGCGAATTATTGACATACTAAAAGAGACCCTTGATGTCGATGATGAAGATGAAGAGAGCAAAAAAACTGAATCTGATGAGAATCAGGATGATAATGCATTAGAATTTGATGAAACCGGTAAAACTGCAGACGAGCAACTGATTGACAGAGCTTTCGATTTAATTGATAAAAATAAGGAAGCTGTCGATGAGATGTCCTCTCGATATGTAGCGGCTGCTGAGAGTAAGAATGAATATGATAAGTTGATGGATGAAGAATTTCTTAGGATTTCCGATTTGCTGGCTAATGATGAACTATCTGAAGAAGAGAAATTGAAGGAGTTCAAAACATCAAATGATTATATGACAGAACTAAACGCGAATAAGATGAGACAGGAAGTGATTAACAGATTTGATTTTTCATCCTGGCTTATAGGAAAAATTGAATTTAATAACCATAATAGACTGAAGGATGTTCTTAATCTTGATGGTGTGGATTCTGGTATGGGTGGAATAGATATGGTAAGAGATTTTCTTATCAATGACAATTCATCACTTAGGAAATAATAGGTACATTTAAACCGTATCTAAAGCAACCATTGACCCTTTTATTAAGCCGAAAGTGGTCTTTTATATAAAATTGGGCGTGTGATTATTGCATGCTCTAATTTTATTTGTGTCTATTGGAGAATTATGAGGGAGACATTATGGTATAATTATTATAAATAGAAATATGAAAGAGTTAGAACATGGAAATAAAAATAAATGAAATCATTATTCCAGATGACATTGATTCGTTACCGGATTTTGATTGTTTTGACTCAGATGAGTGCAATGAATTAGTAAAAGGACTATGCGGTTATGTCTTATCTGAGTCTTCAAAAGAGATAAATAAGTATAGATATGGTGAAGTGGCCATTTCCTATAATACTGATAATGGAACACAAGCTACAATAAATGGTACATACCATCATATAGAACTAAATGAATTGTTGAATCCTTCGGCTAGATATTTTAACGACATCATAAGAAATTCTTCGTTCAACAGTGTGATTATTGTACATAATCATCCTAATAACCAGATTTTTTCATTTCAGGATGTAAGACTTTTTTATGGAAATGATTCGATTAGTGCCATTTTGGCCGTTGGGAACACTTCAGATATCTTTATCCTTGTAAATAATAATGTGGATGTGATGTCAAGGCGCAGGCTATACGCTCATATGGTTCGTATGAGGGCGGAAATTATTAAGAATAATTCAGGGATAAAAAGCTATCAGGTTGAGGATGCATTAAACCAGGAGGTCATGAGACTTCTTAGTAATCCAAAAGAATTATCTGATGAATATGGATTTAAACTGATTCATAAAAATAGAAAGAGGTGATTTTATGTCATCAGAAAAGGAAAGATGGGAAATACTAGATAAATTGGATATGGGATATAGTTTGGATGAAGATAATTCAGGACAAGTGATAGAAGATATTATTGTTGATGACAAGACTTTCCTTGAAGCATCAAATGGTCTTTATAGTAGATCAGAATATATGCAGGCGAAAACAGATGTTGAATTGTCATATGCACTTATGCAGGATCCACCTGAAGGGTTGGTAGAAAAACTGCTTAAGGCAAAAAGGAATGTTGAGGATTATATTAATTCCAAGCGAATTTTTATTCCAGCTAAGTAATGAAGGCGAATTAAAAGTGGTCTTTAAAGTGGTCTTTTTTATAAAAGAGAGCACCGAAATTCTACGCTCCGCTTCGGTCGGCGCTGAGCAATCGTCCCCTGGACGATTAGCGTCCTCCTTTCCATGCGGGTTTTCGTAACTGGCTATTATCCGATTCCCGTTGCCAGCTCGATAAAAACCTCAGATTTTATCTGAGGTTTTTGTGTTACTGTGTGTCATATTTTTGTTGTTTTAGATGTTGTAGTCCCTTGAGATTGGAGTTATCTGGTCTTGGGGGATTTTTTGTTCATTCAACCTGTAAGATAATTTGCTCGCGAGTAGACGTAACGGATAGCTGGGTGTTGCTCCCGCAGTTGGATCTATGGAAAGATTTGTTCGCGAGTAGACGTAACGACTATATAGAGGTTGTTCTCGCAGCTCAACCAGGAGTGGGAAATTTAGATATATAGACTGAATGCTGAAACATGGTGGCAAATATCATTTACGTCGGTGAAATGATAAAGGAGCAATAGGCGTAATGACGATTTAGCTTGCATATTTTCAGTGCAATCAGTATATGAGAATAATTCATATAGACTGAAATGATAAGCTGAGGGTATAAGAATCCTTCAACCTGTGTGAGAACTTGTTCGCGAATAGACGTAACGGTCACAAGAAAGTTATATCCGCAGATGAACCGGAATGGTTGAATTGTTGGGCATAGACTGACAGTCATTTATGGAATGATAATGCAGTTCATCCAGTTTGGAATATCAGGAGAAATAGACGTAGCAAATTGTGATAGAATACTCATCACAGGTGGCTTGTTTTGTGATGTACGTGAGACAGGAGAAGTGTCTGACAATATCGGAGTGTCAGCTACAGATTCTTCAGCGACATATGAATAATATTGTTGAAATAGAAATGTAAAAAGTGCATAGAATGGGGATTTTGCCTATTTCGATAGTTGCAATATGGTTAACTGCATGATAAAAATATCGTGTAAAAACCGAGAGAAGTCTTTATAAACAAAAGATTAACTAAGGCGTCAAAAAAATTTATTTTTTTTGTGATAAAATCGTTAGTGATAAAATCTCTATTGACTCTCACGTTACGTTAGGGCCTAAGATTTCTTATATCAAGAGACAGGAGGAACGCCATCATGAAAGCAGTAAAGGAAGTTTCAAAGATCACGGGTATCTCTGTGCGCACGCTTCATTACTACGATGAGATCGGGCTTTTCAAACCCACCGAAGTAACTGAAGCAGGATACAGGCTTTATGACGATAAGGCCATCGAAAAACTGGGACAGATTCTTGTTTTCCGTGAGCTTGAACTGCCGCTTGCTGACATTAAGCTCATAATGGATAATCCGGATCTTGATAGCAACACGATTCTGGCAAAACAGCGCGAAATGCTACTTCTTAAAAAGCAGAAGATAGAGCGCATAATCGCCAGCATAGATGATATGTTGAAAGGAGATCTTGATATGGACTTTGCGATATTTGATGAGGCAGAAATACATGGCATGGTTATAGAAATGTGTCGTAACATGAATGAGTCACGGAAGAAGATTTTAATTGATTATTATGGGAGCCTTAAGGAGTGGGAAAAGCACATGATGGATAGTGCTTCCGATGAGAAGGTTCAGAAAAACTTTGCTAAGATGGTCGAATGGTATGGTGATAAGGATTCAGTTAAGGAGACTGTGAAGAATCAGCCTAAGTCAGAGGTGTTTGCTGCATATCAAAAGAGGATGGATGATATTCAGAAGAGAATCGCTGCCAAGAAGGGGACGGATGTTAACACCTTTGAAGTCCGACAGCTGATAGGCGAGTACGATTTTGTTGCAAAACAGCTCTATCAGGTTAAGGATGCAAAGGCGCTTTTACTTGATCTGGCCAAGGGTTATCAGGAAGATGAAGCGCTGGCAAAGGGTGTGGATTCTGTTTATGGTGAAGGGTCTGCGAATTATATCGGAAAAGCGATAGAAGCTTTTTATTATTTGGATAAGTAATTATAGACGGATATTTTGAAATATTATGTAATCCGGACATACAAAAATCTCTACAAAGGCACGAAAAATGCTTGCGTAGAGATTTTTTTCGTATAGGCGCTGTGATATCATTAGCATATTACGGATTAGCGTATTGCTTAAAAAGAGAATACCTTAGAAGATATACAACGATTTTTGGAGCATTTTGATGAAAACTGAAGATTATATTTTTGATCCATGTAATGCGTCATCTCTGCCATATTGGAAGACGGAAAACATAACAACACACGCATATTTATCAACGCCAAGTTGATTTTTATCCAAAAACGAATTGTTAGGATACCACCTCGGTGTCTGATATAGTGGATTTATCAAAGATGCATCTATGAAATACAAATAAAGAGGTGGATTGTATGACATTAGGTAATAATATAAAAAAATATCGACGTGATTTAGGTATAACCCAGGAGGAACTGGCGGGAGTTCTTGGTGTTACCAGCCAGGCTGTCAGCAAATGGGAAAGCGGCTCAGGCCTTCCTGATATCACGCAGGTTATTCCTCTGGCGCAAGCCTTGAATGTATCAACAGATGCACTTTTTGGATTTAATCAGGATAACTATGATGTGAAGCTCGCTGAGGAAGTGAATAGGAAAGCGGACGAACTCAGGGATAGCGGAGAACAGGCCGAGGGAGCTTTAAATGCTGCAGAATATCTGGATCAGCAGTGTGAAGAGAACATTTTCAATTATGGGATTATGACCCGCTATGTGCAGGCGATCGCTCACATGAGCCGTTTTGTTAATCCTAATAATTCATACTACGAGGGCTTGCTTAAGGACGATAACAAGAAGTGGAAGCAGATAGTCAGAACTGCTGAAAACAGAGCCATGCAGGTTATCAGGTATTCGGACAGCAAGAAGCTTTCTGATGAATGCTATTATGCTCTTGCCTGGCTTTGCTGGCATACTTCGGATTGGGAAAAAGGCCGGCAGCATATTGAAGCGCTACCTTCAGTAAGCAACAACATGCTTCAGGAGACACTTCTTCCATATTACATCGACATAAGCACTGATGCTGGCAAGGAAAAATGGAAGGCCCAGATAAGGGACAATTACCAGGATTTTATACGAGTTATAAATAAGCATATTGTTTATACGGCAGAATCTATGATGTGGGTCAGTCCGCTAAAAGAAGTAGAGGAGAACTGTCTTTGGGGAATTTCCATAATGGACAAATTCATGGAAAATGAAAAGATGAAACCGCATTGTCAGGGCTTTTATCGGGAGACCTATAAGTTCCTGGTTGCTGCATATTTAAGAAATGATGAGCCGGTCAAGGCAGCAGAGAACTGGAAAAAGCTTCTATCCGTAATAGATGAATATGTGAAGATGTGCCAGAAGGTTAATGAAAAGGATCCGGAAGAAATCATCCGAAGCTTCGGAGAAAAGGCTGCAGGCAACATGCACACCTATACCAGGAAGTGGATCGATGGAAAATTGCAGTTTATGCTGGGACAGCTTAAGAGCTTGAGCAAAGAAGAAACTTTTATGGAGTTTGAAAAACTGATCTGAAATTGTTGTTTGATGGGAAAAGTGATTTTGGGGAGAAACAATGAGCTTAAAGGTTGAACTTGTTGAGAACATATTAAGTCCGGAAGATTTCGTGAGATTGCGCAACGCTACGTCGTTTGCGGATATTCCGATAGAGCATGCCAGAAGAGCGCTTGAAGGCGGACTCGTTAATGTTTCAGCAATGTATAATGGAGAGCTTATTGGAATGGGAAGACTTGTGGGTGATGGCGCCATGTACTGGTACCTGCAGGAAGTTATAGTTTTACCTGAATATCAGAAGAGGGGCGTAGGGACACAGATTGTAGAATATCTGTGTTCCTATGCTGTTAAGAATTCGTATACAGGAAGATTCACTACTATTGGCGGCGTTTCGGCCAGGGGAAAGGAGCCTTTTTATGAAAAGCTTGGCTTCGAGATCATTCCAAATGGAATAAGAAAAATGGTTGAGATTAAGAACTGAGTATGAAAAAAAGTTTGGTGATTAAAGGGAGTATTGGATGATGAAAAAGGTGGAAATATTAGGGGATAATAGATTTGAAACCTTCACCAAAACCCGTGATGGCTGTCGCGCTGTGATTATTGAGGATGGAAAAATCCTTCTTACACATGAATTGAATTCCGGTTGGTGGCTGATACCCGGTGGCGGCATGGAAGAGGGCGAGACACCCGAAGAGTGCTGCATCAGGGAGGTTGAGGAAGAGACCGGTGTGATAGTGCGACCTGTTCAAAGGTTTCTTCAGATGTACGAGTACTATGAGGAATACAGATACGGCGGCTATTATTTCATTTGTGAGGTTGTGGGTCAGGGCCAGATGAAGCCTACGGAAGCGGAGATTGAGCGTGGCATACAGCCGGAGTGGATTCCGCTGGAGGATGCCATAGATATTTTCTCAAAGCACCAGGAGTACGCGGCGACAAGCGAAGAAAAGAGAGGGTCATATCTTAGGGAGTATACAGCACTGCTGGAGTATATGGACTATGTAAAAAACGTGGGATAAAAAAACGTGGGGAAATCATTGAAGATATTTTGGGGAAAAGCTGGAAGAATTGGAAGCAAGAATAGACGAGGATTTGGATAGGCTTGATGGTTAAGGGATAATTGGGGGGATCAAAGAATGGAGAAAGTAATATTTTTAGATATTGATGGGGTTCTTAATTCAAATTTCTGGAATGCAGATCACCAGAGAGAAATCAGCGATGGAAAATATATAGATGTCGAAAAAGTGAAACTTCTGTCGAAACTTGTGGAAAGGGCGGAAGCTTCTATTATTCTGCATTCAGGTTGGAGATTCTGGTTTGGAGATGACTTAAAGCCACTTCGTCCGGAAGCGGGGTATCTGGCATCTCTTTTAGGCAACGAGGGAATGGAAGTTGCGGGAATGACTCCTGACCTTACAACTGAAGAAATTAGGAAAACTAAGAAATTCAGCAAGGTTAAAGCAGATGAAATTTTGATGTGGCTTAAGAATCATCCGGAGACGGAAAGATGGGTAGTTATTGATGACCTTGAGCTTCATAATGATGAAATTGCCAAGTACCAGGTTATGACTGATCCAGAGTGTGGACTTACTGATGCGGATGTGGAGAAAGCTTTGGAGATATTACGTCTGCCGTAGATAAAATGATGATACAGGCGTAACGGGTTATGATATTTCAAATACTTTTCAGAGAGCAATTACGTCTGTTTTGACTATAAAGACCAATAGGTTGAACTTTTTGATGAAAAATCTTCTGAGAAAAATGAATAAGAAAAATAAAGGGGTAAAAATTCATCCGGAAGAGTCAAAAATCAGGTAATAGGCGTAACACAAACGATATAACGATAACTTTTGAGGCAATACGGTAGTCCGGAAAGCCAAAAAAGACAAAACTGACGTAAAATGCCTCGGCCCACAGCCCCCAGCCCACAGCCCACAGCCCCCAGCCACAGCCCACAGCCCCCAGCCACAGCCCCCAGCCCACAGCCCCCAGCCCCACAGTCCTCAGTCAAAATTCAGAAAATCCACGGGGCTATAGTCTGAAAATCCAGAAAGCCCCACAAACCTCCCATTTATTTCTTCCCACAAACGCGGTATATTTGTATGGTACGAAAAACGAGGAGAGTATACCGATGAAGATTTATATTGATTTTGATGATTGCCTCTGTGAGACCGCGAAGCACTTCTGTAGCCTTGTGGAAGAGCTTTTTGATAAAAAGGTACCATACGAGGATGTGAAATATTTTGATTTGAAGAGATCCTACGATCTGACAGATGAGCAGTACGAGAAGATGATGATCCTGGGACACACACCGGAGGCGCTTCTGGAGCTGGAGGAGACACCGGGAGCATCCAAGGCTATCAACAGCTGGCTTGATGAAGGTCATGAGGTATCAATAATTACAGGCCGACCCAGCAGTGCCTACGAAGCATCAAGAAAATGGCTTGATCAGCACGGTCTTGAGCGTGTTAAGCTGTACTGCCTCAATAAGTATGGAAGAGATAGCTTCATTAAGAATAGTGATTTCAACTTAGAGCTTGAGGATTATTACAAGATGCATTTTGACTATGCTATAGAGGATTCACCGCTGGCGTTCAAGTTCTTTGAGCATTTGCCGGAGCTTAAGGTGCTGGTGTACGATCGCCCCTGGAATCATGAAGCTGAGCTTCCGAGAGAAGGCTTCAGGCGCTGCTTTGATTGGGAGACTATTAAAGGTATTGTGGGTTAAAATGCCATTTCCCCGCTCATCTGTGTTATAATTTCATCATTACACAGCTTATGGGGAGTAAAGCATGACATTTGAGTTTACGACACTTATATACCTTGTGGTGACGCTTGTAGCGTTCTATATTTCCGCGCCGAAGTACAGGAATTTCGTACTTATGGGTGCGAGCTTTGGATACATAATTATCCTTAGCAGAATGGCTTTTATTATCATGTTTGCGGTGGCTGTATTTACATATGCCATCGGATTTCTGATTCACAAATTCATTGATACGCAGGCGAAGCTGGCCGGAATTCTTACGTTTTTCGGTGTTCTTGCCTGCGCATTTTCTTTATGTTTTCTTAAGCTTGGGGATTTCCTCAGGGCAAGAGATCAGCTCCCTTCTTTTATGTCGATGGCTGTTCTTCCGATTGGTTTTTCCTATTATATTTTCCAGTCCATAAGCTTTCTTGTTGATGTTCGCAAGGGAAAAATGGAGCATTTTCCGTCAGTCATTGACTTCTTACTTTATCAGTCCTTCTTTGCAAAATTCATAAGCGGACCGATTGAGAGAGGAGAGAATTTCTTTTCACAAAAAGAAGCTTCTACTACCGGAAAATTCCTTAATGAGGAGAACTTGAACAGAAGCTTTGCATACATTCTTTACGGATTTTCCATGAAGCTGATTCTGGCAAACAGATTTGCACAGTACACATCAATACTGCTGGAGAACCCTGACTATCATTCTGCAAAGGCGCTTATCGCAGGAAGTCTTATGTACACCCTGCAGATTTATACTGACTTTGCGGGCTATTCCTCAATAGCGATAGGAATTGCACTTTTATTTGGAATAAAGCTCACACAAAATTTCAAGGCACCCTACACAGCTAAGAGTATGTCAGATTTCTGGAGAAGATGGCATATTTCCTTAAGTAACTGGCTTAGGGATTACATCTACATTCCGCTTGGCGGAAACAGAAAGGGAGCCTTCAGAAAGCACCTTAACACCGTGATAGTTTTCTTTGTATGCGGACTCTGGCACGGAAACGGTCTGAATTTCGTGGCATGGGGACTGATGCACGGCTTTTTGTCAGTTGTTGATAACATCCTTGAAAAGCTCCATGTTTTTGATACAAAGATCATGCAGATAGTAAGACGCGTTCTGGTTTTCATAAGTGTATCAATTGCCTGGGTACTCTTCGGATCAGAGAGCCTTAGCAGAGCGATCAGATATGTGAGAAACATGTTCCTTGGAAGCGGCATCAGCATGAGCTGGGGCGAGGAGATGGAATTTATCCAGATGAGTAATTATCAGCTCTGGATCATGATCATCGGAGTTATCGTGATGATCGTAATGGATGTCTTAGCTAGTAAAAAGAGTAAGGATTTCCCTGAAATTCTGATGGATATGGCACTTCCTGCAAGACTTTCAGTGTTCTTTGTTTTACTGATTCTTCTTCTTGTTTACGGAGTCTACGGACTCTCTGAGCAGGTAATCGGATTTATGTATATGGAGTTCTGATCATGAAAAAGATATTTACCTATTTAGCCTTTATACTGGCGTTTGTTATTACCATAAGCTGTCTTGACAGACTTCTGTCCGAGAAATCCATTCATGGAATCAATCAGGCCCGCAGCTTCTATGCTCAGCCCAAGGATTCCATAGATGTTCTGATGCTTGGCTCAAGCCATATTCACTGCGACGTGAACACAGCACTTTTGTGGGAAAACTACGGCATCGCAGCCTACGATTACAGTGCAGCGGAGCAGACCTTGTGGCAGACCTACTATTATTTTAAGGAAGCATTAAAAACGCAAAAGCCCAAGGTAGCAGTGCTGGATTTTTACGCAGCTGCATGCTTTAAGAATGATCATCAGTACGACTTTTTATATGAAAATCTCCAGGGACTTCGCCCGTCACTTAATAAGCTTGGACTGTTTGTGACAAGCTGCGAGTTCACAAGGTGGGATGACTATTTTCCGGACTTCTTCACCTATCACAACAGATATGAGAGTCTGACCCAGGAGGACTATGATGCTCTTTGGGGAAAAGAGGACCTTGCAGCATTTAAGGGCTACACACCCTACTGTGCGGTTAAGGAGCAGCCAAGACCTGTCTACGATGTGACTATCAGCGCAGACCTTACTCCCAAGTCGGAAAAATATCTGAACAAGATAATCGACCTTGCAAATGAAAATAATGTAAAGCTTTTCTTCATAGTTGCGCCGTACATTGTCGATGACAAGGAGGTTCTTACCTATAACAAGGTGGGACTTATCGCAAGGGACAATGGCATTGAGTACATGAACATGAATGAAGCCTATGATGAGATAGGCCTTGATTTTACCAAGGATTTTAATGACCATTCCCATTTGAATTACGAGGGAAGCTGCAAGTTTACAGAATATCTTGCGGATAATCTTAAGGAGCGATTCGGAGAGGATATTGTAGACAGAAGAGGCGATTCACGCTATAAATCCTGGGATGACAGCATAGAGGTTACAAGAAAAATGGCTGAGGAAGCAAGGGAGCAGGAGAGGCTAAAACAGGAAGCTGCCGCTGCCGAAGAAGACAACAACTGATAGCGGTTTGTGTATAGGAAGCAAACAAGTGATAGCGGTTGCTTTTAAGGCCAAAAACAGATAAAATTGATGTATTCAGAGTTTGGCTTGGAAGACAGGCTTTAATTCAGAATAGTTATATATGATGTAACTGTAGTTTCTATTTTTCTATGAGGGTATTTGTTTTGAAGGGGAATTTAATAAGAGTTTGTAAGAAGACAGTGCTTGCCTGCATTATGATTGCGGCGCTTACTTTTAGTACGACAAAGGAGTTATATGTCAGTGCTGAAGGGGGATCCGGTGATGATTTTGCCGCTATCGAGACAGGGCAGGAGCTGGATTCCGGGGGTGATGATTCCGAGGTTCCGGAAGATTCTTCCATTTCAACTATCCAGGATAATACAGATAATGATGAATGCGAGCCGGCAGCTGAAGAGGCTGACCAGGGCGGCGATGCAGAGGCGTCTGATGAGCAGAAGGATGCTTTAGACGTTCAGGATGATGCTGTGCCTTCTGAGGAAGTACAGCCTGCTGAAGATGAAGATGCTGTGACAGATGCAGCTCCTGCTGATGCAGAGAAGCCTGCTACTGAAGCGCCTGCAGAAGAGACTGCGCCTGTGGATGATCAGGCACCTGCAGAGGATTCACAGCCGACCGAGGAAGTGCCTCCTACTGATGAAGAAGCGCCGACTGAGGAAGCTCCCGTAGAGGAGAAAGCGCCTGCAGCTGAGAAAAGCGAGCCTGCGGCAACTGTTTCAGCTCTTACTGTTACAGGAACTACTGTAGAGTCCAAGGTTTATAACGGCGAAAGCCAGGATGTACAGATTTCACTGCCTTCTTCGTCAATAACTGTAGCGGGTCAGTCCAAGGATGTTGTTGTTGCAAGCTCTCCTGAGATTGGAACTGTTTATATCGCGGGAATCCCGAATAACACGGTTACAGTAAGTGCCGTTGATGCTACAAATGATAGCAATAACACTTTTGATGTTGCTCTTTCAGGCGTTACGGTTTATAACGAAGCAGCTGAGGATGTCAGTGCACCTTCAACTCTTACGGTTACAGCGGTTGATGTAATTAAGAAGAAAAATGTAGAGCTGGTTTCCATGAACATCGTTAAGCCTTACGATGGAACACCTCTTGAAAATGGCGCTATGCCACTTGCCAAGGAGGATGGCTGGGTAGGTAACCAGGGCGCATATTATACATTTACCAAGAGCAGAACCGACATCGGAACAGATGTAAATGAGTTCACGATAAGCTCCTACAAGGATGGCACTAATCCTGACAATTACAATATTAAATATACTTTTGGCGGATTATCTGTTGTAGACAGAACCGATGAACAGAAGTACATACTTACGGTAGAAGGTGCGAACAGCACAGTAAAATATAACGGACAGGTTCAGAGTATAAGTGGCTTCATGCTTGAGGGCAGAAGCGATTCTGAATACAGAGTTACAGGAAACGGCGATTCCTCGCAGGTTTTGCCTCTTACAATCGGTAATGCTAATTTTACAGTTGCCGGAATTGCTGCATACGGCTCAGGCAAAAATGCCGGCGAATATACAGTAAACATCACAGGCTCACCCGTGATAAAGGATTCTGAAGGCAATGTGGTTACTAACCAGTTCAAATTTGAATTCAGACCCGGTAAGCTCACCATTGAGAAGAGAAATGTAACTCTTACCTCCGGCAGCACTACAAAGACATTTGATAATAAGACTCACAAGAAGCATAAGGTTACCGTATCAGGTGACGGTTTTGCAGAAGGTGAGGGCGCAACCTATAAATATACAGGTAAACAGAAGGCAGTTGGACAGAGCTACAACTACTTCACCTATACACTTAATGATGGAACTCTCGAAGAGAACTATAATATTGAAAAGGTACCTGGAATCCTCAAGGTTAAGAACGCTGATAAAGCAGTAAACGAGACACCCGGGAATGATAAGAACGATGGATCAAATTCAAGCGATACATCTTCTTCAACACCTGCTACGCAGCAGAGTACAACGCCTGCTCCTAAAACAGAAAAGGCAGCGACTGTTGATCCTAACGTTCTTGGCGCTAAGAGAGTTACAGGCGATGTCACAGTTGATATAGCGAATCCTGCAGATGATAACGTACTTGGTGCCAGAAGATCATCAACTGATGACTATTCAGATCTTGGAAGACATATAGTAGTATTTGCGGCAGCAGTACTATTTATGGCAATACTAACAATAAAGAGAAGCAAGAGAATTAAAAAATGACAGAATCAGAATCACGTATTTTTGGAAAAAACTTAATTTGTGTCTGCGTTAATGAGGCGTCAGAAAGGGATATAAGCGGAATGCTGTGGACTCCTTATGAAGAGGAGCCCCTTCCCTTTGGCAGCGGATATGAAATGGTCATGCTGATGGACAGACTCTATGATAACTGGGATTTCCCGCAGAGGACTACATCCTACAGAACCTTTGGTCAGAAGGATAAGACCAGGGACTATCACAATCCCAACTCAATCAGAAAGAGAGAGCCCATCAGAAGCCTCAAGACATACAGAGGCGAGCAGGCAACATTTCTTGTTCAGGTTAAATTCAGGCAGAACAGCTCCTGGCAGGGACAGGTGCTTTGGTCTGAAAAGAAAAAGACAGTTCATTTTAGAAGTACATTGGAACTGCTCAAGCTTATGAGCAGCGCACTAGAGCAGATAGAGAATTGACAATAAGTCCGGGAGGCTTTTGCTTTTCGGACTTAATTAATGGGCAATTTTGCGATAGAATATATTGGTGTTTGCAATGACAAAAAAACAATTAGCGCAGGAAGTAATAGAGAGACTAAAAAAGGAATATCCCGATGCGGACTGTACACTTGACTACAGCGAGGCCTGGCAGCTTCTTGTCAGCGTGCGACTTGCTGCTCAGTGCACGGACGCCAGAGTCGATAAGACTACGCCTCTTTTATATGAAAAGTTCCCTACAGTGGAAGCTTTGGCAGAGGCTGATCCGGCTGACATAGAGGAGATAGTCCGTCCCTGCGGACTTGGTAAATCCAAGGCGAGGGATATCAGTGCATGCATGAAAATTCTTCACGAAAAGTATAATGACATGGTTCCTGACACCATGGAAGAGCTTTTAAAGCTTCCCGGTGTTGGCAGGAAAAGTGCGAATCTTGTCATGGGTGATGTTTTCGGAAAGCCTGCGATTGTTACGGATACGCATTGCATAAGACTTTGTAATCTTATCGGACTTGTGGATAATATCAAGGACCCCGCCAAGGTGGAGGCACAGCTATGGAAGATTGTTCCTCCCGAGGAGGGTAACAGCCTTTGCCACAGATTCGTATGGCACGGAAGGGCAGTCTGCGTAGCAAGAAGACCCCAGTGCGACGTATGCTGTCTAGGGGATATCTGCAAGCATGGGAAAAGTATTAAGGAGTAAAGACGCGTGACATTTTGCGGCAGATAATCCCGCCGAATGGAGAGCTTAAAGATATGTTTGTTAGTAAGATATTTATATTATTTATGGCATATAGCTTTATAGGCTGGATCTACGAGTGCATTTACTGCACAGTCAAGGAAGGCCATTGGAGAAACAGAGGATTCTTGTTCGGGCCGATCTGTCCAATATATGGGACAGGTTCCGTTGCCTGTGAGCTCGTTTTTGGATATCTTCCTGTGTTCAGAGGCATTCCCTACAATGAGATTCCGCTATGGAAGATATTTGTGATCTGTGCTTTGGGAAGCATGGTTCTGGAATATAGTACATCCTATTTTCTTGAAAAAAGATTCCATGCAGTATGGTGGGAATATTACGACATGCCCCTTAACATTAATGGACGTGTATGTGTGCCTGCGACACTGGGCTTTGGCGTAGCGGGAATCCTTGTTACAAGATTTGTAATGCCCTTCTCTGAAAAGGTACTGGGGATGATTCATCCTCTTGCGGCAGAGATCATCGCCCTTGTTCTGATGGCTTATCTTGCAGCTGACCTGGTGCTTACGGTATCAAGCTTGGTACACCTTCTTGATATGGTTGAAGGTGCCATGGCTGAGTTTGACGGTCGTATGGAGGATGTTTACAAGACAGCCGCTGCGACTCCCGGTAAGGCCAAGGAAGCTATCACTTCCGTTCCTATAATGGCAAAGAGTGCAATCGCATTTGCTGCTGAGCGCCTCGATTTCAGACAGAGGTATCAGCTTGGAAATATTAAAAACTTCAGGTTCAAAAGACCCGTTTTCAGAGGTGGGAAGAAACTTAATACTGAACGAATGTCTGAGTTTTACAAAGGACTTCAGGACAGAATTCGGATGGGAAATGATAAATGATAGAAGGTGAAGAAATGAAAAAAACAGTAAAAGGATTAACAGATTTTATCAAGAAGAGCCCCACAGCTTTTCATGCAGTAGAAGAGCTCAGAGTAAGGCTTCTCGAAGAGGGTTTTACAGAGCTTAATGAAAATGAGAAGTGGAAGCTTTCAAAGGGCGGAAAATACTTCGTTACAAGAAGCGGCTCTTCAATTATATCCTTTAAACTTCCTGCAAAGGATTACAAGGGATTTTACATGATCGCAAGCCACAGCGATTCTCCCTCCTTTAAGATCAAGGAGAATCCGGAGATCGAATCAGTAGGCGCTTATGTAACTCTTAATGTGGAGAAGTACGGCGGAATGCTCTGCGCACCCTGGTTTGACAGACCGCTTTCTATTGCGGGCCGCGTCATGGTGAAAAAATCCGGGGCAGCAGTTGGCGTAGATTCCAAGCTTGTTGATGTAGGAAGGGATCTTGTTATGCTGCCCTCACTCGCAATCCACATGGACAGAGAGGCTAACGACGGACACAAGTACAACGCCCAGAAGGACATGCTTCCGATTTTCGGAGATGTGACAAGCAAGGATACATTTATGAAGCTTATCGCAGAGTCTGCAGGTGTTAAGGAAAAAGATATTGTTTCTCACGATCTTTTCCTTTATAACAGAGTAGAGCCCACTGTATGGGGGGCAAACGATGAGTTCGTTTCCTCAGGACGTCTCGATGATCTCGAGTGCTGCTACGGTTCCTTCGAGGGCTTCGTAAAGGCTGAGAATAAGAAGAACGTTATCATGCATGTTGTATTTGATAATGAGGAGGTTGGCAGTACCACAAGACAGGGCGCTGCATCCACATTCCTTAAGGATACACTTGTGAGAATAAATGATGCTTTTGGTAAGAGCAAAGAGGATTATCTTGTATCACTGGCAGAGAGCTTTATGGTTTCTGCTGACAATGCTCACGCAGTTCATCCTAACTATGTTGAGAAGGCAGATCCTGTAAACAGACCTCAGATGAACAAGGGCATTGTAATCAAGTACAATGCTAATCAGAAGTACACAACAGATGCTGCTTCAGGTGCTGTTTGCAAGCTCATCTGTGAGAAGGCAAAGGTTCCTTTCCAGACCTTCACTAATCGCTCAGACGTAGCAGGTGGTTCAACACTTGGTAATATATCAGGTACACAGGTTGCGGTCAGAACAGTGGATATAGGTATGGCACAGCTTGCAATGCATTCGCCTTATGAGACAGCCGGCGTGCAGGATGTTGATTATCTGATAGCATTTTCAAAGACATTCTTTGAGGCTGACATTCAGGCGTAAAACGGCCTTATAAAGTTTTAAGTAGTATTAAGAACGGAGAGATATTTTAATGGGAATTTTAGATTTTTTGGGTGGTAAAAAGAAAGCGGAGGAGGCTGCACTTCTTGAAGAGCAGCAGGAGGCCGAGAAGAAGGCTGAGCAGATTGCTGAGCTTAAGGAAAAGCATAAGGAGCTTGACTGGCCTGTTCCCGGCAAGCTTAATCCTATAAAGATTGAGGGACAGGAAGAGGACGGAGAATTTGAGGATCCTCTCACAGAGGAGCGCAAGGCTGAGATTGGTGAGCTCATTTATGAAGAGGAGCTCAACATCGATTCAATCAAGTTCTTATCCATGCAGGAGCTTCTTTTCCTTCTGACAGTTCAGGAGAGATTCCAGAAGGTTGCGCCTATTCCTGGTTATGAAGCTAATCACAGAAAGGTGTACAACGAGATCCTCGGAAGAGTCCGCGATGCTAAGATGCTTTACGTGCTCTTTGATATGCAGACAGGCTATCCCTTCATTGATCACGGATATATCAATATCTATTCATCTCAGGAGTATGCTGAGGCTGCTGTTAAGGTATTTGCAAAGCAGTTCAGAAAACTGGCTGTCCGCGCATGCAAGGCTGATAACGAAGCAGAGTCTGCAAGCGAGAGAAGAACATTCTTCGATTATCTCTACTATCTTGGAATTGAGCACTTCATAGTTGATAACGGCTATTACAGAGCACACTTTAAGAGAAACGAGATCGTGGCAGCACCCGGAGACTGGGGTAACGGCGGAGACAAATCTCCCAAGAATCCTACTCTCGTATTTGCCATCCTTGATTTCCTCGGAGAGGTGAGATGGCCTGTTAAATATGAAAAGAGAAACGAGGTTCTCGCAGCTAAGGAAATGCGTATGGCTCAGGCTGCACAGGCAGCTAACTATATCGTTCCCATGCAGCATGAGGGACCTGTTGAAGTATTAGAGGATGGCAGATTTAAGTTCACTGCCGACACCAAGATCAGATTCCCTGAGATCAAGAGTCCTGATGAAAAGCACTTCCTTCCTGTTTTCACAGATGGAATAGAGTTCACCAAGGCCTTCAGGAATTCTGAGTACAAGGGAGCTGTTTTCGGGTTTGGAGATATTCTTAAGTTTGTGGGTGAGAAGGATGGTATCATAATCAATCCCGGCGGACAGAAGATTATGATTCCCAGAGACCGTATGCTTGCTCTTCAGATGGCTGCACAGGCTGCATCTGCAGGCAAGAACGTCGGTAAGAAGCCTGCAAAGAAGAAGCTCTCAGAGACAGAGGCAGCGGTTCAGTCAGCTATGAGCGGAAAAGGAATAGCAGCTAAGACGGAAGTGGAAGAAGAACCTGAAGAATAATTATCAAAAACAAAGGCATAGCTTCGCTCTATTAGGTATTATTCAAGGCTGTTTTGTGTTAAAATTGTTATTAACTTGATTGTGTTTTTTTCTTATGTTTTTCTTATGAATTGGAGGGTATTATGTTTGACCGAATAATGGGAAAATACCTCCTCGACAGGGGGACTATTACTAAAGCACAGTTATATACGGCTTATCAGGTTATGGAGTCGAGAAGAGCTAAGCTTGGAGTAATAGCGGTTACTGAGAAGCTTATGACGGTTGCTCAGGCTGAGGAAATTAATGCACTTCAGGCCACGAAGGATAAACGTTTCGGCGACCTGGCTATAGAGAGAGGCTATATTACTGAGATACAGCTTGGTTATCTGTTGTCTCTTCAGGGGAATGAATTCCAGACATTCACATCTGCACTTGTTGAGAAAGGCATTATGACACTAGAGGATGTGGATGATGTTCTTGGAGCTTTCCAGCAGGAGAAGAATCTTACAGATGAACAGATGTCTGCGCTTAAAAACGGAGATCCTGATTTTATAGTGCCGCTTTTTACAGGTACGGATGATCCGGAGTACAACGCTCTTTACAGATATGGAGTTAAAAATATATACAGACTAGTGGATACGCACCTTTCCATCGATCGTGTTTATACTACAAACAACATCAAGGATCAGTGCATTGCGTATCAGTCCTTTTCAGGGGATGTCAAAGCAACTGTTGCACTTATTGGCAAGAATGAGGATTTGCAGAAGCTGGCTAAGAGCTACACCAAGGAGGAATTTATTGAGACCGAGGAAGATGCTCTTGATGCTATGTGCGAGCTCATAAACTGCATAAATGGTTTGTATGCAACAGACAGGAGTAAACAGGGTAAGAAGATTGAACTTGATCCGCCTTATTTCATCACTAAGTTTGGTGAGATTTCAGGTGATGATATTCATGTAATGACTGTTAACTGCTGTGATGCAGATATTCGTCTTGTTGTCGCTGTGAATTCAGAAGTGACTGTTAAATAAGGAGAAGGGACTATGGCAAACATTCTAATAGTTGATGATTCCAGAACATCCAGAAGAGTGCTGAAGGACATGCTCGAGAGACATGGACATTCAGTTGTACATGAAGCTACAAATGGCCAGGAAGGCTTTGACGACTATGGCAAATTCAAGCCTGATATTGTTACTATGGACATTACAATGCCTGTAATGGATGGTATTGAGGGACTTAAGCTTATTCGCAAGGCTTATCCGGATGCAAAGGTGATAATGATTACAGCTGCCGGACAGAATGAAAAGGTTGTGGAAGCTGTGGAGAACGGAGCGGTTGAGTTTGTGACAAAGCCGCTTGATGAGAATACTGTTATCTCTGCAATAGATAAAGTGTTGAAGAGTTAACTGTTGGAAATGGAGAAATATGTTTAATGATATTAAGATAGGTCCTGTTACATTACACATGTACGGCCTTATGATAGCTGTTGGTTTTTTGGCAGCACTCATGATTGTACTTAAGAGAGGAAAAAAGAAGGGCTTATCTGAAGATACCATTTATGGCATTTTTTATTGTGCTATTATCGGAGGCCTGCTGGGATGCAGGCTTCTGTTTTATATTGTTGAATTTAAAGATATCCTGAAGGACCCTTCGATATTGTGGGATTTTGCAAACGGATATGTTGTGTATGGAGGAATAATCGGTGGAATAGTTTCTGCATATTTCTACGTGACAAAAAGAAGACATGAAGAGTTTTTGAAGTACTTTGATGTAGTTATGCCTGCGGTTGCAATTGCACAGGGCTTTGGAAGAATAGGGTGCTTCTGTGCGGGATGCTGCTACGGAGCAGAGACCACAAGTCCCTTTCATGTAGTCTTTACTCATTCCGATTTTGCACCGAACGGGGTTCCGCTTATTCCTACGCAGCTGATGTCATCAGCTGGAGACTTCCTTATTGGAGCGTTCCTTATCTGGTATTCCAATAAGACGGAGGTAAAGGGCAGAACAGCAGCCATGTACCTGGTGCTTTACGGCATCGGCAGATTCTGCATCGAGTTCTTCCGTGCGGATTACAGAGGAAGCATCGGAGTTTTATCAACATCACAGATCATCTCTATTGTGATGGTAGCAATCGGACTTATTCTTGCAAAAATTGCTCCGAAGCTTGAGATGAGATTTTAAATCCAACCACCATCGATGGTGATTATCTGTCCTGTGAGATAGGAGGGGGAGCGGGTGATGCTAAGCGCAAGTTCCGCCACTTCCTCGGGACGGCCCAGTCTGTCGGCAGGGATTTCCGATGCGAGCTCAGAAAGCTCATCCTCTGAGAGATGAGAGCTGTTCATTTCCGTATCGATGACTCCGCAGGCTATGGCGTTTACCTGAATACCGCTTGGTGCCACTTCCTTTGCAAGGGCTTTTGTGAAGGCATTTACACCGCCTTTTGAAGTTGAATATGCAACTTCACAGGAGGCACCTACCTGGCCCCATACAGAGGATATATTGATGATTTTTCCATGACCGTTTCTTATCATATAAGGAACGGCTTTTTTACAGATATAAAAAACAGAATCAAGGTTAGTACCGATCATCTGGTGCCATTCATCGGAGCTCATATCGGTCAAAAGTCCATACCAGGCTATTCCCACGTTATTTATAACAACCTCGGGAGCGCCTATGGGAGATTTATCTATTATGTCAAAAAGTGAGCTTACGTCCGCTTCATCAGATACGTCACAGGCTACGGCGATGGCTGTGATGCCATATTCGGCAGACAGCTCTGCGGTATAGGCTGTAAGTGAGTCTACATGGCTTTTGCAGCACAGATAAAGATTGTAATTATTTTTTGCAAACTCAGCTGCAATAGCTTTTCCAATGCCTCTTGAGGCGCCTGTGATCAAAGCAGTACATTTATCTGACATTATTATTCTCCTTAGGGAATGATATTATTTATAAGTATTTTTAATTCCAGTATCATCTTAACATAAAAAGCTATTTACAAATTTATATTTTGGGGTTATTATGTGTTCAATAAATGAATTGTACACAATCAAATTTATAAATAAAAGTATCGTAAGGAGGTTTTACAATGAGAGATTTAGTTATTATCGGTTCCGGACCTGCCGGACTTTCTGCAGCTGTTTACGCTAAGAGAGCAGGACTTGATACACTCGTGATCGAGAAGGATCCTGTCAGCGGTGGCCAGATTCTTATTACTTATGAAGTAGATAACTATCTTGGACTTCCCGGAATTAACGGTTTTGATATGGGAATGAAGTTCCGTGAGCATGCTGATAAACTCGGTGCTGAATTCGCAGAAGGATGTGTTTCTTCTATATTAAAGGTGAAAGAAGGAAACGAAAAAGAATCTTCTATATATAAAGTAGTAACAGACCAGGGCGAGTACGAAACGAAGACAGTTCTTCTTGCAACCGGCGCGACACACAACAAGCTTGGAGTAAAGGGTGAAGAGGAATTCACAGGACGCGGTGTTTCATATTGTGCTACCTGTGACGGTGCATTTTTCAGAAATAAGGTTGCAGTTGTTAACGGCGGCGGAGATGTGGCTGTTGAGGATGCAATTTTCCTGGCAAGAGGCTGCAGCAAGGTTTACCTTGTTCACAGAAGAGATGAGCTTCGTGCTGCCAAGATCCTTCAGGAGGAGCTTTTATCACTTCCTAATGTAGAAGTTATATGGGACAGCGTAATAGAAGAGGTTAAGGGCGATAACAAGGTTACTGCCGTATCTGTTAAAAATGTTAAGACAGGTGAAACTAAGGACGTGGAAACAGATGCCCTTTTCGTGGCAATAGGAATCCATCCTCTTACAGAGAGCTTCGAAGGACTTGCTGATATGGACGATAACGGCTATATAATCGCTGATGAGAGCGGTGCAACATCAACCCCCGGAATATTTGTTGCAGGTGACTCAAGAAAGAAGAGACTAAGACAAATTGTTACAGCTGTTGCAGATGGAGCTAATGCAGTGACCTCCGTGCAGGATTATCTGGTTGGTAAAAAATAAAATAACTATAAAATAAGTATAAAAAATATTGCACAAAAATCACTCTGCAAATTTTGTTAACTATTGCTTGTATTGAAAATTGTTCAGAACACAATATATTGAAAACAGCCAGGAGCCGCATGAACACTGGCTGTTTTCTTGTTTTAAATTGCTTTAATAGATTCGCCAATTTCAAAAATGGCTTTATTGAGCCACGCAATTTCGGACAAATTGGATATGTGAGGTTGACAAAATGATAATGACAATGTATATTTTTAAAAGATGTAACAAATTCGTAACATATATTTTGGAGGTTTGTTTTGCGAAAGACTAGAATGCAGTTAATAGCAATGGGGGTTGCTGCTGCGGTAACAGTTGGAGGAGCAGGTATTGATGCTAATGCTTCAGCATCTAAGGTAACAACGGTTTTGCCTTCCGCAGGTATCAGCTACGCGCTGACAGGAGATTCAGTATCTCTTTCTAACCTTGCAGGTGATAATACAGATGATAAGCTTGCAGAGAATGATATTCAGGATTCTGCAGTGACTATTACAGAGACTACACCTCTTGCATCAACATTGCAGGAGAACATCCTTAACGATATTCAGAAAGCTACCGGAGCTACAATCCCGGCTGAAGAGCCCGGAACCGGTGAGGACACTGAGGAATCAGAAGAGGAGCTTACAGACGAGCAGAAGGAAGAAGAGCGTTTCAAGTCTCTCGTTATTGCTAACGTTAATGATTATGTAAACGTACGTGATAACCCGAGTGAAGATGACGGCGAGATCATCGGTAAGCTTTATGATGATTCAGTAGGTACTTTCATTGAGGAGACCGACGGATGGTACAAGATTAAGTCTGGTCGAGTTGAGGGTTACGTTAAGGCTGAGTATTGTGTAACAGGTGAGGATGCAGTTGAACTTGCCAAGGAAGTTGGTAAGAGAATTGCTACTGTTACAACAACAACACTTAAAGTAAGAAGTGGCCCCAGCACAGATGATGAAGTGCTTGGACTTGTTCCGATAGAGGACGAACTCGTAGTAACCGAGGAGATGGATGGCTGGGTTAAGGTCAGCATCGAAGAAGGTGAAGGTTACGTATCAATGGATTACGTAGAGCTTTCAACAGAGTTCGTAGAAGCTGAGTCTAAGGAAGAGGAGGAAGCTCGTCTTAAGAAAGAGGAAGAGGCTCGTCAGGCAGCTCTTGCTCAGGCTAAGAAGAACACTAAGAGCTCTTCTGACAAGGGTGACGGAAGCTCATCCAAGAGCTACAACTCAGCTGCAAGTTATACTACACAGTCAAGCTCAATTGGTTCTGCAGTTGCATCTTATGCACAGCAGTTCGTTGGTAACCCGTATGTATACGGCGGAACCAGTCTTACAAACGGGGCAGACTGCTCAGGTTTCGTTATGAGTGTATATGCTAACTTCGGTGTAAGCCTTCCTCACTCAAGTGGTGCGGACAGAAGCGTCGGAGCAGCAGTTGATGGACTTGCTAATGCACAGCCCGGTGATATCGTATGTTACTCAGGTCACGTAGGTATCTACATCGGCGGAGGAAACATTGTACATGCTTCTTCAGCTAAGACCGGTATCAAGATTTCTAACGCTAGCTACAGACAGGTTCTTTCAGTACGAAGGATCTTCTAATAAGAAAAAATTGAGCCAGATGGATACTCACATCCATCTGGCTTTTTGATTCATAAAAAACAAAGAAAACCCCGGGATATATATCCCGGGGCGAATTATTCATATTAGTCGGGCTCAATCAAGCCGTATGTGTTCCCTTTACGTTTATAAACTACGTTAGGCTGATCAGTCTCAGCATTGATGAATACGAAGAAGTTATGTCCAAGAAGTTCCATCTGGATTGCAGCGTCCTCTACATACATGGGCTTAAGATCGAATTTCTTAACTCTCTCAATCCTGATCTCTTCATCATCAAACTCTTCGTTGTCAATGTACTCTTTCTTGAAGTTGCTGATCTCAGTCTGATGTTTGTTAACAAGCTTACTCTTATATTTTTTCAGCTGGCGTTCAATGATCTCCTCCACCAGATCTATTGAAACATACATATCATTGCTGACCTGTTCGGATCTGATTATCTTTCCCTTAACAGGAATAGTAACCTCGATCTTATGACGATCCTTGTCAGCGGTTAAAGTTACGTTGACATTGGTCTCCGGAGTGAAGTACTTCTCTAACTTTCCGATCTTTTCCTCCACAGCGGCTCTCAGTCCGGGTGTTACATCGATGTTCTTACCAATAATAGTGAATTTCATGCAATCATCCCCTTTGCAGTTTTATTGTATAGCCAAAGAACAAGCAGTTGGAAAATCAAGGACTTTGCTTATTCTTAATTGTTTAAATTATAACATTTATTTACGTGTATAATCAATTTATTCAACCTTAGTTTAGAAATCTTTAATCTTTGTGAAAGTCGTACAAAAAATATGTTTGCCTTTTGGTGGTGGAAAAATCTATTTTATTGTGGATAAAAGTGGATAATGTGGATAACTTCGTGTATAAGTCGTAAATTAGGCATTCCCATTTTTGAAAATGTGGATAACTCTTAAAATATTTCTAAAATTTATTTGAATTTTTTATATTGACTTTTTAATTTATGTGCAAATATGACAGCTTCACAAAAAAATCACAAAAAATAGATATATTGACTGTGCTTTTCCTTGCATAGAAAATCGCACACATGCTATAATATATTCGTTGTGACAAAAAAATAACAAGCAACAAAAAATAATATAAAATTGCGGACAGTTGTCCCGAAACGGAGGTAGCATCTATGGCACAAAAGGTAGTATTGGCAGGCGCTTGCAGAACAGCAATCGGTAAGATGGGTGGAGCCCTTTCAAACACACCGGCAGCAGAACTTGGTTCAATCGTAATCAAGGAAGCACTTAACAGAGCAGGCGTTAAGCCTGAGCAGGTAGACGAGGTTCTTATGGGTTGCGTTATCCAGGCAGGTCTTGGTCAGAACGTAGCACGTCAGGCTTCAATCAAGGCAGGTCTTCCTGTTGAGGTACCCGCAGTTACTATCAATGTTGTTTGCGGTTCAGGTCTTAACTGCGTGAACATGGCTGCAGAGAAGATTCTTTCAGGCAGCGCAGATATCGTAGTTGCAGGTGGTATGGAGAACATGTCTATGGCTCCTTTCGCACTTGATAAGGCTCGTTTCGGTTATCGTATGAATAATGGTGTATTAAAGGATTGTATGGTAAACGATGCTCTTTGGGATGCATTCAACGATTACCACATGATCAAGACTGCTGATAACGTAGCAGAGCAGTGGAAGCTTACAAGAGAAGAGCTTGATGAGTTTGCACTTAACAGCCAGCAGAAGTGCGAAGCTGCACAGAAGGCAGGCAAGTTCAAGGACGAGATCGTTCCTGTTCCTGTAAAGGTTAAGAAGGAAACAGTTATGTTCGATACAGACGAAGGCCCTCGTGCAGGTTCTACAATGGAAGGTCTTGCAAAGCTTCGTCCTATCAACGCTGATGGCGTAACAACAGCTGGTAACGCTTCAGGTATCAACGACGGTGCAGCAGCTATCGTTGTTATGAGCGAAGAGAAGGCTAAGGAACTTGGTATCACACCTATGGCTACATGGGTATGTGGTGCTCTTGGCGGTGTTGATCCTTCTATCATGGGTGTTGGCCCTGTTGCTGCAACAAAGAAGGTTCTTGATCGCACAGGTCTTAAGATCGAAGATATCGATATCTACGAAGCAAACGAAGCTTTCGCAGCTCAGTCTGTAGCAGTAGGTAAGGATCTTGGATTCGATCTTTCAAAACTTAATGTTAACGGTGGTGCTATTGCACTTGGTCACCCTGTAGGAGCTTCAGGATGCCGTATTCTTGTTACTCTTCTTCACGAGATGCAGAGATCTGACAAGAAGCGTGGTCTTGCTACTCTTTGCATCGGTGGTGGCATGGGTTGTGCAACTATCGTTGAGCGCTAAAACTAAATGCAAAAGGGAAACGGACTTGTCCGTTTCCTTTTTTAAGCAAGATATTAAAGGAGGCAAAGAAAATGGGATTTGTAAATGTTGAAGTTAAGGATAAGATTGCAGTCCTTACAATCAACCGTCCTGAGGCACTCAATGCTCTTAACAGCCAGGTTCTTGATGACCTTAACGCTGCTCTTGACAGCATTGATGTGAACACAGTAAGAGCTCTTGTTCTTACAGGTGCAGGCGAGAAGTCATTTGTAGCAGGTGCTGATATCGGAGAGATGAGCACACTTACAAAGGCAGAAGGTGAAGCATTTGGTAAGAAGGGAAATGATGTATTCAGAAAGCTGGAGACATTCCCGATTCCTACAATCGCAGCAGTTAACGGCTTTGCTCTTGGTGGCGGCTGCGAGATTTCAATGAGCTGTGATATTCGTATCTGCTCAGACAACGCTATGTTTGGTCAGCCCGAGGTTGGTCTTGGAATCACTCCCGGATTCGGCGGCACACAGAGACTTGCTCGTCTCATCGGTGCAGGCATGGCTAAGCAGCTTATCTATACAGCTCGCAATATCAAGGCTGACGAGGCTTACAGAATCGGTCTTGTAAATGCAGTATATACACAGGAAGAACTCCTTCCTGCAGCTGAGAAGATGGCGGGCACAATTGCAGCACAGGCTCCTATCGCAGTTCGTGCTTGCAAGAAGGCTATCAACGACGGACTTCAGCTTGATATCGATAAGGCTATCGAGCTTGAGGAGAAGCTTTTCGGTGATTGCTTCGAGACAGAGGATCAGCGTGAAGGTATGGCTAACTTCCTTCGCAAGAAAGACGATCCGAAGAAGGTTAAGGTTGTTGATTTTAAAAATGCGTGATCAAGGGGTTCAAAGTCGAAAAGTGCTTTGCTTGCAAAATGCACTTTGAGACCTTGAAGACCGGCATTTTTATGAGGAAAAAGCACGATAGTGCGGATTCCGAATGAAAATAGCATGACGAAAGCGAAGCGTAGTCATGCGGTGATCATTGATTATGTAAATTATTCATTAGGAGGAATTAAAATGAAGGTAGCAGTTATTGGCGCAGGTACAATGGGCGCAGGCATCGCTCAGACATTTGCACAGGCAGACACAGTAGATAAGGTTTATCTTTGTGACATTAAGACAGAGTTCGCTGAGGGCGGCTTTGCTAAGATCAAGAAGAGCATCGACAAGATGGTATCAAAGGGAAAGATCGATCAGGCTAAGGCTGATGCTATCATCGGCAAGATCCAGACAGGTCTTAACGACATCTGCACAGATGCTGATCTCGTAGTAGAGGCAGCTCTTGAGGTTATGGATATTAAAAAGAACCTCTTCAAGGAGCTTGAGGAGAACATCGTAAAGAATCCTGATTGCATTTTTGCATCTAACACATCATCTCTTTCAATCACAGAGATCGGTGCAGGACTTCCTAAGCCGGTTATCGGTATGCACTTCTTCAATCCCGCTCCTGTTATGAAGCTGGTTGAGGTTATCCAGGGTGCAAACACACCTGAGGCTGACGTTGAGAAGATCAAGAAGATCTCTGAGAATCTTGGAAAGACTCCCGTACAGGTTAACGAGGCAGCTGGTTTCGTAGTAAACCGTATCCTTGTTCCTATGATCAACGAAGGTATCTTCGTATATTCAGAAGGTGTTTCAGATATCCAGGGCGTAGACACAGCTATGAAGCTTGGCTGCAACCATCCTATGGGACCCCTTGAACTCGGTGACTACATCGGACTTGATATCGTTCTTGCAATCATGGACGTTCTCTACAAGGAGACAGGTGATTCCAAGTATCGTGCTTGCCCTCTTCTTCGTAAGATGGTTCGTGGTAAGAAGCTTGGTGTTAAGACTGGTATCGGTTTCTACGATTACAGCGATGGTGGCAAGGTGCCTACAGATAGAAAATAAAAGTAATCACTTGGCGCCGTCCTTTGGCGCCTAGTGTACTACTTTGTTCGATCGAGCGAAGCGAGAGTCGAACTTCCTTAAACAATTATTTCACAGGAGGATTTTTTCATGGATTTTCAGTTAGATCAGCAACATGAAATGGCGAGATCTCTTTTCAAAGAGTTCGCAGAAAAAGAAGTAAAGCCGCACGCAATTGATGTGGATGAGACAGAGAAGTTCCCTACAGAGACTGTTAAGTTAATGCAGAAGTACGGTTTCATGGGTATTCCGATTCCGAAGGAATATGGCGGACAGGGATGTGATCCCCTTACATACGTTATGTGCGTAGAGGAGCTTGCAAAGGTTTGTGGTACAACAGCAGTTATCGTATCTGCTCACACATCACTTTGCTGCGATCCTATCATGACATACGGTACAGAAGAGCAGAAGCAGAAGTACCTTGTTCCCCTTGCAAAGGGTGAGAAGCTCGGTGCTTTCGGTCTTACAGAGCCCATGGCTGGTACAGACGCTCAGGGCGTTCAGACAAAGGCTGTTCTTTCAGAGGATGGTAAAGAGTGGATCCTTGATGGTTCCAAGTGCTTCATCACAAACGGTAAGGAAGCTGATGTTTACATCATCTTTGCTTACACAGATGTAGTAGAAGATAAGAAGGGCAGAAAGCAGAAGAAGTTCTCAGCATTCATCGTTGAGAAGGATACACCTGGCTTCACCTTCGGTACAAAGGAAAACAAGATGGGTATCCGTGGATCATCCACATACGAGCTCATTTTCCAGGATTGCCATATTCCTGCAGAGAACCTTCTTGGTGTAAGAGGTAAGGGCTTCGCAATCGCTATGCACACACTTGATGGTGGACGTATCGGTATCGCTGCTCAGGCTCTTGGTATCGCTGAGGGTGCTCTTGATCGTACAGTTGAGTACGTTAAGGAGAGAAAGCAGTTCGGTAGAGCAATCGGTGCTTTCCAGAATACACAGTTCCAGCTTGCTAACATGGCTACACAGTGTGAGGCAGCTAGACTTCTTGTATATCAGGCAGCTGATGCAAAGAAGACTAAGGATTACTACGGAATCGAAGCTGCTAAGGCTAAGCTTTTCGCTGCAGAGGTAGCTATGGATGTAACTACAAAGGCTGTACAGCTTCACGGTGGTTACGGCTACATCAGAGAGTACGAAGTAGAGCGTATGATGCGTGATGCTAAGATCACAGAGATCTACGAGGGTACATCTGAAGTTCAGAGAATGGTTATTTCCGGTGCTTTATTGAAGTAAATCACTTGATGAGGTTTTATCGAATCTAGTGAGTTACTTCGTTCGGTCGAGTGCAAAGCACGAGAGCCGAACTTCCTTGTGAATAACAGAATAAAAAGGAGAATAAAAATGAAAGTTGTAGTTTGCATAAAGCAGGTGCCCGATACAAAGGGCGGGGTTAAGTTTAAACCCGATGGAACACTCGACAGAGGAGCAATGCTTGCAATCATGAACCCTGATGACAAGGCAGGTCTTGAGGCAGCTCTTCGTCTTAAAGATGAATACGGCGCAGAAGTTACTGTTGTAACCATGGGTCTTCCCAAGGCTGAGGCAGTTCTTCGTGAGGCTATGGCAATGGGTGCTGACAAGGCAGTTCTTGTTACTGACCGTGTACTTGGTGGTGCTGACACATGGGCAACATCTTCAACAATCGCAGGTGCACTCAGAAACCTTGAGTATGATCTCGTAATCACAGGCCGTCAGGCTATCGATGGTGATACAGCTCAGGTTGGTCCTCAGATCTCTGAGCACCTTGGTCTTCCTGTAATCTCTTACGCTGAAGAGATTAAGGTTGACGAGAAGGCTAAGACTGTTGTTGTTAAGCGTCAGTTCGAGGATCGTTATCACATGGTAGAGGCTAAGATGCCTTGCCTTATCACAGCTCTTGCAGAGCTCGGCGAGCCCAGATACATGACACCCGGCGGAATCTTCGATGCATTCGAGAAGGAAGTAACCGTTTGGGGCAGAGCAGACCTTAAGGATGTTGAGGATTCTAACCTTGGTCTTAAGGGATCACCTACTCAGATCGCTAAGGCTTCTGATAAGGTTAAGAAGGGCGCTGGTGAGAAGATCGTTGCTGATTCAGCTGATGAGGCTGTTGATTATCTGTTCGGCAAGCTCGAAGAGAAGCACGTGATTTAATAAACCTGCGTAAGCAGCAATATAGTATAAAGGAGAACAAAACATGTCTTTAGAAGAATATAAGGGTGTATTTATATTTGCTCAGCAGGTAGACAATGAGCTCTCAGGTATCGCATTGGAGCTTCTGGGCAAAGCAAAAGATCTTGCAAATGATCTTGATGAGAAGAAAGTAACAGCAGTCCTTCTTGGTGACAAGGTAGGCAATCTTGTAGATACTCTTGCAGAGTATGGCGCAGATCGTGTAATCGTTGTTGACGATCCTGAACTTAAGGATTATCGTACAGAGCCTTACACACATGCACTTGCATCTGTTATCGATGAGTTCAAGCCGGAGATCCTTCTTGTTGGTGCTACAGCAATCGGCCGTGACCTTGGTCCTCGCGTATCTTCACGTGTTCACACAGGTCTTACAGCTGACTGTACACAGCTTGATATCGGTGATTTCCCGCTTAACGCAGTTGAGGGTCAGGAGCAGAAGCATAAGCAGCTCCTTATGACACGTCCTGCATTCGGTGGTAACACAATCGCTACTATCGCTTGCCCTGACTTCCGTCCTCAGATGGCAACAGTTCGTCCTGGCGTTATGCAGAAGATCGCTCCTGTAAAGGGCGCTAAGGCTGAGGTTGTTGAGTTCAACCCTGGCTTCAAGGAGAACGCTTGCTATACAAAGATCCTTGAGATCGTTAAGGCAGTTTCAGAGGTTGAGGATATCCAGGAAGCTAAGATCCTTGTATCTGGTGGCCGTGGTGTTGGAAGCCCTGAGAACTTCAAGATCCTTGAGGACCTTGCTAAGGTTCTTCATGGAACAGTATCCTGCTCACGTGCAGTTGTAGATTCAGGCTGGAAGCCGAAGGATCTTCAGGTAGGTCAGACTGGTAAGACAGTTCGTCCTAAGGTTTACTTCGCAATCGGTATCAGCGGAGCTATCCAGCACGTTGCTGGTATGGAAGAGTCAGATCTCATCATCGCTATCAACAAGGATGAGAACGCTCCTATCTTCGACGTAGCTGATTACGGTGTAGTAGGCGACCTTAACAAGATCGTTCCTGCACTTACAAAGAAGCTTGAGGCAGCTCTTGCTGAGAAGTAATCAACTAATATAAAAGCTTATAAGGCACAGTTCAGAGATTTTCTTTGGACTGTGTCTTTTTATGATATAGGAATTTCTCCGAAATTCCTATATCATAAAAAGCGCTCCGCTATGGATGCGCACTCGCGCGATAGGAATATGTTGCCTTCAGCAACCGCGCTCAGCGCGAGAATGTCGCAAGCGACATTTTTTTTTATTTAAATGTTTATATAATATAGAGTCTTTTAATAATTGATATTCCATATATGTAATAGAATAAATATATGGAGGTAATTCCGCTATGTTAACGAAAGCCTCTGAAGTTAAGAGTCGTTATAAGTCGCAGGAAAAGCTGCAGGCGAAGGTTAAACGCCTGATGGTCTTGTTTCTTGCGGCTTTTTTTGCGTTAACTGTGCCGTTTTACGGGCTTCATACTAAGGCTGCAATAAAAGGTTTAGAGCCTGAATACAGGATATTTGACAGGGTCATAAGAGATGATATCGAGGCAGGAAGCTATGAAAAGAAAGATGACGAGACAGTAGACTATCTCGCAGAATATGAGGCAGTTCGCTATGATGCCACCGATGGCCTGGTTTCCAATGAAATAAATGACATAGCCCAGACTCCTGATGGATATATATGGATAGGTACATATTCCGGACTCTATAGATATAACGGAATCCTGTTTGAACCCGGAAATATAGATTCCAGAATTTGTAATGTAATGACCCTTTATGTGGACTCAAAGGGGAGACTCTGGATAGGTACTAACGACACAGGTTTATTCTGCTATGACTCAACAACAAAAGAAGTTAAATATTTTGACTACGAGACTGAAGTAGGGTCTGGTTCCATAAGGGCAATTGGCGAGGACGAAAAGGGAAATATTTACATTGGAACTGTATCCTATATGACTATCATCTATGAGGATTTTACTACAAAAATACTCGAAGAATACGATAGCGTGGTGTCGGTTATATCGCTTACATGTGTTGGTGGGACTACCATGGCAGGATGCACAAATGGTGGAAGTCTGTTCTTTTTAGAGGATGGTAAGCTGACTCTGGAACAGAAGGATTATGATACAGGAATATATTATACACAGGTGGCTGGTGCTGGCGCGGATACTATAGTGGCCGGAACAACAGATAATATACTTGTAAAATGCTTATATAAGGATGGCAGGTTTAAGATACTGCGTAAAGTGGAGACCCCGGGTATTGTTTTTTTCAATAAGCTTATTCAGGAACCTAATAGAAACGGGTGGTTTTTCTGTGCCGAAAATGGGCTTGGATATGTTGATTCAAGGGGTAAATTGACAAAGCTTATGAGAAATGGCTTTGACAGCTCTCTTACCAGCTGCATCATAGATAATCAGGGAAATATCTGGTTTGTATCCAATAGTCAGGGAATTATAGAGTTTTCAAAGAATCCCTTCTTAAATGTATTTGTGAAGGCGGGACTTGATAGTGCAGTTGTAAACTGTATTCTTATTGATCACGGGGAAATGTATATAGGAATGGATTCAGGTCTGGCCATTCTTGATGCAAATACCTATGAGCAGCGTAATTATGATTATATCAGTTACTTTGATGGCATAAGAATCAGACATCTGATGATGGATTCCAAAAATAATATATGGCTTTGTACCTATGGTAAGGATGGTCTTTTGAAGGTAGGACCGGATGGACATGCGATCTCCTTTACTGAGGCTACAGGTGCTCTTGGTGGCAGATTCAGATTTTGTATGGAACTGTCTAATGGTCAGGTTCTTGCCGCAAGTAATAAGGGACTAAATTTTATAGAAGGCGACAAAATAGTTGCTACTATTGGTAAAGCAGAGGGATTGAATGCACCGCAGCTCCTTACAATGGTTGAGGACGCTGATGGTACTGTGATTGTAGGCTCTGATGGAGACGGAATATATCTTGTTAAAGACGGGAAAATTATAGGACACATAGGTTCTAAAGAGGGGCTTCACACTCAGGTTATACTCCGCATCGTTCCTTATAAAGATGGCTATATCTATGTGACCAGTAATTCTATGTACTATGACGACAGAAAGACCATAAAACAGCTGGATCGATTCCCGTATACCAATTGCTATGATGTGCATATTACAGATGACAATATTGCATGGATCAGTTCAAGTGCAGGCTTATATCTGGTCAATGCAGACGATCTGATAGAGAATGAGCAATATAATGTAGCGCTTCTTGATTATTCAAGCGGATTTAATACTTCGCTTACTTCTAATTCATGGAATGCTCTCTACAATCAGGATGAGCTGCTATTGTGCTGTACAGATGGCGTGAGGCAGGTATCACTAAAAAACTATAATTCTTTTGATGATAATTATTTAATCGACGTAAATAAAATAATGGCTGATGATGCAGCTGTTCCGATAAATGAAAAAGGGGTTTATGAAATTCCTGCCGGCACAATGCGTGTGCAGATCAGAATTTCGATACTGAATTATTGTTTAAGTAATCCTCTTATAAAGTACTACCTGGAAGGTGCAAATGATGATGGTATGACAGTGGAGCAGGAGGGGGTTACGCCACTGAACTACACGAACCTGCCCTACGGTGATTACACACTTCATATTCAGGTTTTGGATAAGAACACCCATGCTGTTCTGCGGGATCAGCAATATCGTATATATAAAAATCCACGTTTCTTCGAGCGCAATTTGGTAAGGATGGGACTATCTATCATTGTTGCACTGCTGGTGGCTCAGTTTGTATGGTGGGTTTTGAGGTCCACAGTTATCAGTAAACAGTATGAGCTTATCAGGGAAGCCAAAGAGGAGGCAGATAGGGCTAACAGTGCCAAGTCAAGATTTGTTGCCAACATGTCGCACGAGATCAGAACGCCTATAAATACCATCATAGGTATGGGTGAGATGATTCTGAGAGAGGACAGATCCCTTCCTATCCGCGAGTATTCCAAGGCTGTAGTTGGATATACAACTACCATAAAAAGGGCCTCCGAGACTCTTCTTGCCATTGTAAATGACATTCTTGATATGTCAAAAATTGAATCCGGAAAGATGAATCTTGTGGAGAGAGATTATGATCTGGATGACTTGTTAAAAACCATAGTAGCAATGATCAGGGTAAGAAGTAACGAAAAGGATCTTCTTTTTGAGACGTCGATAGATCCCGAGATCCCACGTTATTTATATGGTGATGACGGAAAGATAAAACAGGTACTTATGAACCTTCTTACTAACGCTGTAAAGTACACCCAGGAAGGCTCATTCAGGCTGATAATGAAGCTTGTTAAAAAGGATAACGATACCTGCGTCATAGACTACAGCGTAATTGATACCGGTATGGGAATAAAGCCTGAGGATATGGAAAAGCTGTTTGCGCCGTTTGAACGTCTTGATGAGAAGAAAAACAGCGGAATTCAGGGAACCGGACTTGGACTTAATATTTCAAGACAGTTTGTAGAGCTTATGGGAAATGAGCTTAAATGCGAGAGTACCTATGGAGAAGGCTCTGAGTTCTATTTCTCACTGGTGCAGAAGATCAGTAAGGATGAACCCATAGGAGTATTTACGGAAGCAGAAACGGGAGATAGTGACAGTGCAGTTTATCTGCCGGCATTTGTAGCTCCTGAGGCGAAGATACTTGTGGTCGATGATAATGAGATGAACCTGCAGGTTCTTAAGGGACTTCTTAAGCCCACAAAGCTATGTATCGATACTGCGACCAGCGGAAAAGAGTGTCTTAAGAGGCTTGCAGAAGAGCAATATGAGCTGGTGCTTTTGGATCACATGATGCCCGAGATGGACGGCTTGGAAACCTTTAAGAGGATCAGGGAAGAGGGATATGAGCTTCCTGTATTTGCACTGACTGCGAATGCTGCTCACAACGGAGAAGCCTTTTATACAGATTTAGGCTTTAACGGATATCTGGAAAAGCCGGTGAATATGAAGGCTCTTGAGGATACACTCAAGAATAATATTCCTCCGGAGCTGTTAAAGGCTCCTGATCCAAATGATTACGTTCCGGAAGAGGCTGCGGATGATGGTAATGGTGCAGAAGAGATGGAATGGCTTTTCTCCGTGGACGATCTGGATGTGCGAACAGGACTTCAGAACTGTGGTGGCAAGAAGGAATTCATGGATGCACTAAATACCTTCTATTTCACAATAGATACAAAGGCAGAGGAGATTGAGAAGGCATTTAATGAGGGTGATTATGAGCTTTATACGATAAAGGTTCATGCCCTAAAAAGCTCTGCAAGAGTAATCGGAGCATCGAGATTATCTGATATTTCTGCTAAAATGGAAGAAGCAGGAAAAAGCGGAAATCTTGATGAAATCAAAAATGATACGCCAACACTTTTAACTCTTTACAGAGGATTTTCGGAAAAGCTCTCACAACTATCAGCTAAGGCTGAAACAGACGACAGACCGTCCTGTGATGAGGATACCATCAGGGAAGCCTACGATGCTCTAAAGGAATTTGCGGCCATGATGGATTATGATTCTTTTGAGATGGTTTTGAATGATATGTCGGCCTATAACTGCGGTAAGGAGCAAAATGAAAAATTCGAAATGCTGCAGAGAATGCTGAAGGAACTTAATTGGGATGGTATAAAGGAACAACTGTCAACATAAATTTCTTATGAGAATATGGGGAATGAAAAATGGCTTTTTTTGATGACGAATTGATGCTTATTGGGATGAAGGAAACCTTTGTTATCCGTGCGCTCGAAAAGAAGCTGGAGGAAGCAAGGATTGGATATTTCTTTGTGCATCCGGATATTGATGAGGTCAATAGGGAGCTGGACAGGGTTTCTATCATGGTCTACTACCTTGATCAGTCCGAGCGCCTGGAGAGTGCATTTTTGCATTATCTGAATGAGCATCTTACGGAGCATGACCGTTACATTATCCTGATCGGTGAAAAGAACGATACCGATGTGGCCAGAAATCAGCTGCCCTTTGGCAGGATTCTGGATGTCTTTGAAAGACCTCTTGATGTAGAGAAATTCATAGGCACGGTTAAGGAGCAGATGATAAATCTCCAGGATCCGCCTAAAATGAGCGTGCTTGTGGTGGATGATGATGCGACCTATGTGGGTCTTGTCAGGGACTGGCTTAAGGAAAAGTACAAGGTTTCCATTGCCATATCAGGACTTCAGGCCATAAGCCTTCTTGCGACCACCCATGTGGACCTCATACTTCTTGACTATGAAATGCCCATTACAAGTGGACCGCAGGTTCTTGAGATGCTTAGAGCTGATCCCACAACGAAGCATATTCCGGTCATTTTCCTTACAGGAAAGAGTGATAAGGAAAGCGTAATGAAGGTCGTAAGCTTGAAACCTGAGGGGTATCTGTTAAAATCAATAAGTCGCGAAAAACTTATAGCAGATATCCAGAAATTTTTCGCAGAAAGAAAAAATGTTTAGGAGGAGCTTTTAGTTAATGAAAAGCATATTGGATTACGAGACCGTCGCACTTATTGACGACGATGATGCGATGGAGATTATAGATCAGACGAAGCTGCCGGGGACTACCGAGATGATAAGGCTTCGTACGGGGGAGGAGATATGGAATGCGATTTACCTTCTGCAGGTTCGCGGAGCACCGGCTATTGGCGTGGCAGCAGGCTTTGGGCTTTACATACTGATGAAGCATTCACAGGCTCCTACCTATGATGAGTTCATGAAGGAGCTTAAGGAAAAGAGCGATTATCTCAATTCCTCAAGACCCACAGCAGTCAATCTGTCATGGGCATTAAAGCGCATGGAAGCACACGTTGTGAAGGTTGCAGAGGAGCTGGGAGATTATGACCGCGATGCTCTTATTACAGCAATGCGCGAGGAATCAGAGCGTATAAAGGCAGAGGATATCGATGTCTGCAGAAGAATTGGTGAAAACGGACTTACTCTTATAAAGGACGGCTATGGACTTTTGACACACTGCAATGCCGGACAGCTTGCGACCTGCAAGTACGGAACAGCGACAGCCCCCATGTATCTTGCTCATGAAAAGGGCTACAAGATAAAGGTGTTCTGCGATGAGACAAGACCGCTCCTTCAGGGTGCAAGACTTACTGCATACGAGCTTCATTCAGCCGGAATTGATACTACAGTCCTGTGCGATAATATGTCCGCTTCTCTTATGAAAAGCGGCGCTATAGACGCAATCTTTGTGGGCTGTGACAGAGTTGCTGCTAACGGAGATGCTGCCAATAAGATCGGAACCAGCGTTGTGGCTACTGTTGCCAAGCGCTATAACATTCCTTTTTATGTATGTGCACCGACTTCCACAATAGATATCAATACCAAGACCGGAGACGATATTAAGATCGAGCAGAGAAAGTCCGAGGAGGTTACCGAGATGTGGTATAAGGAGCGAATGGCTCCTGAGGGGGTGAAGGTTTATAATCCTGCCTTTGATGTGACGGATAACGAACTTATCACCGGAATCGTAACAGAATATGGTGTGCTCAGAGCTCCATACGATGTTAGCATCGGTAAGCTTTTTGATACAATGCAAGCACGCTTAAACAAAACGGATAATTAGTATAAAATCTTCATAAATTCGTTCAATTTCAATTGAGGGTTATTTTTTCAGATGTTAGAATAAATTTGAGATACAATTTTTTCTATGAGGGATGCTGGGGATGGCTGTTATCGCGAACGATGAGGATAAAAGTTTATATCAGCCGGATTTAATTGCAAACGAGCTTCTGTTGATTAGAAAGCAGGGCGGAGATGCTGATAAGTATAAGGAGCAGCATTTCAACATCTATCAGCTTGCGGAAATCAGAAAGGGGCTCTCCACTGGCGTGTCCGTGGATTTGTATGCAAAACCCGATGTCCCCTGGAATGAGATGGAAGAAATCAGGCTTGAGCTCCAGAGCGGAATAGATATGTCCGCTTATCGCGAAGCCGGTTTCGATATAATGCAGCTGGCAGAGATAAGAGAAGGGCTCGCTGAGAATCTTGATGTATCTGAGTATGCGAGACCTGAATACTTTTCAGATCAGATGAGGCAGATCAGGCTGGGGCTAAAATCCGGAGTGCCGGTTATTTTCTACCAGGATCCTAAATACAACTGGCTGCAGATGCAGGAGATCAGGATCGGTCTGGAGCACGGAACAGATATCTCACAGTATGCCAGTGTAGATATGCCCTACATGAAGATGAGAGTTGTCAGGGAAAGTCTTGAGGATGGGCTGGAACTTGACGATAAGCTTATTAGAAGAAAAGATGCGTCTACCCTTGAACAGATTCATATAGCCTTCAAGGAAAAGATAGACATAAAGGAATACATAGATAAAAACTTTGATGCTGAACAGCTCGAGCAGATTCGAATAGCAAAGCAGGCGGGAATAGAGGATATAAACCGTTATTTCCTTTTTGGCATGCGTGGAGAGTGCATGAATGAGGTGCGAAAGGGCTTGGAGCAGAACCTGGATGTCTCGGTTTATGCGGATGAGGCTTACAGCTGGAAGCAGATGCGTGAGCTGAGGCTCGGTCTTGAGCATCAGATAGATGTTACGCCCTATGCCAAGTCGCTTTACCGCGCGGATCAGATGCGCGAGATCAGAAAAGGCATCGAGAATAACGTCGATATAAACCTATATAAAAGTATGGTGCATCCGGCTCAGGAGATGCGCATAATGCGTAAATGGCTTGAGGATGGAAAAACTCTTCCCAGTAACCTCAGTAAGCTGTTTTCAGGACAGCTGGAGGAAGAGCTCCAGAAGCCTGCCGATGAAGAAGTTAAGGCGCTTCAGTTCCTGCAGACGGAAGAGGGACGACTTATAGATATCACTGAAGATCGTATGCAGTGCTATTTCACGCTTCCTCTTGGAGTCAAGGGCACGACCTATACACTTGAAAAGGTCATAAAGCTTTTATATAACGCGAGAGTAAGAAGAGGCGTCAGCAGAAAAGCCATCGAGGAGATGATAGAGAGTAAGAAGTACGGCAAGAAAACCCTTGTGGCGCAGGGTAAGCTCCCTGTTAACGGAGAAGATGCTTATTACGAATTTTTAATAAAACTAAGTGAAGAGATCCTTCCGGATATGGGAAGCGGTGAAAGTGCCGATTTTTCAAAGGTTAAGGTGTTCGATGAGGTTAAGCTCGGTGATAAGCTGGCTGTTTATCATCCCGCTACGGCCGGAGAGGATGGATTCGATGTTACCGGTAAGCTCCTTAAGGCAAAGGCCGGTAAGGGAAAGCCGATTCTGAAGGGACAGGGCTTCATGCTTCTTAGCGATAAGAAGACCTATGTGTCCTCGCTGGCAGGTGTGGGGCGCATCCAGAAGGGTGAGATCAGGATCGACAAGGCAAAGATATATGATTCTCTTATAAACGTTAAGGAAAAGATCGTCTGTGATGGAACCATCTGGGTCAAGGGCGATGTTGACAATGTTTATATAGAAGCAAAGGGCGATGTTGTTGTGGATGGCAGCGTATCCTGTGCGGATATTCACGCAGGCGGCCGGGTGGTTGTCAGAAAGAGCGTCGTCGGTAACGTAAACGACAGATCCTCAATTTCAGCCGGTGGTCTGGTGGCAGCAGCGCACCTTGATACCACCAATGTGAAATGTAAGGGCGACCTTATTTCAAACGATTGCATGAACTGCAATGTTTCGGCTGATGGAAAGGTTCTGATGCTGGGCGAAAAGGGACTGATAAGCGGAGGAGTTGTTACTTCACTTCGCGGCGTGGAGACAGCTGTTCTTGGAAGTAAGAGTGTAAAGGATACCGTTGTAAGAACCGGTATCACCGAGGAGCTTGACTACGAGTACCAGAGTCTTCTTCGTAACGTCAGCAGAATATATCAGGAATTAAAGGTATACGAGCAGCAACGCGGAAAACTGGCCCAGTTTAACGATAATACCAATAAGCAGGCGCTTCAGTTAAAGATTAAAGTCAATGCAGAGTCAGCTATAAAAGAAGCAGAGCTCGAAAAACTGAACATCAGGAAAAAGACCATTGAGGCCGAGATGGAATCGGTTAAGGATGCCAAGGTAATTGTTTCAAGGCTGGTGTTCATAGGAACGAGCGTAAAGATCGGAAACAGGATGCTAAGAGTTCATGAGACTCTGGAGAGTCCAAGAGGAATCACTTTTGCAACAAAAGGCATTGAATTGGCAATGTTTGATGGCGAGAAAATAGTCGCAAGGAGTTAAAGGTGGCTGACAAGAGTATTCTAATAGTAGATGATACCGAAATAAATAGAGGCATTCTAAGCGAGATTTTCAAGACTGACTATGCCATTTTGGAAGCTGAGAACGGCCGCAAGGCTCTGGCGCTAATTGCCCAGAAAAAGGATGAGATTGCGGCCATTCTCCTTGATATTGTTATGCCTGAAATGGACGGTTTCAGACTCCTTGAAGAGCTTTTCAAGCACAGGATCCCGGACAAGATTCCGGTTCTTATGATCACTGCAGACAGTTCAGCCGAGACAGAGAGAAAGTGTTATGAAAACGGCGCCAGTGATGTAATTCACAAGCCCTTTGATTCAGTTATAGTAAAGCATCGTGTAAAGAGAGCCATCGAGCTCAATATGAGCAGACAGGATCTCGAGCAGAAGGTAAGTGATCAGACCAAGGTTCTTAAAAAGCAGTTCCTGGTTCTTAAAAAGCAGGAAGAGCGATTGAGAGAGATGAACAGCAGAATCATCGATACCATCTGCACGATTGTCGAGTTCCGTAATCTTGAATCAGGCTATCATCTGAAGAGAATCAAGGGCTTTGTTCAGATTCTTGCCAATGTAGCTATGAGGAACTATCCGGAATTCGGGCTTACACCTCACAAGATTGAGGTAATCACCAATGCCAGCGCAATGCATGATATCGGAAAAATTACTGTACCTGACGCTATCCTGTTAAAGCCGGGACGTCTTACACCCGATGAATTCGACATCATGAAATCCCACACCACAAGAGGATGTGAGATCGTTAAGATGCTTGCAGACCTTCAGGATAAGGAATATCTGGAAGTCAGCTACGACATTTGCAGACATCATCATGAAAAGTACGATGGCAAAGGCTATCCTGACGGCCTTAAGGGAGAGGAGATATCAATAGCAGCACAGCTTACCTCCCTTGCAGACGTATACGATGCCCTTGTCAGCGACCGTGTATATAAATCGGCATTTGCACCCAGCAAGGCCTACGAAATGATCAAAAACGGTGAAAGTGGAATCTTCTCAACAAAGATGCTGGCTTGCTTCGATATTGCAAGACCTGAGATGGAAGCCATGGTAGCAAGAACCAAAGCAGAAGAGGAAGCCACTGAAAGTAACGGCGGAATTGGCCAATTAAGCCAGTGACGCTAGTTTGTCGTTGTCATTTGATATTGTAAGGGATAAGGTGGGATGACCTTATCCCATTTTTTCTAAAATGTTTTGATAATACCGGATCAGATAATAGTACGACATTGGCAATAAGAAAACGGGTGCTCATATGAAGCAAAAAAACGTGATCATAAGGAATATTGATGAACTTAGAGGTCAGCTTCCCGCTTTGGAAGAGGAGTTTTCTTCATGTGACTATGTAAGCGGATTGATCGAGATATATGTAGGAAACATACCTAAGGATGAACTTTCTGAGATACTGGGACTCCTTAAGAAATCATTCCCCAAACTGGAAATAGTGGGAATGGCATCAATAGTATCTCTTCTTGCTTTGTATAATGATCCCAAGGGAGCTGTGATTTCCTTCACACTTATGCAGCATGGTGGAGTGAAGGTTTTCAGCAGGTTTTTTGAATCTTCTAAAAGTGATTTTGAACTTTTGAATGAAGCCATCGATTATGCACGTTACATAAGAGAAGAAATACGAACTATAGATAATGCAAAAGGAATCGAGATGTTTGTAGCAGGACGCAGTGCGCCCTCTTCTGCATTTTTGAAGGAGTTCTCGATCGGATTAGAGGATATACCTATTTATGGCGCTGCCGCTAGTTCAAACATGCTTGATATGCGTAATGTTGAAAAGGATTTTCTATCTAAGCACGATACCTTTGCGATTGCAGGGGAAAGCTTTGGGAGAGGCCTGGCTTTTGCTGTATTTTGCGGCAAGGATCTGCATGTATACGTTGAATATCTGTTTGGATGGGAACCTGTCGGACGCTATATGGATATAACGACTGAAAATGAAACCGTTAATGGATCCATATGTGTGACATCCCTTGATGGTGATAGCCCTGTGCATATCTATGAAAAATATCTGGGCGTTAAGCATGATAGAGCATTTATTGCAAATATAGGTGAATTCCCGCTGATAATAGAAAGAGACGGACTTCTGATAGGACGTACGCCTTCTTCCTGTAATAAAAAAGGAGAGGTCTATATCGAAGGGGATATTCTTGAAGGAGAAAAGGTAAGATTTTCCTTTGGAGACGCAAAAGAGATATTGGCTAAAACAAAGAATGCGGCTGCAAGAATGAAAACCTTTGGAGCACAGTATATAAATCTGATTATCTGTGGCAACCGTCTTAATTTCCTCAAGGATGATTATCATTTTGAAGTCGATTGTTACACTGAGGCGCTAAATGCCACACCTATGTACTGCCTTGGACTCGGAGAGATCTACAGATATGGAGGAAGAGGCGGTCTGCTTAACAGTGCGCTTATTGCGGTCGGAATGAGAGAGGGAATAAACATTGAAAGGTCATATTCCGTGGCAATTAAGAAACTGGAGCCTAAGTATAAGAATGACATTATTCCGCTGGCCAGCAGACTTTCCCATTTTTTGCGGGCACTTACTGATGAACTGAATGAAACAGTAAAAAAAGCTGAATCTGCCAATGATGCAAAGTCAGCGTTTTTATCCAATATGTCCCATGAGATCAGGACTCCTATAAATGCGGTTTTGGGCATGGATGAAATGATACTGAGAGAGTGTGAAGACCCGCGGATTTTAGAGTATGCGCAGAATATTAAGTCAGCAGGGAGCACGCTCCTTGGACTGATAAACGATATCCTGGATTTTTCCAAGATAGAATCGGGGAAAATGGATATTATTTCAGTAGATTATGATTTTTCATCACTGATAAATGATCTGGTTCATATGGTAAAACCCAAGGCGCAGGAAAAAGGACTGGATCTTATTGTGGATGTGGATAATCAGATTCCAAGTGTTCTCTGCGGTGATGAGATCAGAATAAAGCAGGTTGCTACGAATCTTTTGTCAAATGCAGTTAAATACACAGAGAATGGTTACGTCGATCTGAATATTAAGCATGAAATGATAGGTGATGGCAAGGCGGTTCTTACTTTTACCATAAAGGATAGTGGGATTGGAATAAAGGAGGAAGATCTTGGCAATCTGACTGAAGCTTTTCGCAGAGTTGATGAAGAGAGAAACAGGACAATAGAAGGAACAGGACTGGGGCTGAATATTACGAAAAAGCTTCTTGAGCTTATGGGAAGCGAGCTCAAGGTGAAAAGCGAATACGGAATGGGCTCTGAATTTTCATTTGATATCGTTCAGGGAGTGAAAAAAAGCGAACCTATCGGTGATTACATGGAGACCTACAAAAAGGCTCTGATAGAGCAGATAAAATATCATGAGAGATTTGTAGCTCCTGATGCGAGAGTTTTGGTAGTTGACGATACGCCGATAAATCTCGATGTGTTTGAAGGACTTCTTAAAACAACAAAGGTTATGATTGACCGCGCAGAGAGTGGATTCGAGTGCCTTGAACTGACCAGAGAAAACAGGTATGACATAATCTTCCTTGATCATAGAATGCCGGATATGGACGGTGTAGAGACGCTGCAGAGGCTAAAGGCTGATGAGGATAATAAGAACAGAGAGGTTCCTGTAATCTGCCTTACTGCAAATGCAGTTTCCGGAGCAAGGGAGACTTACATTCAGATCGGCTTTGATGAGTACCTTACAAAGCCTATAATGGCGGAAGAGCTTGAGAACATGATGACTAAGTTCCTGCCATCTGAAAAGGTGAAGATAGAGCGCACGGAAGTAGGTGCGGATGATCAGGCGGAGATTGATTTTGATGCTCTTCCTTCATGGATTAAAAATGCTCCCCTTCCTGTGCTTGAGCAAGGTATTAAAAACTGCGGTTCACAGGAAGCATATGTGACTGCGGCAATGACTTACAGAAACGGACTTGAAGACAATTATAATGCAATAAAGGAAGCATTCGAAAAGGGTGACATTAAAAACTTTACAATTAAAGTTCATTCTCTTAAGAGTTCATCAAGGATTGTTGGAATTAACAATCTGGCTGAGCTTGCAGAGAAGCTGGAAAAAGCCGGAGATGAAAACGACATTGACTTTATAAATAAAGAAACACCAAGACTCCTTGCGGTATTCAAGACCATATGGGAAAGAATCTTGTCTGTACCTGAAAGTGAGGAAGAAGAGGATGACAATCTTACTTTGATGGATGAGAAGGGTATTTCAGATGCGAAAAATACGCTTAGGGAGCTGGTTCAAAGCTTTGACTATGACAGCATAAATTATGTAATGGAAACCATAAATGGGTACAAGGTTCCTGCGGAACATCGAGAGTTCTTTAAACTCATGAAAAAGGCAATTTCCGATGCTGATTGGGACAGGATGAGGAATCTGCTTGAGGAAGGAGGAAACGATGGACAATAAAATTCTTCTATTAAGTAGAGATTCGACATTTATGGTAGATGCAATCTGTAAGAATCTTACCGAAGCAGGACTTCAGATAATAAAGACTTCACCAAAAGTCAATGAGCTTGGCAAGTACAGAAATGAACCGAATGTTTTTCTGTTTTATCTGGGACCATATGTTGACGAAATTACCGATGCTCTTATCTATTTGAGGGATATATGCCTTGAAAATGAAAAGATACTGTGCATGATAGGAGATGCTTCCGAGTATGACATTGTCACGAAAAGTATTCCTGCAGATATGATCGCCGAGAAATTTGAGAGGCCGCTTGATATAAAAACAGTGGCTCAGCGTATGAGGGAGCTTTGCCTTTTAAATGATGAGCTTTCAAGAAGGAAAAGCATTCTTCTGGTGGATGATGATCCTACTTTTTTAAAGCTTGTAAAAACCTGGCTTGATGAGGAATACAAGGTAACAATTGTTAATTCCGGAATGCAGGCAATCACATATCTTGCAAGCAATAATCCCGACCTTATTCTGCTCGATTATGAGATGCCGATTACATCAGGGCCGCTGGTTCTGGAGATGATGCGGACCGAAGCAACGACTCAGAGCACTCCGGTAATGTTCCTTACAGGCAAGGGGGATAAGGAGAGTGTGATGAAGGTCGTAGGGCTTAAGCCCAACGGTTATCTTTTAAAAACGATGCCTAAAGAAGAATTATTGCAGGCTGTGCGGGATTTTTTCGTAGCCAATAAAAAAATATGATGGCGGGAGAGAAGATTAGAAGAAGATGACCGTAGCGAAGATCGAACCCGTTCGAGTCCGACCGGACTCGAACAAAAAAGAGAGACAAGACTAAAAGTCTTATCTCTCTTTTTTAATCGACGTGTGTGAAAGGATTCGAACCCTCGACCTTCTGGTCCGTAGCCAGACGCTCTATCCAGCTGAGCTACACACACATACGCACTACAAAAGTTGTGCAACGAAAATAATTATAACATTGAATGAATATAAGTCAAGCGAAAAATATAAAAATTTTATAAAAACTTTTTCGGTCCTCATTTTACCCCATTAATGGGAGGAGACCGGCATGGGTGGGGACGCCATACCGGTCATTAAGAAAAGGAGATTGTCCTTTTTGTTCTGCAATATATATATCGACAAAAGTGCTTTGGACTTTATAGTCTAAAAAAATTTTTTTATTTTTTTGTATGTGGTAAAATAAAACGGATTGTATTGACACAAATTAATAGAAGGAAAACCATGCAGAGATTTGATTTGATAGCTCCCTGCCATTTCGGGCTGGAGTCAGTATTGAAAAAAGAAATAATAAAACTGGGATATGAGATTCGCGAGGTTGCTGACGGAAGAGTTACCTTCATCGGAGATCCTGATGCGGTGGTGCGCGCGAATATCGGACTCAGAACTGCAGAGAGAGTTCTTATTAAGGTAGGTTCTTTTAAGGCCATCACCTTTGAGGAGCTCTATCAGGGAACCAAGGCGCTTCCCTGGGAACAGTTCATTCCCAAGGACGGTAAATTCTGGGTTAAGAAAGCCAGCAGTGTAAAGAGTAAGCTTTTTAGCCCCTCAGATATCCAGTCCATAATGAAAAAGGCCATGGTTGACAGATTAAGTGACATATATGGTATCCGTAGATTTGAGGAGACGGGAGAAATTTTCCCTGTCCGAGTTTTCCTGATGAAGGACGAAGTCACAGTAGCCCTTGATACCACAGGTGAATCGCTGCACAAGAGAGGCTACAGGAAGCTGGAGGCGAAGGCACCCATAGCAGAGAACCTGGCGGCAGCACTTTTGATGCTGACACCCTGGAGACCTGACAGGATACTTGTCGATCCCTTCTGCGGAAGTGGAACCTTCCCTATCGAAGCTGCTATGATCGCGGCCAATATCGCACCCGGAATGCACAGACATTTTACAGCTGAAAAATGGTCACATATCATCACTCCCATGAACTGGAAGGATGTCAGGGAGGAGTGCGCCGAGGAGATTAACCACGGCATAGATGTTGATATTCAGGGCTATGACATCGACCCTGAGGTAATTGATATTGCGAGAATAAATGCCGAGAAGGCCGGCGTTGAGAAGTTGATCCATTTTCAGGCGAGACCGGTGGCAGAGCTTAGTCACAGGAAGAAATACGGCTTCATCGTGACGAACCCTCCCTACGGCGAGAGAATCGGAGAGATGAAGGAGCTTCCGGAGCTCTATAAGACTCTGGGCGCGAGATACAAGGCACTGGATTCATGGTCCATGTATCTCATCACGGCTTATGAAAAGGCAGAACGTGATATAGGTAAGAAGGCGGACAAGAACCGTAAGATTTATAACGGTATGATCAAGACCTATTTTTATCAATACATGGGTCCCAAGCCGCCTAGAAGGAATTTTGAGCAATGATTGAAAAAAGACTTAGATTCACAGCGATATTGACGGGGATTTTTGTCCTGATATCGCTGGGCGTCATGTTTTTCAGGACTGTCACTAAAAGCGTAATCATCGCTGCGGCAGAAAATGCCAGCTTTTATAAGGAAGTGGATGGCAAGGAGTATCTGCTTGAGGTGAGCGCGCCGACCGGTGACAAGGGACAGGGCACACTTGTCATTCCGCTTGAGGGCGGTGTTAATTCTGACAGGATCACCCTTGAAGAAAAGCATGGACAACATCAGTTTGTATTATATATAGATGGAAAAAGTGCAGATTTTTACAGCAAAAATGCGGTAATAACAGATCTCGAATGTGTTCAGCAGGGCACCTTTACACCACTTAATGAGAAGGGGCTTGTACGACTTACTTTTCAGCTGGATGGACTTTATGAAAATGAGACATCTATGGGTGACAGAGAGATTGTGGTCAGCTTTAAGGAGCCTTCTGACGACTATGAAAATGTGGTTGTGATCGATCCTGTTGATGAGATCGGCCTTGAGATGATACCGTATATTCGTAATTATCTAAATGATAAAGCGGATATTAAGATCTACTACACCACACTTGATGAGAGAAGGTTAAATGCAGAGGAGCTTAAAACTCTGCTTGCAGATTCTCATGCAGATTACTTTATTCAGCTGGGAATAGATGAGACGGTTGAGAGTGAATCGGGAATCAGAACTTATTACAATGATAAGTTTTTCATAAGAGGTTTCGGTAATATTCAGCTGGCTGATAAGCTTGAGATGGGAGTTGTGTCTGCTACCGAGTATAAGGCTCTCGGGCTGGCGGCAGCTACCGACAATGAGGAATTGCAGGCATCTGTTGTTCCTTCAGCATTTGTTACGATCGGGAATCTTAACAACAGAGTTGATCATGATAAGCTGGAGAAAAGCAGTTATATAGAAAAGTGCTCACAGGGTGTGGCTGATGGAATCATAGCCGCTTTTAATGAGACTAATCTTGAACAACAATAAAAAACGATACGGAGAGAATTCATGAAGATTATTTTTGCCACAGGTAACAACAACAAGATGAGAGAGATCAGGGAGATCATGGGTGATCTTACTTCCGAAATAAATTCAATGAAGGATGAGGGGATCGACCTCGATATCGTTGAGGACGGAAGCACCTTTGAAGAGAATTCGATGATCAAGGCAAGAGCTGTCGCTGAGGTTTGTAAGGAAAAGGGCATGACTGATTACTGCGTTATGGCAGATGATTCAGGTCTTGAGATTGATTTTCTTGATAAGGCACCCGGCATATATTCAGCTCGTTTCCTTGGACACGATACACCCTACTCTGAGAAGAACAAGCAGATCCTTGAGAAGCTTGAAGGGGTACCGGATGAAAAGCGCACAGCAAGATTCGTTTGTGCTATCAGTGCTGTACTTGCTGACGGCAGAGAATATGTTGTGAAGGCTACAATGGAAGGCATTATCGGTCACGAGATAGCAGGTGAGAATGGTTTTGGCTATGATCCGATTTTCTTCCTGCCTGAATATGGAAAGACCTCAGCTGAGATTTCACCTGAAGAGAAGAACGCCATCAGCCACAGAGGCAAGGCACTCAGACTTATGGCAAAGAAGCTTAAGGGCTGATTGGATTATCTGCCATAAGTGTTTATGGCAGGCAAAAATATAGAAGTAGACAGGAACTTTATATGCATAAGATTTTGGTTGTTAGTGATACTCATAGAAAGGATGAGAATTTTTATAGGGTTGTTGAAAAGGAAAGCCCGGTAAATCTTATTATCCACTGCGGAGATACAGAAGGAAGTGAAACACAGATGCAGCAGCTTGCAGGTGCACCCATGCGCATTGTAAGAGGCAATAATGATTTCTTCTGCAATCTTCCTGACGAGCAGGTTTTTGAAGTCTGGCCTCACACATTTTTCGTGACACATGGTCACAGATATCTTGTGAACATGGGCAGTGATGAAGTCCAGCGTGAAGCCTTTGCCAGAGGCGCAGATGTAGTCATTTATGGGCACACCCACAGACCTATCGCCGCAGAGATTGATGGCATGTACGTGTTTAATCCCGGCAGTCTCTCATATCCCAGACAGGAAGGCAGAAAGCCTTCATATATTGTCATCACGATCGATGATGAGGGAGAATTATCATTTGAGCTTAAATATCTGGATTTGTTTTAAGTGATGTGAGTGTATTGCTATTATTGGTAGCTTGGTACTACTGACACTGGATTATTATGAATGTAACTGGATAAATGGTTGCTGTTTTGTGGTAGTGGTTTTAAGGCACTCTTCGATTGAAGGGTGTCTTTTTTATGCACATTTCTCTTTGATCTGTGGCTCTGGGGGGATGGGCTGAATTATGCGCTCGATTAGTGGATTTTTGGAGGCTTTTTGCGACTGGCATTTTGTTAGATTTTGCTGGCTTTTTTGGTGGATTTTTGCTGGCTTTTTGCGACTGGCTTTTTGGAGGATTTTGCTGATTTTTGCAGCTGATTTTTGCAGCTGGAATTTTGCTGCTTTTTTGGCTGTTTTTTGGATGTTCCAGGGTGGTTTTCAACCAGGTGGTCTAACATGTGCTGGATTGACGTAAGGGATTACGAAATACAACTCATTTTTTGATGGGTGTTCAACCGGAAGTGATCTAGTCAGGGCAATCGGCGTAATTTTTCTGCATATTTTTTACTTGATAGAACCTTTTGGAAATATTTCAAGAGGAAAAAGTAAGTCTAAAGGTTAGGAGATGAATGAATAGACTTAACACAAACGAAATTACGATAATTTTTAAAGCTGAGTGGTGAACCAGTTATAGGAAAAATGTGATAATCGATTGATAACAAAGAATTTAGTATTTTTATAAGAAGTTAATTTCTCATTTGAGTAAGTTTAAAAGATAATATATATGTAGGGTTATTGGTTCTTCTCAAAGGAGATTGATTATGGGAAATACAAATGAACAGGAACAGGCTCCCGTGCCTGAAAAGGAACCCAGAGCTACAAGAAAAAAGGCTACACCAGCAACAGCTGAGCAGGCTCCTGAGGCTGTGGCTACAGCAGCTGATGTAGATAAGAATTTAGAGAAAATTGCGTTTGCTGAGGAAGTTGCAGCTTTCGAGGCTAAGGAAGCTGCGGTAGCAGCTGAGGCAGCCGCCATGGCAGCGGCAGCAGAAGCAGCACCTGCGGTTGAGGAAATTCCTGTAGTAGAAGAAGCAGCGACAGTAGCTGAGGAAGTTCCTGTGGCAGAAGCGGCTCTGGCAGTAGAGGAAGCACCTGTGTCAGAAGCAACAGTGGCTGAAGAGATACCAGTAGTAGAAGAAGCTGCTCCAGTAGTCGAGGAAGTTCCTGTGGCAGAAGCAGCGCCTGTAGTTGAGGAAGTGCCTGTAGTGGAAGAAGCAGCACCAGTAGTTGAGGCTGCACCTGTAGCAGAGGAAGCGCCTGTGGCAGAGGCAGCTCCGGCAGTAGAGGAAGCTCCTGTGGCAGAGGCGGCTCCATCAGTAGAGGAAGCACCTGCGGCAGAACCAGCACCTGTAGCTGAGGAAGTGCCGGCAGTAGCAGAAGAACCAGCACCTGTGGTTGAGGAAGTGCCTGTAGTGGAAGAAGCAGCGACAGTAGCTGAAGAGATACCAGTAGTAGCAGAGGCAGCGCCTACAGCTGAGGAAGCTCCTGTAGTGGAAGAAGCAGCGACAGTGGCTGAAGAAGCTCCGGTAGTAGAAGAAGCGCCTGCAGTTGAGGAAGTGCCTGCAGTAGAAGAAGCAGCGACAATAGCTGAAGAGATACCAGTAGTAGCAGAAGCAGCGCCTGCAGTTGAGGAAGTGCCTGCAGTAGAAGAAGCAGCGACAGTAGCTGAAGAGATACCTGTAGTAGCAGAAGAAGTTCCTGTGGTAGAAGAAGCTGCTCCAGTAGTCGAGGAAGTTCCTGTGGCAGAAGCGGCTCCGGCAGTTGAGGAAATACCTACAGTAGAAGAAGCAGCAACAATAGCTGAAGAGATACCAGTAGTAGAAGAAGTAGCGCCTGTAGCTGAGGAAGCACCTGCGGCAGAAGCAGCACCTGTGGCTGAGGAAATACCTGTAGTGGAAGAAGCCGCACCAGTAGCAGAGGAATCTCCTGTAGTGGAAGAAACAGCGACAGTAGCAGAAGAAGTTCCTGTGGCAGAAGCCGCACCTGTAGTTGAAGAAATACCAGTAGTAGAAGAGACAGCGCCTTTAGCAGAGGAAATCCCCGTAGTAGAAGAGGCAGCACCTGCGGTTGAAGAAATACTTGTGGCAGAAGCAGCGCCTGTAGTAGAGGAAATACCCGCGGCAGAAGCAGCACCTGTGGCTGAGGAAATACCTGTAGTGGAAGAAGCAGCGACAGTAGCTGAAGAGATAGCAGTAGTAGAAGAGGCAGCACCTGCAGCAGAGGAAGTACCTGTGGTTGAGGAAACTCCTGCGGCAGAAGCAGCGCCTGTGGCTGAGGAAATACCCGTAGTGGAAGAAGCAGCGACAGTAGCTGAAGAGATACCAGTAGTAGAAGAGGCAGTTCCTGCAGTTGAGGAAACTCCTGCGGCAGAAGCAGCGCCTGTGGCTGAGGAAATACCAGTAGTGGAAGAAGCAGCGCCTGCCGCTGAAGAAATCCCTGTAGTGGAAGAGGCAGTACCTGTAGCAGAGGAAATGCCCATAATGGAAGAGGCTGCCCCTGCGGTTGAGGAAATGCCAGTAATGGAAGAAGCTGCTCCTGAAGTTGAAGAAATACCAGTAGTGGAAGAAGCAGCGCCTGCCGCTGAAGAAATTCCAGCAATGGAAGAAGCTCCCGCACTTGAGGAAGCACCTATCCCGGAAGAGCCCGCACCTGAGATTTCCTTGGAGGAAGAGCGCGCGATTCTTGATGCTCCTATCGAAGTGGAAGCACCTTCTGAGGAAGAGTTTACAGATGATATTCAGATCGAAGAACCTGAGCTTGACCTGGATCTTCCTGATGTGGAGATACCCGAATCGGATATGCTGCTTAGTGAAGAAGATATGGGCGGTGAGGAAGTAGCGGATATCGTCACCGAAGAAATATCAATTCCTGAGATGGAAGCTGAAATAGCTGCGGAAGAAATGGCACCTGAAGCAGAAGCTGAAATAGCTGCGGAAGAAATGGCACCTGAAGCAGAAACTGAAATAGCTGCGGAAGAAATGGCACCTGAAGCGGAAGCTGAAATATCTGCAGAAGAAATGGCACCTGAAGCAGATATCGATATATCCATAGAAGAAGCAGCACCTGAAATACCCGAATCATCCGAAGCAGAGATGTCATTTGGCGAGACTGCTAAACTCGAGATGACCAGTGATGAAGCAGCTGAAGATACAGGTGAGGATATGTCTGAGCTTGATCTTGACATCTCCATCGAGCAGGATGCATTTTCAGAGAGCAAAACCGGTGACACCATCGATCAGGCTACAGAAGCTATGCTTGGCACAATCGAGGATATGACAAGCTTCCTTGAGAGTGAGGACTTCGAGTACACCAGAATAACCACTGACGGAAACACAGAGTACATTTTGGTAAAGACAGAGGACGAAGAAGTTCTTTATATAGAGTATGTGGATGATGAGTTTATGTCGCTTATATCTCATTATGAAAAGGACGGAAAACGCGGTTATAAGGACGTCATGGACTGCTATATAAAGAGCACCATAAGTCAGGGTATAGATTACAAGATCAGCCGATATAAGGGCAGCAGAGCAGTTTGCAAATACAACTAATAAGAGTAAGGGCAATCCTTGAGACATCTCAGAACTGCAGCTGAAAACCAAATAAAAATAGTTTAATGAACCGACCTTCCAACTAGTCAGATCACGGGCTGACTGCTGGAGGGTCGGTGTTTTTATGCCATGAAGCAGAAAAACTAAAAAAATTTTTAAGTAAACAGTATATAACAGTTGACAACAGTTATATACTGTTATATGCTGTTTGTGGAGGATGAAGATATGCATATCATTTTGAACAATACCTCAATGGTGCCTATATACGAACAGCTTATGAATCAGGTGAAAAACAATATCATAAGCGGAGAGCTCGCGGAAAATGAGGCACTTCCATCTGTAAGAGCACTTTCAGCTGAGCTGCGAATAAGTGCGCTGACTGTCAAAAAGGCCTATGACAAGTTGGAAGAAGAGGGCTTTGTAATCACTGTTCACGGGAAGGGCACATATGTTGCCGCAACCGATAAACAGCTTGCTATGGAAGCCAGGAGGAAGACAGTGGAGGATGACTTCGCTGCTGCGGTTGAAAACGCGAGAGCGGTTGGGCTCACCAATGAGGATATACTTGAGATCGTACAGATCATTTTGGAGGAAAACTGATGGTTAAGGTAGATAATCTTGTAAAAAACTACGGTGACTTCCGGCTTGATGTTTCTTTAGAAATTCCGGATGGGACTGTTACAGGAATTGTTGGGAAAAACGGTGCAGGAAAAAGCACCACGATAAAATCAATACTTGGACTGGTAAAGCCTGATGGCGGACACGTTACCATAAATGGTAAGGAAGCGTCAGAGCTCACCGGAAGTGAGAAGACTTCAATCGGAGTTGCACTTTCGGACTCAGGATTTAGCGCCTATCTCAGCGTAAAGGATGTGATATGCATTCTGAAAAAGATGTATTCCACATTTGATGAGGACTTTTTCAGGAAAAGCTGCTCTTCACAGGGGCTTCCGCTGGATAAGAAAATCAAGGACTTTTCAACAGGTATGAAAGCAAAGCTCCGCGTACTGGTTGCGATCAGTCACAAGGCTGACCTGCTTATAATGGACGAGCCCACTGCCGGACTTGACGTGGAGGCGAGAAACGACATCCTTGATATGCTGAGACAGTATCTTATTGATAATGAAAAGTGTTCAATTTTACTGACGTCACATATATCCTCCGATCTGGAAGGCTTGTGCGACGACATTTATCTGATACATAACGGCAAGATCGTTCTTCACGAGGATACTGACAAGATATTGAGCAATTATGCAATTCTCAAGGTGAGTGAGGATGACTACGAAAAGCTCGATAAATCCTATATTCTCAGCACAAAGAAGGATCATTTTGGGGATGTGTGCTTTACAAATGAAAAGCAGTTTTATACAGATAATTATCCGGACATTGTTATTGAAAACAGTAACATTGACGACTTGATTTTGATGATGACTGGAGGTGAATAAGATGCGTGGTCTCATTGAAAAGGATATACGACTTACACTGATCAGAAAGCAGACACTTTTCATCTTCCTTGCCATGGCCGTTGTTATGGGGATTTCCATGGATGGAACATTTGTTATAACCTATCTGACGATGCTTGCTATGATAGCTGCGATAGGAACAATCAGCTATGACGAATTCGACAATGGCTTTGCTTTTTTGATGACACTGCCCTTTGGTAGGAAAACCTATGTGAAGGAAAAATACCTGTTCAGCCTGATAATGACTGTGGCTGCGTGGTGCTTTGGTGCGGTGGTGAATATTGCAATAACTATTTCACGACACGGCGGAGCAGGTCTTGCCGACGATCTGATTATGGCGACAGCTGCTATTCCTTCAATTTACATGGTGGTAGGGATAATTATCCCGCTCCAGTTTAAGTACGGTTCTGAAAAAAGCAGACTAGTTCTGTTTGGTATATTTGGAATTTGTGCTGTTTTAATTTACGGGGTGAAAACGCTTCCGATTGATGTGGTTAAGCCTTTAGTAGGGCTGTTTAATACATTACAAGGGCTTCCGGGGTATTCAATTTTGCTTGCTTTGGTAATCGCATGCATTATAGTAACCTTCGTGTCATATATGATCAGTGCACGAATCATGGAAAAGAAAGAATTTTAATAATGTAAAGAAAAAGGGCTTAGCGTTGATTCGCTAAGCCTTTCTTGTAAGGTCCTTGACCCACTTATATTTTTGGAAGTGATACATGACCCACGGAATTTTTCCTACCTCATCGAGACATGTGCAGGCATATACCGCAACGATCGGCCAATGAAAAACGAAGGCACCTAAAAGTGCTGTGGGGATCGCCAGGCACCACATGCACACGGCAAGACTGTAAACGTCAAACAGAGTATCGCCGCCGGCGGAAAAGATGCCGTTTATAATTACGGTGTTAACACATCTTCCTATCATATAGAAGGCCATAACGACCATCATTCCTGTGAGGAGGCTTTTGGCTGAAGGAGTAAGCTTCATAAAATTCACAACCGGGAAGGTTACGAGCAGAACCAGGGCGGTGCTCAAAAATCCTATAACATACGAGATTTTTGCAAGCCTTATACCGTATTCCTTTCCCTTATCCAGTTTTCCTGCACCAAGCTCATTACCTACCATGATTCCGCCTGCGCTGCTTATACCGTTACACATGCAGCAGAACAGGTCTCTGACCACGGCAGCTACAGAATTGGCAGCGGCAGCATCTGCTCCGAGATGCCCCATTATTGCGGTGTAAGAGGTAAAGCCCACACCCCAGAAAAGACCGCCTCCAAGGAGCGGAAGAGCGATTTTTATAAAGTCCTTTTCAAGACTGGCAAAGAATGTAAATATGTAGCGGTAGTTTGGATGTAAAAAGCCCTTCTGGTGGGCAGAAGTGACAGCCCAGGCAAGTTCTATAATTCGTGAGATAAGAGTCGCAAGAGCAGCTCCGTTTGCGCCCATGGCAGGAATTCCAAACAGTCCGAAAATGAATACTGAATTCAGGATGATATTTATCACAACAGCGCAGGTGCTGATGAGAGCGCTTCGATTGACGTGGTTTGTTACTCTCATTATTACTAGGTAGCACTCACAGATTCCTGTCAGGAAATATGACCATCCTGCGATCCTCAGATATGATGCGCCAATCCTTATGAGCTCCGGATCGTGAGCGAAAATGTTCATAAGAAGCTCAGGAATCAGGAGACATCCGGCAGCAGTAAGTATGGAAACAATGCCCACAACTCTGACCATCATGCCAAAGACCTTATTGATCGTATCCGTATCCTTTCTGCCGTAATACTGCGCACCGAGGATGGCGCCTGCGGCTGTGGCGGCGGTCAGTACCATGTTCTGGACGAACTGAATCTGCGTTGCCAGCGATACGGCGGCCATCTGATTTTGTTCAATTCTGCCCAGCATTACTGCATCGGCAGCAGCCACTGCAGCCAGCATAAGGCTTTGGAATGCTATTGGTAATGTGAGACGAATTAACTTATTATAGAAAGCTTTATCCTTAAAAATGTTCCCCATACTTTTCTCCGTTTAGATATTTTAGACACTAAATCATTATCTCAGACAATAAACCCGCACACAATATTCATGTAAATATTCTTAATTAAATAATGAATTTTGTGTTCAGAACGGCAAATATTTAGTATAATAATGAAGAAAATAAAAAACCGCAAATCCCCGTGTTCTGTGGCATTGTAGGGCTTTGGAATAAAAAAAGTAAAAAATAATATTTTTTTTATTGACATTATCATGACTCTACTTTATACTTTATAAATGTCGCCGCGAGATTGCGATAAATGTGTCCGTAGCTCAGCTGGATAGAGCAACGGCCTTCTAAGCCGTGGGTCGGGGGTTCGAATCCCTTCGGGCACATTTTCAGATTTAAATAATAGATCTGAGTGTATGGTGGGTATGGCGCAGTTGGTTAGCGCGCCAGATTGTGGTTCTGGAGACCGTGGGTTCGAGTCCCACTATCCACCCTTTTTTATTTTAGGGCGATAACTTCTAGATTATGTTTTTAATCTGAGTTATTATTTTAGTAAAGCACATCTTGCTGTGTATGATGGGCTATCGCCAAGCGGTAAGGCACAGCACTTTGACTGCTGCACTCGTGGGTTCGAATCCCGCTAGCCCAGTTTTTTGATATATCACTGCTGAGGCAGTTCATATATATGAGATACTAGCTCAGTTGGTAGAGCACTTGACTTTTAATCAAGTTGTCGTGGGTTCGATTCCCACGTGTCTCATTTACTTTTGCAAAAACGTTGAAAGTACAAGGCTTTCAGCGTTTTTTTTCTTTACTTGATTATGTGCGTAAACGTGGAATAATCAAGTAGTCTAAATTAAGGGCGCTTGATTATGCTGCTTGACTACACTAATCGAGGAGAAAGTAAAATGAGTAAGCGTCTGAAAGTAAAGCAAGATGAAGAGTATTCAGTTAAAGAGTTGATGGAGAACTTTATTTCTGAAAAGAGGGCAGAAGGTAGGTCTATCCAAACAATAGAAAGCTATAATAACAGTTTTAAAAAATTCTTCTTTTGCTTTGATGAAGAAATGAGCACTAAAGAAATAGACAAAGGTATGGTGCTTCATTACATGAATTATCTTCAAAAGCCTGAAAATCTACATCTTGCTTCAATTAACCATTATTTAAGAGATTTAAGAACGTTTGTAAATTGGTGCTATATAGAAGGCTATATCAATGAAAAAGTTGATATTAAGATGGTTAAAGGACAAGAAGCAATAATAGAAACATATTCAGAAGAAGAGGTGAAGCTGCTGATAGCTGAACCACAAAGAAACGCTTCTTTTGTTGAATGGCGAACATGGGCTATTGTCAATTGGATATTAGCGACAGGAAATCGCATAGAGACCATTGTTAATATAAAGATGGGTGATGTTCATTTTGGCAGAGATGAAATCATTATAAGAGAACAAAAGAACAAAAAATCATCTTATATACCATTGGCAAGCGGATTGAAACGAACACTAAGAACATATATTAAGAAATGTAGAACAAATGCAAGTGATGATAAATACCTATTTTGTAATATAGAAGATGAACAATTAACTACAAAGGCTTTACAATCTGCTTTATACGATTACAACATCAAGAGAGGAGTAGATAAGACAAGCGCGCATGCTTTAAGACATACGTTTGCAAAGATGTATGTGCTTAATGGTGGCGATATATTTAGATTGCAAAGGATATTAGGTCATTCCCAACTTGAAATGACAAGACATTATGTTAATTTGTTTGGAGCTGATCTGAAGAAAGGCTATGATGATATAGTACCTATAAACAATCTATTAGAGCCAAAAGGAAAGAAAAAGCAAACTGTTAGAGTGAATAGAGACTAATAAAAAACAATAGCAGAAGGCTAAATAATGATGATTTAAGGTATTATAAACCCCTTAGAGCATAACTGTAATAAAGAGCTCTAAGGGGTTAAATTTGATTATATGAGCTGCTTTTAGTCATATTGGCTGTTATGGCTACAAGATAAAGGAAAAAAACAGATTATATATCACCACAAAAGAAAAGAGCTATCAAAGGTTAATTAACCACAACAAATTTTCCACAAGTTGTGGGAAAAGCGAAAGACAACAATTTCCCACAACTTGTGGGAGAATTATCTTTGGATGAATTGTTTGGCGTTCCGTGGGGGCATCATCGAGTAATTATAGATCGATGCAAGGGTGATAGCGAAAAAGCAAGTTTCTTTGTAAGAAAAACAATCCAAAACAACTGGTCCAGAGCAGTTCTAGAAAACTTTTTGGATACTGATTTATTTGCAAGACAGGGAAAAGTAATATCGAATTTTGAGTATGCTTTACCTGCACCACAGAGTGATCTTGCTCAAGAAATGACAAAAGATCCATATAATTTTGATTTTCTTGCAATCCGGGAAGATTATGATGAAAAGCAATTAAAAGATGCATTGGTAGAAAATGTTATTAAATTTCTTCTGGAATTGGGTAAAGGGTTTGCTTTCGTGGGAAGGGAGTATCCGTTACCAATAGATGGAACGGAGGAATATATCGATCTTTTGTTTTACCACTTATGGCTACACTGTTATGTTGTCGTTGAAGTAAAGGTAAAAGCATTTAAATCCAGCGATATAGGCCAAACAGCGACTTATGTTGCAATAGCTGATGATTTAATAAGGAGAGAAGGAGATAACAAGACAATCGGATTAATTATATGTAAGAGTAAGAATAATATTCTTGCGAAATATTCTGTAAGTACTTCAAATGAGCCAATAGGAATATCCGAATATGAGTTGTCAAATCTGCTTCCTTCGCCAGAAGAGATAGAGCAAAAACTTAGTATGGATTGATTACCAAATTGATTACCTTAAGACACAACCGATGTGCGGGAACCTCCTTCCTTACTGTATTTCTTAAAAAAAGATTAACTGGGTTCGATTCCCACGTGTCTCATTGTAAGCGCTTAACACGATGTTGAGCGCTTTTTTCGTGCTTTTGCCCATTGAAAATGATATATTTAAAGTGTCAGGTAAATATGACCAAGTCGGTGAGAATATATATAATATATTTGGGGATAACGAATGGAGGGAGTAATAGAAATGAAAAAACAATTATTTACATTTATCATGGCGACTGCAATATTTTTCGGACCTTTTGCTGTAAAAAGCATGGATGCACATGCTATTAACTATAAAAATCTTGCTCAAGGTACTGAAGCTATTGCAGATCCGGACTTTGATGCGGCATATTATGCGCATAGATACCCTGATCTTTTGGCGGCAGGACTGCGTACTGCGGAACAGTTATATCAGCACTGGATCACATATGGTAAGGCAGAGGGAAGGGTAGGCAGTCAGACTTATGTAGTTCCTAAAGCTTTAATTCCGACTCCCAAGGTTTTTGCGCCGGACTTTGATGCGGCATATTATGCACATAGATATCCTGATCTTCTGGCAGCAGGGATACGTACTCCGGAACAGCTATATCAGCACTGGATTACATATGGTAAGGCAGAAGGAAGGACGGGCAAGCCATAAGATGATAAGCGCTTAACTACAAAGGTTGAGCGCTTTTTAATATCATAGGAAATTGCTTTCCTATGATATTAAAACGCTCCGCGTGGATGCGCACTCGCGCGAATGGAATATGTTGCATTCTGCAACCGCGTCTACGTTCCACTTCGGTCGTTGCAAAGCAGATGTCCCCCGGACATCTTGCAACGGCGCGAGAATTTCGCATGCGAAATTCTTTCTTGGTTTGCGCGCCATGGGCGCGCTCTAACGGGTGCAAGTCCCGAACACGCCCAGATAGTGGGAAGTGTATAGCCGAACAGCAAGGGTGTCCATCGTGAGGTGGAATCTGAAGGAAGCTGTAAGCAAATCTCTGGTCCGACGGACAGAAATCACATATAAGGCTAGGCTACGAGAGATAAGTTGGCCAAGAGCAACGAAGTCTAATAACTATCACTTTTGTAGTAGCAGAGTAAATGTGGCGGATATATGGAGAGAAAGAGCGTGCACCTTAAGCGTGGAGGTCTCACAGAGGTTGCATTAGCCTAGTAACAACGAACTGTGAGA